>JAKLIY010000048.1 GCA_022709365.1 Pseudomonadota bacterium
TCGATCACCTCGCATTAGATTTTTACGCTTAAAATGATTTTTCAATTCATACCCTACTTTTACCCATATTTTACAAAAAAAGTTATTTAAATTCAATGTCTTAGTTTTTAGACAACTTCTAAGGGCCTGTTTTTAACAGATCAATCGCGGCGATAATGTCAATCTGATGCTGCACCAAATTTTCAACAGGCTAGTTTCAATTTTTGATCAGTATGCAGTTAGTTGTAGCGCCATCACCCCACTTTATGACAGAATGCGCACTAGTAATGCTGACGAGCATACTCAACCTCATCACCCTCAAAAAAAGCCTGTTTGATCTGTTCAAGTATCTTCTAACTTGTCTTCCTTGGGCAGCAGAATGAACTTGAACATCGTAGTTGGGTTCAAACCCCAGATTCGCCGGACCGGCTTCCACGGTCCACGTCAAGGGTAACGCCCGATCACCGAACCCCAGGCTGACCATCAACACGGCAAAGCGATCCCCTCAGTCGGTTTGATCTAGGCTCAGGACCACCGTTTGCCCGTTCTCACCGGCCGCCGCGAGGGCCTGGCGGACCCAAGGTTCCAGCAGTTCGGCACTGGAGACCGCAACGGATTCTTCAACAATCGCCGCCGCCACTGCTCGCGCAGGTCCTGCGGCGTCGATCTGCTCTTCGCCAACGAAGACGAGGCCAGGGGATGGCGGGCGCTGCGGACCTGAACAGCACAGTCGATTACCTGAAGACCGCTCGCTCTATGGCCGGGGTCAGGGTTGGGAACACCGGCGCGCCGGGGATTTGGCTTCAGCGGCGTCAGCCAAGCTGGTCACTAGCCTGGGGCCACGGATTTCAGCGGCGGAGACCCAGACCATTCTGCGAAATTTCCTCTGACTCAGCCGGCGATCAGCAACCGTCCCGCCATCGCCACCACGACCAGCAGGAACACCGGGCGGATGAAGGGCGCACCGTAGCGAATGGCGCTGTGAGCGCCGATGAACGCCCCGATCATCAACAAGGCGCCCATGCTCAGGCCAATGGCGTAATCGATGTTGCCGAGGATCATGAAGGTGAGCAGGGCGGTGAGGTTGCTGATGAAATTCATGAACCGGGCCACGCCGGCAGCGGCGACCAGGTCCAGATGGAACAACTTCATCGCCGCCGCCATCCAGAACGCGCCGGTGCCGGGGCCGATAAAACCGTCGTAGAAGCCGATGATCCCACCAGTGAGCAACTTGACGTTGCGTCGAATGGGATGGGGAATAGCGGATTCCGGGTGAGCCATGGACGGTGAGGCGCGGCGTGGCCAGATCAGATACGCTGCCGCCAGTAGAATCGCCAGCGGCAGCAGCTTCTTCAACACTCCGGCGCTCATCAGGTAAATCAGCATAGCCCCAACGCCAGCGCCGACGAAGGTGCCGAAACTCATCGCCCACCACAATGCCGGTTGAAACAGTCCCTTGCGGATGAAGGTCAGGGAGGCGCTGAAGGTGCCGAAGGTGCCAACCAGCTTGTTGGTGCCGATTACAAGATGCGGCGGCATCCCGATGCCGAGCAGGGCCGGCATGACCAGCATCCCGCCGCCGCCCGCAATCGCGTCGATGAAGCCGGCTAACAGGGCGACAATCCCCAGCAGCATCGTGGTGAAATCCAGGGTCAGTTCCAATAGCGTTCTCTCGTTTTCCGCTGGCGAAAGCGGGACGGAGTAGGGGGCGATGCGATCAGGCCAGCAACCGGATCAGAAGGTCCTGGTAAATCCGGCTGAGCCGCTCCAGATCGTCTACCGCCACGCGCTCATTGATTTTGTGAATGGTGGCGTTGAGCGGACCCAGTTCAATGACCTGGGCGCCGGTCGGGGCGATGAAACGGCCATCGGAAGTGCCGCCACTGGTGGACAGTTCGGGTTGCAATCCGGTCTCCGCGTGAATGGCGTCTATCGCCGCCGCCACCAGTTCGCCGGGCGGGGTGAAGAACGGCATCCCCGACAGACTCCATATCAGGTGGTACTGGAACACCTGCCCGGTCTTGATCTCTTCATTCAACAGGCCGGTTTCGACGATCAATCGGGTGCGTTCCTGAAGCTGTTCCACCGTGACGGCGGGCGAGAAGCGGAAATTGAACAGCATCTCCAGATCGCCGGGAATGATATTGACCGCGCCCGTCCCGGAATGCAGGTTGGAAATCTGGAAAGAGGTGGGCGGGAAGGTTTCATAACCCTGGTCCCAGACTTCATCGGTCAGTACGGTCAAGATCGCGCCGATGGCGTGAAGGGGATTCTGGGCCAGATGCGGGTAGGCGACATGGCCCTGCGTCCCGTGCAGAACCAGCCGGCCATTCAGCGAACCGCGCCGGCCATTTTTGAGCGTGTCGCCGAGGTGCGCAGTGCAGGACGGTTCGCCAACCAGGCACCAGCGGATTTTTTCGCCGCGCCGCTCCAGCCAGTCCACGACCTTGACCGTGCCATCGACGGCTGCGCCTTCTTCGTCGCTGGTGATCAGGAAAGCGATGGATCCGCGTGGTTGCGGGTGTTCCGCCAGGAAGTGTTCGACGGCGGTGATCATCGCCGCCAGACTGCCTTTCATATCCGCCGCCCCGCGCCCGTAGAGGCAGCCGGCGCGGATTTCCGGAGCAAACGGCGGGGATTGCCATTGATCGAGCGGGCCGGGCGGTACGACATCGGTGTGGCCGGCGAAGGCGAACAGAGGTTCGGCATCGCCGTAACGCGCCCAACAGTTATCTACGTCACCAAAACGCCAGCGCTCTACGCGAAAGCCGAGCGCGATCAGTCGGGCGATCAGTACGTCCTGACAGCCGGCGTCTTCGGGGGTGATGGAGGGACGGCAGATCAGGTCCATCGCCAGTTCGAGGGTTGGAGTCATGAGGTGATTATGCGCTCTACATCGGATAACGATAGTCAGGATCAAATGCGCCCGGGATTGTGCCAGAAATCAACGAATCCGGCTTCACCCACTGCTGCGGGCTTCATCCGTTTGCCGACATAAGCGCAAGGATTTCAATCAAAACGGTGAACGTTAGGCAAAGCGGCTGGTAGTGTGATCAACCCGTTTTAACCCTCTTTCTCCACTCGTGACGTTTATAGCCTTGCATCCTCAATCACTCTGGAGAGCGTCATGAACCGCATACTGTCCTTCTGTCTGTTGCTGGCCGCTGCACTGCTGGCCGGCTGTTCCCCTAACGCCGATGCGCCCCCTCAACGGCAAGCAGAAACCTCGTCCACGACGGCTCCGGTGGCAGTGATTCCGCCCACCGACGCTGCGAAATCCCGGTCCGAAGTTGCACCTCCGCCATCTTTACCCGCGTCACCGCCTGCCGAGGGGCGCGCCGATGTCGCCAGACTGAGCAACGCTGTTGCAACAGGCGGGAGGGTCGCGCAAAGCCAGGAACTGGACGCCTTGCGTGCGCCCGGTGAACCCACCGACCGCGAGCAGTACGCCCATCAGGACGACAACCCGGTCAAGCGCGCCGTCGAACAGCCCGTTTCAACCTTCAGCATCGACGTGGACACCGGGTCCTACGCCAACGTCCGCCGTTTCCTCAACGAAGGCCGGTTGCCGCCGCGCGATGCCGTGCGAGTCGAGGAAATGCTCAACTATTTCGACTATGACTACCCCTTGCCCGACAGTCGCCAGCCGCCGTTCCGGGTCAGCACCGAACTGGCCCCGACGCCGTGGAACCCGAGAACCCGGCTGCTGGCCATCGGCGTCAAGGGCTACGATGTGCCGAAAACCCGGTTGCCGCCGGCCAATCTGGTGTTTCTGATTGACGTGTCCGGCTCTATGGAATCGCCGGACAAGATCGGCCTGCTCAAGCCAGCATTGAAGCTCCTGGTTCGCCAGTTGCGGCCCGAAGACAAAGTCGCCATCGCGGTCTACGCCGGCGCAGCGGGGATGGTGCTGGAACCGACCCCGGGTAGTCAGAAAGCGAAGATTGAAGTCGCGCTGGATCGGTTGAGCGCGGGCGGCTCCACCAACGGCGGTGCCGGCATTCAGCTGGCCTACAACCTGGCCCGCGACGGTTTTGTGAAAGACGGCGTCAACCGGGTGATTCTGGCCACCGACGGCGATTTCAACGTCGGGACGGTGAACTTCGAGGCGCTGAAAAATCTGGTCGAGAACCAGCGCAAAAGCGGCGTCGCCCTGACCACGCTCGGTTTCGGGACCGGCAACTACAACGACCGGCTGATGGAGCAACTGGCGGACGCCGGCAATGGCAATTACGCCTATATCGACACCTTGCAGGAGGCCAACAAGACGCTAGTCGAGCAGATGAGCGCCACACTGCTGACTATCGCCAAAGATGTGAAAATCCAGATCGAATTCAACCCGGCGCTGGTCGAGGAATATCGGCTGATTGGCTACGAAAATCGGGTGTTGCGCCGCGATGATTTCAGCAATGACGCGGTGGACGCCGGCGACATTGGCGCGGGGCATACAGTGACGGCCCTGTACGAAATCGCGCTGAAGGGCAGCGGCGGCAGTCTGACCGAACCGCTGCGCTACGGCAAACCTGCCGAAAATGCTGAATCGCGCGGTGACGAAATCGCCTTCCTGCGGTTGCGCTACAAGCAACCGGACGCCGACGTGAGTCAATTACTGGAATGGCCGATTCGCCAGGATCAAGTGATTCAGGAGGGGTCAGCAGCCAGTGAACGGTTCCGCTTTGCGGCGGCGGTCGCCGGCTTCGGGCAATTATTGCGCGGCGGGCGCTATACCGGCTCGTTCAGTTATGACGAGGTACTGACCCTGGCCCGCGATGCGCGTGGCGCTGATCCTTATGGTTACCGGGGCGAATTCCTGACGCTGGTGGGACTGGCGCGGTCGCTCGATCCGGGGAAAGGCGCGGAGGCCGGTCAGGCGATTCGGTAACCATCCAATCCCCTTGTCCGTTCGCGGGAGAGGGGCTGGGGGTGAGGGCCGAGATCGAGCTTCAAGGCGATGTGCTTGAACCTTGGGCCTTGAACCTTGTACCTTGGTTGCCATGCAGATCGACGATGCCGACGAAACACTCATGCTGCGCTACCGGGATGGCGATGCCGGGGCTTTTGCACGGCTGTACGCCCGTCATAAGGGGCCGTTGTACCGCTATTTTCTCCGCCAGTGCGGCCAGCCGGCGGTCGCCGAAGAGTTGTTTCAGGATGTGTGGCTGAAACTGATCACCGCCCGCGCCGGTTACGTCCCGCAGGCTCGATTTGCGACCTGGCTTTATCGGATCGCCCATAACCGCCTGGTGGACTATTACCGCGCCAGCCAGCGGAACTTGCCGGTTTCCTATGCCAGCGATTGCCCGGAATGGGCCGAAGTTCCGGCGCCGGTCGAGGAGCAGCCGGAAAACCGCGAGGATCGTCGCCGTCAGGCGGAACGCTTATTGGAACTGCTGGCGGAACTGCCGGAAGCGCAACGCGAGGCGGTCTTGCTCAAGGAAGAAGCGGGGCTGTCGCTGGAAGAAATTGCGCAAACGACCGGAACGGGCCGGGAAACGGTCAAGAGCCGTTTGCGTTATGCGTTAGCTCGTCTGCGTCGCAGTCTGGGAGGGGCGTCATGAACGATCCGCGTGATCAAGAATGGCAAGATCAGGAACTGTCTGCTCTATATCAGGCGATCCCCAAAGTCGAGCCGCCCCCTTGGCTGGATGATCGTATTCTAACGGCGGCCCGGGCGGCGGTCGCGCCACATCCAGCGCCGACAATTCCGCGCTTCCGCTCATTCCGGTTTTGGGCGGTGCCGGTAGCTTTAGCGGCGACACTCATCATGGCGGTGGGCCTCGTGCAACTGACTCGCCAGGCCGGCGAGCGGGAACCCTCGATGGACATGAAGGTTCAGTCTTCAGCGAAACCGGCTGCTGAAGCCGATGCAGCGCCGGCTGGCCGGCTGGAATTCAAAGCGGCGGATCGCGCCCTGCCTGCGGTTCCGCCGGCGTCTCCCGCCCCGGAACCGTCCACATTAATGCCGATGGAACGGCGGAAAGCGGACCTGCTCCAGGAAGCGCCAGCCGCCGTGGAGAAGGAAACGACGGTTCGGCAGCTCAAGGCGGAGCGTTCGCCGACCGAATGGTTGGCGGAAATTGCTGAATTGCGCCAGCAAGGTCGGACGGCAGAAGCGGAGGCCAGCCTGGCGGAGTTCCGACGCCGCTATCCCGATTATCATCAACCGTGAGCGAAGATAATAAGCATTTTGTGCTTTCGCTACGGGTTCCACTCTCTGGAAAAGTTTGATTTTCCATCAAAAAAGACCGAAGGAGATTCCCATGGGATGCATTCAAAATTACGACGATCTGCCCATGAACTGGGTGGGCGACTGGGCGGGACGCCGCGCGGCCCTGACGCCCCAGCGGACCGCCCTGTATGACTCATTCACCCAAAAGGCCTACACCTTTCAGGACATGAACGACCGGGCTGGCCGGGTCGGGACCTATCTGGCCGATGTGCTGGGCCTGCGCAAAGGCGATGTCCTCACGCTGATTTGCCGCAACCGAATTGAATCTATTGACCTTTATCTAGCCTGCGGAAAATTGGGGATTATTTTAGCCCCGCTGAGCCAGCGGTTGAAAAAACCGGAACTGGATGACCTGATGGCGCGTCTCCAGCCGCGTGTCCTGGTTCACGAACATGCATTGGCTGAGCTGGTCTCGACTTTGTCGATTCCCGCCTCGGTTCAAGCGGTGATCAACATCGATGATGACCGCCACTTTTTCGAAAACGTCATCCTGAAAACCGATCCCCGTGAGGTGAACATTCCGCTGGCGATGAAGGATCGTTGCCTGTACGTCCATACGGGGGGAACGACAGCGACGCCGAAAATTTGCATCGTGTCTTATCGGCAGATGATCTGGAATTCGTTTGACATCCTCGCGACTGGCCTCGCCGGGTCTTACCAAAAGGTCCTCATCACGTTCCCGTTCTTTCACATCGGCGGCTGGAACACCTTTACGCCGCTGTTTCATGCGGGCATCACCAGCGTCCTGCTGCGCGAATTCAATCCCGGCTTGATACTGGAACTGATCCATGAAGGGCGCGTCGAGAATTTTGGCGCGGTGGAAGCCATGCTGCAATTCCTGATCGCCCATCCCAAATTTGGGGACACCGATTTTTCCTGCTTGAAGGCGATCACTACCGCCGCCGCGCCGTGTTCAAAAGCTGTGATGCAAACCTTCCTGGATAAGGGCGTGCCCATCAGTCAGACCTACGGGATGACCGAGGCTGGCCCCTCCAATTTTGCCTATATCCCCCGCTCCGATTCTCTGGACGAGTTGCTTGCCAATTCGGCGAGTATCGGCACGTCCATGTTTCATTGTGATGCCAAAATTGTTGATCAGGAATCCGGGCGCGAAGTGGAATCCAGCGAAATGGGCGTACTGTGTCTGCGCAGCCCGCATAACTTTGATGGCTATCTCGATGATCCGGTGCGGACCGGGAAAATCATCGATCAGGACGGTTGGGTATATACCGGCGACTTGGCGGTGCAGGATCAGGGCGGCCTGATATTCATCAAAGGACGGGCCGACAACATGTTCATCTCTGGCGGAGAGAACGTTTCTCCGGAGGAGATCGAACAAGCTTTGATGAAACATCCCGCCGTCGCTGGCGCAATTTGCGCCGGCATTCCCGATCCGAAATGGGGACAGGCGCCGGTCGCGCTGGTGGTATTTCACGCCGACAGGAGTGCTGCCGAGGAGGAACTCAAAGCCTTTTGCCGGGACCATTTGGCCGATTACAAGGTTCCTAAGCAAATCCGGCCGGTCGCCGAATTGCCGCTGACCGGCGCTGGAAAACTGAACCGGAATGCCGTCGTCACGCTGCTTTCCTAGAGACTATCAAGAAATTAACTGCTTGGTTGCACTGATTTTCTTTTCTACAATAAGCCAAAAAAGCACCTAAGCGGCTGTAAACCCTATGCCCCGCATTTTCGACAATATCGAAGCTTCTCTCCTCCCTGCCTTGCGCGATACCTTGGCGGTCGCTGAGCGAGCCGATTTCTGCGTCGGCTATTTCAATCTGCGGGGCTGGCGTTCCTTGAGTGATGACGTGGATCGGTGGCCCGGAGGAACCGGCCATGCCTGCCGCTTGCTGATTGGGATGCACATGACGCCCGGCGAGGAATTACGCCGGGTCCTGCAGGCTGGCGGTGACGACGACGCCCTCGATAACCAGACCGCCATTCGCGAAAAGCGGCGCATGGCCGAGGAGTTCCGGGAGCAACTGACTTACGGCGCGCCGACCAACCCGGACGAAAGCGCGCTCCGCCAACTCTCGGCCCAGCTTCGCGCTAACCAGCTCGTGGTGAAGGTCTATCTGCGCCACCTGCTGCACGCCAAGCTGTATTTGCTGTACCGGCAAGACCCGGTTAACCCGGTGATCGGTTATCTGGGCAGCAGCAATCTCACCCTGGCCGGTCTGGCCCATCAGGGTGAACTGAATGTCGATGTGCTAGACGGCGATGCTTGCGCAAAGCTGGCGAACTGGTTTGAGGACCGCTGGCGGGATCGCTGGTGCCTCGATATTTCCCAGGAACTGGTGGCCATCATCGACGAGAGTTGGGCCAGTGAAAAACGGACGCCGCCCTACCATGTTTATTTGCGCATTGATGAATAGTTTTGTAGTAGACAGCAACATTCGGAGTAAAGTCTCCCAGAATCTGAACATGTTCCGCTCATATCGGCAAATAGATGAAATGCTCGAATGAGGCTCCCCAAAAGATTGATAAATCAGCATTCCAAGAGCCGTGGTTCCTCGTTGCATCTTTTTACCGATATGAGCGACATGTTCTATATTTATCAACTTCCGATGCCTCGTCTTTCTACTGATAATACCGCATTTTTACCTATCGTCACCCGCACCGCCCGCCTGACCTGCACCACGCCTGAATTTGACGATTTGGCGAAAGAAGTTGGCCTGAAGCCCCTCTCCCACGGCCCCTCTCCCACGGGGGGGAGAGGGGGGCAATATGGCATCGCCGATCCCATCGAACGCGCCCGCCTGCGCGCTGAACTGGATGGACTGATTGTGCACCTCTATAGATCTGACCGAGGCCGAGTTCGCCCACATTCTCGGCGCGTTTCCCCTGGTCGCTGAACCGGTCAAAATCGCTGCTCTGAATGCTTACCGGGATGTGGAAAGGGGATTGATCCGGTGAGTAGACGCCCGCCCGGTTAAGTTCCCAAAGGGTTTGCCACGGTCAGCGCGCCGTCAATGAGTTGGCCGGGTTGCAAGTCCTCGGTAAAAAGCGTGTCGCAACCGGCTTCGAGGGCGGCGGCGGCGATCTGGCAATCCCAGTAGGAAAACCCATAGCGGGCACGAATCGCTATGGCCCGCGAGACGACAACCCGCCCTAGCGGTTGCAATATGCAATGCTCCAGCATGTCTTCAAGATTGCCTTGAATCCAGACATCATCGCGGCGGTTGCGCAGCATCACGTTGTAATACTCGGCGATGACCTGCGGGCTGATAACAGGCCGAATCAAACCATTGACCAGCTCCCAAGCGCGTTCGCAACGTGGATCACTGGCGTCATCGAGATGCGCATAAACCCAGATGTTGGTATCGACAAACGGTTCAACGCGCATTGCGCTCTTCCCGTGAGGGCAGGTCAATCTTGTCCACCTTGGCCCTCCGATAGCGAGGCGGTCGCAAACTCGTATCCGGTTCGTCGTCGCCCAACGGCCAGATAATCAGTTCAATGGTCTTATGACGCAGATCGGTGGGAATGGGTATGTATTCGGGGGCGTTGTGTATCACTTGGCGGATGGGTTGCATAGCAGGTTTCCTTGAAGATCGTGAAGGGCGTTACCAGCATCAAGTATACGCGGAGGCCAGTGGAATCCGGCCCACCCGCGCCGGGGGCAACCGTTGCTGATCTACGTGAGCGGGATCTGCTGTGATCTATCTCGACACCTCGGTTCTGGGCGCGATGGTCTTCTCCCCTGCTGCCTGCTGCCCCGGCGACGACCAGGACAGAATTACAGTAGACTGCTGGCTCCAACTGTGTCGGAGAGAGCCGGCCCGTGAATAACAACGACTCCATCATTTTTCGCAGCGGCCTGACCATGGGCGGCATCGTGCTGCTGGCGCTGCTGAGCATGATCAGTTCGGTGTTCATCGCCGAGTCCAGCAAAGGCGACGCCGCCGCCATCAACCTGGCCGGTTCGCTGCGTATGCAGTCCTATCGCATCGCCACCCGCCTGCAACATTTCGCCGAGACGGACACTGATCATGCCGGAGAAGTCGCCCGCGAGATCAGCGAATTCGAGCGCCGGCTGGCGCACCTGTGGCGAACCGGCGCGATTTCTGCCGCCGAGGATAATCCCCGCAATCGAACGCTCACCGCCATCGAGTCATTCTGGCGTGAGAATCTGCGGCCCATTCTGCAAACCTCGGCGACGGACCGGACGCTGCCTACCGTTTATCTCGGTCAGGTGGATGATTTCGTCGCCCAGCTCGATGCGTTCGTCAAATTGCTGGAGGAGGATAGCGAGGCGAAAATCCTGCTGCTGCGGCTGGTGCAGGGCGTCGCGCTGTTCATGACCCTGGTGCTGATTTTCGCCGCCATGCACCAACTCCACAGCGGGGTCGTCGCGCCACTGCGCGATCTGGTGGAACTGGCCCGCAAGGCGCGCGGCGGTGATCTGTCGGTGCGGGTCAGCCATGTGGGCAATGACGAACTGGGGGTGCTGGGCCACGCCTTTAATCTGATGGCGGCGGATTTGTCAGCCATGTACGCGGACCTGGAGGCGCGGGTCGAGCAACAGACTCAGGCGCTGCGGGTCAGCAACCGGTCGTTGGAATTGCTGTATAACATCGCCCGCCGTCTGGGCGAGGCGATCCCCGATGCCGCGACGTACCAAGCCCTGCTGGCGGATATTGAACGGTTGACCGGCATGGGTTCCGTTCACTTGTGTCTGATCCATCCAGCGACGCACCAGGCGACCGAGATGTTCTCGGCGCATCCCCGATCATTGGCCGCCTTGCCACCTTTTTGCCGACGCCCGAACTGCGGATCTTGTCTGGGCGATGGCGCGACCCATCCGCTCGATACCGACCGGGAGATTTTTTCCATCCCGATCAAGGATCAGGAACAGCGGTTTGGGATATTGATCGTCCGCAACCCCGGTCTGGACTCGGCGGCCGGCTGGCAACTGCCGCTGCTGGAAGCGGTGGCGCGCAATATTGCCGCTGCGCTGCGGGCCGGCGAGCAGTCCGAACACCGTCGCCGGCTGGCGTTGCTGGAGGAACGCAACGCCATTGCCCGGGAATTGCATGACTCTTTGGCGCAATCGCTGTCCTATCTGAAAATTCAGGTCAGTCGCCTGGACCTGGCGACAAACCGTCTCGACAGCCTGCCGGAAGTCCGCGCCATCGTTGCCGAACTGCGGGAAGGTCTCAACAGCGCGTACCGGCAACTCCGCGAGTTGATTACAACGTTCCGGCTGAAAATGGGGCATGCCCGCCTGGAAGAGAGTCTGGGCGAGACGGTTCGGGAATTCAGCCAGCGCAGCGGTCTGACGATTGAACTGGATCACGTCGGCTGGACCTGCGCGCTGAGTCCCAACGAACAGATTCATGTCCTGCAAATCATTCGGGAAGCCTTGAATAATGCCGTGAAACATGCGCACGCCAGCCAGATTGCCGTGCGGCTGCGCGGTCTGGCGGGCGGCGAGGCGCAGATCGAAGTCGAAGATGACGGCGTCGGCCTGCCGGCTCAATCCGAACGGGATCATCATTTTGGTCTGAGCATCATGCGTGAACGAACCGATCATTTAGGCGGCGTATTGAGTCTGGATTCTGCACCCGGCCAAGGGGTGCGGGTGCGGCTGAGTTTCCAGCCTGCCGCCTATCGGAATGCCCCAACCCCGTTAGCCGAGGTGCACTATGTTTGAGGACGCGCAGACCATTTTGGTCATCGACGACCATCCTCTGATGCGCAAAGGAATCGTGCAATTGATCACGATGGAGGATTCGTTGCGACTGGTCGGCGAGGCCGGCAATGGTCAGCGTGGATTGGAACTGGCGCGGCAATTGCGCCCGGATTTGATTCTGCTCGATCTGAACATGCGTGGACTCAGCGGCCTGGAGACCCTCAAGGCGCTCAAAGCGGCTGATCTGGACAGTCGGGTGATCATCCTGACCGTGTCCGACAGTGAGGAGGATGTGGTGACCGCATTACGGGCCGGGGCCGATGGGTATCTGCTCAAGGACATGGAACCGGAGGACGTACTGCACAGCCTGAAAACCGCGGCCCAGGGGCGGATCGCCCTGGGTGAGCGGGTCGCGGCGATTGTGGCCGATGCCCTGCGCCATGAGAGTCAACCCCGGCCCGCCGATGATGCCCGGCTCACCGAGCGGGAGCGGGAGATTCTGGCGCTGATCGCGTCCGGTTGCAGCAACAAGCTCATCGCCCGCCAGTTGAAGATCACCGAGGGGACGGTGAAGGTGCATGTCAAACATCTATTGCGCAAGCTGAATATGGATTCGCGGGTTGAAGCCGCGGTCTGGGCGGTCAAGCAGGGACAACGAGACCGTCTAAAAACTCCCCTCTCCCCTCGGGAGAGGGGTTGGGGGTGAGGACGCTTTTTCAACGGTTTAGCGGGCTACAAGCGGTATGAAAACCCGGCAAACGAGCGCCTGCTGACACAGGACGCCGTGCAATCCACCGCCGCCGCTTCTTCGCTCGGCCGCCTGCTGGCGTTGCTCAGCCCCTGCTCGCCGAAGACGGCAACGTCGTGGTGCGCGCGGCGGCGCGGAACACGTTGGCGGCGCCATCCCCGGCGGCTTGATCCAGTGCGCCTCATGCAGACACGCCGACCTGACAGGTCATGTCTTGGCCGGGTTCGGAGGCAAAATCCCGGACCTCCCACCGAGCGTCGCCCAGACCCCGGATCGCCCTGGCCGAATAGCCGTGCGTCATATCGAACCCTATATGTTTCTCATTCTTGACAATAAAGCTATTATGAATAGAATGAGAAACACTATGCCTGCCCGACCACCTGTTGTCATTGATGCCGCAGCCCAAAAGCTCGAATCGCTGGGTCAGCAGATTCGCGCGCACCGCAAAGCCCTGCACGTTAGCGCGACGGCAGCGGCCGAAGCGGCGGGCATGTCGCGGGTGACGTTGCACCGGATCGAGCACGGCGAACCCGCGGTGACTATCGGTGCTTACCTCAACGCCATGGCGGCGTTGGGCCTGGATTTTGGCATCGTCACGCCGCCCAACCCTGCCTCCGACGTCAGTGACGACCACCGAAAGGGCTGGATTCCCGCCCGCATTCGTCTATCGGACTACCCGCAACTTAAACAGCTTGCTTGGCAAGTCCACGGCACGGATGAATTAACGCCCGTCGAAGCGCTGGACATCTACGAGCGCAACGGGCGTCATCTGGATTTTGCCGCCATGGAGCCAAGAGAGCGGCATCTGATCGATGCGCTGCGCCTGGCCTTTGGGGAAGGTTGCCTCCATGTTTGAACGGCTGCACCACCAAAGGCTTGCCCAGTTGATTGAAGCTGCTCGGTAGCACGGGTTGGGGCGCGATCTCGGTGCCGACGCGGGTGCTGGTGTCGCAAACACCCAGGGCCAGGCCGCCTTCCTCAGCCAGCATGAGGTCGATGCAGCCTTGGAAGTCGCCCATGGTGCGGTCTCGGAAACGATGGGCGTCAGGATTGGCGCGGCGCTAGGACAAGTCGTGCGGGTTGTGGCGGTTGCGGGGTGGAAATCGCTTGTAGCGTGCGAAATAGAGTCCTATCCTTGAAAGATTGTTAGGCACACGGCTCTACGGTAGGACATTGCGGCGGAGGGATGGTGGTGGAAGGGTATGGTTTCCGTCTGCTCCATTACCGCCTATTCCAGCCAATTCGATTTAAATCGGGCGTAACCCGTCGAGTGCGGGGGTAGCGATGGCTGGCCGGATTGGGGGGCGTTGGCCGAACGGGGGTATCTCTGTGGGCGCGGTCAGTGGCAGTAATCGAGCCCCTTCGAGTCCCCCCCCTCCCAAGCGCGGGGGAAAACGAAGCTAAACTTTAAGCCTACTCAATTTCAACGAAAAGTTGGAGGATCATATGGCACTGGTAATCATCTCTGGTCGCGGGTCTGATCTGGACTACGTCGCACTGAGTAAAGAGAACTTCGTCCGATTAACTGAAGAAAGCGTGGACAGCGATACAATAGAAGGTTTGCTGGACAGCAGTGACACAGAGTCTGGACCTATTAATGGCTACTGTGAGCTTTACGTCGATGGCGAACAGATTAAAGCGATAGAGCTTCCTGAGACTGACGAAATAGATAATCCGTTTTCTCGGATTGAAGCAGACTATTTCCTGATTAAGGATGTGGCCGGCAAGGGCTACTGGAAGCAGCAGGAAATTCAGAATTTTGATAAGGACAAGCTCGAATTCAGCCTTCGCCGCATCGGCCTGCCCAATGGTGTAATAAACGATTACATCGATGTCTACTACGATGGGGAAATGATTGAGTTTGGCTTCACCGAGCCTAATTACGAAGATATATACATTCTTGACAAAGAAGGAAATAGATACGAGATCAACATGCAGGGAGAGGACGAGGACGAGGACGAGATGACAATTAAAGCTACAGCAGCTTTTTCTACATGGACACAGGTGCGAGGAGGTGAGTTACCAGCCGAAGCTGCAAATCGAATCATTGATGGCGATGACTTCGACGAGGTCATTGAATCGTGCTTGGGAGATCATCCTAGTACAGCTGAGTCACAAATCCCCGGCGAGTATTGGTTATGCGAGAGTGATGATATTGAAGAAATTGAACAGATTTTTGAAAATTTCAAAGAGGACTCATTGTCTTGTGTGGCTAATGGTGTAACTGTGCCTTTTAAGGCACTAATCGTGCCGTTGGGCGATGCCGAATCGGTATTAGAAGAAGGGCACGAGGCTTTCGTCAGCATCGAAGCTCTATCGACACATATCGGCGAGCCAGCGGCGAAGGCCATTGCTACCTTGCATCATAAAGCCTGTGAATTGCAAGAGAGATTGCACAAGTGGTGCAAGCAATTGAACAAGGATGAATCACGTTATATTTGGGTCTTTTTGGACAACTGGAAGGGATTATGGCTTTCCGCAGAAAATTCCGTTTCGGATACTCACATTCCAAATGCCACTTTCATATTTTTCTTGGTAAGCTGGGGTTTACCATTCGGTGACGAGGTTGTAGACCAAGATGGTGAGGCATATGAGCTTATTGCCGGGCAACGCCAGTACTCACTGTACATGCCGGCGATTGTGATCGGTGACGAAGTACCAGAACTTTCTATTGAGGATGATTCCGATCAAGGCATTCAACGGTTAGTAATCGAAGAATGTGGGGATCCAGTTGTCGTCTATGACAGTCTGGTGACTGACGACGATGACGATGACGACGGTGATTAGTTAGAGTATGTAACAAAGAATGGGAGGAAATTCTTCCAACATGGCACATAGCGCAACTGTACGAACTTTCAATCCCCCCTGTGTAAAGAGAGGCTGTGATGAGCGAGAAGCCGAAGATCGATGTTGAGGCGTTGGAGACGCTGGAGAAGAGCAAGAACGAAATCCTGGAACGGGTGGCCGCCAAACTGCGCCAACAGGTTGAGGCCCCACAATGTGGTGCTGGGCACAGTTCCCACTCCTCGGGCAGCGCCGGCCGAACACACAATTCAACCACTACCGGTCACTAATTTGGATGGCCTGCCGAGAAGACGGGGCGTTCCCCGTCCTTCTGGCGCGTGGCGGGATGCTACGGCGCATCGAACAGGGCGGCTGGCTGGAACTCCGCCTGCGCCCTCGGCGACAGGGCGAGAATTCTCCCCTGGCCGATGCCATGGTGGATTTGTTTGCCGATCCCGACGCGGTCGAGGGGGCATTTGCCGCCTTCCTCTACGCCCGGCGAATACTCGGTCCCCGGGTCGAGACGTGGGTCGTTGATGTCGGATCGGCACCCTGTGGCTGGCCGGCGGCGGCCCACGGGGTCATGGGCGATTCGTTCTCGCTGGCCCTGCTGTTTCAACTGGTGGCCCGCTGCCAGGATGCGAACTGGCCAGACGGCGTGTTCGTGACGGGTGCGGTGCGCCATGCGCGTGGATTCCGTTGCGTGGCGGTGGGGCAGGCGGTGGCCAAGGGTCGCTGGCTGGCGCTGCACGGTTACCGGCGGTTGCTGCTGCCCCGGCACAACTATCACCAACTGGGGCGGGCGGGTCTCGACCGTGATCGCTGCGTGGCCTTGCCCCCCAACCTGGAGGAGTGCATCGCGTTATGGAAGCGTTGCCTGACATAGCCCCATTGCCTGCCGGCGCGTCGCGCAGTCGCTGCATGGCGCGGGTGCCGCTGGGTTGTGTTTTCTACCTGACCACCCGCTGCCAGCAGCGCTGCGCCCACTGCTGGCTCGAATGTCAGCCCGACCAGGGCGCGGACATGGACCCGGCGATGTTCCGCGAGATCGTGCAGCGCGCCGCCGCCCAAGGTTTGCTGCGGGTGGTGACGTTGACCGGCGGCGAACCCTTCATCGATCCCGACCGCTTGCTGGAGTGTATCCGCGAATTGCTGGCGGGGCATGGCGTCTTGGAAATCTTCATCCCCACCAACGGGCTCTGGGTGCTGGCGGACGATTACCGGGTCCTTGCCGAAGAGTTGGCGTTCATCGGCCAGTTCGTGCCCTACGAACTGCGCATCGCCTGGTCGATGAACCGCTGGAACCTCAAACAGCTCGGGCGGAACGCACGGCCGGTGGCGCAACGCTGGCGCGAGCTGGAGCGTCGCTTTCCGCAGGTGTTCCGGCGGCGCACGCTGGAACGCGAGGATATGCTGGCGCTCGGGCGGGCGGGCGCGAGCGGACTGGCCCGGCCGGGCGCGCATCTGGGAGCGCATTGCAGCTTCGACGACTGGGTGGACCCCAGCCTCGGCGTGGGATTCTATTCGGATTTCCTGGCCTTCTGGCCGGATGGCAGCGTCCGGGCTTGCTACATGGCCGGTCCCGTGATCGGGTCCTATCAGGAGGATTACTCCGCGCTGCTGGACAAGCGCGCGGCGTTTCTCTGGCAATTGCGCGCCGAGTTAACGGGTTCGCCGTTCGGCATATTGCCGGGAACGGCCTGTAGCGACTGCGCGCGGAGGATTCCCGCCGATGCGTGACCCGGCGAGCGAACCGAACGCGGCACCCATCACCCCGCTGGGCAGCCTGCTGGTCAAGGTGCACAGTCGCTGCAACCTGATGTGCGACTACTGCTACGAATACAATTGCGGCAACACCTCCTGGCGCAAGAAGCCCAAGGAGATGAGCGAAGCGGTCTACGAGCAGATGCTGGCACGGGTGCGCGAGCACTCCTTGCGGCACGGTGTGCGCGAGCAGTTCTTCAGCCTGCACGGCGGCGAACCCTTGCTGCGGCGGCTGGACTTCTTCCGCTACGCGGTCAGCTGCGCCCGCGAGGTGCTCGGACCCGAGATCGCCGTCCAGTTCGGCACCCAGACCAACGCCACCCTGATGACCGCCGAGACGGTGGACCTGTTCGCCGAATTGGGCATCGGGGTCGGCGTCAGCATCGACGGTCCCGAGCCCGTCCATAACAAGAACCGGGTTTACTCCAACGGCCGTCCTTCCTATCAGGATACGCTGGCCGGCCTGCAACACCTGCTTACCGAGCGCGGCCGCACGGTGTTCGGCGGGATTCTGGCGGTGATCGATGTCACCGAGGATCCCCTGCCGGTGTTCGAGCACCTGGCCGCCTTCGCGCCACCGTCCATCGATTTTCTCGAACCGCACGGCAGTTGGGACGAGTTGCCGGCGGGCAAGGTCACGGCGGAGGATACGCGCTACGGGGACTGGTTGATCCGCCTGTTCGATCACTGGTTCGACGGCGGCCACCGCGCGGTGCCGATTCGCAAGTTCGAGGAACTTATTGAGCATCTGCTGGGCGGCGCGGGTTCGGTGGAGTCCTTCGGGCTGGAGCCGGTCTCGCTGCTGACCGTAGCCACCGACGGCGCCATCGAGATGGTGGATTGCATCAAGGCGTCGGGTCCCAACGCCGAGAACCTCGGTCTCAACGTTTTCGACCACGATTTCGATACGGCGCTGGCGCACCCGATGATGCGCCTGCGCCAGATCGGCATCACCGCCCTGCCGCCGGTTTGCCAGTCCTGCGAGCTGGTGTGGGTGTGCGGCGGCGGTTATCTGCCGCACCGCTACGGGGCCGGCAACGGTTACCGCAATCCCACCATCTACTGCGCCGACTACCGGAAACTGATTCACCACATCCGGTCCCGGCTGGAACCGATACTCGATGCCCGGTCTGGCGCGCAAGCGGCGGTTTGAGCAACTGGCGGCGTGCCACCCGACGAACAAGGTCCGCGAGATTCTCCTCGCCGCCGAGGGGCTGAAGGTCGCCCGGACCCTGGTGCCGGAGGAGGAGGTCGCTGATTTCGTCCGCGCCATGGCTGCCCTGGGCCTGTACGCGGCGCTGCACCACCGCAAGTACGTGTGCCAGCCGGATGCCGGCAAGGGAGGCTGGATCAGCCGTCATGGACTGGAACTGGAGTTGGAAGCGGCGCCGGCGGGTTTGCTGATGGTTTATCTGGCGGACAATCCCACCACGGCGCTGCGGGCGATGGAGGCGGAGCACGCGCACGCCGACGTGGACTTTGGCACCCTGCTGGGCATTCCCGCCTGCTGTTCGGCGTTCTATGCCGCAAGCATCGCCGTGGCCGAACAGGAGCAGAACGATTTCATCCTGCCCGTGCTGGACAACACCGGGCCGCGCTGGCCCTACCGTCACGGCGCCAATATCGCGGCACAGTATTTCGACAGCGGCCTGCTCAGCTTCTACCCCTGTTCTTTCCACTGCGCCGCCGCCGCCCAGGTGACCCTGGACAGCCACCGGGTGCTGGCGCGTTACGACCGCGTCTGGGCGGACGAGCTGCTGGCGGCCCAGCATGACGCCATCCTCTACACCGAGTATGAGGGCATTTACCGCCTGCGGGGGGTTCGTTATCAGCGCGACACGCTGCACTACGATCCGGCCCGCGTGGAATCCACCCTCGATGGCGTACTCGGTCACCTGGTGAGGCAAGGGGATCGCCTGCGCCTGTTTGGCCCACATCATGCTTTGGTGATGCGCGGGCGGCGCACGGTGTGCGAAATTCAGTCCCGCTACGCCGGCTTGCTGGTTTTTGACTGACCGGCACGACTTCCACAGAAAGTCATCGCAGCAAATTGACTCACGAACTGCTCTACATATCAAACCCAAAAAACAAGGATTCAATCATGCAAGGCTATACCGATACTCCCATAGAACGCCTCGAAAACGATGTCATGGATGTCAAGGTTTATGTTGAAAGCCTGTCCGAATTTATTCTGGGCTGCTCAACTCCCATGACCATTGCCATTCAGGGCGATTGGGGTTCTGGCAAGACCAGCATGATGAATATGATTAAACAGGCAATTACCGAAAAGATTGTGCCGGTCTGGTTCAATACTTGGCAATATTCTCAGTTTGAGATGGCCTCCTATCTTTCCATTTCCCTGTTGAGCAACTTCCTGGAAAAAATTGGGGCGGAGTCAGAAAGTCAAAATTTCCTGAAGAGCATCGCCAAGGGCGCGATAGCGGCTGCTAAAACTGCTGTCGTGGTGGGTGTCGAAACGTTTGCAGGAGGAACCGTCGCCGGGAATTTAAAAGACAACTTGGAGGCTGATAAGCAGGATTCAGCCAAGGCACTGGAGGAACTCCGGGATAAAATACGGGAAGCGGTTAGCGCGAAACTCAAATCATCAGGGAAAAATCGGGTCGTGGTGTTTGTTGACGACTTGGACCGATTGGCTCCCGAAAAAGCGGTCGAGTTGTTGGAAGTACTGAAAGTCTTCATGGATGTTCCCAACTGCGTTTTTGTTTTAGCAGTGGACTACGGGGTTGTCACCCAAGGTCTGGAAAAGAAATTTGGTGTTGGTGTTGGGCATTCCAAAGGCAGGAGTTTCTTCGACAAGATTATCCAGCTTCCTTTCGCGATTCCAATCGCCCAATACAATATTTCCGCCTATATTCAAAATCTCCTATCGAACATGAGTATCGCCTGCTCTGAAGAAGAGATCGATACCTATCGGGGAATCGTAGATTCTTCAATTGGATGCAACCCGAGAAGCATGAAGCGGCTGTTTAATTCATTCATCCTTCTCAATACCGTTGCTAGCAAAAAAGGGATGTTTAACGAAGCAGATGGCGTTAAAGCCAAAGATAAGCAACGGATATTGTTTGCTGCTTTGTGCCTGCAGATGGCTTTCCAGGAAATCTACGAATTCATGATAAAAAATAAGGATGAAGATGAACTGGATGCCGGCTTCTTTGCAGATATCAAGGACTTAGAAAAATTCAAAACGGATATGAAATTTGAGGAGATCAGAAAAAATATCCAATTTAAGGAAGATTTGAAAGATTTGTATTACAACAAAATCGCCGAATTCATGGAACTTTTTTATGACTGTCTCCAGTTAGATGAGGACCGAGAAAACTTGTCGAACGAGGAATTGGCTAATTTGAAAAATATCCTTTCGTTCTCGGCGATAACGGCAACCACGCCGGACGGAGAAGCACAATCCCTTAGAAGCAAGAGAAGCAAGTTTTCCCTAGAGAAAGGCGACTTTGATTTGTCAGAACTCGAACGAAGACTTCGGGCTACCTTGGACCGCCAGACTGACTTGACCCCAAGGCTTGTTAGCCTACTTGAGATATTGCTGTCAGAGAACAGAGCGTTTGACAGAGAAGAAGTGAAGCAGAAACTCTTCGCGCGGGGCATTGGCTCTGACATCGGTCGAACGGGAGCGTATATGAGCAATTTGTCACAATTCCTAACAAAGGGTTCAAATCCGCATCTCAGGCAGATAATGGACTTCGCCTCTGACGGCGGAAGTGGAGCGAGAAAGAACAGCTATCAGATTCAACCTAAATACCGCGAGTTGATAGCAACCCTGATCGACGAATGGAAACAAACACATCAGACCTCTCAAGTTATTGGAGGTCAGAATGGCTAACAAAGAGCAATACAGCAAAGCTCTCAGTGAGTTACGCGGCACCGCCGCTCGATTCAAGCCGGGACAGCGGATTTATGACGAAATCGTTGGATTTCGGGATGAGGTCTTGGCACGGTATCGTCCGATCTTTTCATCCGAGCACATCCCAAGTTTGACCAAGGAGGAGTTCACCTCCTTCTTGTATTCTGAGAATAACCATCACTGGAGCGGTCTTCATCGAAAGGGACTCGGCGCGGCGGAGGATATGAACACGCTTCGTCAGGCGCTTGCCCTACTTTTGGACGAGAATAGCCCGCTCCAGGAACGGTTTCCGAAAGCACTGGACCGGGTAACCGGCTTGGGCAAAGGCATCGCGACCGCGATTCTGACGGTCGCCTATTCCGACCAATACGGCGTCTGGAACAACACCTCCGAAGCCGCGCTCCGCCAACTTAGCCTCTGGCCCGATTTTGAGCGGGGCGCGGATATCGGCAAGCGATATGCCAAGATCAACGATCTCCTCGCGCGACTGGCGGCGGACCTGGAAATGGACTTCTGGACGCTCGATACGTTCTGGTGGTCCATACTCGAACCGATACCGCCGATCTCGGAAACGACTTCAACACCGTCTCCACTCGTTGAGAGCGGCGGGCGTTTCGCCCTCGAACGCCAACTCGAAGAATTCCTGCTGGAGAACTGGGAGCGAACGCCGCTGGCCCAGGAATGGGTCGTTTTCAGCACACCGGACGATCCCGAAGCGGGGAACCAGTATCCGACCGATGTCGGGCGGATTGACATTCTGGCGGTTCACAAGACGCAACCCCGGTTCCTGGTCATCGAACTCAAGCGCAACCAGAGCAGCGATCAAACCATCGGCCAAACGCTGCGGTACGTCGGTTGGGTCAAGAAACACCTGGCCCAGAACGGGCAGAGCGTGGAGGCGCTCATCATCGCTCACCAGATCGAAAAGGAAGCGCTTTATGCGATCTCGACCCTGCCCAACGTCAAGATGATGACGTATGAGGTGGAGTTCCGGTTGAAGGAGTGCTGACCGTAATTGGCCTCGCTGGCTCCACAAGAACCGTCGAAGAACCGAAATAAGAAGAATGGTTATGAGTAAGTGTCGTTACTGCAATTCGAGTTCATATGGTTCAGGATGTCCTCACAGTCCAACTAAAAAACACGAACACTCAGGCGATGAGAAAAAATGCGAATATTGCGGGTCATCCTCTTATGGAAGTGGTTGTCCGCATAGTCCTACAAAAAAGCATCGTCATGGCTTAGGTGGAAACAAATGCCGTTGGTGTGGATCGCCATCGACCGGGAGTGGTTGCCCCCATAGCCCAGCAAAGCATCACGAGAAATAATCGAACGTAGCCCGTGCAGGATGCGGCGAAGAGCGACCCACAGCCAATCGAGATGTTCCTCGCCGCAGTCGGCATGGTCGCAGCCTGAATGAGCTTCAGAGGCCGGTCTTAAAACATCCCGTGCTATTAACCGATATGATTTCAAGAACCGCGACCACTCGGCTGGTGGCTGATATTCTGGACCTGCTGGATCGGGGTTGGATCGCATGGGCCAACGTCCTGGAACTGCTCGCCTACGCGAGCGGCTTCAAGCCGGTGGTGCGGCTGGTGGCGGACGCCGCCAGTCGCGAGATTCTTGCCGACTTCTGCCAACGTCAACAATGGCCGTGGCGCTGGTCGGGCTTCTGGCTGGAACCCGTTTTCCACACCCAACTGAACGACACGTTCACCCGACTCGTTTACGGCCACGCGCCCCTAAACTGCAACCGGGTGCTGTTCGTGGGCCACGAGGCAGCCACCCGCCGGGCCGAGGAACTGGAAGGTATTTCTGACCCGACGGTGGCGCGCGAACTGGCCGCACTCTACGGTTACCCGGAATGCTGTGCCGCCGCTTACGCCGAAGTGCAAGGTGGGAAGCCCTGGCTGGAGGTGTTCCTGCGCGGCAGCGACCCGGCGGACCGGGTACGAGACTGGCGCGGCAACAAGACGGCCTACCTGTTCCCTCCTCATGCCACGCTGTTGCCGGAGTATTTTCCCTGTTCCGTGGATTGCGAACCGACCGCCCGGCTGGCGCGGGCTTACGAGGCCGTCTTGCAGGAGTACGGCTTGCGGAGGTTATTGGACATCATCCGCGAGGGCTTGATGCGACCCCTGTTGTTGTTCGGCGGCTGTTTGTACCGGTTCGACGGATTGGAGTCGTGCGAGGGTTGGTATCACGTGATGGGTTCCACCGAGCGACGCTGCATCGACCATCCAGCGATGCGGCGACAACCAAATATCGACATGATCGAAGCACTCCATATCGGCGGCGGAGAATTGACCGTGCGCAATGGGGCCGGGGAATGGCATGAGTCTTTGATTCCCGCCCGTACTCAATTGCTACGGTTCGGCTAGCCGCACGCGCCAGCAGCGAGTTTGGGCTACAATATGGCTCATAAACCTGGAGGAAAACCCCATGCCCGCGAATGCTGTGGTCCGTGCCCGGATCGACGAACACATCAAGGAAGAGGCGACCGTCGTGCTGGCGGCGATGGGCCTGACCGTGTCCGATGCGTTCCGCCTCCTGCTGACCCGCATCGCCCGCGAGAAGGCATTGCCCTTCGAGCCGCTGGCGCCGAACACCGACACCCTCGAGGCGATGAAGGCCACGCGTCGGGGTGACCTGGAAACCGTCACGCTCGACGACCTGCAAGCCGTGCTCGATGCGGACGATTAAGCAGTCGGGTCAGTTCAAGCGCGATCTGAAGCGCGAAGCCAAAGGCCCGCACCGGCAGACGCTGCAACGCGAGTTCGTCCGCCTGATCGAGGCGCTGGCCAACGACCGGCCTCTGGCCGATAAGTATCGCGACCACGCGCTCGGCGGCGAGTGGCAAGACCACCGAGACTAATGGGATGGTCCGCCCCGCTCCCCCAAGGAGTCCAAAGCGGGCACACTAGGTGATGTTGTCAACCATCCTCTACTGAGAGTACGGAGCGGACCCATGAAAGAGCATAACAGCAACGAGCG
>JAKLIY010000049.1 GCA_022709365.1 Pseudomonadota bacterium
ATGAAGACAACCCTCTACCAAGTTAAAAACAACCTCTGGAGTGAGTATTTACGTCATGAGTTACGTAATCCGCGTATTCCAGTGTATCAACCCGCTTGATCGAGAAGATTGAGCGAAAGTCCTGACTTAGATAGGAAATGCCCCAAGTTTTCCTTTTTTGATCATATCCGCCAAGGGATACATAGCCTTTTTGAATAAGTTCACGAAAAGAGGCAGTACCAACGCCCCAATTTCCCCATGAACCATCTGAACGAACGGGCCAAGCAGCTTCATAACCATCGATCTTTGCATCAAGATCAGGAACATCTGGTAACGGCAAATAATCCCCAGCACCGACGATAGCGTGTCTGTTCTTATCGATCAGTACCGGGAAAAACATTTTGTCCCTATCGATACGCCTCGCATTAGTGCCTGATCGCAATAATCCCTTCCATCGCGGCTTACTGCTTGTACTTTTTCCAGCTTCAATCGGGGTAAGCAAATCATCTTGCAGCCCCTTAACAAAAGCACCCTTCATAAAACAAAAGATCGCGTATTCCTCGACACGTGAGAAGCGCCCTTGAGTAACACCTTTTGGATTTACAACGATAGTGACCAGTTGACGGTATGCCTCCGGGAACAGAACCTCCAGCAGCATCCCCAGGTGATGTACTTCATGCTCGTCAATTGTGACGATCAGCACCCCGGTATCGGGCTTGAGCAGCCGCTTAGCCAGTTTCAGGCGCTTTTCCATGAAGGCCAGCCACTTGCTGTGCCGCCAGCCATCGTTGCCGTCCACGTAATCGTTGTTGTATTTCCAGTCCCGCGCCCCGGTATTGTAGGGGGGATCGATATAGATGCAGTCCACCTGTCCGGCATACAGATAGTTCAGCAGTTGCAGGGCGTGGTAATTGTCCGCTTCGATCAGCGTATGCCAGGGCGCGTCCAGCGGGCCATTCGCCACGGCGTCCACCGGCGTCAGCGCCGGAAAAATGGGTTCGCCAAACTGGCGCACCACCAGCAGCGCATCGACCGGAAAGTTCACCGGGGCGCTAGCGTCTGGTTCAGTGGGATGAGCGTCGTCCTGCGGTTTAATGCACATCGCCACACCCTCGCGCAAGGCGCGCACCTGCCAGACCTCCTGCAACGGGCCGGACTTGCGGCAGACCCAATCGCCCCGGCGCGGCTTCGCTCCGTACAGCGGCAACAGCTCGGGCAAGTGATTTTCAAATACCAGCCCGAATTTCCGGTCTTGCGCGGCCTTAGCCCATTCCGCAGCCAGTCGCTCGCGCAAGCGCGGATCGACGATTTGCGCGATCAGGTCATGCAGAGCGGACAAGGTTAATCTCCAAGTATCTCAGTGCGTCGGTGTTTTCGTGCCTTTTTTCGGCTTGGGGCCGAGTAAATCCTCCAGACTCCGGGCATCGAAAATCCCCTCCAGCCACGCATCTAATTGTTCCATGGCTGCGGTATCTAGGCGCTGGATCGCCCACCGGGGCAACCGGCCAAACCGGCGGGTCAGTTGCAGTTCCAGGCTCTTCGCTTTACCTTTCGCTTCGCCCCTCGCTTCGCCCCTCGCTTCGCCCTCGATTTCGCCCTCGATCTTGCCCTCGATCTTGCCCTTGGCGAAAATCTCCTGATAAGCGCGTGTTTGTTCAAGAGGTGTCAGTACGCTCAACATGGCTCGCAGCTCCTCGGTCGTTAATAAGGGAAATCGTTCAAACAGCCAAAATTCCAGAATCCGCTCCAGAGTGGCGCGGGTCGCCGGCTCCAGGGGCGCCGACTGGATCGCCTGCCACGCCTTCGGTGCGTTGGCTCGCAGGTCTTCATCCGATTTGACAATAAGCGGCGTAAAGACTGCAACAAAGGGGTTGTCCGGTTCCCGCACCAGCCACTTGGGGAGCAGGCTATCCAGATAGGCGACGGTGAACAGTGAAGGAACCGCAGCCGGCGGCGCACCGGCATCGTCACCTTTTCGGAGAAAAATCAGCACCCCTCGCACGTCGCGCTCCGGGTGCAGCTCGCCGTATAACCCCACTTTGGCCAGCAGGTTGTACCGGGCGCTCGCCCAGGCTTGCCCCTGGAATTCGATCACATAGACCGGTCCATCATGACCTTCGGGTTCGTAGATACCATCCAACCGTCGCTCGATGCCTTTGAGGGTCAACGAGGTAAAGCGATAGGTGCCGGTCAGGGTCACGCCGCCGGTCAGCACTCGAAAGGCTTCGGCACCCGTCGCCAGAAATTCGTAGATTGAGGGATCGGTTTTCATAAGAAGCTGTACAAAAACACTTCTTAGCTGTGCAAACTCGCCGCTTCCAGCCGCTGCCGCACGGCCTCCGGCGGCAGTAATGCCAAAATCCGCGCCAGCTCCGGGCCGTGGGTTTCCCCGGTCAGCGCCGCCCGCAACGGCATGAACAGGTTCTTCCCCTTCACGCCGGTGCGCTGTTTCAACGCTTCAACCAGCGGCTGATAAGCCGCGCCATGTTCGGCATACGCGGCCAAGGCTTGGATGAAAAACTCCGGACCGGCTTGGAGAATCACGGCTTGGCTATCCTCGCTTAGGGTTAAATCCGCGCTAAACAACCGTTCCGCCCAGAATGCAGCGTCAACAGGAAACCGGATGTTAGGCCGGACGGTAGCGATAAATTCTTCTCGCTGAACGGGCGACACCCATTGGTGAACCGCCGCGCCCATCCACGTCCACAGCCGTTCCGGCACCGCATGGCGCACCGCTTCCGCCTGCCCGTGCAGCAATTGCGCCTCGTCATAGCGGGCTGGAGCACGACCGAGATGTTCCGTGGCAAACCCAGCCGCCAATTCTGCCAGCTCCATCCATCCATCCTGCGCATAATGATGGCCGAGCCGCGCCAGGTAATTCAGCAGCGCCTCCGGCAAATAGCCCGCCGCCCGCAATTCGCGCAGGCTGAGATCGCCTTCCCGCTTGGACAAGGGACCGCCATCCGCCCCGACAATCAGCGCCAGATGACCGTATTCCGGGGCCGGCAACTCTAACGCATCCAGCAGCAATAACTGGCGGGGAGTGTTGGTCAGATGATCCTCGCCGCGCAGCACCTGGGTCATACCCATCAGCGCATCATCGACGGCGTTGGCGAAAAAGAACTGTGGGGTTCCATCGGCCCGGCGAATGATGAAATCGCCGATATCGTCGCTGGCGAAACGCTGCGGACCCCGAACCAAATCAGTAAATTCCACCGGCTTTCCGGGCGGCGTGCGGAAACGCAGGGTCGGTTGCAGTCCCCGCTCCAGCCGCGCTTGACGTTCAGCCGCGCTCAACCGGGCGCAGGTTCCCGCATAACGCGGCGGACGCCCCGCCGCCCGCTGCGCTTTCCGGCTCAAGGCCAGTTCCGCCGGGGTGCAGAAACAGGGATAAACCTGCTCTGCCGCTTCCAGTCGTTGGTAGTATTCCGCATAAATCGCCGCTCGTTCTGACTGGGCATACGGGGCGCAGGGGCCACCAATTTCCGGCCCCTCCTGCCAGTCCAACCCCAGCCAGCGTAAATCCTCCAGCAGCGCCGCGACATATTCGGGACGGCTGCGTTCCTGATCGGTGTCTTCAATACGCAGCACGAATCGCCCGTTTCCATGTCGGGCCAGCAGCGCATTAAACAAGGCGGTACGGACGTTGCCGAGATGCAAATAGCCCGTTGGACTGGGCGCAAAGCGCGTTTTCATGGTTTGGGTGGTCATAGGGAAATCATGGTAACGGAAAGCATGGAACGCCGCCAAATCTGGCAGTGGGCCGATTCGCCGACTATCATGCAGCGTTTCCGTCACCAAGGTAATGATTCCATGCGCAACCTCTTTTCTCTGCTCGCCGCGTCCCTGCTGGGTCTGGCCTGCTGGACCGTTCTGGCCGGTGCCCCCGCCCAGTCAGAAACTAACCTTTCCTCCTCCAACCGTGAGCTTCCTTCCATGATCAATTTACACACTTCATTGGGCGTCATCGGCATCGAACTCGATCACGAGCACGCCCCGGCCACCGCCGCCAATTTCGTCCAGTATGTCCAGGACGGATTCTACGATGGCACCCTGTTTCACCGGGTGATTCCCAATTTCATGATTCAGGGCGGCGGCATGGAGCCGGGCATGAGCCAGAAGCCGACCCGCGCTCCGATCCGCAATGAAGCGGAGAATGGGTTGAAAAATGTGACCGGCAGCATCGCCATGGCCCGCACCTCTGATCCGCATTCGGCCAGTTCGCAATTCTTCATCAACCTCAAGGACAACGACTTTCTCGACTACCGCGCCTCCAACAGCCAGGGCTGGGGCTACTGCGTCTTCGGCAAGGTCGTGAAGGGCATGGACGTGGTTGAAGCGATTGCTCGCGTATCGACCACCAGTCGGCGCGGTCATCAGGATGTGCCGGTTGAAGATGTAGTGATTATCAAGGCGGAAATCAGCGGCGAACAGGTGGCTCCCGGTCAATGAACCCGCCGGCAGTGTTGTTCATTTCCGATCTACATCTGGACCCGGCGCGGCCTGCGCTGACCGACTTGCTCCTGAAATTTTTGGCGCAACCGGCCCGGCAGGCCGAGGCCCTGTACATTCTTGGCGACTTGTTCGAGGCGTGGATCGGCGATGATGACGATGCGGAACCGGGGCGGACAGTCGCCGCCGCCCTGCGCACGCTGACCGATGCCGGCGTCCCTGCCTATTTCCTGCACGGCAACCGCGACTTTCTGCTCGGTGAGCGGTTCGCTGCGGCCAGTGGCGTCCAATTACTGCCGGAAAGCGTCATCATTGACCTGGCCGGTGAACCGACGTTGTTGTTGCACGGCGACACGCTGTGCATCGACGATGAGGAGTATCAAGCGTTTCGCGCCCAGGTGCGCCATCCGGCCTGGCAGGCGCAGATTCTGGCCTTGCCGCTGGCGCAACGGCGGGCGCTGGCCGGTCAGTTGCGGGAAACCAGTCGTCAGGCCGGCCTGCAGAAAGCCGCTGACATCACCGATGTCAACTTGGCCGAAGTGGAGCGGGTCATGCGCGCTCAGGGCGTTCATCGCCTGATTCACGGCCACACGCATCGACCAGCGATTCATGACTGGCGGCTGGATGGGCAACCCGCCCGGCGGGCGGTGCTGGGCGACTGGCAGGAGCAGCAGGGCAATGTTCTGCGTTGTGATGCGTCCGGCTGGCGGCTGGAACGGCTGTTTGGCGAATGACGCCATGATTCTTGCTGCCCAAAGCTATAGCGCCCCTAGATGAGTTGTGGAATCGCCGTACCAAACCACCCCGGCGCTGCGCGCCACCCCTCTCATGTTCGCGCCACTAATTCCGGCAAGGCGCACTCCAGATCCCAGACCGGTCGATAACCCAATTCATTGACGATTCGCCGGGAATCATAACAGGCCCAGCCCAGCAGCTTATCTAGCATGGTTCGGGCCTTGCGGTCGCGGCGACCGATCAGCCCCCTGACGCCATCCGCCAGATGTGCCGCGCCCCACAGCGCCGGCACGGGAACGGCCCAGCGCGGCACGGGACGACCCAGCGCCAGGCGAATCAATCGATATAGCTCCCTCCCGGAATACGGTCGGCCATCGGTCACAAAATAGGTCTGACCCGCCGCAGCGGGATGAACGGCGGCCAAAAGTAGCGCCTGAACCACATCATCGACATGCACCAGCGAGCGCCGATTGCCGGTCTCCGGGAGCGGCGGCAGCCAGCCCAAACGCACGGCTTCGATCAGCCGCAGCAAATTAGCTTTCATCCCCGGCCCGTAGACCAGCGCAGGACGCAGATTGACCGTCTGCATTCCCGATTCGCGCCCGACCGCCAGCACCCGCTCCTCGGCAGCCCGCTTCGCCCGACCGTAAGGTGTTTCCGGCGGCGCATCCCAGTCCTCGGCCACACAGCGCGGGCCGGGATCGCCCACCGCCTTGACCGTGCTGAGAAACAGGAAGCGTTGCACGCCCGCCACCCGAGCGGCGTCCAGCAGATCAAAGGTTCCTTGCGCATTCACCGCCCAATGCCGGGCGGCGAAATCCGGCGCGTCGTCGGCATCAGCGTGGGCAAATCCGGCGATATGAAACACCGTCTCCACCCCTGCGCAAGCCGGCGTCAGGCTGGCCGGGTCGGTCAGATCGCCGACGGCAGTTTCCACCGCCGACGGCGGCTGGAAAAACCGCTGCTCGACGCCTGATCCCCTAGTCAACACCCGCACCCGCGCCTCTTGCTCCAGCAAGGCTGCGACCAGCCGGCGACCGATGAACCCGGTTCCGCCGGTCACCAGCACCGTCCGGTTTTGGAAAAATGCCCCAGCTACCACCAGCGCCATCCATGCCGGTGGAAGAACCGCGCCGCCGCTCGCAAAAATAAACTGATATGCCGCCAGCCCTTGCGGGCCGCGTGACCGCCCAGATGAACGATCCGCACCTGCGGCGCATAAACCAGCCGCGTGACCGCCGCCAGGCGCAGGCTCAGGTCGAAATCCTCGAAATAGAGAAAATAATCCGGGCGAAAGCCTCCCACCTGCTCCAGCGCCGCCCGCCGACACAGCATGAAACAGCCGCTGGCGATGGGAGGATCCCACAACACGGCGTCGCCAGCCTGTTCATGCAACTCGTAGCGCTCCAGCCGGGTCTGCAGCCGGCGTCGCAGCCAAGCCGGAGCAAAACCACGCAGCGCCAGATCCAGCACAGTCGGATAGCGCTTGCACAGATAGTGTCGCCGTCCCTGACCATCCCAGGCCGCCGGTGCGATTAGTCCGGCTTCGGGGTGCGCCGCCAGAAACGCCAGTCCCTCGCTCAATGCATCTTCTTCCAGCAAGACATCGGGATTGAGAATCAGATGAACCGCGCTGCCGCCCCGGTGCAGGGCCAGATTGTGCGCCGCCCCATAGCCGACATTACCCTGCCCACTCAGCACTTCGACCGTTGCTGGCAAGCGCGCCGCCGCCAGCAGACTTTGCAATGATTCCCGCCAACCGGGACCCGGACCATTATCCACCAGCGTCAACTGCACCCCGGTCAGCAACCCGCGCTGTTGCGCATGACGTAACGCCCGGCCCAGACGCTCCAGCACGGTCGTCAATACCGCCAGGTCCGGCGCGTAAGTCACCAGGGCCATCGACAGTGCGGGACTGATTAACCGAGTCGCCAGCGCCGCCTGGGCTGCTGCCACTACTTCAACGGGAACCTGATCGACTGCTGTTCCCGCTTCAGTCGCTGGAACTGCGGTCACGATGAATTGATAGATCAGCGCTTCGGGTCGGTCCAGCAAGGCACGGATGACTGCTGGCGACCAGGTTTCCGCCCAGCCGCCGCTGGCCCAGTCGTTGGCAAACTCGGAATGGCCCAGATCCATGAGCGTCGCGTCCAGCGCGACCGACCGTAACCCACACTCTTCCAGCAGCCGGAGCAGGGAAAGACGGGTGAAAAAGCGCAGATGGGTGGCATCCAGCAAGCCTTCGGGCCGGTAGCGGAAATCGCCGGCCAGTAATTCAGCGATCAGTCCGGCATAGGCAGCGTTCGGCACCGACAACAAAACTTGTCCACTGGGGGTCAGCAACTCAGGCAACTGAGCCAGCAGCGCTTCGGGCCGACGCAGATGTTCCAGTATATCGGCGCAGAGAATGTAATCGTACTGGCAACCAGTGAACTGGTCAGCCAAGGTCATCTGCTCCAGATCCGCGCATTCCAGGCGGCGATACCCAGGCGCGGCCTCAGCGACCGCGACGGGGTTGTATTCGACGCCATCGACGGTGCAGGCGCGCTGTTCCGCCAGATAGCGCCCAAGAATGCCCGGCCCGGCGCCCAAATCCAGCACCCAACTGCCAGGCCGGATCAGTCGCGCAAACCGGGCCAGTGAATCCCGACCGTTCGGGTCTAGGGTACGATGGTAAACGTGAGATGTGTGCGCAATCGCCATGAGATTCAATCCTGCATCAACCAGCGCCGCGCCGATAGAGCGCCCGCCAGCTCCCACTCATCATTGGACGCAACGCACTGGTTGAAATCCGGCGTTTGGCCTGAATCGCCCGCCGTTGCCGCAAACAGTGCGGCAGACCTCGCAGGGCATCCCATTTGGCGCGCAGCAGAACACCACCCCGGCCACGCAGGGCATACCACAGTACGGAACCCAAATTGAGCAGCAGATGGTGCGGCAGATACCGCCAAAACAGCGGGCTGGGCATATTTTTCCACCAGGTCCACACCAGGTTGCGATGGCCATGATAAAGCGAAAATGGACTGCGTCGGCCCGTCACTGCCGAACCTACATGCCGGACCACCGCCTCGGGTACGTACCGGCAACCGTAGCCGAGCAGCCGCAACCGAAATCCCAAATCGACATCCTCGAAATAACAAAAGTAGTCCTCATCGAAACCGCCCGCTTCCCAGAATGCCGTGCGACGATACAGGGCGGCTGCCGCACAGGGGGCGAAAATCTCGTCCCCTTCAGTCTTACCGTCTACCACCTGCTGTCCATGGTCGCGCCGCCAGGCCAGGCCGCTGACGTGATAGACATCGCCCGTGCCGTCCAGCCGTGTGGGATCGCCGGCATCCACCAGGCAAGCGCCAAAACTGGCGCAATCCGGATGCGCATCCGCGACCGCCAGCCAGCGCTCCAGCCAGTCCGGCTCCGGGAATGCATCGGGATTCAGCAATGCCAGCCAGTCAACCTCGCCCGCTTGCCGTGCGGCCAGATTGTTAGCGGCGGCGAAGCCCTGATTATGCGCCAGGCGCATGATCTCCACGCCAGGATAATCATCCTCCAGTCCGTCGGCGGAACTGTCACTGCTGGCGTTATCCACCACGATCACCCGCTTCGGACGACAGGTCTGAGCGCACACGAGGCGTAAACATTCGCCCAGTAAGGGTCCGCTGTTGAAATTGACGATGAGTACTGCCACGCTGACTGACGTTTTCCCGTGCTGCCGGTTTGGTTTCACATCATCCGGTAATGCCATAGAATACGCATCGTTTAAGAAGCTGTTGCCAGCAGGATCGTCACAATAGCCGTTCCCTCCAGCCGAAATCAACCTCGCCGCCTCCGATCCCCACCGCTTGCGGAATCTTGATCAATCACCTCATGCCTAGCAGAATCCGTGTCTTGTTCAGCCGGACCGTTCGTTCCCTCTATCGCCGGCTGCCGTTGCCATTGCCGGTGAAATGGCGGCTCAAATCCTTTCTGTACCACCATCTGGGGCGGTTCCTCAAGGACAGCGCCAACTACCAGCAGTGGCTGGCGCAAACCGCCGCAGTCCGACCCACGACGGTACGAACCTCTGATCCCGACGCCTCGCTGCCGCCACAACCCGCTCCTCTGCCCCTGCTCGACATCGGCCCGGAAGGCGTCGAAGGCTTGGCTGCTACGCTGCGCTTCCCGACGCCGGAAAACCCTCGGGTGTCGATCATTATCCCGGCGTTCAACCAGGTTGAGTACACAGTACGTTGTCTGGCGACCCTCCAGCGCTGTCCCTCCGAAGCCGAATGCGAAATTATCGTCGTAGACGACGCTTCCAGCGACGCGACTGAATCGCTGCTCAGTCATATCCCGGGACTGTGCTACGTTCGCAATTTGGAAAACCTCGGCTTCCTGCGCACCGCCAATCGCGGCGTTGAACGGGCGCAAGGCCGCTACCTCCTGTTCCTGAACAACGACACTCAGGTGCTGCCCGGCTGGCTGGATCGGTTGTTGGAGGTCTTTGCCACGGTTCCCGATACCGGCATCGTCGGAGCCAAGCTGATCTATCCCAGTGGGCACTTGCAGGAAGCTGGCGCTGCGCTGCGCCCGGATGGGAGCGTTGATCTGATCGGCCTGAACGACGATCCCGCCAAACCGCTGTACAACGGCATGCCGCGCACCGTCGATCACTGCTCCGGCGCCTGCCTGCTGATTGAAGCAGCGCTCTTCCGGGAACTGGGCGGTTTCGACGACCGCTACGCACCGGCTTACTATGAGGACTGTGATTTGTCACTGCGGGTGATCGAGCGGGGTCGGAAGGTAATTTACCAGCCGGCTGCCGAAGTGATTCACCACCTGAGCGTCACGACGAACCAGAGTGGGCATAAGCTGCGGCAAATTGAACGCAACCGGACTCTCTATCTGGAGCGCTGGGGCGCAACGCTCCAGGCCCGTGACCCGGTGCGGTTGATCGCCTTCTATCTGCCCCAATATCACCCGATTCCGGAAAACGACCATTGGTGGGGCAAAGGCTTCACCGAGTGGACCAACGTCACCCGGGCGGTTCCCAACTTCGCCGGCCACTATCAGCCGCGCTTGCCCGCCGATCTGGGCTTCTATGACCTGCGGGTTTCCGAAATCCGCGACGAACAGGCTGCCCTGGCCCGGCGCTATGGCGTCTACGGCTTCTGCTACTACTACTACTGGTTCGCCGGCAAGCGCCTGCTCAACCGGCCGCTGGACGAAGTGGTGCAATCCGGTCATCCGGATTTCCCGTTCTGCGTCTGTTGGGCCAATGAAAACTGGAGTCGGCGCTGGGACGGTCTGGACGCTGAAATCCTGATTGCCCAGGAACATTCGGATGAAGATGATCTGAACTTTATTCAGAGCCTGGAACCCGCCCTGCGCGACCGGCGTTATATCCGTGTCAACGACCGGCCGCTGTTATTGGTTTACCGCATCAGCCTGTTGCCCGACCCCGCCCGAACCGCTGATCTCTGGCGGCGCTATTGCCGTGAGTCCGGCTTGGGCGAATTGTATCTGGCGGCGGTGCAGAGTTTCGGGGTCACCGATGATCCGCGCGACTTTGGTTTCGACGCCGCCGTGGAATTTCCACCGCACGCTATGGCGATCCTGGCCGAGCAGCCAGCGGAGATGTTGAATCCCGATTTCCAGGGGATGTTCTTCGATTATCCGGCGACCGCTGATTTTTTCATGAACCGCCCACCGATGCCCTACCCGTTCTTTCGCACCGCCATGCCGTCCTGGGACAATACGGCCCGTCGCCAAAACGCCAGTAATATCTTCCTGAACGCTGAACCGGAGTATTACGAACGCTGGCTCAAGCGATTGGTCGAGGAAACACGCTGGTTCCGGGACGGCGATGAACGGTTGCTGTTCGTCAATGCCTGGAATGAATGGGCGGAGGGGACCCATCTGGAACCGGATCGAAAATACGGCCTCCGTTATCTGGAAGCCACCCGCAACGCCCTAGGATCGCTGAAATGTTAGGAACTGGTCTAGTGGTGCGCTTGCGACGGCTCATTGGCGCCATTCGTACCGCGCTGGCGCGGCACGCCGGCCTGGTGCGTCTGCTGCAGCGAACGGTGGCGGTGCTACGCGACGAAGGGTGGGCCGGGGTCAGCCTGCGGGCGCGACTGCTCCTCAGCGCGCAACGCCAACCCGATATTAACCCGTCGCCGGCTCCAGCAAGCTTGCCGGAACCGGAAGTTCAGCCTGAACCCGGCTGGCGGCGCATTCACCGTCCCGATCTGCCGCCGGGCGCAGTGCTGATCGGTCATCCTTACGCGGTGCTGGGCCGGGCCGAGGATATACGCACCGGCGCTTGTGCTTTCGCGGCTGCTCAAATCCCCTTCGCCCTGCGCAATACCTTCGGCGAGTACGGCAAGGAAATGGCGGTGTTGCACCGGGATTTCCCGTTCATGAACCGGATCGACCCACGGGCCGCCTACAAAGCCAACGTTTTTTTCCTGAACGCTAATGAGATGGACGACGCTTTCACCCATCTCGGACCTGACTGCTACGCGGGCCGTTACAATATTGGCTACTGGGCCTGGGAACTGAGCCAGTTCCCGGACGCCTGGCGGGGCGCGTTCCGCGATCTGGACGAAATCTGGGCGCCTTCCCGGTTCATTCAACAGTCGGTGGCCGACAAAGCACTCTGTCCAGTGGTGTGGATGCCGCTGGCGGTGGAACCGGTCAGTTCGGCACCGCTGTCCCGCGCCTACTTTGGCCTGCCCGAAGATCGTTTTTTGCTGCTGTTCTTCTTCGATTTCCGCTCATTCATCCAGCGCAAGAACCCGTGGGCGGCCTTGCGCGCCTTCACCACCGCCTTCCAGGACGACGCATCAGCGCCGGTCAGTCTGGTCATCAAAATGAATGGTATGGACGCCTGTCCCGAGGATTATCAGGACTTTCTGGCGCTGGACGCGGTGCGCGATCCCCGGGTGATCCTGATCGACCGGGTCATGGAGGGCCGGGAAATCAAAGAGCTGGTGCGGCTGTGTGACTGTTTCCTGTCGCTGCATCGTTCAGAGGGCTTTGGTCGTGGACTAGCGGAAGCGATGTATTTTGGCAAGCCGGTGATCGCTACCGGTTACTCCGGCAACCTCGATTTCATGAACGAAGCGAATTCCTGCCTGGTGGATTGCACACTGATTCCCGTGGGGACGGATGAGTACCCCCACGGTGTCGGTCAGCGCTGGGCCGAACCGGATGTCGAACAAGCGGCTTGGTATTTGCGGCGACTGGTCATGGATTCTGCCTATGTCGCTGAAGTCGGCCAGCGAGCGGCGCACTATATCCAGACTTATCACAGCTTCGCAGCGGTCGGCGCCCGGCATCGTCGGCGACTCAGCCAACTCGATCTGCTGGATTAAGTACGGCACAGCCACAGGTTTTATAACTTTTGATCTTAATTTTTAGGAGAAACCAATGAATTTCCTTGACCTGTCCCTTAATGATAACGAATGGGGTAATTTGATGTTCGGGGAGAAAGCTCCTTTGACTCTTCCATCAGATTCACTTCAGGCAAGCTGGTGTGGCACATCTGGTAAATCCTTGGCAGCGCAGACTGTTGCATTTTATAAATTGATCAAACGCAGCTACGAACAACATACAGGATTGCCAATAAAAGATGCTAAATTGCTCGATTTTGGTTGTGGATGGGGAAGAATTATTCGTCTTTTTTTGAAAGACATTGTTCCAGAAAAAATTTATGGCTGTGATGTCGATAGCGATATTTTAAATTGGTGTAAAAGCATACCCGGAAACTTTGCTGTTTCAGAGACACGCCCAGAAAAACTGCCATTTTCTGTAGATTTTGATCTCATTTATGCATTTTCAGTTTTCACTCATCTGGGTAAAGAAACACATATGGATTGCCTCAAGGCTCTTCATGCAGGGCTACGACTTGGTGGAATCCTAATTGTTACAGTACGTCCCAAGGAATTTATTCATTCCCGAGGCATTGAAATGAAAAATCTTTCAGATGCCGATGTTGATAATCTATTAAGAAAATTCGATAATGGCGACTATGTATATTTTCCATATAACATGGCCCCTGTTAGAGGAGAAATTCCCTATGGGGATACCGTAATACCTAAAAAATATATACTTGATCACTGGCAATCCCTCTTCGATGTTATCGAGTTTTCTCCCTTCGCAGCAGATCCAATGCAAGTTTCTGTAGTACTGCGTAAAAAATAGCGAATAACTGCCAAAGAGCCGCCTGTTTTCTGGAAACTTCTGCTTGATTAAATATGGTTCTTTGGTATAGCGCTCCTTTCTAGGTTATGGATTAGATGTTTTCGTCATCCATAATACCTAAAGGCTCTTCGAGGATTGTTGTGGAACCCACACCGTAGGTCAGGCAAAAGCGCAGCGTTGCCCGACCGGAATACCTATGTCGGGCTCATCCGGGGCCAGACCTACGGATTGCTGCACCAACTCCACAAGAACAGTCGAAAAACCCAAAAGGTTCAAAATCGGGTAGTGTCCCTCAACGGGTGTGATGAACCTCGATGAAATTTGGGAATACCTGTTCGGTTTTCGGCAACTGAACGATAAAATCTGCAGGGACGCGATACGATAATAATTCAGCGGTCATCCAGACATGATCTGTCATACCTGCGGCCATCGCGGGAGTCACGGGACGCCATTGACGCGGCGGTCCCTCGCTCATGGGTCGGTTCTGGTATCGCTAGGGGTTGTCGCAAGCTATGTATGGTGGGGCAATACCTGATGATAACAGGCCAACTTTGCTTAGGTTTCAGGAACGGGAATGGCGCAGATGAACAGTCCGGCGAATCGGGCGGGGCCACTCGGCGGGCTTCTGCCCTGGTTGATCGCAGCGGTGCTGGGTGCGGTGCTGACGGCGCTGGCGGTTTTACTGTTCTACCGGACGGGCGGCCTGTTGACAGCGGCGCCGCCGGTGCAGTTGACCGGGACGGAATTGCAACTGACCAGCGGTCAGGGCGAGCTGACCCCTAACGGTCTGGAAATTCGTCAACCGGGGCCGGACGGTCGAGGCGTAGTGCAGGGTCTGGTGCAGCGCATGGTTCAGGCGAAGCTGTTTCGCCGGTTGTCATGGCGGGTTGAAGGGCTCGAACCCGGCAGCGAATTGCAGTTGATCTGGGTCACGCTGGCCGAACCGCGCACGTTGCGGGAGCGACGGCTACCATCCGTGAGCGAAGGGACGATTGACCTGGCGACGGAACCGCACTGGCAGGGGCGGATCGCCGCAATCGGTCTGACGGTGCGTGGTGCGTTTTCCTCGCCGGTGACTGTGCGGCAACTGGAACTGCGTCCGGCGCCGCTGACGGTCGGGGAGTTGGGGCGCTGGGCGGTCGATGAATGGTGCGTCTTCGAGGACTGGAGCCAGCGCTCGATCAATTACGCCTCTGGCGCGCCGCTGGATGCGCTGTTCCCGCCGGTGTTGATCGTGGCGTTATGGATCGGCCTCAGTGCCACGCTGTATGCCGGTTTCAACCTGCCGCGCCGGCGACCAGGAGCATTGTTGCCCTACGCCGCCCTGTTCCTGCTCGGCTGGCTATTGCTGGATCTGCGCTGGCAATGGGAGTTGCGCGAACGGCTGGAGCGGACCGTGGAGCGTTTTGCTGGCAAGGACATGACCGAGCGACGGCTGGCTGATCTGGATGGCGAATTCTATCGGTTCCTGCTCGAAGTGCGGCGACGATTGCCGGAAAAGCCGGCCCGGCTGTTCATCGTCAGCCAGGATCCCGCTGGATTCCTGGCCGGTCGCGCCCGTTACCATCTGTTGCCGCATAATGGCTATATGGGATTTTCGCAGCCACCGGAAGCCGCACGGGCTAATGATTATGTCCTGATTCTATCGCCGCTGCCGGGGGTGCGTTACGACCGTCAGGGGCAGGCGCTGGCCTGGGAGAACGGGCGGTTGTCCGTTGATCTCCGCTATGCAGCCCCGCCCGGCGCTTTGTTTCAGGTGCGGGGGAATTGAGCATGGAAGGATGGCGAGTGGCATTGGCGCTGGGCGTCCCGTGGCTGACGGGAACGCTGGGAGTTCGGGCGCTGTGGCGGAATGCGCCCGTTGGCGGCTGGCCGCTGGCGCTGGGTTATGGCTATTTCCTGGGGCTGCTGGCGGCCATTTTGCTGCTGCGCGCCCAGGTCGCGGCTGGTGGGCCGCTGGACTGGACCGGGCCAACCCTGGCGCTGGCGGTTCTAGGACTGGCGGGCGGCGCGCTGGCGCGGCGGCGGGGTGGACTCAGCGTCTCCTGTTGGAACCCGTGGCGGGCAATGCCGGGGGGGATTGAACGTGGCCTGTTCATCCTCCTGCTGGCCTGGCTGGGCTGGCGATTATTCCTGCTGGCTCAGGAAGTCTGGCTGCGGCCACTGTACCCCTGGGACGCCTGGACCACCTGGGGAGTGCGGGCGCGGGTGTGGTCGGAACTGCACCAGTGGGTCCCATTCGTCGATCCGCAACACTGGCTGGCGGACGCCAGCGGTTCGGTCTACACCGTCCACGCTTGGGAATATCCCGACGCGGTATCATTGCTGGCGCTGTGGCCGACGCTGGCGTTCGGTGCCTGGCATGAGCCGGTCGCCCATCTCCCCTGGCTGGGAGCGGGGGTAGCGCTGGGTCTGGGGTTCTACGGACAGGCGCGGCTCTGGGGGGCTTCGCCGCTGGCGGCGTTAATCTTTGTTTGGCTGTTGCTGTCGCTGCCCGTGCTGGATACCCACATCGCCCTAGCCGGTTATGCCGATCTCTGGCTGGCGGCGGTGTTTGGCCTGGCGGTTTGCGCCTTGCTGCAATGGGCGCGGACCGGCGACCGCTGGCAGGGCGTCCTGGCGTTACTGCTGGCGCTGGCCTGTCCGTGGATCAAACGGGAGGGGCTGGTTTGGGCGCTGCTGCTGATTCCCGCAGTGGCGGTCGTGTGGACGCCGCGTCGCTACTGGCTTTGGCTGGCCGGTGGGTTTCTGCTGGCCCTGACGTTGTGGTGGATGACCGGCGGCGTGGCGTTCACCGTGACCGGCTGGGGGGAAGTCCGGCTGACGCCCGAGGTCATTCAGTTACCAGCGCTGGGGCGGTTCGAGTTGCATTACCACGACATCTGGGAGCCGGTCGTCCGTAACCTGCTGATTCTCGGCAACTGGCATCTGCTGGGTTATCTATTGCTGGCCGCCCTGCTGGCCGGTTTGCCGCGAACCCTCGCCGAACCGTGGCGACTGGCGGGGATGATCGTGATGGGGTCCGGGTTGCTGATGCTATTCGTGCTGTTTTTCTTCACCGAGGCTTACCTGTGGGCCGTGGAGTACACCAGCATCAACCGGGTGTTTCTGCAGTTCGCGCCGGCCCTGCTGTTCTGGGTGCTGACGGTGAGCGTGAGTTACAATCCGGTTGTCTCTTCGAGGCAGCCACCAGCCGACGCACCGGCCCAGAACGGGTGACGCTGGAATGGAGTTAATCATCGTCATCAGGTCGCAGATGGTTGTAGCCGACCCGGGCGATGCAGAGCAAAGTGGTTTGCAGCATGTACTTGCCGACGATCAACCAGGAGCGAAAGATTTTTGAGGGGCCTGTGGCGCGGGGCTGCATGGGCGCTGAAACTTCGACGATTTGCAGGCCCTTGCGGCGCAGGATCAGCAACACGCCGACATCCTGGTAGTCGAGCAGGCTGGCTTCGCGGGAAGCAAGGACGATCATGGCGGCGTGATTGTAGGCGCGAAAGCCGGAGGTGATGTCTTCGAGTTCCAGACCGGTCAGCCAGCGGAAGTAACGCCAGGCGAAGCGGCGGGCGCGACTGGCCCGTTCCGGAAAAGCGCCAATGCTGACGTCGGTCTGGCCGTCGGCCAGAGGCTCCAGCAGCGCGCCGATGCAATCCGGTTCGTGCTGACCGTCGGCGTCGAGGGTGACCGCCGTCCGGTAGCCTTGTTGCAGCGCATAGCGCAAGCCGGTCTGAATCGCTCCCCAAGCGCCAAGCTGAATGGTCAAGGGCAAGACCACAGCCCCGGCAGCATGGGCGATGCGGGCGGTGTCGTCGGTGCTGCAATCGTCGATGACTACCACCGGGCAGCGCCACCGTTGGCGGATTTGGGCGACGATGGCGCCGACCGTCGCTGCTTCGTTATAGGCCGGGATCAGGGCGATGAAGGGATCGAGAGCGGTCATCGAATCGGCAAGAGCGCTGTCCCGCGCACCGTTGGTCAATGCTTGACGCACGCCTGCGGCTATTTGACCAGGTCATAGCCGAAGGTGAACATCACACCCGCCGTGCCCAGCAGGTTGAGCTGTACGTTGAAATCGCCGAACTTGTAACCGAGTGATGGCGCAGCGCCAAGCCCTACTCCGTTGTTATTAATGGGTATTTTATTCTCGTAAGGTTCCTTGTACCCCAGCAGCAGGCCACCGGTCAGCTTGAAGTACAGATTGTCGCTGATGGAATCCAGCGGCCAGGATTTGCCAAAGTACAGGTATTGACTTTTCTGGTCGAAGCTGTTGTTGAAATAGGCAGCTCCTGCCAACCAGCGCGAGGCGGATTGCCACTCCAGACCCACCAGCCACGAATAATCGGCGTGTTCATCATCGGGATTGAAATGAATGACGCCTGGCGCGGCTTGCACCATCAGCAGGTCGCCGTCCTGGAAAACGCTTGCCTGACTCTCGCACGCCGCGAGCAGCGTCAACAGAGGGATCAGCCGGAAACGCCGGAAGGAAGCAATCGATAGTCGCGAAAAACTCATTGAACAGGTTTCCAAGGGCAGGGGTCATGTGGATGGGTTGAAACAGGGTTGGTACGAGGCCTTTTTCATGGATATCGGCCAGGAGTGATGATTTGTGGAGCGCCGCTTGAAGTTCATCGCCGCCAGTTGCGGGCGCGGGTGCGCTAGAATAGCCCCCTCATTCTCTTCCGCGTCCATTCTACATCCATGCTGGTTCCCGCTTCTATCACCCCACACTCGACCTTGGCAACGCCGATTCAGGCAGTTCTCCCACCTGACAACCGCCAGCCTCTGCACTGGGGCCAGTTGTATGGCGCAGCACCCGCACTGTTGATCGCTGCTGCGACCCGCTTTCGCGGCCTGATTTTGGTCATTGCTCCCGACAGCCAGACCGCGTTGCGACTGGAAACCGAATTGCGGGTGTTGGGCGGGGTGGAACTGGAGATTCTGGCGTTCCCGGACTGGGAGACGTTGCCCTATGACGGGTTTTCGCCTCATCAGGACATCATCTCGCAACGGTTGGCGGCTTTATATCGTTTACCACAACGGCGGCGCGGGGTGCTGGTTGCGCCGGTGGCAACGCTGATGCAGCGCCTCGCGCCACGCGATTATCTGGATCGCTATGCGTTGCTGCTCACGGTCGGCGAGCGCCTTGATCTGGAAAGTTTCCGGCAGCAACTGGAAGCTGCGGGCTATGCCTGTGTGTCGCAGGTGGTCGAACATGGTGAATTTGCCGTGCGCGGTTCGATTCTCGATCTGTTCCCGATGGGTGCGGAGCGGCCCTACCGGATTGAACTGTTCGACGATACGGTAGAGAGCATCCGCGATTTCGACCCGGATACCCAATTGTCGATAGCGAAGGTTGAGCAAATCGAACTGCTGCCGGCGCGGGAATTTGCGCTGGATAAAGAGTCGATTACCCGCTTTCGCCAGAACTGGCGGCGCCAGTTCGAGGGGGATCCACAACGCAGTCTGATTTACCGGGAGGTGAGCGCCGGTCATGCGCCGGGCGGGATTGAATATTACCTGCCGCTATTTTTTGAACCGGCGGCGACACTGTTTGACCATTTGCCGGAAAGTACGCTGGCGATTCGCCTGGAGGGCGTCGATGCCGCGATGGCGGCGTTTCAGGAACAGATTATGGAGCGTTATGAACAGCATCGCTACGACGCCGAGCGGCCTTTGTTACCGCCACCGACGCTGTTTCTGGAAGCGGCGCAGGTGGAACAGGCGCTGAGTCGTTATCCACGGATTGAACTGTGCGAGGCGGGGGATGGCGGCATTCGTTACCCGACCCTGCCGCCGCCGGCGTTGCCCTTTCAGCCGCGCCATGAGCGGCCCGCTGAATTTTTGGAGCAATTCCTGGCGGACTTTCCCGGACGAGTGCTGATCGCGGTCGAATCGGCGGGGCGACGCGAGGTGCTGTTGGACACGTTGCACGGCTATGGCTTGCGGCCGTCCGTTTGTTCCGGCTGGGCGGAGTTTCTGGCGCGGGAGGAGATACCGTTGGCGCTGACTGTGGCGCCGCTGGAACAGGGTTTGCTGCTGACCGAACCGCCGCTGGCGATCATTGCGGAACCGCAGTTGTATGGCGAACGGGCGCGACAGGTGCGGCGACGGGTGCAAAGCCGCGACCCCGAAACCATTATTCGCGACCTGACCGATTTAAGCCTGGGCGCACCGGTCGTTCATGAACAACATGGCATTGGCCGCTACGCGGGACTGCAACGGCTGGAGGTCGCGGGCATCGACGGCGAATTCGTCGTTTTGGAATACGCCGGCGACGACCGCTTATACGTTCCCGTCGCCGCCCTGAACCTGCTCAGTCGCTACACCGGGGCCGCGCCGGAACATGCGCCGTTGCACAAACTCGGCAGCGGTCAGTGGGAGAAGGCCAAGCGCAAAGCGGTTGAGCGCATCAATGATGCGGCGGCGGAACTCCTCGACCTTTACGCCCGCCGCGAAGCCCGACCCGGTCACGCTTTTACGTTGAGTGAGGCCGATTATGCCGCCTTTGCTGCCGCCTTCCCGTTTGAGGAAACCGCTGACCAGCAAACGGCGATTGAGGCGGTCATCGCTGATCTGCGTTCCGGCAAGCCGATGGATCGGGTGGTGTGCGGTGATGTCGGCTTTGGCAAAACCGAGGTGGCGATGCGCGCCGCGTTCGTCGCAGTGCAGGATGGGCGGCAGGTTGCGGTGCTGACGCCGACGACGCTGCTGGCCCAGCAGCACTATCAGAACTTCCTGGATCGCTTCGCCGACTGGCCGGTGCGGATTGAATTGTTATCCCGGTTTCGCTCGCCGAAACAGCAGACGGAGACGTTGCAGGCGCTGGCGGCGGGCAAAGTCGATATTCTGATCGGCACCCACAAGCTGTTGCAGGACAGCGTGAAGTTCAAGCAACTGGGACTGGTGGTGGTCGATGAGGAGCATCGGTTTGGCGTGCGGCACAAGGAGCGGTTGAAGGCGTTGCGCACGGAAGTGGATATTTTGACCTTGACCGCGACGCCGATTCCCCGCACGTTGAATATGGCCATGGCCGGGTTGCGCGATTTATCCATCATCGCCACGCCCCCGGCGGGACGGCTGGCGGTTAAAACCTTCATCGGCCAGTGGAATCCGGCGACAATGCGCGAAGCCTGCCAGCGGGAATTGAAGCGCGGCGGGCAGATTTATTTCCTGCACAATGAAGTGGAGACCATTCAGCGCATGGCGGCGCAGGTAGCGGAACTGGCTCCCGATGCGCGGATTGGGATCGCCCATGGTCAGATGCGCGAGCGGGAACTGGAGCAGGTCATGCTGGATTTCTATCATCGTCGCTGCAACCTGCTGGTTTGCACCACCATCATTGAATCGGGCATCGATGTTCCCAGCGCCAACACCATTCTCATCCACCGGGCGGATAAGCTGGGCCTGGCGCAGTTGCATCAGTTGCGCGGGCGGGTCGGTCGTTCGCATCATCGCGCCTATGCCTATTTAATCGTGCCGCCGAAGACGCTGATGACGGCGGATGCGATCAAGCGTATTGAAGCCATTGAGTCATTGGAGGATTTGGGCGCGGGCTTTCTGCTGGCCAGCCATGATCTGGAAATTCGCGGCGCGGGCGAACTGCTCGGCGAAGCGCAAAGTGGGCAAATTCACGAAGTGGGGTTCAGTCTGTACATGGATTTACTGGAGCGGGCAGTGCGGGCGTTGAAGGCGGGAAAAGTCCCGGAACTGGATCGACCGTTGGATCATGGCCCGGAGATTGATCTGCAAAGTCCGGCGCTGATTCCCGACGACTATTTGCCCGATGTCCACAGCCGGCTGATTCTGTACAAGCGCATCGCCAGCGCCGGCGATGAGGGCGAATTGCGGGAGTTGCAGGTGGAGATGATCGACCGCTTCGGCCTGTTGCCGGCTCCGGTGAAAACGCTGTTCCGGGTGACCGGATTGAAATTGCGAGCGCTGCCGGTTGGCGTGAAAAAGATTGAGGCGGGACCAAAGGGCGGGCGGCTGGTGTTCGGGCCGGAGCCAAAGGTGGATGCGGCTAAACTCGTGGAATTGATTCAGCGGCAATCCAGGGTTTACAAGCTGGACGGTCGGGATAAGCTACGCTTTATCAAGGAACTGCCCGACGCTGAGGCCAGGGCATCGGAGGTGGAAGCGGTGCTGGAGAAGATTGGCCGATAGCTTGATGAAGGTCGATACCGGATCAATTTCATGTTACCCACGACGGATCATGGTTCGTGGTGGGCTATATTGATTCGGATTGCTGAGATTTTACCCCAACCAGAAGGAGTGAACTCATGAGTAAAGGTACTGATATTAAAAAAGAAACCAAGAAGAAACCGACGAAAACCCTGAAGGAAAAAAAGGCTGAGAAGAAGGTCAAGAAAGAAAGCAAGGGTTAAGGGTTAACTCCCTCCCCCTGGTGGGGGAGGGCTGGGGGGTGTGAGCGGTTACCATGTCGCCAGAAACCAAAGCCCGGCTGATCATCGACGCCAAGTTGTCAGCGGCCGGGTGGCGGGTGCAAGACCTGAAACAGATCAATCTCGGCGCGGCAGCCGGTGTGGCCGTCCGGGAATATCCGACGGATACCGGACCCGCCGATTATGTGTTGTTCGTCCATCGCGAACCGGTCGGGGTGATTGAAGCCAAGGCGGATGAGATCATCCTGACCTTTGTGGAATACCAGACCGAACGCTACGCCAAAAGCCTCTGGCGCGTCCAGGCAACTCCTCTGCCGTTCCTGTTCGAGAGCACCGGTCAGGTGATTCGCTTCACCGACAGCCGCGATCCTGCCCCGCGCTCCCGCGAAATCTTTCATTTTTTCCGCCCGGAAACGCTGGCCGGTTGGCTTAAGCAGCCGACGTCCCTGCGTCACCGTCTGGCGGAGCAGATGCCTGAACTGCCGACCCGAAATCTGCGGGAATGCCAGATCAACGCCGTCAGCGGGCGGGAAGCCTCGCTGGCGCTGAATCAGCCTCGGGCATTGGTGCAAATGGCGACTGGCGCGGGTAAAACTTTCACCGCGATTACCAGCGTCTATCGCCTGCTCAAATTCGGCGGCGCAAAGCGGATTCTGTTCCTGGTCGATACCCGTAATCTGGGCAAGCAGGCGCATCAGGAATTCATGGCCTACACCCCGCCGGATGATGGCCGCACCTTCACCGAACTCTATAACGTCCAGCGGCTGGCCAGTTCGGCCATCGATCCTCATGCGCAGGTATGCATCTCCACCATCCAGCGGCTTTACTCGATGCTGAGCGGCGAACCGATGGACGATTCCGCCGAGGATCTTTCGCTCTACGAGGTCCAGCAGACGGCCAGTCAGGAGAAGCTCGTCGTCTACAATCCGGCGATTCCGGTTGAGACCTTCGATTTCATCATCATCGATGAATGCCATCGCTCCATCTACAACGGGTTCCTCCCAACAAAGGTACATAACCCACCACAGGATTATGCTTGATCTCTGACGCGCATGATGGTCTGCCGACTGGTATTGAACTGGCGGGCGATCGCTGAAACGGTTTCTCCGCTTTCGATT
>JAKLIY010000005.1 GCA_022709365.1 Pseudomonadota bacterium
GTGCGGGCGCAACACTCCCTGGTCTGAATCACGGATTCGCCGGATGGCACGGATTCCACGGAGGCGATCATCCGTGTCTTCCTTCAATCCGTTTAATCTGTGATTCAGACATTTTTCCTCTGGCGCGCGATCACCGGAAAATTCAAGGGGATGGTGTTTCCAGTTGTCATCTTCATGGCGTACTTCGCCGTGGTCATCGACTATTATCACCGCAAGGGTATGCGTTTGCGTCCCGCCTGAATCGCCATAGGATTCGTGGGCGTTCTTTCGCCCGCTGAATCCTGCTAATCTGTCAGGAAAACCCGGTTCGACAAGCCAGGAGGAGGAGTTCATGCCAGTCCGACACGTTCTTGTCGTCGATGATTCCAAATCTGCCCGATTGATGCTGCGCAAAATGCTGCAAGGGTTCGGCATGACGGTAGATACTGCCGAATCTGGCGAAGAAGCACTGAATTATCTGCGCGATCGGCAGCCGGATGCGATCTTCATGGATCACACCATGCCCGGCATCGATGGTCTGACGGCGGTGCGACAGATCAAAAGTAATCCGGCGACCGCGACTATCCCGGTCGCTATGTATACTTCCAGGGATGAAGCCAACTATCGTGAGGAAGCCCGTGCAGCGGGGGCGATCGATGTATTGACCAAGCCGGCGATCCCGGAAATGCTCGGTGTGCTGCTCGAACGGATGCATCAGATGCTCGACGCCGCCCCGGCTACTGTTCCCGCGCCAGCCACCGGCGAAACGGTCAGTATCGAATGGGTTGAGAAAATCGTCGTAGATAAGGCGGAATCGGTCTTCTATGACGCGATTGAGTCGCAGGTGTTGCCGTTGCTCAATGATGTCATTGCCAAGCTGCGGCGGGAAATGGAAGCCAGTCAGGCGGCTGCCTGTAGTCAGATTGCGACGAAAATCTGCGAGGAACGATTGGCGGCATGGCGTCCGCCCGAGGAGCAACACGGACCATTGTGGACTGAAGAAGCCCTGCAAACCCGATTGTTCCTGTTGCTGGACGAACGCCTGGAAGCATTCCGACGTGGGGAACAGGAGAATCTCCAAGTCTTGGTGAAAGATATAGCGTCTCAGGTGTGTCAGGGCCAGTTGCACGAGTTGTCTGAACGATTGGTCCGGCAATTAAGCACACGGTTTGCCGAGGCCGTGCGGAAAGCGGCTTCCGCGGCTCACGATGCAGCGGTCGAGGCGGCCCGGGAAACCGCACTGCAGGCAGTGGACGCAGCGGGCGCTGTCCATGCAGGCGAAAGCGCCACAGCAGCGAAGGAACAACCGGCCGTCCACCAGGAATGGGCCGATATCCAGCAGAATTTAATGCGACATATTTACTTAGCGGCGGTCGGCGCAGCGGCGGTCGGCATCGGCGCCGCCATACTGGTCTATGGGTTGCGGTGAGGAACGGGGTGCTCCGAAGCTGGACCGATGGGATGTCAGTCGATTAATAACAAGCGGATTCTGACTCATGGCGGATATGATTTATTTAATCATTGGAATAGTGGCTGGGCTGATCGTGGGCGGGGTCATTATTTACCTCGTGCCTTATCAGACCCTGAGAGGCAAATACGAGCAGACTCAGACGGAACTGACCGAGATACAGGCTCGCAGTAATGAATTGCAAAGCGCCCTGCTCGAAGAACAGTCAAAGGGTTATCAGGGTCGCCAAACCATGTTGATGCGGCAGAAGCGGCTGGAGAGCGATTTGGCCGAGGCCAGCGAGCGGTATGCCGAACTGGAACGACAACACGCCGACTTTAAGTCACGAGGCGAGCAACAGTTGCAGGTGCAGCAACAGGAAGTGGTCCAATTACGTGAAACCATCTCGCGTCTGGAGCAAGATCGGATGGCGTTGCAAGATCGTTTCGCGCAGAAAGGTGCCGAGTGGGATGAGGAACGGCAAAGCCTGACCTTGCTCAGCAGTCAACTCGACGATCAGATGCAGGAGTTGTGCCGGGATAAAACGCAGTTAAGCACCCGACTCGAGCAGCAGCAGGAAGTCTGGGAGCGCGAGCGGCTGGCCTTGCAGATTCAAATGAATACGCTGGAAGATCACTTATCGTTGCAAAAAGCGCAGAGCGGATCAGGACAGTCGCCGGACGATGATCAGCGAATGGAACAACTGCGGGCTGAGGTCGAGGGGTTGCGTCAGCAACGCACTGCCTGGGAGGAAGAGCGGCAGCTCTTTCAGGGGCAGCTCAAGCGCTTGCAGGCCGAACGGCGGTCGTTGCGCACTCAAGTCGCACTGAGTTCCGGCGAATCGACAGATGAGGCGGAAAAGGAAGCGCGGGAGTTGCGTCGGCAATTGGAGGAAGCCCAGCAGGAACGCCAGATGTTGCAGAGGAAGTTGGCGGCGCAAGACCAACTGGCCAAACAGAAATATGGCGCGCTGGAGGCCGAAATCGAGCAATTGATGGAACGGCTGTTGCGCGAGCAGCGCGGGCCAGCCAGTTAAGCCGTTGAACCCCGAAGGAGGCAGACATGCTGGCGAAACTCCGGCCATGGAGTCCACTTGTTAACCTGATTCCGAACACCGCTATTCAGTTTTTGGATTTCGGTTTTAATTTGAACGAAGTCCGGCTGTCGCGGGCGTTTTTGACGGCGGCCAGCGTGGAGGGGCGTCCAATCCTCATTCCCCTGTACGCCGACGATGCCAGCGGCCAGTTTGCCGCCCGCGACGGTCAACCGGTCAAACCGGAACAGGTTTATTCGCTCAACGCGGCCAAGGCAGCCGTCATTTTCGACCGGGTTTGGCTACCGATCCCTTTCCTGCGCATCCGCGAGCGACAACCCGATGGCGATCATCGCTTTGACAATGGACCAATCAACTGGGCGCGGGCGCGGTTGCTGGAATTGCCAGCGCCTGACGCCGAGGGTCATACCCACCGAGTGACGCTGGCTTTTGACACCCAATTGCTGCCGACCCGTGAAGGCCGACCCTATCTCGCCCCCAGTCCACAGGATATGCAATCCGGCGAGGAATTCGCCCTGAGCGACGCCGAGGACGATACCGGAGCCTTCCTGGAGCAGGAATGGGTGCGGGAGTGGCTGCATCAACACTTTCATGCCTACGAACGGCGGCGGCGCGCTCCGCGCCGGGTGGACGAGGCGGAATTGCGCGCCAGTCCGGATGCTCAGGCGGCCTGGTTGACCGTGTTAACTTTATTGCGGAAGACGGTAACGCCGCCACGCCTGCGCTTTACCTTCGTCGATGATGGCCCGACGGCTCGACTTAACCAGCCGGTGGATGTCGATCTGGTGCTGGATATCGGCAATTCCCGCACCTGCGGGATGCTGATGGAAACCAGCGGCGACGCGCCGGTGGATATGAATGACAGCTATCGACTGGAATTGCGCGATCTGAGCCGCCCGGAACAGGTGTATAACGAGCCGTTTCCCAGCCGGATCGAATTCGCTCGCAGCGCGTTCGGCGATGAAAAGCTGTCCCGGCGCAGTGGCCGGAGTAGCGCCTTTCTATGGCCAACCGTGACCCGGGTCGGCTTCGAGGCCCAGGCGCTGTCCTATTTCAGCCATGGCGCGGAAGGCAGCACGGGCCTGTCCAGTCCCAAGCGCTATCTGTGGGATACCGACCCGCGCTATCACGCCTGGCGGTTTAATCCCGGCTCAGACCACGCCGGTGACAGTGGTCCGGTGACCACCGGTCCCTTTGTCGGCCATTTGCGTGAAGACGGTGAAGAACTGACGCCAGGGGAACCGCCCGCAGTAACGGCGCTGTTTTCACGCGGGGCGTTGATGAGTTTCTTCGTCGCCGAGGTGCTGCTGCAAGCGTTTGTGCAGGCCAATTCCCCGGCCCGCCGCTCCGAGCGGGTCTATTTGGAAGCGCCGCGCCGGTTGCGGCGGGTGATTCTGACTCTGCCGACCGCCATGCCACTGGCCGAGCGTAAACTGTTTTCGCGCCGGGTGAATACCGCCATTCGCCTGACCTGGCGAGCGCTGGGCCTGGATGAAGGGCAGGCGCCAGAACCTTTTATGCAGTGGGATGAGGCGACCGGCACGCAGATCGTGTTTCTCTACAACGAGGTCAAGCACAACTTCCAAGGCGATGCCGCGCTGTTTTTCCAGGTCTTCGGGCGTGTTCGGGAAGGTTATGGGGAAACGCCCAGCCTGCGGTTGGCCAGCATTGATATCGGCGGCGGCACCACTGATCTGATCATCGCCACTTATCAACTGGAAGGCGGCACGGCGCTTAGACCGACGCAGGAATTCCGTGAAGGCTTCAACATTGCTGGCGATGACGTGCTATGCGGGTTGATTGAACGCAACGTCCTGCCGACCTTGCTGGATGCCATTCGCCACAGCGGCGCGGCCAACGCCGAGGAATTACTGGCGCGGTTGCTGGGCGCCAATCGTGGCGATCAGGCCGAACGCGATCGGACGCTGCGCCGCCAGTTCGCCAGTCAGGTGGCCTTGCCGTTGGCGCTGGCGATGCTGCAACGGTATGAGAACGCCGATCTCAGCACCGGCAACGAGGCGATCACGCTCAAACTGGCGGATGTCTACCCGTCAGATACCCAACCTCACAAGCAAGTAGTCGCGTTTTTGGAGGACGCAGTACACGCGGCGGGCGGTCAGGGGTTTACGTTAGCCGAAGTGGCTTTCTCGACCACGATGCTGGCGATTGACACGACGGTGCGCCGCATCCTCGGTCAGGTCCTCAGCGACCTGTGCGAAGTGGCGTATCTCTATGATTGCGATTACCTATTGATTTCGGGACGGCCCTGCCGGCTGCCGGCGGTGCAGGCGGCCATTCTGGCGAAACTCCCCGTCCCGCCCGACCGGATTGTTAGCCTGCACACCTACCGGGTCGGCGACTGGTATCCGTTCCGCTCGGTGGGTGGGCGGCTCACCGATCCCAAAACGACCGCGGCGGTGGGAGCGATGGTTTGCGCGTTGTCGGAAGGGCAGTTGTACAAGTTCAATCTGCGCAGCCGCGAACTGGGGATGAAATCCACCGCCCGCTTTATCGGCGTACTCCAGCAGACCGGGCGGTTGAAGCAGGACGATGTGTTATTCGCCAATCTGGAATTGGAAGATCGCAACACCCGGTTACCGGAAGCAACTTTTGATTTTTATGCGCCGGTGTTTCTCGGCTTCCGGCAATTAAACGTCGAGCGCTGGCCAGCCTCGCCGCTGTACCGCATCACCTTCACCCATCCTCAAGACGCCCGCACCAAGGCCTTGCCACTCAAGGTCACGCTCGAACGGGCTACCGATGAAAACGTCGATCTGGATTTCAAGGTGATTGCCGTAGCCGATGCCGACGGTAATCAGCAGCCAACCGGCATAACGTTACTGAAATTGCAGACCCTGAAAGATGAATACGGCTACTGGATGGACACCGGTATCTTCTCGATTTCCACTTGGCCCGGCGATGCGCCGCGCCGCTAATCCTTGAATTCCGAATGACCCACACGGTTCTCCATCCCAGTCTGCAAAGGCCGCTGGCCGCACATCGGCACTTATTGCGCTTGTTGAGCTTGCTGATTTTTCTACCCATGGCAGGCATGATGGTGTTTGCTATGGCGACGGCCCTGCATGGCGACACGTTAGGCGATTTACTGTTGTTGGCGTTGATCGGCGGGATCGTGCTGGTGATGGTAGTTTCGCTGGGAGGCTTGTTGGCGTGGCTGAATCATTGGACGACGCAGCGCTTGCTCGACGCCAACCGCCTGTTGCTGGAAAGCTCTCCGATAACGGCGCGATTGACGCCGACCGATTTCAACAGCAAGCAGGGGATGCTCATGGCGGTGCATTGCCTTGACCCGCGTGCCGTGGACGGAACCGGTTATATTCTCATCGAACCCTATTTAAGCCGGAGCCGTCCGCCGCCCGAAGACATCACCGTCCAATTGTACTGTCAGGATTTGCAGCCGGGCTGTCAGGTGGTTGCGTTACAGGAGGGCAACACCCTGCTGGGCAAGTCCGTGGATCGCCAGCAATACCTTCGTCAGCGGCGCTGGATGATGATAGCGCTGGTCGCAGCAGCATTGCTGGCGGTTATCGTGGTGTTTTTGGAAAGGTAGTGTCTTTCTGCAACTCATCAAAATAGCTGTACCGCTACTTACGAGAGGGAACCCGCTGTGTTGACATTCCAGGCCGGTCAAAACTTTTCCCTGAGCCAGAAAACTCCCGGTATCCAGCAAGTGGATCTGGACCTGAGCTGGGAACCTGCGGAGGGTCCCTGGATGCTGGACGCCAGCGCCTTTGCCTTGACTGCCGAGGGCAAGGTACGCAATGACGGGGACTTTATTTTCTACAATCAGCCTGCCCTGGCCGACGGAGGCATCGACCTTGAGCAGGAGGGTCGGCGCTTCGCAGTGCGTCTCGCGGAACTGCCTGCCGACATTATCCGGATCGCCATCGCCGTCACCCTGGAGGCGGGAAACGGTGAGACTTTCGCGGCCCTGCGCCAGGTACGGCTGGAACTGCGCGACGGTGACAGCCAGACCGGCATCGCCAGTTTCACGCTGGGCACCGTCGGCATGACCGAGACCGCGATCATCATGGGCGAACTCTACCGGCGTGCATCAGAATGGAAATTCCGGGCGCTCGGTCAGGGTTTTGCCGGCGGCCTGGCGGCGTTGGCGGGGAATTTTGGTGTCGATGTCAGTGATGAAGCCGGCGCAGCGTCGCCCGTACCACCGCCCGCTGCCCCAGAAGCATCACCTCAACCTGCGCCTGCCCCATTAACGCCTATCCCGGAGCTAGCCCGCGCTGAACCGGTGGCGTCCCCCTACCCCAGCCCTCCACCACCGGAGAGGAGGGAGCCTGAAGTTTTGCCGACGGCCCCCGTTGCTTCTACCGACCAACTCAGCGCCCTGTGCCGCGAGCTGGAGCAGGTCGGCAACGGTTTCCTGACCTGGATCGACGAGCATCCCGACCGAGTGGGGCAGGAGAAAGCCGGTCTGACCAAGGAATTTCGCCGCCTCACCGCCCTGGCCCGGCGGCTGGATCAGGCGGTGCAACGCCCGATGTGCGCCGGAGTATTTGGTCCCAGCCAATCCGGCAAGTCCTACCTAATTTCGGCCTTGGCGCGCAAGGGTAATGCGCCGCTGCTGGCAGATTTCGCCGGACAAAAAATTGACTTTATCCGCGACATCAATCCGGAAGGCGGGCGGGAATCCACCGGCCTGGTGACGCGCTTCACCCTGCAAACTACGCCCGGCGCGACGCCTGCCGCTCCGGTGCAAATGCGGCTGTTGACCCAGACCGATCTGGTCAAGATGCTCGGCAACACCTATTACGCTGATTGCGATCACAGCGACGACGAGCCGCTGACGCAGAGTCAGTTGAATGAGCTGCTGTCCAGTTTGACCCCGGCAGCGCAGGCGACGCCGACCGATCCGCTGAATGCCGAGGATATATTTGACCTGCAAGCCTATTTTGAGCGGTATTTCAAAGGCCAGGAGCGGGTGCGGGTGCTGCGGCATGGTTACTGGGAACAGGCTGCGCAACTGGCCCCCCGGCTGCGCATTCAAGATCGGGCCAGACTATTTAGCGTTATCTGGGGCGATGTGGAAGCCTTCAGCCAGCTTTACCTCCGGTTATATAACGGTTTGCAGGGTTTGAACTTCGCCACCGAGGCCCAAGCCGGACTGGAGGCGCTGATTCCCCGTGAACAAAGTATCATCGACGTGCAAACCCTCAAGGGCCTGGGAACGGGCGGCGGTGGGACATTGACCCTCATCGGGAACAATGGCGCACGGGTGACCTTGCCGCGCAGCGAGGTCACGGCGTTGATTGCGGAATTGCGCATCGTCATCAGCGAGCAGCCCTGGGATTTCTTCCAGCACACCGACCTGCTCGACTTCCCCGGTGCTCGTTCCCGTGAGCAGATCAAGGAGTTGCCGACGTTTTTGCAAGGCCAGGACGCCCTGCAAAGCCTGTTTCTGCGCGGCAAGGTGGCCTATCTGTTCGAGCGCTATTGCGCGGAACAGGAATTGACCAGCATGTTGCTGTGTATCGGCCCCAGCAATCAGGAGGTCAAGACCCTGCCGGAGATGGTGTATGACTGGATCGCCAGCACCCACGGCGCCACCCCGGAACTGCGTGCGCAACAACCGACCGCGCTGTTCCTGGTGCTGACCAAGTTCGACATGGAGTTTGAGGAGAAAGCCGGCGAACGCTCCCCGGAAGGCCGCTGGACGACCCGGCTGGAAAGCTCCCTGCTCAACTTCTTCGGCAAGCAGCATGAATGGCCGCGCCAGTGGGATACGCAGGGTGGTTTCCGCAACAGCTACTGGCTGCGCAATCCCAATTTCAAGGCCAAGCACATGTTCGATTACAGCGAACAGGGCCGGGAAACCGGTATTCGTCCCGGCGAAAAGTCGCGGATTGAAATGTTCCGCGCCGCCTTTCTCCAGGATCAGCACGCCAACCGTCATTTCCGCAACCCGTTGGAAGCCTGGGAAGCGGGTTTTGCCCTCAACGATGGTGGCATTACCTATCTGGCGCAAAACCTGCGCCCGCTGTGCAATCCTGAACTCAAGCGTCGGCAATTGACTGGGCAGGCGGCACAACTGCGTTCGCAGATGGCCGAACGCATCGATCATTACCATGTCAGCGACAATCCGGAACTGGAACTGGAAAAGCGGCTGGAAGCAGCGCGACTGGTGGCGGCCCGCCTGATCGATTGCGCCGGTGAACAGCGTTTCGGCGAACTGTTGCGGGCCTTGCAGACTGACAGCGACGATCTGGAGGGTATTTACTATCGCATCGAGACCCGGGTGCCGGATGAGAAGCAGGTGGTCGGTGGACCGACGATTGGCGCGGCGGTGGATACGCAGAAGATGAAAACGCTGTTGGGTCTGAGTACGCCGGCGGGTGCCAGTGAAGAAATGCGCAAGGATGACGCCGCCCTGTTTGCCCGCGAGACGGTAGCGGAATGGATGCAGGATTTGCAGGATTTAAGCGGCGACCCCTCGCGCTGCGATTATTACCGGGTGCCGCCGGCGCTGATGGCGGAATTCGTCAAGGAACTGATCAGCGGGGCGCAACGGCTCAAGCTGGAAGAACGGATTGTGGCGCAGACCCGACAGGTAACCGGTTTTCGCATGAAGTTCGAGCAGATTGTGACGTTGCCGGCCCGGTTGACCGCCAACCTGCTTAATGGCTATGTCGATTTCCTGGGCTATAACGCGCTGGCGCTGGATAAGCGGCCCTTGCTGGCGCTGGAGAGCGGTCCTCGTCCCGTCTTCCCGCCCCGGCCCGCGCCACAGGGCGGCCCGCAGTTGAGCGAACAGCAGTCCACCTACGATCAGGATTATTACACCGACTGGATTCGCGCCTATTTGGACCTGGTGGAGCGCAACGCCCGGTTTCATGACGGCGCGGAAGTCGATTTAGCGGCTAACCGGCGATTGGGCGAATTGCTGGCGCGGTTGCGGGCAGCAGGCTGAGAAACCGCCGCGAAGAACCGACTCAACCGGTCTACAATAAGAGGCAGAGGAAGCGCTGTATCCCCGTTTTTCGCTGTTCGCCCGGTTTCCTGGAGATCCTGATGTCCACGCTTGCAGTCCGCGTTTCCGAAGATCCGCATCGTCCGCTGGGTCATGCCATCGTCACCGTCGAGGGCCTGCCGCGCACCCTGGAAACCTTCGAATTCGCCCTGAGTCGCCACGGTTTCGCCGCCAACCACCTCGGCCCGGATGGCTGGCAGGGCGCAGAATACTGGTTACAGCCTGAAGAAGTCTGGTATAGCGGCGACGCGCTGAAATTCGTGATCAATCCCGATCTGGCGTTCCAGTTGGAAAATATGCCCTACCGGCTGGCGGCGCGTGGCCAGGGTTTGCCGGCAACTGCCGATGTGACTTTTGTCTGGCCACTGGAGCTGGAGGTTGAGGAAGGCGCGAGCAGCGGCGAACGTCAGGTGATTGGCGGTGCCCGGGTGGGTTCGGCACCAAAAACACTTTCGCAACCGGCGGCTGAATCGCCGTTATCCCCGTTGTCGGAACTGAGCCATGCCGATTTGCCGATCCCTGACATGCCGATTCCTGACATCGGCGGCGAGTTGGAGCCGACGGAGGACGATTTGCCCACGCGCCCCGTGCGGATAGCGCGCCCGTCAGCGGCGGATGAAGAGAATTTGCCCACGCGAATAGTCACCTATGGGCCGAAGTCTGTTCCGAACCTCTGGGACTCGTCGCCCACCCGGCGGATCGAAGGGCGGATCATTTCTACGCCGCTCGGCAGTGAGGAGCGGGTTTTCGGACCACGGAGCATACCCAAAGTCCGATCGGAGTCCATCGCTGCCCCGCCGGAACCGCAACCCGGCACGGTCTCGCCTCCCTCGGTGTCGGAGGCCGCGCCAGCGCCTACAGCGAGTCAAGTACAACGCGGCCGCTTCGGGTTGATTTTGGTTTTGGTGGGTGTAGCCGCCTTAGCCGCTGGCGTGAGCGGGTGGTGGTGGTTCGCCCGCCCCGTGCCGGAATCCGCCACCATGGCGCCCCCAGTAGAACACAAAGAAAGCCTGCGCTCGAATTTGGCGCCCGAACCCGTCCCGGCCCCGGAACCCCACCCCGCCCCGGAACCGACCCCGGCCCCGGAACCCCATCCCGCCCCGGAACCGACCCCGGCTCCACGTCCTCAGCCAGCCCCACGTCCGACTCCTGCATCTCCCCATCCCGCACCATCTTCGCCGCCGGGTTCCAGACGCAACCTGGACGACGAATTGAAATCGCAGTTCGATCCCACCCTGCAAGACCTGGAGAGGGGGCTGCGTCGTTGAATAACCTTGCCCGGAGTTTCCTCATGAATCGTCTGCTAATTGGCAGCCTACTCTTCCTGTTCGGTCTGACCGGGCCGGCCGTCGCTGATGACGCCAATACGCAATCGATCGGCATGGTGACCGGCTCCCGGACTGGCACCTATATTCAATTCGGCAACGACATTGCTGGAGTCGCTAAAACCGTTGGCCTGAATATCCTGGTCAAGGATTCCCAGGGGTCGATTGACAATATCAAACGGATGAATAGCCAGGAAAATGCCGCCTTGGGCATCGTGCAATCCGACGTATTGGGCTTTCTCAGCCGTTCGGAGAGTCCGGAAATGCGTCAAGTCGCCGGTCGGCTGCGGCTGATTTTCCCCTTCTATAATGAGGAAGTTCACCTGTTCGCCAATAAGTCCATTCAGTCATTCAGCGACCTGCAGGGCAAACGGGTGGCCGTAGGCGAGCCGGGCAGCGGCAACTGGCTGACTGCGATGAATTTGTTGCAGCTCACTGGCGTCAAACCGGCGGAGTTGCTCAAACTGCCGCCGTTGCAAGGGGTGACCGCCGTGCTCAAGGGTGAGGCTGACGCCATGTTCTATGTGGCGGGCAAACCGGTCAGCCTGTTCACCAAGGTGGGTAATCTGATTACCCAGCCGGAATTCGCCGCCATGCTGGCCAATGTCCATTTTGTGCCCCTCGATGACCCCCGGATGTTGCGCGAATACCCGCCGACCCGGATCAGTAAGGCAGATTACGACTGGCTGACGGAAGACACGCCGACCATTGCGGTCAAGGCGGTGCTGATGAGCTTCGATTTCTCGGGTAAAAAGACCCCTTATTTCACCCAGCGCTGCCAACAGTTGGCGCAACTGGGTCAGGTGATCCGCGCTAACCTCAGTCAACTCCGCCAGACCGGCCATGCTAAATGGCAAGAGGTTAATTTGGATGAAAAAGTCGGTAATTGGCCGCTGGATTCGTGTTCACGCCGTGAGGTTAAGAAAAGCAACTCGAACGTCGATCTGACCCGTGAACTGGAGAAGCTGTTGCTGAATCAGCAGGAAGGGCCAGGCTGGAAGATTCCAGCGGCTTGAACATTAACCATCATGAGGCATGGCGGCCATGGTAGAACAGATTCTTTTAAGCAGCGTTTCCTTTGATGGGGTGCGGGAAAGAGGGGGGTTTGGCCAACCGTTGCATGCCTTGTATCCGCAAATCCGGGCGGTGCTGGCCAGCGAGCTGGGATCGGATACGGTGGATTTACTGGCCGAGCCAGTGGTCGATCGTGTTCACAACCGCATCGACTGGTACACCGAGAGTGATCCCGATCAGCCGCCGGTCCCGTTAAGCACCTTGCCCGAGGAACAACGCCAGGCAACCCTCAGCCAGGTTTACAACTTGCTGGAGCGTGGGCGGCAAGTGGCCGAGCGCTATACGACTTCTGGCGATGTGCAGCGCATTCAACTGGGCGCCATACTCAAAGCGGTCCTGAGTCCGCCGGCGGAAACCGATGTGTTTCTCGTCAATGGCCGGCCGGTGGTCGCGCATTGGGGGTTTGCGTCAGATCATCCGTGGGGTGCGTCGGGGGTCTCCATTCGTGGACCATTCGCATCGTCGGACCCGCCGTCAGCGCTGCAATCAGCAGCGAGTGAATCTCCGCCGCTGCCGGAACCTTCAACAGAGTCAGCACCACCAGAGCTGCCTCCCGAAGTGCCACCGAAAGAATCTGCGGAACCGCCCGCTGTGGTTCTCGCCAAGTCTGCGCCACCGCCGCTCCCGACAGCCAGTCCATCGTCAGTTGTGGAAAATCAGGGTACAGCGCTGCGTTATGTGGTAGTCGGTTCCTGGTATTTCTGGAGCGTGGTTATCTTAGCCCTGTTACTGGCGCTAGGCGCAGCCTTCTGGAATAGAACCCACAGTGGCGCTCGTTCACTGACCGGCGAAGCAGCGCCACGGTTGCCTGATACGGCGCTGGACCGCGCTTTGGCTGATGCCCGACAAGCTGAACAGGCATTGCGCCGCCGGCTTGAGGAACGGTTAGCGGCGCTGGCTGAACAGCGTGGCCGCTGTTCGTTGCCGGTCGGAACGGACACTACGTCGATGCCATCTACCCCGCTGACGCCATCAGTTCCATCGATTCCATCAACTCCATCCGATCCGTCCGCAAGGTCCACTCCGCCGACGTCAGCGGCTCCGATCACTGTTCCGGCGACTCCGGAACCGACCGTGACCGATGCAGCGCTCACTTCGCCTGTTGAACCCGGAGTTCGAGATGCGGTTCAGCCCGAGGCTGCGCCCTCAGTAACTGGCTCCAGGCGATCACCAATAGTTATGACTCCCGAATTAACTGCTCCGAGTGCGGGGGAACCCGTGGCGCGGGCATTTCCGTTAACAACTCCGGCAACGTCCGAACCCACTGTACCCGCAATGGGAAAACCCGTGGCGCGGACGCTGGAAGAAGAATTGGGTGGTTCTCAGCCTAGTGCCGTTGCGTCGCCCCTGGCAGAGCCAGCCAGCGAACCACCGGTACTGGCGGAACCCACGCCTGAAGAGCGTCAGGAGTTCACTAGTCGTCTGTCCGCGACGGGCGCGGCGACCGGCGAAATTACCGCGTCGCTGCTCTGGGATGGCAATGCCGATCTGGACCTGGTGGTGCGCTGTCCGTCCGGGCAAACGCTCGATTATCTGACGCCTCGGGGCTGTGGCGGCACCCTGGATGTAGACGCCAACGCAGTACGCGACAGCCTGAGCGGGAAGCCGGTGGAAAATATTTTCTGGCCGGCCGGTCAAGCCACGCCGGGCGCTTATAAAATCGCCGTTCGCTACGAACCGCGCAAGGATGAACGCAATCCCCAGCCGGTGCCGTTTCAGGTCCGGCTGATCCGCGACAGTCAGGAACAGGTGTTCAAAGGAACGATCCGGCCCCGCAGGACTTTGCCGATTGCCAATTTCACCGTGGTGGAGCGTTAAAACATGGCTGAGCAAGAATATGCGCAATTCACGGTCTATGCCGCTGAAGCAGCGATTCCCCGCTATCAGCGCGCCTGGGTATGGGGAACGGCAGCCTTGGCTGTTTTATTGTGTGGCGCGATCGCTGGCTGGCTACTGAGCGGCGCCATGCCGCCACGATGGGGGATCGGAACACAACCCACTGGCGGAATAGCGGATGGGGCCGCGCTGCTGGCTCAGCAGGAGGCGATTAACGCCCAGTTGCGTGAACGCATTGCCGAGCTGGAACAAGTGCTGAGCGGGGATGTTTGTACGCCGGCAGCGTTAAAAGCGCTAACTTTGGACCTCCATCGTCCATGAATCCATTTTTTTCCAGGAGATCGTTGACTCATGTCTCACTTTTCCATCCGTGTCGATTGGCAGCGCACAACACCGGATTTTGACCCCAAGACCTTTGATCGCAGTCACCTCTGGTATCTGGCCGGTGGGCAGACGGTGCAAGGCTCGGCAGCCCCGGACTATTCCGGTAATCCTGAGATGAGCAACCCCGAAGAAGCGTTATTGGCGTCATTGTCGAGTTGCCACATGCTGACCTTTCTGACGATTGCGGCGCTCAGGAAGCTGGTGGTGGATCACTATGAGGACGAACCGACCGCCGAGCTGGGCAAGAACGCCAAAGGTAAAATGATGGTGGCCCGGCTGACCCTGCGCCCCCGCGTAGTCTTTAGCAACGATACGCTGCCTGATGCTGATACCGTGCAAGAACTGCATCGCAAGGCTAAGGAAAACTGCTTTGTGGGCAACTCGCTGCTCAGCGAAATGGTTCTGGAGCCGCGTTTCTAGGGTTGCATCGCTGCTCTGGTTACCCTATAAATCTTTCCCGATGATCGATAGCAAGAGGTTGAAGACAGGAGTATGTGGCGGTTCAGCAAACAGGTTTTTCTGCTCGGCGTACTGGCCTGGTTAACGAGTGCATGTGCGCCAACTAACCTCCGGGAGACGCCCCTCCCCGTAGTGGCCATCCCTGACACGGTCCCCCGCGAACCCTGGCTGTTGGTGGATACCCGCGCGGATCAATTGAAGATCATGCAGGGTAACCGACCGGTTGAAGTGTTCCAGCAAGTGGCTTTGGGCAGCAGTGGGGCTGGACTCAAGGACCGGCGCGGTGATAACAAAACGCCTACGGGTGTGTTCCGAGTGGGCTGGATCAATGATCAAAGTCGGTTCAAGCGATTCATCGGTCTTGATTACCCCAATCTCGATTATGCCGAACGAGCGTTGCGGGAACATCGGATCGACCGCACGACCTACGAACGCATTCGTGTGGCCTGGATGAACGGTCATACGCCGCCGCAGGATACGCCACTGGGTGGGCAGATCGGCATTCACGGCGTAGGGGCCGGCAACCCCAGTGTGCATAACGCCGGCATTGACTGGACCAGTGGTTGCGTGGCCTTGAACAATCGGCAGATCGATGCGCTTAGACCGTGGGTGAAAGTTGGGATGCGGGTGGAAATTCGCTAAGCGCAGTATCATTTTTACCACTGTTCGCGAATTGAAATTCCGTTATATAATGGTGCTTGTTGTGTAGTGACAATAGTTAGTTGCTTTGGGGCAACATTGTCATTACCCAGGCATTGCTTTGTTTGTCATGATACCGAGGAGTTGAAAATGTCCGTGAAGACCCTGAGCAAAATTTCCATGTTAGTTCTGGCGGCTGGCCTGACGGTGGGTTGCGCTAGCACCAGCGATCTGAAAGCCGTTCAGCAAGATGCCAACGAGGCCAAGTCCATGGCGCGTAATGCGATGGATACCGCCAACGAGGCCAAGTCGATTGCCATGGACGCTAAGTCCGTTAGCATGGCGACCGAGGAGAAGATCAACCGGATGTTCAAGAAGTCGATGTACAAGTAAGCTGAACATCTGGCGGTAGGGCCATAAAAAAACCCCGCGATCATCAAGATCGCGGGGTTTTTTTATGGCCGTCTACAGACGATTGACCGTCGCGGGGGGTGTGGTTGAAGCCGGCGGGTAGGGCCTGTAGGCTGGAGAGGGAGTAACCGGCGGTGGCTCAGCGGCGGCTGGATAGGGCGGTGCATAACCCGGCCGAGCGGGCGGCGGAGCGTATCCGGGCGCGTTAGGTGCTGGCCGATAAACCGGGGGCCGGGACGCAATGGGTGCCTGACTGTGGTAAGGCAAGGCGTCTTCGTCGTAGATCGGGGGTGCCCCTGGAGCAGCTTCAGTAGGGAACGGCATCCGGTTGTCGACGGGATAGCCCGGCGTCGGGGGCGCTTGGAAAGCAGCGGGCGGCGTTGATCCTGGCAAAGCCGCAATGGATACCGGAATGCCGCTCACTTGCTCGATCGCCGCGGCCAATGCGGCCTGATCAATACCCGGCATGTCGGGTCCGGTTTTGGCGATCACTGCCTGGCTGGCTTGCTCCAGCGTGACTTTAATCGGAATGTTGTCCTCCTCCAGCGGTTCGTGAGCCTCGACCAGCCAATGACCGTTGATGCGTCCCACCTTGACCGGCTGGTCGATCAGACGCACTGGAGTACCTATCGGAACCATCCCAAATAGCCCCTCAATGTCTTCCGGATACATGCGCACACAGCCATGAGTGACGCGCATACCGATGCCATGGGGTTTATTGGTGCTGTGGATCAGGTAACCGGGGACGCCCAGCCGCATGGCATAACGGCCCAGCGGATTATCCGGCCCACCTGGAATCACGTCCGGTAGGATGTCGCCCTCGGCAGCATGTTCGGCCTTGATCGAAGGCGGTGGTCGCCAGGCTGGATCCACATCTTTAGCCACGACCTTGGTTATACCCATCGGGGTCTTCCAGTCCATCCGGCCAATACTCACCGGATAGGTGTAGACCACCCGTTCCCCGTCCGCACCAGCTTTCGGATAGTAGTACAACCGCAATTCCGCAATGTTGAGGATCAGACCCTCACGCGGAGTATCGGGCAGGATGTAACGGGTCGGTAGCACGACAGGTGTGCCTTCGCCAGGCGCCCAGCGATCCAGGCCGGGGTTAGCGTGAACCATCTCGTCATAACCCAGACTGTGGCGACGGGCGATATCGAGCAGAGTATCGTCTTTAGTCGCGTAAATGACCTTCACCTGACCGATCACATCGTTGTCCGGGGGCGGCAGGGGATAAACCGTCGCCTGTGCAGCGCTGGCGGACAGCCAGCCCAGCAATAACCAGGAAACGGATTTCAAACATTGGCTTGGCATGGAAACATCTCACCTTCAGTGGTTAGCGCAAAACGACCGGAATTCTGCCTGCAATCGCTGAGCAAGGCTATAGCGAAGCAGTACCGGCGCAATATGAATGTTTTGAGTCAGGAGACCGCGCTCATGTTCCCGACCGACTTGCTGGATGGGTTGCAAACCTTATGAAAAAAAGGTTTTTGACCGGCGATTGCGTTATGCTTGGCGGCGTTAGATTGAACGGCCTGCCTAATAAAATCACGCGCCATCCGCATTTCCACGCCGGCGGATCGGTGGACAAATGATGGAGGTGGTCCATGGCGGAACCCGAATCTCATGCGTTGACCGAAATAGTTCGCGACATCGTCCAGCGCCACAGCGGCATGCCGACCCGGCTGCTGCAAATCCTGCGCGACGTACAGGATCATCTGACCTGGCTCTCGCCTGAGGCCATCAACGAAGTGGCTCAGGAACTCAGCATTTCGCCCAACAAGGTTCATAGCGTCGCTGAGTTTTATTCCTTCCTCTATACCGTGCCACGCGGTTGCTACGACATCCTGTTCAGCGACAATATCACCGACCGGATGCTCGGCAACCGCGAATTGTTACACTATCTCTGTGATCGACTGGGCGTCGGCATCGGTGAAATGCGCACGGATGGCACGGTGACCGTGGGTGTGACCTCCTGCACCGGCATGTGCGATCAGGGACCGGCGGCGCTGGTCAATGGCTATACCCTGACTCGGTTGAACAAGCCACGCCTGAATCGCATTGCTGAATTGGTCGAAAGCCGGACACCGCTGGAACAATGGCCGCAGGAATTTTTTGAAGTATCCAGCAATATCCGTCGCGCTGACATTCTTCTGGGGCGGCATTTTGCCGATGGCGCGGCGTTGCGGGCGGTGTTGAAGCGTGGCCCCGAGGCGATCCTGGAAGAAATGATCAAATCCGGTCTGCGCGGTCAGGGCGGCGCTGGTTTTAAATTGGCTGCCAAGTGGATGTCCTGCCGCAATGCGCCGGGCGAGGTGAAATATGTAGTCTGTAACGCCGATGAAGGCGAGCCAGGCACCTTCAAGGATCGGGTGTTGATGCAGGATTTCGCCGATCTGGTGTTCGAGGGCATGACCCTGTGTGGCCGGGTGATCGGCGCGCATCACGGCTTTGTCTACCTGCGTGGCGAATACCGTTATCTGCTGGATTCGCTCAAGGCCACCTTGCAACGCCGCCGGGACGCCGGGTTGCTGGGGACAGGCATTCTGGGCGAGCCGACGTTCAGTTTCGATATCGACATTCATCTGGGCGCTGGCGCGTATGTTTGCGGTGAAGAATCCGCGTTGATTGAATCGCTGGAAGGCAAGCACGGCGTCCCGCGCATTCGCCCGCCGTTCCCGACGACGCACGGCTATTTGAACAAGCCGACGGTAGTCAATAACGTCGAAACCTTCGCTACCGCCGCCAAGATCGCGGTGGAAGGCGGCAACTGGTTCGCCAGTCGCGGCACCGCGGAATCCAAAGGCACCAAATTGCTGAGTCTGAGCGGCGACTGTGAACGTCCGGGTATCTATGAATATCCGTTCGGGGTGACCGTGCGGCGAGTGCTGGAAGATTGCGGAGCGCGCGACGCCCAGGGCATTCAAATGGCCGGTCCGGCCGGTCACATGATTTCCGCCAGGGAATTTGACCGGCGCATTTGCTTTGAGGACCTGGCGACTGGCGGGTCGTTCATGGTGTTCGACCAGAGCCGCGATATTCTCGACGGCATTCGCAATTTTACCCATTTCTTTGTCCACGAAAGCTGCGGGTTCTGCACACCCTGCCGGGTTGGCACGTCGCTGATGCGCGATTTGGTCATCAAGGTGCATACCGGGCATGGCACGCCGTATGATCTCGAAGAAATGCGCAAGCTGGGGCGGATCATGCAGGTCGCCTGTCATTGTGGACTGGGTCAAACTGCGCCCAATCCGGTGCTGGACAGCCTCGATCAGTTCCCGGAAGCCTATCAGCGGCGGTTGCGCGCCACGACCTTTGAACCGGCCTTCGATCTGAACGCCGCGCTGGAAGACGCCCGCCAATTGACTGGGCGCAGTGATGCGGGCGCGTATTTGAATGAAGAAGACTTGATGCTGGGGGCGATGCCATGAGCGAGGAACTAGGTTTCACGCTGGACGGGCGACGGATTCCGTTCCAGGACGGCCAGACCGTCATGGCAGCGGCGCTAGCCGCCGGTGTTTACATTCCGCATCTGTGTTTTAACCCGGATTTTGCTCCGCATGGCAGTTGCCGGGTCTGTCTGGTCAAGGTCAACGGCCGGTTCCAGGCGTCCTGCACCACGCCGGCGGCGTCCGGTTTAACCGTGCAGAGTGAGACCGAGGAATTGCGCAACATCCGGCGCGGTATCCTGCAAATGCTGTTTGTCGAGGGCAACCATGTCTGCCCGGCTTGTGAAAAGAGCGGCGCTTGTCAGCTACAGGCGGTCGCTTATTACGTCGGGATGCTGAACCCGCATTTCAGCCACTTCTACCCACGCCGACCGGTGGACGCCTCTCATGCTGAGGCGGTCATTGATTTTAATCGCTGCATTCTGTGTGAATTGTGTGTACGGGCCAGCCGAGATGTGGATGGAAAAAACATCTTTGCGGTGCAGGGGCGCGGCATTCAGGCACATTTAGTCGTTAACACGCCATCCGGTAAGTTGGGCGCGACCCACTTCAGCATTCACGACAAGGCGGCGCAGGTCTGTCCGACGGGAGCGATTCTGACCAAGCATCAAGGTTACAACGTACCGATTGGCCAGCGACTCTACGACCGAAAGCCGATTAACGTTGTGGGGGATGTCGCGCAGTTGCCGGAAAGCAAGGGAGGGCGTCGCCATGATTGAAGCCAAGCTGAAAATCGCGACTTGTTCATTGGCCGGCTGTTTCGGTTGCCACATGTCGCTGCTCGATCTCGACGAGCGGCTGTTTGATTTAACCGAGCGGATGGAATTGGACCGCAGTCCATTGACCGATATTAAGGAACTGGGCGAATGCGATGTCGGCCTGATTGAAGGCGGAGTATGCAATGCCGAAAATGTGCATGTACTGATGGAATTCCGGGCGCGGTGCAAGATTCTGGTGGCGATTGGTGCCTGCGCGCTGAATGGCGGCATTCCAGCGATGCGCAATCAGTTCGATCTCAAGGAATGTCTGGAGGAATCCTATGTGCGCGGGATTGGCCTGGTCAACGCACAGATTCCCAATGATCCAGAAATTCCGCTGCTGTTGAATAAGGTGCATCCGCTGCATGAGGTGGTGAAGATCGACTATTTCCTGCCTGGCTGCCCGCCCTCGGCGGATACGATCTGGACCTTCATTAACGAGCTGTTGTCAGGACAGCCTATCGCGTTGTCCTATACGCAGATTCACTACGATTAAGCGAGGGCGCGTCATGAGTACTCTGGAAACGGCTGCCCATCCTGAACGGTTATGTCGAGTCGCCATCGATCCGCTGAGTCGGGTCGAAGGTCACGGCAAAGTCACGCTGTTGACGGATCGCGATCACCACATCCGCCAGGCGCGATTGCACATCGTCGAATTTCGCGGCTTCGAGAAATTTATCCAGGGCCGACCCTACTGGGAGGTGCCGGTCGCTGTACAGCGCTTATGCGGCATCTGCCCGGTCAGCCATAACCTGGCGGCGGCTAAAGCGGTCGATCAATTGGTCGGAGCGCCGGAAATTCCGCCAACCGCTGAGAAGATTCGCCGGTTGATGCACTACGGCCAGACCCTGCAATCCCACGCCGTGCATTTCTTTCATCTAGCCTCGCCGGATTTCCTGTTCGATTTCGACGATCCTACGGCCCACCGCAATATCGGCGGAGTGATGGCGGATTATCCCGATATCGCCCGTCAAGGTGTGCGGTTGCGTAAATATGGCCAGGAAGTGATTCGCGTGACCGCCGGCAAGCGAATTCATGGCACCGGCACAGTTCCCGGTGGGGTCAATAAGTCGTTGACCGTTCAGGAACGTAATTACCTGTTAACTGATCTTGATCTGCTGATCCAGTGGGGCCGTAATATCGTCAAGCTGGTCAAGCAGGCTTACGCGCTGAATCCCGGCTATTTCACCCACTTCGCCACCATCCGTACCAACTACCTCAGCTTGATCGGCGCGGACGGGGCGCTGGATTTGTACCACGGTGGATTGCGCGCCCGGAATGAGCGCGGTGAAATCCTGTTCGATCATCTGGATTATCGACGCTATTCGCAGGTACTCCGTGAACAGGTCAAGCCGTGGAGCTACATGAAGTTTCCGTTTATTAATTCGCTGGGTCCGGAACAAGGCTGGTACCGGGTGGGACCGCTGGCGCGGATTAACAATTGTGACCGTATCGCTACGCCACTGGCTGAGGAGGAACGGCGGGAGTTTATGGCGCTGGGCGAGGGCCAGCCGGTTCACGTCACCTTGGCCTATCACTGGGCGCGGATGATTGAACTGTTACACGCCGCCGAAGCGATTCGGGAATTGCTGCTCGACCCGGACATTTTTGGCGATGAGCTGGTGGCACGCGGCGAAATGACGCGGGAAGGCGTGGGGGTTATTGAAGCGCCGCGGGGTACGTTATTCCACCATTACCGCATCAATGAAGACGGGTTGATTGAAAAGGCCAACCTGATTGTGTCCACCACTAATAATAATCAGGCGATGAATGAGTCGATCCGCCAGGTGGCGGAGCATTATCTGGACGGTAAAGAGTTGAGCGAGCCGCTGTTAAACCAAATTGAAGTGGCGGTTCGCGCTTATGATCCCTGCCTGTCCTGCGCAACGCACGCCCTGGGAAAAATGCCACTGATCGTGGAATTGGTTGAGGAAGAAAGTGGAGCAGTGGTCGATTGTCTGGTGCGGGACGCGGATGGAACCTTCCACAGCTCTTATTGAAGAATCACGCCCCATTGTGCTGATTCTCGCCTGCGGCAATCCCAGCCGGGGCGACGACGCGCTGGGGCCGCTATTTCTGGATCGACTCGCAGAATTACAGGAGCAGCGCGGCGGCCATTGGCAGGATGTCGAACTGCTGACTGACTTTCAGTTGCAGATTGAACACGCCGTTGATTTGGAAAAGCGGGCGCTGGCGCTGTTTGTCGACGCCAGTGTGTCGGGTCCCGCTCCGTATCACTTCACCCGCCTTCAACCGATGCGGGATTCCAGCTACACCAGTCACGCTCTTTCGCCCGCCGCCGTGCTGCATGTTTATCAGCAAATTCACCATGCGCCGCCACCACCCGCCTTTCAACTAGCGATTCGTGGCGAATCCTTTGAGTTGGGTCAGCCATTGAGCGCGGCGGCTGAGGCGCATCTGGCGGCGGCGCTGACGTTCGCTGAGCGGTTATTGGCGCGGTGCGAGGTCGGCGTCTGGGATGAATTCGCTGCAATCAATGCGGCTGATGGCCGGTTGCCGTGAGCGTGCGGCAGCGCTCCACAAACTGCCCGATACGCTCGATAGCCTCCTGCGCTTCCGGCAGAATCGGCGCGAACAGGTGCCAGACGTGTAGCATCTCCGGCCAGGTTTCCAACTCCGCTATCGAACCCGCCGCACGGGCCTTGTTGACGTAGCGCCGAGCGTCGCCCAGCATCATCTCCGCTTCACTGGCCTGGATCAGCACCGGCGGCAGCCCGGACAAGTCGCCGAAGATGGGCGAAATCAGTGGATTGGGCGGCGCAGTCCGGTTGAGGACCCACATCAGCAGCAATCGAATGGATCGAGGGGTTTTTAAAAACCATTCGAGGCTCGGCCCCAACATCCGGTCCGTTTTAAGGTTTGTTTTGAAGGTGGGGCTGGAAAAAGTCATATCCACCCCGGGCGAGATCGCGATAGCCCCATTGGCGGCGCGTAACCCGGCATCCCGCGCCCAGGCGATCAACGTCAGCGTCAATCCCCCGCCTGCTGAATCACCGGCCACGAACAATTCTTGAACCGGAGCGGGACCCTCCGGGCCATGATCCAGAATCCAGCGATAGCCCGTTTGGCAATCCGCGATTAGCTCCCGGCGCGTATGCTCCAGCATCAACCGATAATTCAGCGCCAATACCGAAGCCCCGGTCACCCGTGCCAATTCAGTGGTGATGACCCGATGGCCGCGTGGACAGCCGCTGATGAAGCTGCCGCCGTGCAAATAGAGCAAGCGACGGTTTGGATCAGAGTGCGGTGCCAGTACCCATTCCCCCGGTACGCCATCGACATCCACTTCCTGAATCCGGTATCCGGCATCGCCGGCCAGCAACGGCGGTTCGCAAAAGCCTCGCGCCATGACTTGGCGGATGGTATCTAACCGCTGTTGCCGGGGAACCGAGCGAATTTCCGCCGACGCCTGTTCCAGCAAGCGCAACGCTTCCTGGTTTTCGGGGCTGGCGTGATCCCGTGATCCGGCACGACTGTCGGCGATGGGATGATCGTAAGCCAGCAGCTTGGGGCCTTTGAGAAAAGCCTGGATCAGCAGCCAGGCGATGAAAAGGACGGACAGCAGTCCGGTCAACAGGGGCCAGTCCAGCATGAGCGTTGCTCCTCAAGGTGATTTAGTGAGCGAATCGACATTAGCAGATGCGGGGGAGCAACTGTGTTTGAGGTCAAGCGGTTCAAGCGGTTTTTCGATGGTTTTCATCCCAATGAGCCTGGTCGCGAAGCATCGCATTGATCATGATCAACAGCTTGCGCATGGAAGCCACGAGGGTCACCTTGGCGGTTTTACCGGCTTCGCGCAAACGGGTATAAAAGGCTTTGAGGACTGGGTTATGACGCACGGCGGACAGGGTGGCCATACACAGGGTCTGACGGACCTCCGCCCGTCCGCCCCAGACCCGGCGGGATCCCCGCAACGTTCCACTCTCCTGATTCAACGGCGCGACGCCCACCCGAGCGGCGATTTGCTGGCGATTCAGGGTCCCCAGTTCCGGCAAATTCGCCAACAGCGTCAGGACGGAAATCTCGCCCAGGCCCTTGACTTCGCGCAACAAATCGGCTTTTCCTGCCCAACGGGCGACGGCTTGGCGCAAACCGCGCTCCATCATCTTCAGTTGCTGTTCGATCCCGTCGATGTAGCGTTCAATGCCGAGGCGCACCCCAGCGTTTTGCGCCTGCTGCAGGCGGTTCTTTTCCATGGTCAGCCTCTCGACCCGCTGCCGCCGCCGCGCCAGTTGATCGGCCAGCGCCTGGGTCGGGGCATCGGGCAGGACGCGCACCGGGGGTTGCACAGCGGCGGCAAAATGCGCCAGCATCTTTGGCCAGGTAGCCCAAGGCTTGGGCAAACCGCCGGACTTGGCGCGGATTGACCACGGCAACGCCGTGATCAATGCCTGAATTCCAGCGGCATCATTCTGAAAAATAAAATATATTACCACCGTTTAATTTTTTATATCATCCGCAAGGGTACTTTTGCCATGAGCGGCGCGAATCTGCTACAACCCATTGAACACTCACTCATCAGCAATTCCCGGCCTCTTACTTTTTTATGACATAGATTTTTAAGGATATTTTTCATAAACGTCGTTCAATTATACGAAAAAATTCCTTATAAATCAAATACAGCGGGAATCGCTGCTCACTCATTCTCGCCACAACCATGCCGATAGACTAAGTCGCGGAGGTTGCCTTTGGCAAGTCGAGGTACTGCATCGACTGTTGGCATTGAATCAAGAACGGTCGGCCTGCTGATTCAATTATTCGCCACAGCCGGTTTTCCCGGCGGCGTCCTCAATAGCCCGCCGTCAAACTGCCTGCCCGCCGGGGGTCGGAGAAGCCGAACAGTCCCTCCGGGGCGCGGACGATACTTTGCGTGTTGCCCATGGTGTCCTTGACCACGACTTTGTGACCCAACCCCCCCAGCAACCGCACGGTATCCGGGCTGAGTCCCTCCTCAACCCGCAACTCATCGGGTTGCCATTGATGATGAATACGCGGGGCGAGGGTGGCTTCGGCGATGTTCATCCGGTGATCGATGACGTTCAACACAGTTTGCAGCACAGTGGTGATAATGCGGCTGCCGCCCGGACTGCCCGTGACCAGCACGACCTGCCCATCTTTGAACACCAGGGTGGGTGTCATTGAACTCAACGGGCGCTTACCGGGACCCACCGCGTTCGCTTCGCCGCTGATCAGTCCGTAGGCGTTCGGGACGCCCGGCTTGGCGGCAAAGTCGTCCATCTCATTGTTCAACAGAATGCCGGCACCGGCAACGACGATGCCGGAACCGTAGGCGAAATTCAGGGTATAGGTCACGGCAACCGCGTTGCCGTCCCGATCCACGATGGAGTAGTGCGTGGTCTGCCCGCTTTCGTAGGGTTGCGGCTGGCCGGGTTTGATGTCCGTCGCTGGCCGGGCGCGATTCAGGTCGATGTGCGCCGCCAGTGTTTTGGCATAAGCCTTCGAGGTCAGGCCCGCGATGGGAATCTTCACGAAATCGGGATCACCCAGATATTCGCTGCGGTCGGCGTAGGCCAGTTTCATCGCTTCGGCCATGCGATGGAGCGTTGCGGCGCTTTCCGGCCCCAGTTCCGCCAGCGGCCAGGTTTCCAGGATATTCAGAATCTGGATCAAATGCACGCCGCCGGAACTGGGCGGCGGCATCGAGATAATGTCGTAGCCCCGATAATGGCCCTTGACCGGGGTGCGAACCACCGCCCGGTAATTCTTCAAATCGTCCAGACTGATCAACCCCTGGTTCGCCTGCATGTCGGCAACCAGTTTCTCCGCGATTGCGCCTTCATAGAAGGCGTTAGCGCCCTGTTCCGCAATCAGGCCGAGCGAGGTCGCCAAGTCAGCCTGAACCAGCGTGTCGCCGGGCTGGTAGGGAGCGCCGTCGGCCTTGAAGAAAATCTTCATGCTGGCCGGCCAGCGCGTCATCTGCTGGCGCACTTCCAGCAGGGATTGCGCGAGTTCGGGCCTGACCAGAATACCCCGTTCAGCCAGATGGAGAGCGGGTTCGACCAGCGCCCGCCACGGTAGACGGCCATGCCGTTGATGAGCCAGCGCCAACCCGGCCACGGTGCCCGGCGTCCCAACCGCCTGGTGACTGTGGCGGAGACGGGTTTCATCCACCTCGCCCGTGGCGTTCAGATACAGATTCCGGCGGGCGGCGGCAGGCGCGGTTTCCCGGAAATCAATCGCCTCCGTCTGCTTTTGGGCCGTGTCGTAAACCAGCATGAAGCCGCCGCCACCGAGATTGCCAGCCTGCGGCAGCGTGACCGCCAGCGCGAAACCGACCGCGACTGCGGCATCGACGGCATTACCGCCCTGCTTCAGAATGTCCAGGCCGACCTGGGTGGCCAGCGCCTCCTGGCTGGCGACCATACCGCTGCGGGCAAAAATTGGGTGAATCCGGTCGCGAGCGCTATAAAACGTCGATTCGAGGGGCCGGTCAGCGTCGAATTGGCCAACGGGTTTAACGAGCGCCGGTTCGGCCAGCGCTGGCGGGACCGACAGCATCGGCGGCAGACTGCACGGGCCGAACAGCAATAGCACATTGAGCAGGTGGGCGAGGCGACGGGGCATGATGATCTCCGGGTCAAGGGTTCTGGCGAATGAGCGTAGGTGCAGCCTATTCGAGATTTTCCATGAAGTTAGTTTAAAGTTACCCAAGCCGCACTGTATGCCCGTGATTCAGCGGACCACACCCCTGGCCCAGTCCTGGCGCAGTGCGGATCGCTTCGTGAACATAAGCCAGCGCCCGGCGAACTGCATCGACTAACGGCATACCCTGGGCCAGACCAGTGGCGATGGCCGAGGCCAGGGTACAGCCGGTACCATGGATGTTGCGGCTTGCAGCGCGCGGCGCAGTAAACGCCTCTGCGCCTCCTGGCCAGACCAGCCAGTCGGTGACGGTTGCGCCAGCCAAATGCCCGCCTTTGACCAGCACCGCTGCCGGTCCCAGCTCCAGCAACTGCCGGGCCGCCGCTGCTAAATCATCGGGTTTCCGAATCGTCAACCCGCTCAATGCCTCAGCTTCGCGCACATTCGGAGTGATCAGGGCTGCGCGGGGCAACAACCGCCGGATCAGCGTCTCCTGCGCTTCTGGATTGAGCAGGCTGTCGCCGCCCTTGGCGTACATGACCGGATCGACCACCACCGGAATACCCGTCGCTGCACTTTCCAGCGTGGCGACGACCGCCTCAATCACCGCAGCGTTATGCAACATGCCGGTCTTGATGCAGTCTGCGCCGATGTCTTCCAGCACCAACTGCATTTGTTGCGCAATGAATGCGGGTTCTACGCCGACAATGCCGAAGACGCCCTGAGTGTTCTGCGCCGTCAGCGCGGTGATGGCCGTCGCTGCGTAGCCGCCCAGCGCCGTCACGGTCTTCACATCGGCCTGAATCCCCGCGCCGCCGCCGGAATCTGAACCTGCGACAATCAATACTCGTCCTATTGCCATGCTTTCTCATCTCCAAGGTTCCAAATCATTGCGCAACGTGGCAAAAGCAGGTAGCGTACCGCGCTTTTACGGAACGCGACGACTCTCAACATGCGGATCGAATCCCCCCTGTGCCTGTACACCGGCGTCGTGCCGCCCGAGTGGATTGATTATAACGGCCATATGAACGTGGCTTACTACGTTCTGGCGTTTGACCAAGCCACCGATGCCTTCATGGATCATCTGGGCATGGGGCCAGATTATCGGAATCGCGAAAACTGTTCGGCTTTCGTCGTGGAAACGCACGTAAATTATCAACGTGAACTGGTAGCTGGCGATCCCATGCGCATTACGACGCAACTGCTCGGCTTCGACAGCAAGCGCCTGCACTATTTTCATCGCCTCTACCATGCCACACGGGGCTTTTTGTCGGCCACGACGGAACTGATGGTGATTCATGTGGATCTGGTTGAGCGACACAGTGCGTCCATGCCCTTGGCGGTGCTGGATCGACTGGGCGCGGTGATGGCCCAGCATATTCAATTGCCGCGACCGCCGCAGTCAGGTCGGGTCATTGGGGTGCGCGCCAAACCGGCAGTGGCCGCGATCACGGCGATCACGCCGGCGCTGGCCCGAGGTCGGGGTTGACGACGCGATCCGCAGAAAGCGGGATCGACCGTGCCGGATTTTTGCTATGCTCAATAGCAGCGCCGTCAAAATTCCTGACCTGAATTTACCTCGGGTGAATGTCCTGTCACGTACCCTGCCCGCGTTGGCGCAACGCCTGCAGCGGTCGCTGCCCCGTTCCGAATCGGGATTGCGAGTTGTCGTAGCGGTCGTTAATGCATTGCTGGTGATTGCTTTGGCCTATTCGCTGGCGGCCTTGACCGTCGCCATGCTGACGGGCCGGGCGTCATCGCCAACCGGCATAACGTCGCCACCACCGGGAGTCATGGCGATTGACGGCGCAACCCGCCGACAGCCGGCGGATGTCGCGGCGATCCGCGCATGGCATCTGTTTGGCAAACTGGAAACCAGTCGTCCGGGTGCCGTTCCGCCGGTCGTGATCCCCGCGACGCCGCTCAATCTGCGACTGGTCGGCATTTTCTTCGCTGATCGCGGCGGTCCCTGGGCGCTGGCGCTGATCGCGGATGGCAACAGTCTGGAGCGTGGCTATCGAGTCGGTGATGCATTGCCGGGCGGCGCCCGTCTGGAACGCATCGAGCGCGATCAGGCCGTGGTGTCCCGCAATGGACGCGAGGAAGTGCTCAAGTTACCGAAACTGGATGATCCCAATCGTCCGGTCGTCGCGCCGTCGGTCCCCTTGGAACCGGCGGTGGAACCCACTCCCGAACCAGGACCGACCACGTTCAATGCGCCGCAGGTCATCGACGCCAGCGCTGTCGCCGAGCGGCTGCGCGGTGAAGTCGCCAGTCGGCCCCAGGCGCTGGAGGAAATCGCCTTTGCCAGCCCCTACGTGCAGAACGGTCAGTTTATGGGATTCCGGTTGCGGCCTGGACGCGACCGGTCGCTGTTTCAGCAACTGGGTTTGAACGGCGGCGATGTGCTGACGGAAATCAATGGGACGCGCCTGAGCAGTCCCGCCCAGGGCCTGGCGATTTTGCAGGAACTGATGAGCGCCAGCCGGATCGACGTGCGCGTATTGCGCAACGGCGCCGAAGTTCCGCTGACTTTTACCCTGGATGGCTCGTAACGGACGCCTGGAATCGCGGGTCAACCGTTGCAGTTCTGTCCACCGACCCTGAAGACGCAGATGATGATCGACTGGCTTAATCAACGGCTGACTTCTCACAGGCGATCCTGGCGGCGTCAGGCATGGGCATGGTTATTGAGTTTACTGCTTGTTCTTCCCGCCTGGGCCGCGCCAGTGACGCTCAATCTCAAGGACGCCGACATTAACGCCCTGGTGGAAAGCATGTCGGTGCTGACCGGCAAGAACTTCATCGTCGATCCGCGCGTCAAGGGCCGGGTCACCATCATCTCCTCCAAGTCGATGGACGAGAAGGAACTCTACGAAGTGTTCTTGGCCGTGCTGGGCGTCCACGGGTTCGCCGCTATCCCTGGCGACAAGGTCATCAAGATCGTTCCGGCAGCGGGGGCCAAACAGGAAAACGTACCCACCGTCGATCAGCAACGCCGCATCGAACCGGATCAGATCGTGACCCGCGTTATTCAAGTGCAGAACGTGTCGGCGGCGCAAATCGTGCCGATCCTGCGTCCCCTGATTCCCCCGCAAGGTCATCTGGCGGCCTACACGCCGACCAATGTCCTGATCATTTCCGACAGCGCCGCCAATGTCGAGCGCATCGCCAGCATCATCAGCCGCATTGATCTGGCCAGTAATGAGGAAGTTGAAATCGTAGCGCTGCGCCATGCCTCGGCCACCGAAATCGTGCGCGTATTGACGGCGCTGGAACAGGGGAAGACCCGCGCCGATCCCGCCGCTGGTGCAGGTAGTCCACTGCGCATGGTGGCGGATGAGCGTACCAACAGCATTTTGCTGAGCGGCGACAAGACTTCGCGGGTGCGGTTACGAACCCTGATCACCCATCTGGATACGCCGGTCGATGCGGGCGGCAATACCCAGGTTGTCTATCTGCGCTATGCCAAGGCCAAGGATTTAATGACCGTTTTGCAGGGGGTCAGCAAGAGTCTGAGCAATGACGCCGCGCGCAACGCGCCCATACCGGGTCAACCCGGCGCGCCGCCCGGCGGGAGTAGCAGTAGCAGTAGCAGTGGCGGCAGCCTGGTGGATATTCAGGCTGACGAGTCGACCAACGCCCTGGTGATCACCGCGCCGCCGGAATTGATTCGCTCGCTGCGCTCAGTGATTGCGCAACTGGACGTGCGCCGTGCCCAAGTGTTGGTGGAGGCGGTCATCGCCGAGATTTCGGCGGAGAAAACCGCCGAGCTGGGGGTGCAATGGGTGGCGGCCGGTAATAGCGTGATTGGTTTTACCAATCTGGGCACCGAGACGACCAGCCTGGCCAATATCATCGGGCTGGCCGCCCAGGCGGACAGCGGCGACCTGACCGCGCTGTCCGCGGCGCGCATTCCGCAGGGTATGCAAATGGCGGCCGGCGATTTCAGCGGCAACAACCGCTTTGGGGCGCTGATCAGCGCCTTGGCCAAGGATGCCGATACCAATGTACTGTCCACGCCGACGGTCGTGACCATGGATAATGAAGAGGCGGAAATCGTCGTCGGCCAGAACGTGCCGTTTGTTACCGGCAGTTATACGTCTTCAACATCCAGCGGCAGCAGCGGCAATACCAATGCGCTCGCTAATCCGTTCCAGACCATCCAGCGCGATGATGTGGGTATCAAACTCAAGGTCAAGCCGCAGATCAATGAAGGGAATGCGGTGAAGCTGGAGATCGAGCAGGAAGTGTCCAGCGTCGTACCCTCGGCCAATGCCGCGACCCAGGGTCCGACGACCAACAAGCGGTCGATCAAGACCATCGTCATGGTCGAGGATGGTCAGGTTCTGGTGCTGGGTGGGCTGATCGATGACAAGCTCGACGAGAGCGCCCAGAAAGTGCCGCTGCTGGGCGATGTCCCGCTATTAGGCAACCTGTTCCGTTACCGCAGCACCACCAAGCTCAAGCGCAATCTGATGGTGTTTCTGCATCCGGTGATTCTGCGCGACCCGACTCAGGGGACGCTGCACACCAGCGATAAGTACAGCTACATCCGCCAACAGCAACTTATGGCCCGGGAAAACGCCGATTATCTGTTGCCGAATGTGCAGTCGCCGGTGCTGAAGCCGCAACAGGAAGTCAAGGAACAGCGGACGATTCTCGATTTATCCCCGCCAGTTCCGCCAGAACCGGCGCCGCCGAAATCCGCGCCACCGCCTGCTGCCGAACCGGCAGATATTGGATTCAACAACCGATGAGCATGGCGCCGGAACCGACCGCGTCGAGTGAACCGCTGCCGGTCCGGCGGTTGCCTTATGCTTTCGCCAAGCGGCATGGGGTGTTGGTGCTGGATGAACGCGAGGGCGAAGTTAACATTGCCTATCGGCCCGGCGTCAGCGTCCACAGCCTGGCGGAACTGCGCCGTCATTTGCACACCCCATTACGCCCGGTTCCCGTTCCCGCCGACCGCTTCGAGCGCCTGTTGCAGGACGCCTACGAGGGCGACAGCGATGGCGCGCAGCGCATGATGGAAGACTTCGGCGATGAGATCGACCTGAATCAGGTCGCGTTGAGTCTGCCGGAACCGGAGGATTTGCTGGAAAGCGCCGATGATGCGCCGATCATTCGCCTGATCAACGCTCTGTTGACCGAGGCGATCAAGGAAAACGCCTCGGACATTCATATTGAATCGTTCGAAAACCGGCTGTTGGTGCGCTTCCGGGTGGACGGGGTGCTGCGGGAAGCGTTGCAGCCGCCGCGCACGCTGGGACCGTTACTGGTCTCGCGGGTCAAGGTCATGGCCCATCTGGACATCGCCGAGAAGCGGCTGCCGCAGGATGGGCGGATTTCCCTCAAAGTCGCCGGGCGACCGGTCGATGTGCGGGTTTCGACCCTGCCGACCGGCCACGGCGAGCGGGTGGTGTTGCGGCTGCTGGACAAACGCGAAGGCCGGCTGGACTTGCAACATCTGGGCATGGAGCCAAAGGACGAAACGCGGTTGCTGAAATTGATCCACCGTCCGCACGGCATCCTGCTGGTCACGGGACCCACCGGCTCCGGCAAAACGACGACGCTGTACGCCGGACTGATTCAGTTGAATGACCGCAAGCGCAACATCATGACCGTCGAGGATCCCATCGAATATTACCTGGATGGCATCAGCCAGACGCAGGTCAACACCAAGGTGGAAATGACCTTTGCCCGGGGTCTGCGCGCCATTCTGCGCCAGGACCCGGATGTGGTGATGGTCGGCGAAATCCGCGATTTGGAGACGGCGGAGATTGCCGTGCAGGCGTCGTTGACGGGTCATTTAGTGTTATCCACCTTGCACACCAACAGCGCGGTGGGGGCCATGACCCGGTTGCGCGATATGGGCGTTGAGCCGTTTCTGCTGTCCTCCTCGCTGATCGGCGTGCTGGCCCAGCGGCTGGTGCGCAAACTGTGTCCTCATTGCAAACTGGCCTATCCAGCAACGCTGGCAGATTGCCAAGTGTTGAATGTTGACTCGGCAACGCCGCCGACGCTGTACGCCCCGGTCGGTTGCGAGCGCTGCAATCAGTCCGGCTACCGGGGCCGCACCGGCATCTTCGAGTTGGTGGTGGTAGACGAGACGATGCAGACGCTGATTCATGAAGGTCACGGCGAGCAGGAACTGGAACGCCACGCCCGCTTATCCAGTTCCAGTATCCGCGATGATGGCCGGCGACGGGTGCTGGCTGGCGATACCGCACTGGCGGAACTGGTGCGGGTCACGCGGGAGGATTAATGCCCGCTTTTCAATACGCTGCACTCGATGACCAGGGCCGCCAGCGCAAAGGTCTGATCGAAGCTGACACCCCGCGCATGGCCCGCCAGTTGTTGCGGGAACGCGGTATGAATCCGCTCGGCGTTGAAGAAGTCGCCAGTCAGGAACGCAGTCGCGGCCATCAATGGTTCCGTCCGCGTATCAGCCCGACGGATTTAGCCTTGATCACCCGGCAATTGGCGACCTTGGTTGGCTCTGGCCTGCCGCTGGAGGAGGCGCTGGGTGCAGTGGCGCGGCAGGCCGAACGGACGCGCTTGAGCGGGTTGCTGCTGGCGGTGCGCGCCCGAGTGCTGGAAGGGCATACCTTGGCGACGGCGTTGCGGGATTTTCCCAGCGTGTTCCCGGAACTGTACCGGGCAACGGTGGCGGCGGGTGAACAGTCCGGCCATCTCGATGTGGTGTTTGAGCGGCTGGCTGATTACACCGAAGCCCGCCAGCAGATGCGCCAGAAGGTCGGTTTGGCGCTGTTTTATCCGTTGTTGCTGACCGGGGTTGCTATCCTGGTCGTGGCTGGCCTGCTGACGTATGTGGTGCCGCAAGTGGTTCAGGTGTTCAGCAGTCTGAATCAGCAGTTGCCCGCCTTGACCCGGGGGTTGATCGCGCTCAGCGATTTTTTGCGTCAATACGGTTGGTTATTGCTGAGTGGGCTAGCGATGGGCGTAGTCAGTTGGGTCTACGCGCTGCGCCGGATCAGTTTCAAACGGCGGGTGCATCAAGCCCTGCTGAAATTACCCTTGATCGCCCGGCTGACGCGGGGCGCGAATACCGCCCGCTTCGCCCGCACCTTCAGCATTTTGATGGCCAGCGGTGTGCCGGTGCTGGAAGCGTTGCGCATTTCCGCGCAGGTGATGAGCAATTTGCCGATGCGGGAAGCCGTCGAACAGGCGGCAGTGCGGGTAAAGGAAGGAGCCAGTCTGCAAAAAGCCATCAGCAACAGCGGCTATTTTCCGCCGATGACCGTGCAACTGATCGCCAGCGGCGAGGCCAGTGGCCGGCTGGAGAATATGCTGGAACGGGCGGCAGTGCAGCAGGAACGCGAGACTGAAACGCTGATTGCGGCGTTACTGGGCATTTTCGAGCCGATGCTGATTCTGGTGATGGGCGGGGTGGTGCTGGTGATCGTGCTGGCGATTCTGCTGCCGATCTTCGATCTCAATCAGTTAGTGCGATGAAGGCCAGAGCGGCGAGAGTTCCCGCAGCCGCTGAACCGCTGCGCTGATAGCCTGAACCGCCTGATCAATCTCCTCAACCGTCGTGAAGCGGCCCAGGCTGAAGCGAACGGCTCCGCGTGCGCGAACGGCGTCGCAGCCCATGGCGCGCAGCACATGGGAAGGTTCATTGCCCGCTGACGTGCAGGCGGAACCGGTGGAAACGGCGATATTCGGCACGTCCGCCAGCAGGGCTTCAGCGGTAATGCTGGCAAAGCTGACGTTGAGAATACCCGCGACACACTGTTCCGCATGGCCGTTGCGCGTCACTTCACCCAAGGTAGCCAACGCCCGCCATAATCGGTCGCGCAATTCGGCAATCCGCGCCGGTTCGACCGCCATCTGCTCACGGGCGATGCGAAACGCTTCACCCATCGCCACGATTTGATGGGTCGGCAAGGTGCCGGCGCGCAAGCCGCGTTCCTGACCACCGCCATACAGCAACGGCTCCAACCGCACCCGCACCGGACGTTGCCGGACGTACAACGCGCCGACGCCTTTGGGGCCGTACAGCTTGTGGGCGCTGAGGCTGAGCAAATCCACCGGCCAGGTTTGCAAATCAATCGGTAGTTTACCGGCACTCTGGGCAGCATCGACATGCAGGAGAACGCCGCGCTCGCGGGTTAATGCGCCAATCGCCGCCAAATCCTGGATGACGCCGGTTTCATTGTTGACGTGCATCAGCGACGCCAGCACCGTGTCCGGGCGCAGCGCCGCCGCGATTCTTGCCAATGGAATCCGGCCATCCGGGTCTGGATCGAGATAAGTGACCGTGCCGCCGTCCCGCTCCAGCCGTCGGCAAATATCGAGGATGGCCTTGTGTTCGGTCTTGGCGGTGAGCAGATGCCGACCCTTGCGGGCGTTGGCGCGCATGACGCCGAACAGGGCCAGGTTATTGGCCTCAGTAGCGCCGGAAGTCCAGAGGAGATCGCCGGGATCGGCGTTGATGAGCGCGGCGACCTCGGCGCGAGCGGTTTCAACCGCCTGCGCCGCTTGTCGGCCAAAGTAATGGGTAGTGGAAGCGGGGTTGCCGAAGACGCCGGCCAGAGTTAAATGCCGCCCTAATCGGGCGGCAACCTGGGGATCAACCGGCGTCGTGGCCGCATAATCGAGATAAATCGGCGAGCGCATCGTCCTGCGCCCTCCGGTTACATCATGGCCGCAGGAATGGGTAACGGTTTTATGGGTTGTTCCCGCCGGCGCGCATGTTGGCGATGCATCACCACCTCATCGTAGGCCGCCGGACGCTCGACGAACTGGGCCAGCGTGATACCTTCGAGGAAGGTGAAAATTTGCCGGCTCAGGTCCGTCCATAGTTTATGGGTCAGGCAGCGCTGACCGCCCTGGCAATTTTCCTGGCCGCAGCAGCGGGTGGCGTCCATCCGTTCGTCGACGGCGCTGATAATATTCGCGATGGTAATACGGTCCGGCATGAGCGCCAGCCGATAACCGCCGCCGGGTCCGCGCACCCCTTCGACCAGGCCGCGCCGGCGCAATTTGGCGAACAACTGTTCCAGATAGGAGAGGGAGATTCCCTGGCACAGGGAGATTTCAGCCAGCGTGACCGGGCCGTGCCGGTCATGGATGGCAAGATGCATCATGGCGGTCACCGCGTAGCGACCTTTGGTTGAGAGTTTCATGGCATTACCTTTAAAGTGACTAAAATGAGACAATTCATGACTATTTATCTGTGGAAACTATATTACCCTACCTGATTAGTCAACTAATTTGGCCGGACAACGCCCGGAAGAGGGCAGGTTTGTACAAGAATTCTCCGGCGGGCCGGCGCGGCGGGAGCAAGGAATTGGGGCAGGAAACCGGCGGCGCGCTGGGCATGAGAAGAGGCAAGCTGTCGCAGTTGATGATAACGATGATGGTAAAAACTAGCTGGAAAAGATTTTTTGGAAGTAGGCGAGGAAGTTGGGGTTGGTTTGGCAGCGGCCAGACTGTTCTCTATTGTTACGCATTAAGGCTTATTGGCAGGAATAATGGGTCTTTGCACCGACACATTTTCAGAGGATTTTCAAGAAATAGGGGGATTGAAATGTGACGGCGTGGTTTGGGATGATGACGGTTATGGATTTTTGCGCTGGATCAGCCAACGGGTGCGGTCAGCGCGGAAAGCTGACGCTTTTGCTTGGCGGATTATTGACGCCTTATTATGCTTATGCAAAGCACTTACTAAATTAGTAAGTTGCTTGAAGCAAACCCGATTAAGTATCAAATTTGATGTAAAATAAGGTGTCGTTTATGGCGCCTACCTCATGTTAGGCCATACTGATTTTCTTACTATCGCTACTTGTAGCAATGAGGAAGATTTATGTCAAAGCTGAAGTTAGTGGTAGGGAATTGCTTTTTAACCGGAGTATTTATATTAAACTCAGGCTGTGCCGTATTACCAGAACAGCCTATACAGCCTATACAGACAATATACATAGTAAAGAAGGGGGATACATTAGGTAAAATTTCCCAAGAAATGACGGGCAGTCAAGATAATTCGAAAGCTATCGCCGATTATAATGGAATCAAAAATCAAAATCGTATTGAAATAGGACAGCGTTTAGTTATACCCGCCAACTTAAGCATCATTAGTGTTGATCGTTCAGTAGAACAGACGGTTAGTACGACGGATTCAGCACCTACAGAATCATCCCCCGAAGAAGCTCAAGCTGCCACTGCCATAGTCGGCGCAATAGTTGGTGGAGTTATTAGTGGAGTTATAAATAATATGATTGAAAAAGGACAGAGTACCCATCAAAAAAATTCAGGCAGACAAAAAAATCACAATCTTGGCCGCTTTGCGGACGGAGTACCCGAGTACCTACAAAAATCAGCTTCACCAGGAAAGCTAAACAATCAAAATCGTGATGAAGAACGTGGGGGATCTGCTGGCCCGAGCGGCGCAAAAAATCGTGATGGAGAACGTGGGGGGTCTGCTGGCCCGAGCGGCGCAAAAAATCGTGATGGAGAACGTGGGGGGTCTGCTGGCCCGAGCGGCGCAAAAAATCGTGATGGAAAACGCAATAGGAAACCAGATCGTTGAAGGTCTTAACTGATAAAGGCTTCCAGAATTACGCTTTCTGATGCGGTTATTTCAAATTCATTGCTGAACAAAGAGAAATGATCTATGAAATTAGAGGTATTTTTATATGAACTTACAAACCGCTGTTAACCAAAACCAAGAGCAAATCTTGATCAAAATCATACGTAATTTGCCACCTTCCAGAGTAGATGAGCTATTAGATTTTGCGCGTTTCCTGGAAGGACAAATTCTTGCTGAAAAATTAACCCAAGGAGAAGATTCGGCTCAAATTGAAGCTGATAATGATCGATGGGATGCACTACTTGCAACTGATGAATCACAAAAAATGCTGGAGTGTTTGTCTAACGAGGCATTAAATGAACATCGATCAGGTAAAACAAAACCGATGAAATTTAGTAATAAAGGGCGGATCATGCCAGGATGAAGTCAATAACAACCTCACAGTTTTGGAAGCTTTATGAGGAATTGCCTGAAGACGTGAAAAGCCGGGCGGATAGTGCTTATGAGTTGTGGCAAATTAATCCCCATGCGCATGGTCTATATTTCAAACGAGTAGGAAAGAAACAGCCTGTTTATTCAGTTCGTATCGGCATTAACTACCGGGCGCTTGGCATACTTGAGGAGGATGCCGTTTTGTGGTTTTGGATTGGCGCTCATGACGAATACGAACGAATGTTGAAGCACCTATAATTGGTGCTTTCAGATAGACTTCAAGCCGGATGAATGAGAGGTTCGGTAAAGCAATGGCCCTGCCGCAGGCAGTAACTCAGCCATTTATAGAGAAAGCGGTTCATCCGCCAGCGCCGGTAGAGACTGGCGCGATCCATGCGCTCTTCATCAGGGAAATGACTGGAAAAAACCAGGTCATGCCGCAAATGTACCGTCATTGCCTCGGCCTGTCGGGCATCGTGATACACCCGGATGCGTAAATCAGGCTCAGCGATGGGCGGGCCATCCTCGCCGCCGAACTGATAGGTCAGGATCAGTTCACTGGTATAGCGGCAACGCTCAATAATTCGCAGATGCAAGTCCAGGCCGCCCGGCGTCTGCGAGACCCGAACCGCTGCCGCTGGCGGCATGACCGGCAGCAACCGGCGAATCTGTATGTAATTGCGTTCATACAGATCCATCAGCGCGGAAAAACTCCCCGGCGTATTGTGCAACCACGGGCTGATGGTGGGCAGCAGAATCATGGCGCGCCAGACAGCCGTTCCAGCCGCCAGTCATGAATCGCCAGTCGATGAGTGTGGCCGTGAATCAGCCGCCGGACCCCCTGGGCGCGCATGACCCACTCCACATCGGCCTTCCCCAGCGAATCCAGGTAGGCTTGATCTAATTGGCGCAGACTATGTTGGTTCAGGTGCATGGCAGTCGATTACGGGGCTGGGCGCTAGTTTTCCATACCAGACTCCCCGGAGGGAAGTCAGCCGCTACCGGGAGGGGTGTGAACGGTTACATGCCAAGTATAGTGCGCGAGCTTGCGCTAAGCCTAATTGGAGTAGATTTTCTCTTACATCAATAAGCTATGACGACAGCCGTGTCGGTTCAAGACCCAGCCGGAAAAGTTGCACACCCCGCCTGCTTTCTAAAGTTGCCTTGCCGCGCCGCTTTCCCGATAATCCGCGCCATCTTCCGCACTGCCAGGAATTCCCCATGTCTGTCGTCGCCATTTACCCCGGTACTTTCGATCCGATCACTAACGGTCATGCCGATCTGATCGAGCGTGGCGCACGCATGTTCGAGCGGCTGGTGGTCAGTATCGCCGCCAATCCTAACAAGCAGCCGCTGTTCTCGCTGGAGGAACGGGTCGAACTGGTGAACGAAGTCGTGGCGCATCTGCCGCATGTCGAGGTGTGCGGCTTCGACATCTTGTTAGTGAACCATGCCAAAAGCATTGGCGCTAATGTACTCATGCGCGGCTTGCGAGCGGTCGCCGATTTTGAATTTGAATTTCAGTTGGCCAGTATGAACCGCCGCCTGAACCCACAAATCGAATCGATTTTTCTGACTCCCGCTGAACAATATGCCTTTATCTCATCCAGCCTGGTGCGCGAAGTCGCCAAGCTGGGCGGCAATATTGCCCCCTTCGTCCATCCGCGAGTCGAGGCGGCGCTGGCGACGAAATTCGCGTCCCAGATCCCGAATAATTGAGTAAAATACTCGGAAATCCGGCGAGGCCGGTTGCGGTCGCCGGGGATTCCATCTGCTTGAAACAAAATAAGGAGCCAGCCATGGCACTAATGATTACTGATGAATGCATCAATTGCGACGTGTGCGAGCCGGAGTGCCCAAACGAAGCGATTTCGCAGGGCGAGGAAATTTATGAGATCGATCCGAACCTCTGCACCCAGTGCGTCGGCCACTACGATACGCCGCAGTGTATCGAGGTCTGCCCGGTCGATTGCATCATCCCGGACCCGAAACACCCCGAAACTGACGAACAGTTGCAAGACAAATACGAACGGCTGACCAGCGCTGCCTGAATTCAAAACCTGTCAACGATTTGCTTCACCCCCTCCCCCGCTCAAGAGGAGGGAGTTCTACCCTGATTTGAACCTGCCGAGGCGGGTTTTCAACGCCCGGCCTTGAGCCGTTGCCAATACCGGTCGTAAATCGACAACGCCTCGCCGACATCGGTCTGGAACTCGGCGTTCTGCAAATCCTCATCGGTCGGATAGATCGCACGGTTGTTGCGCATTTTCTCCGGCAGCAACTGGATGGCCGCCAGATTGGGCGAGGAATAACCGACCTCTTCATTGATCTGCCTGGCGATTTCCGGGCGCAGCACGAAGTCGATGAACTGGTGCGCCGCGTCTACATTCTGGGCGCCGGCGGAAATCACCAGACTGTCGACCCACAGGGTGGCCCCTTCCTTGGGATAAACATATCGGATGTTTGGATTTTCCTGACTGGCCTGGAAAACTTCGCCATTCCATAACATGCCCGCCACCACCTCGCCGGCCAGAAATTTGGTCTTGGGCGATTCCGAGTCGAATACCCGCACATTGGGCATGAGTTCAGTCAGTTTCTCGTAGGCGGCGCGAATCTGGTTTTCGTCCGTCGTGTTGATGGAATAGCCCAACGTTCTGAGACCCATCGAGAAAACCTCACGCATATCGTTGAGCAGCAACAGCTTGTTTTTATAGGCGGGTTCCCACAAATTCACCCAACTCGTCAGACGGCCCGCCGGAATCTTGTCAGTGTTGTAACCGATGCCGGTCGTTCCCCACAGATAGGGAATGCTGTAGTCATTATTGGGATCGTAGGACTGATTCAACAGGCGCGGGTTCAAGTGGCCAAAATTGCTGAGTTTGGCCTTGTCGATCTTCTGCAACAAACCTTCGCGGCGCATCCGGTCCAAATAATAGGTGGACGGAACCAGCAGGTCATAACCCACGCCTTTGACCGTCTTGACCTTGGCGTACATCGCCTCGTTGCTATCGTAGGTTGAATACCGCACCGGAATGCCGGTTTCCTTGGTGAACTGCCGCAGCACCTGTTTGGGCAGGTATTCCGACCAGTTGTAGAGAACCAGCGTGGGTTTTTCCGCCGCGATAACGAAACTACTGCACAACAACAGCAAACTGGCGAACAGTATTTTTCGCATGATGAAAATCTCCGGAGTACTCCATTATAGGTCGGGCTTTAGCCTGACTTTTTTACCGGGTCAGGTTAAAGCCTGAGCTACAGACCTCACCCTGTTGAAAAAGACGCCTGACCGCCTTGGGTTACGTTGCCTGACTTTTTTCTTTCTGCTCTTCGAGGTGTTTGCAATCGATACACAATTCTGCGGTAGGCCGCGCTTCCAGCCGGCGCAGGCCAATCTCCACGCCGCAGGCCTCACAATAGCCATAATCGTCGCCGGCCAATCGGCCTAGAGATTTATCAATCTTGTGTAGTAACTTACGCTCTCGATCCCGCGCTCGCAGGCTGATCGAGAACTCTTCTTCCTGGCTAGCGCGATCATTGGGATCAGGGAGATTGAGGACTTCATCCTGCATACTGTTGACGGTGCGCCGGCCTTCGTCCATGAGTTCCTGTTTCCAGGCCAGCAGGATGGCGCGGAAATGGGCTTTCTGCCGGTCATTCATATACTCCTCTTCGTGTTCTGCACGATAGGGCGCAAAGCCCGCAAATGTCTCAGCCATAGTTATCCGCCTTTGTGTTGGTCATGTCCGTTCATCTTTGTGATTTTCAACAGCCCACCGGCTGAACCCGAGCAGTTCCGCCGCCGGACGCGCATAACAGCATAAACCATCCCGGAAGTGAATGTCGCCCATGCGCTGACTACGGCTTTCATGCGCCGCTCAAACAAGCCTGCAAAGCATCCGCCAGCCCTTCCAGCAATTGAAAATAGGCATCAGGACCGGGTGGAATCTCAGCGCCGAGCGGATCCAGGGTTCCGGTACGGGCGCTGCTCTCCGCAATCACGGTGTTCACTAACGCGGGCTGAAACTGCGGTTCGCTGAATACACAGCGCACTCCGCGCTCACGAATGCGCGCTTGAATCTCGGCGACCCGTTTCGCGCCGGGCCGTTGTTCCGGGTTCAACACGACCGAACCGACCGCATTCAGGCCGTAACGCCGTTCAAGATACTGATAGGCGTCGTGAAACACTACATAGGGTTGATCCTTGACCGGCGCCAGTTTCAGCGCCAGTTGCTGGTTGAGCTGGTTCAGTCGCTCAATCAACGCCGCGCCGTTGCGTTCATAAGCGGTTTTATGGTCGGGATCGACCTCGCCAAGCACGGCAACCATTCGGCGCGTCATAGCGATGGCGTTGACCGGGTCCAGCCAGATGTGGGCATCGTGATCGGCCTCATGCGCAGCTTCATGATCGTGATCCTGTTTGGCGTGCGCGCCCTCGACATGCTCATGTCGATGTGATTCCCAAACGCCGCCCGTCCGCAACGGCAGCACGGTCACATTGGGCGCTTCCAGCAAGGCGATGGCCTGAACTTTGCCCTTGACGTTGTTCAGCGGCCTGATCAGAAAGCGCTCCAAATCCGGTCCGATCCAGAACAGGATATCCGCTTCGGCGATCACGCGGGCGTCGGAGGGCCGCAGGTGGTAATCATGCGGCGAAGCGCCGCCCGTGACTAACAGATGCGGTTGCCCCACCCCTTGCATGACCCCCGCCGCCAGCGAATGCACCGGTTGTAGGCTGGCGACTACATTCGGAGCGGCCAGCGCTATCCAGGGTGCCAGCAACAACGCGCCGATCGGTAACAACCCGCGAATTCTCATCTTGAAATTCTCCTCGCTGTTCATGCCTAATCAATGTTCATATGCGTTCACCCCCTCCCCCCAACCCCCTCTCACATCGGGGAGGGGGAGCCAGATAACCGACTGTTTCGTAAAACTCCCTCCCCCTTGTGGGGGAGAGCTGGGGTGGGGGGGGTCTGAACGGTTACCCATGTTCAAAACATCATATTTACCCAGCAGGTTTATTCTATCGTGACCGTCAAGCCTCTCTCCGCGCCCCTCTCTGCTCCGACCCTGGCGACCTCGCCGGTTCAACCTCTGCTGACGGTCGAAAATGTCAATTTCGCCATTCGCGGCCATCCTATCCTGCAGGCAGTGAATCTCCAGGTGAGCGCAGGCGAAATCGTCGCCCTGATCGGCCCGAACGGCGCTGGCAAATCCACTTTGGTGCGCGTTGTTTTGGGGTTAATCCGCCCCGACAGTGGCCATATCCGGCTCAAGCCGGGACTGCGGATCGGCTATATGCCGCAACGGCTGTCCATCGACGACACCTTGCCATTAACCGTCCAACGATTCATCACTCTTGGCGCCCCCGCTTCGCGCGAGCGGGTCCGGGCGGTACTGGCGGAAGTCGGAGCGCCTCAAGTCCTCGATTCACCCGTGCAGGCTATTTCCGGCGGTGAATTTCAACGGATGCTATTGGCGCGGGCGCTGTTGCGCGAACCCGATTTATTAGTGCTGGACGAACCGATCCAGGGTGTCGATCTGACCGGTCAATATGAGTTGTATGATTTAATCAACAACCTGCGTCATCAACGGGGTTGCGGAATTCTGATGGTCTCGCACGAACTGCATTTGGTTATGGCGACCACCGATCATGTGCTGTGCCTCAATCGGCATGTTTGCTGCTCCGGTCATCCTGATCATGTCGCCAGTCATCCGGCCTATCTGGAGCTGTTTGGCTTCGACGGCGCTCGGCGACTGGCGATTTATCACCATCACCACAACCACCGCCATGACCTGCACGGGGCAGTCGTTGTTGCTGAGGAAGAGGAACATGGATGATTTTTTGATCCGCGCGCTGTCAGGTGGCTTGGGCGTAGCGCTGGCCGCTGGGCCGCTGGGCGCGTTCATTGTTTGGCGGCGGATGGCCTATTTTGGCGATACCCTGGCGCATTCGGGACTACTGGGCGTGGCGCTTGGTATCGTCTTGCAGGTCAATCCACAACTGGGGGTTGCCGCAGCCTGTCTCCTGATTGCCATTATATTAGTGTTGCTGCAACGGCAGCGGGCGCTGGCGGTTGACACTCTGCTCGGCATCCTCGCCCACACCAGCTTGTCACTGGGCTTGGTGACGCTGGCTTTTCTGGAAACCGTGCGGATTGATCTGACCGGCTATTTATTTGGTGATATTTTAGCGATCAGCCCCGATGATCTGTATTGGATCTGGGGTGGCGCTGGGCTGGCGCTGGCGGCGCTGGGCTGGCTATGGCGGCCCCTGCTGGCGGCGACGGTGCATGAGGAACTGGCGCAAGTAGAGGGCGTTCCGGTGTTCGCCGTCCGGCTGGCGTTCATGCTGCTCATCGCTATCGTCATCGCGGTAGCGATGAAAGTGGTGGGCATTCTGCTGATCACGTCGCTGTTGATCATTCCCGCCGCAACGGCCCGACGTTTCGCCCGTTCGCCAGAAAGCATGGCTTTGCTCGCCGGTGGGCTGGGTTGTATCGCGGTCGGCGCGGGATTATGGGCCTCGCTGCGCTGGGATACCCCGGCTGGCCCCTCAGTCGTAGTGGCCGCAACCACCCTGTTTGCGCTGGGTCATGCGCTTCCCAACCGCTTGCAGCGTTGATTACCCAATCCTGATCGGGCTGTTCGCAATGGGGTTCGCCTGGGGCCGATTACGCCGGTTCAGAACCGTCGCACCGGTCGGGCGATGATGCTGTCCGTCCATTCCAGGATGGCCCGCACCCGGGGGGTCAGCAGGGTCCAGGCCTCGGCGCGGTTGACCCAGCGGAATTCGCTATGCTCCGGGCGGCCCAGTGCCGGGTTAAGCAACAATCTGACGTCGGTGCTGGGCGATTCTGCGATGTAGTAGCGGGCAACCTTGCGGCCCTGGTTATAGGGATGGGTCTCGCGGTAGGCATCGCCCCAGCGAAAGCGCAGTCCGGTTAGGGTGGTCTCTTCCTCGACTTCGCGGACCGCTGCCGCCAATGGTGATTCACCCGCTTCTACTACGCCTTTGGGAAAATCCCAATAGTTGTAGGCGCGCAACAGCAAATAGTCGTAATGATCGCGATCCCAGTGGACAACCACGACCCCAGAGGACAGGATACGGGCGCTGATCGACTTGGGAGGCGTGGTGCGGTTCGCCCGGCGGTTCCGTTCATCATCCGGCATCAGCGGCATTCGCATGATAGGGTTTGCTCAATTCATGCACGGCGTCCACCAGCGCCCGGACGTGATCCGGATCAACGCCAGGCTGGATACCATGCCCCAGGTTGAATATATGGCCAGCGCCAGGACCGAAATCGGCCAGCGTCTGGGCGACTAACTTGCGGATATGTTCAGGAGCGGCATACAGGGCGGCGGGATCGAGGTTGCCCTGTAACGCGACCCGGTCGCCGACTCGTCGGCGCGCATCGCTTAAATCCATAGTCCAATCCACACCCACAGCGTCACAACCGGTGGCGGCGATGGCTTCCAGCCAGGCGCCCCCGCCCTTGGTGAACAGGATGACTGGTATAGACTGACCTGCAACTTCACGGTTCAGGTCGGCCACGATCCGCGCCAAATAGGTCAGCGAAAATTCCTGATAAGCGCGGGGCGTGAGCAAGCCGCCCCAGGTGTCAAACACCATCAGAACCTGCGCGCCCGCCGCGCTCTGGGCGTTCAGGTAAGCAATGACCGTCTCGGTAACGACTTCTAACAATTGATGCAGCGCCGTCGGCTGGTCATACAGCAGGCCCTTGATCCGGGCATAATCCTTGCTGGAGCCGCCTTCGACCATGTAGGTCGCCAGCGTCCATGGACTGCCGGCGAAGCCGATGAGCGGAACCTGACCGTTCAGTTCCCGGCGAATGAGCCGCACCGCGTCCATCACATAGCGCAACTCCCTCTCCGGGTCGGGTACGCCTAATTGCTCAATATCGGCGATGGAGCGCACCGGACGGGTAAATTGTGGACCCTCGCCGTCGCTGAACGACAGACCCAAGCCCATAGCGTCGGGGATGGTCAGGATGTCCGAGAACAGGATAGCGGCGTCCAGCGGAAAACGGGCTAAGGGTTGCAGGGTGACTTCGCAGGCCAGTTCCGGGGTTTGGCAGAGACGCATGAAACTACCGGCACGGGTGCGGGCCGCGCGGTATTCCGGCAGATAGCGGCCGGCCTGGCGCATCAGCCAGACCGGGGTAACGTCCACTGGCTGTCGGTGCAAGGCGCGCAGCAGGCGGTCATTGTGGAGGGTGGTGGTCATGAATTCTCGAATCCGTTTGCCGAGTCTTTGACGGCAATTCTATGCCAAGTGTGCCAAGGTTCCGAAACGGCGTCCATGTATGGATGGACAACGGAGACGCACTGTTTTGACATTTTTCTGTTTACATAAGAAAATCAGAGAAATAAATCAGGATTCATATCAGGAGGCTCCTATGACCGACCGGCTGCGACATCCCGACCACGGCCCCTTTCGCGCGGATCAACTGCGTGATGGCGACCGCTACGAACTTTCCAATGGCCATCCCATTTACTGTGCGCCAGCGGGCTGGCAACACGCCTCGGGCAGCGTCAAGGGCGGGCTGGTGCTGGACAGCGACCCCGATGTGCAATGGACCGGCGCTGATGTAGGCATCAGTCCAGAAGGGGGGACGTTGCGGGCGCCGGACGTGGCGGTGCGGGCGACGCCGCCCAGCGGCAATAGCACTTGGTTGACCGAAGCGCCGCCGTTAGCCGTGGAATATGCCGGTCCCGGTCAGGACGAGCGCGATCTGCGCGACAAGATTGCCGAGTTGCTGGCGGCGGGGACGCAGCAAATCTGGGTGGTGCGACTGGTCGGGCCGCAGCGGGTGGAAGTGCATCGCCCGGACGGGCCGATGAAAATTTACACCGCCAGCGATGTGCTGGAAGCGCCGGGAGTATTGCGCAATCCGGTGCCGGTGCGAGCATTGTTTGACCGGGATGCAGCGCATGAGGTGGTGTTACGGAATCTTTTGCAACGCTGTGGCTACTCCAGCCTGAATGACGTGCGCGAGGAAGGGCGCGAGGAAGGCCGCGAGGAAGGCCGCGAGGAGGGTTTGGTGGACGCCATCCTGACTTTGTTGCGCGGGCGCGGTCTGGCAGTGGACGCCGCCATCGAGGAGCGCTTGCGGGCCGGCCATGATCGTGAAACCTTGCAAGCCTGGTTGCTGAATGCGGCCCGGGTGGAGCAGGCAGCGCTGATCTTTGATCGTTGAATTGACTCCCTCCCCCCTCGCGGGGGAGGGTTGGGGCGGGTTACGCCCCCAGATAATCCAGAATCCCCTCCGCCGCCTGTCGGCCTTCAAACACCGCCGTCACCACTAGATCAGAGCCGCGCACCATGTCGCCGCCGGCAAAAACCTTGGGATTGCGGGTCTGGAACTTGAACTGGCCCTTGGGCGAGGTCTGCACCCGGCCGCGCAGGTCCACCGCGATGTCAAATTCGCTGAACCAGGGCGCGGGATTGGGCTGGAACCCGAAAGCGATGATCACCCGATCAGCAGGCAGGATTTCTTCCGAACCGGGGAGAATCTCTGGGACGCGCCGGCCTCGCGCATCCGGCTTGCCCAACTGCGTCGCACAAACCCGCACTCCTTCCACCCGTCCATCGCCGACGATTTCCAGCGGCTGGCGATTCCACAGGAAGCGCACGCCTTCCTCTTTAGCGTTGGCGACTTCGCGCCGGGAACCGGGCATATTCGCCTCGTCGCGGCGGTAAGCGCAGGTGACGCTGGCCGCGCCCTGGCGAATCGCCGTGCGGTTGCAATCCATCGCCGTGTCGCCGCCGCCCAGCACGACGACCCGCTGACCCTGCATGTCAATGAATGCGCCCGGGCCTTTTTCCAGACCGAGCAGCCGGTTGATATTGGCGACCAGATAGGGCAGCGCTTCATGGACGCCGGGTAAATCCTCGCCGGGAAAGCCGCCTTTCATATAGGTGTAGGTTCCCATGCCGAGAAACACGGCGTCGTATTCATCCAGCAGGCGCTGGAACGGCAGGTCGCGGCCAATTTCGGTGTTCAATACGAACTCCACACCCATGCCCTCCATGATTTCGCGGCGGGTTTGCACGATCTCCTTTTCCAGCTTGAAGGGTGGAATGCCAAAGGTCAGCAGGCCGCCAATTTGCGGATAGCGGTCGAACACCACTGGCTTGACCCCATTACGGGCCAGGATGTCGGCGCAACCGAGACCTGCCGGTCCCGCGCCGATAATGGCGACCCGTTTGCCGGTCGGCGTGACTTGGGACAAATCGGGTCGCCAACCCGCCTTCAACGCTTCGTCGGTGATGTATTTCTCAATCGCACCGATGGTGACCGCGCCGAAGCCGTCATTCAGTGTGCAGTCACCCTCGCACAACCGATCCTGTGGACAGACCCGCCCGCAGACTTCCGGCAGTGAGTTGGTGCGATGGGACATCTCCGCGGCTTCGAACAGATTGCCTTCGGCGATCAATTGCAACCAGTTGGGAATGTAGTTGTGGACGGGGCATTTCCACTCGCAGTAGGGATTGCCGCAATGCAGGCAACGACCCGCCTGGACAGCGGCGGCATCTGCATCGAACTGCCCGTAAATTTCCTTGAATTCGAGAACGCGCTCGCGGGCCAGTTTCTTGTCCGGGTCCTGGCGCGGGTTTTCAATGAACAGCAACGGTTTGGCTTGGGACATCGGGGTATCCAGTGGCAAACGGCGGATAAGGATCTCAGGCGGCTTCGCGCAACGCGCCGACCAGCGATTTCAGATCAGCGGCTTTTGGCTTGATCAACCAGAACCGGCTGGCGTAGTAGCGGAAGTCGTCCAGAATCGCCTGACCCCAGGCGCTGCCGGTTTCCGCCACATAATCCTCGATCAGTTCCAGCAGATAATTGCGCTGCGGCTCCATGTATTCGGTGGCGATGCGATGAATGTCGATCAATTCGTGGTTGTAGCAATCGACAAAGGCGTTGCGTTCATCCAGCACGAAAGCAAAACCGCCGGTCATGCCCGCGCCGAAATTCACCCCGGTTTCGCCCAGAACGACCACCACGCCGCCGGTCATGTATTCGCAGCCGTGGTCGCCAACTCCTTCCACAATCGCCAGCGCCCCGGAATTGCGCACGGCAAAGCGTTCGCCCGCCGTACCCGCTGCGTATAACATGCCGCCCGTGGCCCCATACAGGCAGGTATTGCCGATAATCGGCGTCTGCTGGCTGGCGAATTGACTCTGACGCGGCGGATAGAGGACCAGTTTACCGCCGGCCATGCCCTTGCCCACATAGTCATTGGCGTCGCCTTCCAGGTAAAGATGCAGACCGCCGGCGTTCCACACGCCGAAGCTTTGCCCAGCGCTGCCCGTCAATTTCAACGTAACCGGCGTCTTTTCCATGCCGACATCGCCATAACGGCGAGCGATTTCCCCGGACAACCGCGCCCCGATGGAGCGATGGATATTTTTAACCGCGTAGTGAAACTCACCGCCGGTTTTCGCCGTAATCGCTGGCAGGGCGTCGTGCACCATCTGCTCGGCCAGTTCGCCCTTGTCGAACGGTTCATTGCGCGGCTCGATGCAGAATTGTGGATGCTCCAGCAGCAAACCGGCGTCGGACAGCAAGGGCGACAGGTCGAGATGCCCATGCTTGCTCGTCTCGCCGGCCAGGATGTCCAGCAGGTCGGTGCGGCCAATCAGCTCCTCGAACTTGCGCACGCCCAGTTGCGCCATGATCTCCCGCGTTTCCTGAGCGACGAAGCGGAAGTAGTTCATCACCTTGTCCGCCGTGCCCCGGAAGTGGTTGAGGCGCAGCACGTTATTTTGCGTAGCGACCCCGGTAGCGCAGTTGTTGAGATGGCAGATGCGCAGGTATTTGCAGCCGAGCGCCACCATCGGCGCGGTGCCGAAACCGAAACTTTCCGCGCCCAGCAGCGCCGCCTTGATCACATCCAGCCCGGTTTTCAGCCCGCCATCGGTTTGCAAGCGCACCTTGTCGCGCAGGCGGTTCATGCGCAGGGTCTGGTGCGTCTCGCTCAACCCCAGCTCCCAGGGAGAACCGGCGTATTTGACCGAGGTGAGCGGCGATGCCCCGGTGCCGCCGTCATAGCCGGCGATGGTGATCAGGTCGGCATACGCTTTGGCCACGCCCGCTGCGATGGTGCCCACTCCGGCCTCTGCGACCAGCTTCACCGACACCAGCGCCTGCGGATTGATCTGCTTGAGATCGAAAATTAATTGCGCCAGGTCTTCGATGGAATAAATGTCATGGTGCGGCGGCGGCGAAATCAGCGCCACACCGGGCTTGGAGAAGCGCAACCGGGCGATCATGGCGTTCACCTTGTCGCCGGGCAGTTGTCCGCCCTCGCCGGGCTTGGCGCCCTGAGCGACCTTGATCTGCAACACCTCGGCGTTGACCAGATAGGCCGGAGTCACGCCGAAGCGCCCGGACGCCACTTGCTTGATCTTGGAACTCTTTTCAGTGCCATAGCGGGCCGGGTCTTCGCCGCCCTCGCCAGAATTGGAACGCCCGCCGAGCCGGTTCATGGCCATGGCCAGCGCCTCATGAGCTTCCGGGGACAACGCGCCCAGCGACATTCCCGCAGAGTCAAAACGCGGCAGGATCGCTGCAATCGACTCCACTTCATCCAGCGGAATCGGTGGACCCAGGGGTTTGAGCTGGAACAGGTCGCGCAGGGTCGCCACCGGCCGCTCATTCACCAGCCGGGCATACTCCTGATAGTCGGCGTAATCGCCGCTGCCGACCGCTTTTTGCAAGGCGTACACCACGTCCGGGTTATAGGCGTGATATTCGCCGCCATGCATGTATTTGAGCAGACCGCCGGCGTCAATCGCCTGCCGCCGTTTCCAGGCGTGTTCCGCGAGCCGCTGCTGTTCCGCTTCCAGATCGGCGAACCGTGCGCCCTGAATGCGGCTGACCGTGTCCTTGAAACAGAGATTCACCACTTCGTCATGCAGGCCGACAATCTCGAACAGTTGCGCGCCGCGATAGCTGTTGATGGTGGAAATGCCCATCTTGGAGATGATCTTGTACAGGCCCTTGTTGATGCCTTTGAGATAGTTCTCCACGACTGCTACGGCGTTGCGGCCCGTGATTTCCCCGGTGCGGATCAGATCATGCAGCACGGCATAGGCCAGCCACGGATGCACCAAAGTCGCGCCATAGCCGATCAACACCCCAATTTGGTGCGGATCGCGGGCGGTGGCGGTTTCGACGATCAGATTAGCGTCGCAACGCAGGCCGTCGCGCACCAGCCGGTGATGCACCGCGCCGGTCGCCAGCAGGGCATGAATCGGCAGCCGGTCAGGGGCGAGGGCGCGATCCGACAGCACCAGCAGCACTGCGCCGCCGCGCACCGCTGCGACCGCTTCGGCGCAGACCCGCTCAATCGCCGCTTGCAACCCTTCATCCGCTGGATAATGCAGATCGATCCGGTAATGGGGATAGTCGCCGTCGGGATTGGTCAGCAGGGCCTGGAAGCGCCCCTCAGTCAACACCGGCGAGTTGGCCGTCAGGCGCGGCGCATAGGCGGGACTTTCCTCAAACAGATTACCTTCCCCGCCCAGACAGGTTTCCAGCGACATCACCACCGCTTCGCGCAACGGGTCAATCGGCGGGTTGGTGACCTGGGCGAACTGCTGGCGGAAGTAGTCATAGAGCGACCGGGGCCGGTCGGAGAGCACGGCAAACGGCGTATCGTCGCCCATGGAACCAATCGCTTCCTGCCCCGCTTCGGCCAGTACCCGCAGGATTTGATCGCGTTCCTCAAAAGTCACGCCGAACAGTTTTTGCGCGGTGTTGAGCATTTCTGGAACCAGCGGCACCGGTGCCGGCTCATCCTTATACAGTGAGCGTAGCCGCTGCACGTTGCCGCGCAGCCAGCGCCGGTAGGGATGACGGCTCTTCAGATCGTTGTCGATGTCCAGCGGCGTCAACAGTCGTCCGGTTTCGACATCAATCGCCAGCATTTCACCGGGCTTCATCCGGCCCTTGGCGACGACCTGTTCCGGTGCGTAGTCGTACACGCCGATTTCCGAAGCGATGGTGAAATGACGGTCGGCGGTGATGACGTAGCGGGCCGGGCGCAAACCATTACGATCCAGTACGCAGCCCGCATAACGGCCATCGGTTAATACGATGCCAGCGGGGCCGTCCCACGGCTCCAGATGCATGGAGTTGTATTCGTAGAAGGCCCGCAAGTCGGGGTCCATGTGTTCCACATTCTGCCAGGCCGGCGGAATCAGCAAGCGCATGGCGCGGAAGATGTCCATGCCGCCCATGACCAGCAGTTCCAGCATATTGTCCAGACTGCTGGAATCGGAGCCGTGCAGATTCACCAGTGGACGGATTTCGGCCATGTCCGGCAGCAGTGGCGAGGAAAAAATATGGCTGCGGGCTTCCGTCCAGTGGCGGTTGCCGCAAATGGTGTTGATTTCGCCGTTATGCGCTAGGTAGCGGAACGGCTGCGCCAGCCACCACTGCGGCAGGGTGTTGGTGGAAAAGCGTTGATGAAACAGACAGATCGAGGATTCAAGTTCGGGATCGTTGAGATCAGGGTAGAACACCGGCAGGTGAGCCGGCATCACCAGCCCTTTGTAGCTGATGACCCGTCCCGACAGGGAAAGCACGTAGTAGACTGGATCGCGCTGGCGAATAAGCAGGTTAGCGCGGCGGCGGGCGACGAACAGGTGGCGTTCAAAGGCTTCGGCGGCTATTCCGGCAGGCGAGGTGACAAAAACCTGTTCGATGCGCGGCAGAGTCTTGCGTGATTCATCGCCGCAGGCGTCGGCCTGAACCGGTACGGGCCGCCAACCAGCGACGGTAAGGCCCTCCTTTTCCAATTCCCTCTGCAAATCAGCGCGGGCGGCGGCGGCCAGGGCCGGATCGTGGTTGAGAAACACCATGCCCACCCCGTACTGTTCGCCCAGAACAATACCTGCCTCGGTCGCGACCCGGCGCAGGAAGGCGTCCGGCTTGCGCATCAACAGCCCGCAACCATCGCCGGATTTACCATCAGCAGCGACTGCGCCGCGATGGGTCAGGCGAGCCAGGGCGTTAATAGAAGTCTGCACCAGCCAATGACTGGGCTGGTTGTCCATCTGGGCGATGAGGCCGAAACCGCAACTGTCTCGCTCGAATTCAGGCCGGTACAGGCCCTGCGCCTGGAGAGGAGGGAAAAATGTAGGCATGGATGACTCCGCCTTGGGTCAGGTTGAGCAGAGAGGGGTGGGGGGCTGAAGAGCAGAGGCAAACAACGGGCCGATTCAGCAGCTGATGGTTCTCGACCGCTGGATTTGCCATCGGATAAATTATGACATTTTGAATTAAAAAGGTTTTTTGAATCTATCCGTAGCGTGATATGCAGAATTGCGAAGTTGAGCGGGCGGAGATTCTCAGCAGCAGTGCGCCAGAATGGCGCATTGCTTCATAATGATTCAGTCAGAAGTCTATTTCCGATAGGTTTTAGTATTACAAAAGAAACGGGTAGGGCGGGTTAGCGAAGCGTAACCCGCCGAAACGGCAACCGAAATCGGCGGGTTACGGGCTGGCGCCCTAACCCGCCCTACGATTTTGAATGGAATCTATTGAGAAACGGTACTACCCCCATCGCCAACGGTCATCCTCGCGGTGAGCCAAGTTCATGGCTTCCAGCGTTTCCAGCACAGTCAGCACCGCTTTGAGCGGTTTACGCTGGAAATGGCCGACCAGTTGTTCCACGTTCCGGGGGCCAGCGTTCAGCAGTTCGCGGATGATTTCGACCTGTTCGCGCATGGCTTTCGGCCAAGAGCGTTTGGCGGCAGGTTCTGAAGTAGTGGGCGGTTCCAGCCCGGCTATGCTGTCCTGTTGGGCCGAACGTTGCTCGGTGGATAAAGCGGCGGGGTGTTGATAGGCCGGACGCAACCAGCGAATTTGGCCTTGCATTTCTTCGGCGATGCGTTGCGTGTTGAGATCAACCAAGCGGCGCAATAATTCTTCTTCACTTTCAAGCTGTTCAGCGGGTTTATCGAGTAAGGGCGTGGTCGCGCCGGGTTGACCGACCAGTTGGTCGGCCAGATCATTCCAGCCATAAGCGGCGAATACGGCCCGATCCAGCTCGTCGTGCAATTCCCGAAGAATGGAGATCAGACCCCGTTGATGAATCACCTGACCCTTGGCGTTCAGCGATTCCCCGGCCCGCAGTTTTTCCAGCACGTTATACATCCCGGTCAAGGTTAATTCGGGATGCTGCGCTTGCTGGCGCTTGCGGTGCGCGTCGAGTTCTTCGGCCAAATCACGAATGCGGGCGGCGGTTTCAGTGGCGGCATCGGGAAATGGGAAGGTTTCAAAACAGCGGGAGTTGTTGTAGCGAGGACGATTTTCCAATGTTCCACCCGTCGCCAATGTCCAGAGAATATGAATACGGCTGGAAAGTATACCGAGCCAAAAACTGTTATCCAGCGTGATAGCGATTATCCCTTGATCGGGAAGAATGCAGGCTTCCAGAAAAGTAAAAATCCGGTGTTTAGCGGTCATCGTGGTGGCGATGTAACGAGACAATCCACTCTTAGCGACTCTTAAATCTGGTCGTGCTTCTGCAAAAATCCACCATTTTTCCCGGTAGGCTGCTCGTTGCGATTGGTCTCTTTCCGGTTTAACTCCATCCAAGACTCGTTGAAAGGCTGCGGGAAACTGGCTTCTCGCTGCTTCCATAGACAGTCCGAAAAAGTCAATCGCATAGACGCCTCTGGGACGACTGGTCAGGTCTTTACCATTGCGCAAAGGCTTTATAGCAGCGGGTTCTTGCATGATTAAAGGATCGTTCGACTCAACCCAAAATCCACTACCCATCAAGGTAACGCCACGAAAGCCTAATCGAGAATTTGCCGCTAGCGCCACCGCCCCGGCCACATTCGCCCCAGTAGTTAAATCGGCATGAAGCCTGCCGGTTCTCGTGGTCAACTCCACCGAACGCGCCTGTTCATCACCTTCCGTTTCACTACGCACCGTCTGCAACACACCGTCCTGTTCGCCCGCTTCCGCAACCGTCATGGCAATCCGCACCGCCGCGCCATCGCTGGCGTCCACCCAAGGATGATCGGGAATGGCGAAGATTAGCGAAAGCGGCGGGGAACTCTCCAAATGCGTACTCAGAACGCGCCGATTAAATGTCTGGCGAATGGAATTCGTGGTGATAAAACCAAAGCGTTTCAATAAACCCTGACGGAGCCGTTCCGCTGCAATATGCCACCAGTACATCACAAAATCCGCCGACTCTGGGACTTGTTTCCAGGTAGCCCGGAGCGCATCCACATAACCATCACCCAAAGCGCGTCGCATCGTAGCCGCACCGATAAAAGGCGGATTACCCACCACATAATCAGCGTCCGGCCACGCGGCTTGGCGCGAATAACTATAGCGATAATGCGGAATGCGCTGACTTTCATCCGGGATATTTTCGCCCGTAATGGGACTGGTTTTAAAACTCACCCCATCCCAGCGCGTTACCGGCTGACCGTGATCGTCCACTTCCGGTTCACAGGCATCGTAAACCATCAACGCATCGCGGCATTCAATCGTGCGGAAATCGCGTAAAATCGGCTCCGGCAAATCCAGCCGATGATGAATCCGATAATGCCATTGCAAATAACCGATCCACAACACCATCTCAGCAATCGCAGCGGCGCGGGGATTGATTTCCAAACCGAGAAATTGATGCGGGTCTACCGTCAATCCGCCGGTTTCCAATGCACCCTGACCGCCACTCAAATCCCGAAGCAGGTTTAATACCTCACCTTCCAGCCGCTTCAAATGCTCCAGCGTCACATAAAGAAAATTGCCACTGCCACACGCCGGATCAAGAATCCGTAAACTGCACAACCGGTGATGAAACGCCCGCACTTCCTGCAACCCCCGATCCGGCTGGTTCTGGCGCACCCAGGCAGCGGCAGCCACCTGCACCGAACTCCAATCCCGCCGCAACGGCTCAATCACCGTCGGCATCACCAACCGCTCGACATAAGCGCGGGGCGTGTAATGCGCCCCCAGCTTGTGGCGTTCCCGTGGGTCCAAAGCGCGCTCCAACAGCGTTCCGAAAATCGCCGGCTCCACAAAACGCCAATCCTGATGCGCCGCTTCCAGCAACCGTTGAATTTGTTCCGCCGTCAGCGGAATCGGGTCGATAGTGCTGAACAGCCCGCCATTAAACCGCTTCAGCTTGGCCATCAACTGCCCGTCATAACCGCCCGTGTTCATCGTTCGCCACAACGCCGTAACCGCATCAACAAACAGCTCCGGCTGTTCCCGCAACCGCTCCAGCAACCGGGTAAACCCTTGCAGCGGCAACAATTCCACGTCCTCGGCAAACATCGTGAACAAGCACTGCATCAAAAATCCGGCCACTCGTGGAACCGCGTAGCCCTGCGCCTCCAGAGAACGCGCCAGCGCCGCCAGGGTATTGCTGATCGCCCGCGTCACCCGCGCCGCGTATTGACTCGGATCGAGGCTCAGCGGGTCCAGCCACACTTGCCGCAACCGTTGCTGAATGACCGGATCGCGCAAATCCTCCAGCCGCACGCGATGATGGCTGGGATCAGGGAACGGCGTATAAATCCCGCCGGAACCGGAAAACTCCGCGTACAACTCCAGCGACCGGCCTACATCGGTCAACACGATAAATGGCGGACGCCCTTCTTCCGGCGGCAAATTGCGCACATATTTATCCGCCTGATAATGCGCCGCCAACATGGCCTTATCCCAGCCGTGCGTATCCAGCGCCTGCCCGGTTTGCTTGGCTTCCAGCACGAAATGCTGGCGGTAATAGAGATCGATAAACCCCTTGGTCACGCTGCCGTCAGGATGGCGAATGTCCACCCGCCGCTCGAATACATAGGCATTCTGGCGCAGGTTCTCACAAGCCGGTTCCGGTGGCGGAACCGCCAGCACGGCGCATAACTCGGTCAGAAACAGTTGATAATTAGCGCGTTCGTTACCGGTTGCCACGCTCCAGCGGGTGATGAAGGCATCGACGGACGCGGTGTCAAGAGGAGAAGGGGCGTCGATGGCAGGACTCATTACCTTCACGCCCGCACTACAGTAATGAGCCGCCCTTGGGGACTTTGCATTTCACTGCTGGCAGTGCGTTCCCGAATCGGCGGCTGCCCGGAACGCCGGTCAAAAATGATCAACCAGCCGCTGTCCAGACTCAACCCGGCCAGATAACCGTCCAGTTGTTCCAAGCCGTCTGTCAGGGGGTCGGCTTTACCGTCCGCCCAGACCTTCAATTCCATGCCGAGCGTCACCGGGCCATAGCGCAGGCAGAGGTCCATCCGTCCCCGGCCAATGGCGTATTCCCGCTCCAAAGTCCCGTCGCCATTCACCACGCGATGCAGAAAGGCCATTAGCACTAAATGCGGGGCGATTTCGTGATAGGGCGCGCTACCGAGTAGCGGTTGCCCGTGTTGCCGCCAGAAACGCAGAAAGGCGTCCAGTAGTTGCGTCGGGTTCAAACTGCCGTCCGGGTTCAGCCAGGTCGGCGTGATCTGCGGCAGGGAATCTTGCGGGCCGCCGGCCAACATGCGTGGCAACACTTCCCGATAAATCGGATTGGCGATCACCAGCCCGCCCCGGCCTTCGCGGCGCAACAGCCCCAAATCGACCAGATATTGTCGGTCATCTTCCGGGACTTCACCGAGGAGCGCACCGGCCAGCATCGGTTCGATAATCCGCCGCACCCGCGCTTCCCGGAGTTTGTCCGCCAACTGATCGAGATGCGTCACCCGCCGCAGAATCAGGTTTTCCTTAGCCTGGTCAATCTGTTCCAACGTGATCGTCTGACTCCGGTCGCGGCCTTCACGGTTATCGAAGCAGGCTTCATAGGCCAGGGCGTTGACCAGCCACGGTTGCCCCAAGGTCAAGGTCCAGACCCGGTCTAACGCTTCCGGGGTAAAGGCTTGCCCGGTTTCCGTCGTGTGTTCCAACAACAATTTCTGCACTTCTTCGGCATTGAAATCACCGAGGCGTAACGATTTGGCCTTGATGTTGAAGGCGCTGCCGCCGGTGATGGCAGTCTTTTCCGAACTGGCGTGAATCCGGTAATCCCGCAAATCCCGTACCCCGCACAGAATCACCGTCTGCGGAAAGCTTCGGGGCCGCTGTGGATAGCCGGCGCGTAATTGCCGCAACAGGGAAATCAGCGTATCGCCGACCAGGGCATCCACTTCGTCGAGCATCAACACCACCGGCAACGGCGAGGCTTCGCACCAGTGGGTCAAAAACTGTTCCAGTGCGACCGTCGCAGACTGATCGGCCAAGACTTCTCGCGCTATCGCTTCAGCCTGAGTATCTTTCAACCAGAACCGGGCGCTGTTGGCTAAAGTCTGGACCATGCCGGTCATCGCCAACCGTACATCTTCCCGCGCCGGCTGGGCGGTTTCGAGATTGGCATACAGCGCCCGGTAACGCCCTTCCCGATTCAAGAGTTCGGCGAGCGCCAGCAGGCATGAGGTCTTGCCGGTTTGTCGGGGGGCGTGGAGCAAAAAGTATTTTTTCTGGTCAATGAGCGTCAGGATCTCGGCTAAATCCCAACGCTCCAACGGCGGCAGGCAGTAATGATCTTCAGCCCGATTCGGGCCTTCGGTGTTAAAAAAGCGCATGGCGTCGCTCTCCTGCGGAAGGTTGCACAATGTCCAGCAATGAACCGGATGGATGGAGCGTAGGATAGAGCATAGCGTCCCCCTCTTGAGCAAAGAGGGATTGGGGGATTTTGGAAGCAGAGGGATTAAAGGGATTATTCAGACTGCCCCAGGTTCAAGCCAGGTCGGGGCGATTGACGACCAAGACATCCTCCCCTCTTGCAGGGGAGGACTGAAGCGGGGGGAATGCCGTTACAGGGCCAGCGATTTGCCCTTGGAACGGAGATCTTCAAAGGCTTCGTTCAACCGGGCTATCATGTTTTGCTCGGCCAGCCGCAAATACTTACGCGGGTCGTAGAACTTCTTGTAGGGCTTGTCGGTTTCCGGATCGACCTGATACAGAAACGCCTTGGGATTTTCAGTCACGAACTTGCCAATCGCCTCGGAATAGGCGAATTGCAGGTCAGTGTCGATGTTCATCTTGAACACGCCATAGCTGACTGCTTCCGTGATCTTCTCCTTCTCCGAGCCAGAGCCACCGTGGAACACCAGATTCAGCGGATGTACGCCGGTCTTGTGTTGCTTTTCAATCAGCGCCTGCGAATTCTTCAGGATTTCCGGGCGCAGTTGGACATTGCCGGGCTTGTACACGCCATGCACGTTGCCGAAAGAAGCCGCGACCGAGAAATGACCAATCGGCGAGAGCCGGTCATAAGCTTGCAGCACGTCTTCCGGCTGGGTGTACAGATGGGAATTGTCCGCGCTTTCTTCCAGCTCGCTGCCAATGCCGTCCTCTTCGCCACCGGTCACGCCCAGTTCAATTTCCAGGCTCATGTTCAACGGGGCCATGCGTTTCAGAACACGGGCGCATTCGTCCAGATTGAACTCCATGCTCTCTTCCGACAGATCGAGCATGTGCGAGCTAAACAGCGGCTTGCCATGCTCCTTGAAATACGCCTCGCCGTGATCCAGCAGGGCGTCAACCCAGGGAATCAGGCTCTTGTTGGCATGGTCGGTGTGCAGCACCACGCACACGCCATAATGTTCCGCCAGCAGGTGCGTATGCAGCGCCGCCGACACTGCGCCCAGCACTTTGGCCTTGGCACCGTCCTTCAGGCCCTGTCCGGCGTAGAACTGTGCGCCGCCGTTAGAGAGCTGGATGATGACGTCGGCCTGATTCTTGGCCGCGGCTTCCAGCACCGCGTTAATCGTGCTGCTGCTGGAGACGTTGACTGCCGGCAGGGCATAACCGCCGGCCTTCGCCGCGGCGACCAGCGTCAGATAATCTTTGCCCGTGACAACGCCAGGTTTGAGCTGCGCCATATTGATAATTCCTCATGATTGGGGGGGAGTAAATGGAAAAAACCGGTTGTTGCGAAATTCAGTATAGCCCGCGTCCCGCCGTCATCATAGCCGCGTTGCCCGGACTGGATTGATACCGGGCCGAGGCGGGTTCAAAATACACTGCTTCGTCAAACCCCTGCCACTCGAAGGAGGCTTCCCTCATGAGCAAGATTGTTGAATTGCTGGGTCCACAGGCTGATTTCCTGTTGGGTTTCAATAGTCCGAAAATCAGCAAGGAATCACTCCATCTGCCCGGCCCGGATTTTGTGGATCGCGTCTTTGCCGCTACTGACCGTAATCCCCGCGTGCTGGGCAACCTGCAACGCATGTTCAATACCGGACGGCTGGCCAGCACCGGCTTCCTGAGCATTCTGCCGGTCGACCAGGGCATCGAGCATTCCGGCGGCGCCAGCTTCGCCAAGAACCCCATTTATTTTGATCCCGAAAACATCGTCAAACTGGCGATTGAAGGTGGCTGCAACGCCGTGGCTTCCACCTATGGCGTCCTCGGCATGGTCGCCCGCAAGTACGCGCACAAGATCCCGTTCCTGGTCAAGATCAACCATAACGAGTTGCTGACTTTCCCCAACAAGGCCGACCAGATTATGTGGGGCACGATTAAGGAAGCCTACGACATGGGCTGCACGGCGGTCGGCGCGACCATCTACTTCGGTTCGCCGGAGAGCGGCCGCCAGATCGTTGAAGTGGCGCAAGCCTTCCAGATGGCCCACGAACTCGGCATGGCGACCGTACTGTGGTGTTATCTGCGCAACAATGCCTTCAAGACCAAGGAGAAGGACTATCACGTTTCCGCCGATCTGACCGGCCAGGCCAATCACTTGGGCGTCACCATCCAGGCGGACATCATCAAGCAGAAGCTGCCGGAAAATAACGGCGGCTTTGAAGCCCTGAACATGGGTGGCTCCAGCTATGGCAAGTTCGACAAGAGGATCTACACCGACTTGGCTAGCGATCATCCGATTGACCTGTGCCGGTATCAGATCGCCAACTGCTACATGGGCCGTGCGGGTCTGATCAATTCCGGCGGCGAGTCCAAGGGCGCCGGCGACCTCGAAGCAGCGGTGATGACGGCGGTGGTCAACAAGCGCGCCGGCGGCATGGGCCTGATCTCCGGGCGCAAGGCCTTCCAGCGGCCGATGAAGGACGGCGTCGCCATCCTCAACGCCATTCAGGATGTCTATCTCGACGCGGGCGTGACCGTCGCCTGAAGCCTTCACTGCTGCGCTGAATCCTGTCAGGAAGCCCCGCTGTGCGGGGCTTCTTCGTTTCCGGCGGGCCACATTCGCCCCTTGCGGGCATTGTCGGAATGGCGAACAATCTTTTTTTTCAATGCTGTTGACCGTCCCAGAAGGAGTAAACAACCATGTCAGTGGGCCAATACTGTAACCGCCACGTCATTACGACTGATAGAACCACGGAAATCCGGGAAATTGCCCGGATGATGCGCCACCATCATGTTGGCACGGTCGTAGTGGTGGAGCGTCGCGGCGACAAGGACTATCCCATTGGGATCATCACCGACCGTGATCTGGTGGTGGAGGTGCTCGCCCAGAATCTTTCTCCCGAAACCGTCACCGTCAGCGATGTGATGAGCAGCCATCTGGTCACGGCGCGGGAGGATGATAATTTCTGGCGCATGCTGGATCGGATGAGCGCCAAGGGCATTCGCCGCCTGCCCGTCATTGACGCAGAGGGTGCACTGGTGGGTATTTTAACCGTGGATGACATTCTCACGGCCCTGGCGGTGGGACTGTCGGATATGACCCGACTGGTACAGCGGGAAATCGTCAAGGAAACCCAGCAGCGACAATAGCCGCAAAAACCTCTGCGACTGTTCATTCCCCTCGCCCGCTGACGCGAGAGGGATTGGGGAGAGAGGAGTAAGCGGCGGCGACTTATCCAGCGGCTAACATGACCAATAATCCAATAATGATCACGCCAGCGACGGCGAGCGCGCCGATCAAGGTTTTGTTGAGTTTGGCGGTCGCTGGCGTCCGGGTCGCTAACTGCTCCAGGGTTTGCTGAATTTCACCCAGAGCGTTTGACTGATCATGAACAGATTGTTCCGCTTCGCTTAAACGTCGTGCGTGATGGTCCAGCGCTTCAGCGCCCCCGGCCGACTCCAGCGCCGCCAGCCGCTGGTGTGCTGAAACCAGTTCGCTGTGCAGTTCACGAAGAATCGGGTCAAACCGGCCAAACTGTTCCGCTTGCGTCGTCAGCCACTTTTCGAGAGCCGCCAGCCGGCTTTGATCAACGCGCAGCGTATCGGCGGCCTGCGTCTGGTTGGCGCTTATTTGCTGTTCGAGGTTGCTGGATCGCTCGTTCAGTTTGCTGAGCGTTGCCAACGCGGCTTCCCGTTGGGACTGTTCCTGCTGGTGACGGTCGGTGAGGGTTTGAATATGTTCGCTCATCTCCTGATTTTGCGTCTGGGCGCGTTCCGTGAGCGCCGCCAGTTCGCAGGTATGAGCGTCCAGTTGCTCCCGGACTGTGGCCAACTGTGTGGCCAACTGGATTTGCAGGCTCTTCTCCAACTCCGAGTTGTCCTGTTGAATGCCCTGCAATTCCTGGCGAAGGATTTCCACCTCCGCCGTGAGCTGAACGAGACGCTGCTCGCTACTGTGGCTGGTTTCACGCAGGGTGGCTAAATCGCGTGAGTTTCCCTGCAAGTATTCGCGCAGGGCATTCAGCACATGGTTCAATGATTCGTCGGGTATGTTCATGAGGTCAATGTCTCACTACGGGTTTTGGTATGGTGATGGTTTAATGATGACCACAAAGTCTAGTGGTTTCTCCAGCATGATTCCCAGGAGCGAGCAATGCCGCTGAATGCCATTCCCCGGGTTTTCCTGGTCGGGCCGATGGGCGCGGGCAAAACCACCGTCGGTCGCCGGTTGGCGCAGGCGCTGCGGCGGGATTTTATCGACAGCGATCAGGAAATTGAGCAGCGCGTCGGCGCCAGCATTCCCCTGATCTTTGAGGTGGAGGGTGAAGCCGGGTTTCGCGCCCGCGAGAAAGCGGTCATTGCTGAATTGACGCAGCGCCCCGCCATCGTACTGGCCACCGGCGGCGGCGCCATCCTCGATCCGGAGAACCGTCGCTGTCTGGTCGGGCGCGGTTTCGTGATCTATCTGCATACCTCGGTGAACGAGCAGCTTTGTCGCACCCGCTACGATAATCACCGCCCGCTGTTGCAAACTGCGAATCCTCGCGCCCGCCTGGAAGGGCTGTTTACCGTGCGCGATCCACTCTATCGGGATGTCGCCGATTTGATTATCGCTAGCGACGGTCAGTCACCACGGGCGATTATCCAACGGATTCTCAAACATATTCAGGAGGATAGCCCATGTTTTATTCCCACTCCATGAAGACGCTGCACGTTGAACTCGGCGATCGCCGCTACCCGATCCATATTGGTCCCGGCCTGTTGGGGCGGCCCGAACTGTTGCATCCCTACATCGCCGGTCGGCAGGCGCTGGTCGTCAGCAATACCACGGTTGCTCCGCTCTATCTCGAACCGGTGCGCGCCGCGCTGGACGGGTTGCGTCATGACGTGGTGATCCTGCCGGATGGTGAACAGTACAAGACGCTGGAGACGCTCAACGCGGTTTTTACCGCCCTGTTGAATGATCGTTTCGACCGGCATTGCACGATTATTGCCCTCGGTGGCGGGGTTATCGGTGACCTGGCCGGCTTTGCCGCCGCCTGCTACCAGCGCGGCGTGCCGTTCATACAGATTCCCACCACGCTGCTGGCTCAGGTGGATTCCTCGGTGGGCGGCAAAACGGCCGTTAACCATCCACTCGGCAAGAACATGATCGGCGCGTTTTATCAACCGCAATGCGTATTAGCCGATACCGACACGCTCGCTACGTTGCCGGATCGCGAGTTAAGCGCGGGCCTAGCCGAGGTGATCAAGTACGGATTAATCTGCGATCTGCCGTTTCTGGAATGGCTGGAGGCGAATCTGGATGCCTTGCTGGCGCGTGACACCGCGGCGCTGAGTGAGGCCATCGAACGCTCCTGCCGCAACAAAGCGGAGATTGTCGCCGCTGACGAACGGGAAACGGGCGAGCGGGCCTTGCTCAATCTGGGCCATACGTTTGGCCATGCGATTGAAACCGGAGTGGGTTATGGAAAATGGCTGCATGGCGAAGCGGTCGCAGCGGGGATGGTCATGGCGGCTGATTTGTCCGCCCGGCTGGGCTGGTTAAGTGGGGAGCAGGTGGAGCGGGTGCGAGTGCTACTGACTCGCGCCCGTCTGCCGCTGGCACCGCCGCCGGCATTGACGCCCGAGGATTTCCTGCGGCTGATGGCGGTGGACAAGAAGGTCAAGGACGGTCAGTTGCGCTTGATCCTGCTGCGCGAACTGGGGCAGGGCGTCATCGCCAGCGCTGTCGATGCTCAGCGGTTACGGGAGACGCTCGATCATGCGCTTTGACACCCATGAAGGCGCGATGATCTACTGTTCCAAATCAGCGCTGGTGATGGGGTAATCGATTCCAGCCCGTTCCAGATCGGCGAAGGTGGTCGGTTGCCGCGCCGGATCGATTTCCAGTCCGAGTAACAGGCCAATCTGCGACAGGGAGAACAGCCCACGCACTGCGGGTTGTCCGGTGGCCGGGTCGATATCCAGCACCATCGCATGTTGCCGGTTGACCTGTCGCAGCGTGGCGATGATGTCGCCCACCCGCGCTGTCGCTACGTCCTCCATCAGCAGGACCTCCAGCTTGGGCTTGAGGGTCATGATATCGGCGACCAGTAAATCCTCCCAGACCCCACCCGCCTTGGTCAGGATGCGATCCGGTTTTTCTCCTTCGATGTCACGGCTGGTGATCAACCCAATGATTTGACGGTCCGCGTTCTGCACCAGCAGCAGGCGCACCCCGCGCTTGACCATGATTTCCAACGCCTTGCTCAGCGGAGTAGCGAGTTCCGTGGCGTAGGCGGTGACCAGGCTGAGATCGGTCATGACCGACAGGGCGGGATCGTCAGTCGTGACCTGATCGGGCAAGGATTGTTTCGGGCGAAAATACCCGGCGCCAGCTTCCAGGCGATGAAAGAGCAGCAGCTGGTAAGTAGGAGACATCGGGGGCGACCTCCAAGAGAAATGTGGTTGCGATATCAAAAGAGTCTACACGGAACCGGTCGATTGGATAAGCCAGTTGCTGCGGTCCCATTTCAACCCTGACTGATCTGGGTAGCAACCCGGCCCGCTTAATGATAACCTTACGCTTCATGGTAAAACCGGCCCGGCCCGGTCAATACCCAACGCAAACGGCGGCATCTCAACCCCCGTTTGGCGACTCTTCAACCCTACCGCAATTGATAACCACAGGAGAGTCTATAAGATGGCAATCACTCATGATAGCAAGAACCGGACCAGCAACACCAAACTACTGAACTGGGTCGACGAGATCGCTGCGCTAGTCCAGCCTGATCGCATTGTCTGGTGCGATGGTTCGGAGGAAGAATATCAACGCCTGTGCGACGAAATGGTCGCTTCTGGAACCTTCACTAAACTGAACCCCGAAAAGCGGCCGAACTCCTATCTCGCCCGGTCGCATCCGTCCGATGTGGCGCGGGTTGAAGACCGCACCTTCATTTGCAGCCTGAACAAAGAAGATGCCGGCCCGACCAACAACTGGGCGCCGCCGGATGAAATGCGGGCGCAGTTGAAAGGACTGATGAACGGCTGCATGAAGGGTCGCACCCTGTATGTCATCCCTTTCAGCATGGGGCCGATTGGCAGCCCGATTGCCCAGATTGGCATCGAGATCACCGATTCGCCCTACGTCGTGACCAACATGAAGATCATGACGCGCATGGGAACCAAAGTTCTTGAAGCCCTGGGCAGCAATGGCTTCTTTGTACCGTGCGTCCACTCGGTCGGCGCGCCGCTGGCTCCGGGCCAGAAAGATGTACCGTGGCCGTGCGAGCCGGATATTGGCCGCAAAGCGATTGTGCATTTCCCCGAAACCCGCGAAATCTGGTCCTATGGATCAGGCTACGGCGGTAATGCCCTGCTTGGCAAGAAGTGCCTGGCGCTGCGCATCGCTTCGTCCATGGCCCGCGATGAAGGCTGGCTGGCCGAACACATGCTGATTCTGGGCCTGGAAAACCCGAAGGGCGAAAAGACCTACGTCGCGGCGGCGTTCCCCAGCGCCTGCGGTAAGACCAATCTGGCCATGATCGTGCCGCCCAAGGGCTTCGGTAACTGGAAGGCGCTGACTGTCGGCGACGATATTGCCTGGATTAAGCCGGCTGCCGATGGCACGTTGCGGGCGATCAATCCCGAAGCGGGTTTCTTTGGCGTCGCCCCCGGCACTTCCTATGATTCCAACCCGATGGCGATGGAATCCTGCAAGGAAAATTCCATCTTCACTAACGTCGTGCTGACCGATGATGGCGACGTATGGTGGGAAGGCATGGGTGTCGAGCCGCCGGCCCACGGTATCGACTGGCAGGGTAACGACTGGACCCCGGATTGCGGTCGGGTCGGCGCCCACGCCAACTCCCGCTTTACCGCCCCTGCGGCGCAATGTCCGACGATTGATCCCGCCTGGGAAGATCCGGCGGGCGTGCCGATTTCGGCCTTCATCTTTGGCGGTCGTTTGTCCAAGACCTTCCCGCTGGTCTACCAGGCTTTCGATTGGAACCATGGCGTGTTCATGGCGGCCACCATGGGTTCGGAAGCGACTGCTGCGGCCATCGGCGTGACCGGCATCCGGCGCGATCCTTTCGCCATGCTGCCGTTTTGCGGCTACAACATGGCGAGCTATTGGGGCCACTGGATCAACATGGGCAAGAAGCCGGGCCTCAAGCTGCCGCAGATCTTCCGCACCAACTGGTTCCGCAAAGGCCCGGATGGCAAGTTCGTTTGGCCGGGCTACGGTCAAAACATGCGGGTTCTCAAGTGGATTGTCGAGCGTGTCAACGGTCAAGTCGGCGCCGTAGAAAGCTCGTTTGGGTTGATGCCCCGTTACGAAGACCTGGACCTGGAAGGTCTGGATTTCTCCAAGGCGCAGTTTGAAACGATCACGAGCATCAGCCGTGCGGATGCGCTCAGCGAGATCGAGGAGATCAAGGACTTCTTCGCCAAATTTGGTGCACAACTGCCGCCGGAACTCGAGAAACAGCGTCAAGAGTTCGGCAAGCGCGCTGAAAAAGCTCCAGAAGTGTGGAGCGTTGCTGAAGCGGCCTGAAGTCCAGGCCGGCGTGGACGATAAGACCACGTTTTAGAAGTGCATAAAAAAGCCGGCGCAAGCCGGCTTTTTTTGTTAACCCAAAATTCACGCTTCCGGCGACGATTCCGGGCTTGGCGTCTCATCTGGCGAAACATTGCTCTTGTCCTTGCGTTGACGCTTCTCTTGCTGTTTTTCTTCCTGCTTCTTTTTCTTGGCGAGATCTTTCTGGCGCTTCTCGTACTGGTAGTTAGGCTTAGCCAAGCTATTCTCCTGACAGTGGTTTTCGAAGATTACTTTTTTCCAATTAACTCAATCGGATAGCCATCGGGGTCTTCAATAAACGCGATAACCGTCGTCCCTGCATTCATGGGACCCGCTTCACGCAGAATTTTGCCGCCCCGGGTTTTTACTTCCGCAGCAGCTTGGTAGACGTCATCGACCTCAATGGCGATGTGCCCATAACCGGTGCCGATCTCATAACGATCCACGCCCCAATTGTAAGTCAATTCGATGACCGTATGGTTGGATTCGTCGCCATAGCCCAGGAACGCCAGGGTAAATTCACCGGCGGGATAATCCTGGCGGCGCAGCAACTTCATGCCCAGAATTTCAGTGTAAAACTGAATCGAGCGATCCAGATCGCCTGTTCGCAGCATGGTGTGAAGAATACGCATGAGCTTTTCTCTCAAGATGCATGATGGGTTGAAGCCGGTGAGCCACGAGGACTCACCGGCTGACTGATTTACTGCCGCCCCTTCAAGGCCGCAATCCGCATCCGCAGCGCGTTCAGCTTGATGAAACCGCCGGCATCCTTCTGGTCGTAAGCGCCGGCATCGTCCTCGAAGGTCGCGATGTTCATATCAAACAGACTGTCCTCCGATTGGCGCCCGGCCACAATGACATTGCCCTTGTACAGCTTGATCCGCACAGTGCCGTTCACCGGGGCCTGCGAGGCGTCGATCAAGGTCTGCAACATCTTCCGTTCAGGACTCCACCAGTAACCGTTGTAAACCAGACTGGCGTAGCGCGGCATCAGATCATCCTTGAGGTGTGCCACTTCCCGATCCAGAGTCAGCGATTCCATGGCCCGATGCGCCTTGAGCATGATCGTGCCGCCGGGAGTCTCGTAGCAGCCACGCGATTTCATGCCGACATAGCGATTTTCCACCAGGTCCAGCCGACCGATGCCATGCTCGCCGCCGAGTTGATTCAGCCGGGTCAGCACCGCAGCGGGACTGATTGCTTCGCCGTCAATCGCTACGATGTCGCCATTGCGGTAGCTCAGTTCGAGATAGCGCGGCTGATCGGGTGCTTGCTCCGGCGACACCGACCAGCGCCACATCGCTTCCTCCGGCTCATTCCACGGGTCTTCGAGAACACCACCCTCATAGGAAATGTGCAGCAGGTTGGCGTCCATGGAATACGGCGATTTTGTCCCGCGCTTCATCTCGACCGGGATACTGTGCTGTTCAGCATAGGCCAACAGTTTCTCCCGCGAAAGTAAATCCCATTCCCGCCACGGGGCGATGATTTTGATATCCGGTTTCAAGGCATAAGCGCCCAGCTCAAAGCGCACCTGATCGTTACCCTTGCCGGTGGCGCCGTGGGAAACCGCATCCGCGCTGGTCTGCACCGCGATTTCAATTTGCCGTTTGGCGATCAACGGCCGGGCGATAGACGTGCCGAGCAGATATTCGCCCTCATAAATGGCATTGGCCCGGAACATGGGGAAGACGAAATCGCGCACGAACTCCTCACGCAGGTCTTCGATAAAAATATTTTCCGGCTTGATACCCATCTGCAGCGCTTTCCCGCGCGCTGGCTCCAGCTCCTCGCCCTGGCCCAGATCAGCGGTGAAGGTCACGATTTCACACTGATACACGTCCTGTAACCATTTCAGGATCACTGAAGTATCCAGGCCGCCCGAATAAGCCAGCACGACTTTTTTCACGTCCGACATAATATTCCTCATGTTCATTCATTAATTTCAACCCGAACAGCCCGAACCCCGCTGGCTCGAACCGTGGCAAGCCCGTTAGCTTAATGGCTGGCCCCGGTACGTCAAGGCAAGCGGAGCGTATAATCTGCTCTGACTTTCCAACATCCCAGCGAAGCCGGCCATGGACACCCTCACTTTTACCCGCCCTGACGACTGGCATCTGCACGTCCGCGATGGAGCTGCGTTGCAGGCGGTCGTTCCGCACAGCGCCCGCCAGTTCGCCCGCGCCATCATCATGCCCAATCTGCGCCCACCGGTGACCACCACCGCGCAGGCGCTGGCTTACCGGGCGCGGATTTTGGAGGCCGTGCCGGATGGTGGGGATTTTCAGCCGTTGATGACGCTGTATCTGACTGATCAGACCCCGCCCGGCGAGATCCGCCGCGCCAGGGACTCCGGTCAGATCGTCGCCGGCAAACTGTATCCCGCTGGCGCAACGACTAATTCTGATTCCGGGGTTACAGATATTCGCCTTATCTACCCGACGCTGGAGGCGATGCAGATGCAGAAGATGCCATTACTGGTGCATGGCGAAGTGACCGATCCCGAGGTGGATATTTTCGACCGGGAGGCAGTGTTTATCGAACGTGTTCTGATCCCGCTGATCCGTGATTTCCCGGCCCTGAAAATCGTCATGGAGCATATCACGACCCAGAATGCGGCGGATTATGTGCGGGACGCGCCAGCCACGGTCGCAGCGACCCTCACCGCCCATCATTTGTTGTATAACCGCAATGCCATTTTCCAAGGCGGCATCTGTCCGCATTATTACTGCCTGCCAATTCTCAAACGCGAGCGGCATCGGCAGGCGCTGCTTCAAGCGGCGACCAGTGGCAACCCCAAGTTCTTCCTCGGCACCGACAGCGCGCCCCATCCCCGCTCTGGCAAGGAAACCGCCTGTGGTTGCGCCGGCTGTTATACCGCCTACACCGCCCTGGAACTGTATGCGGAAGCATTTGAAGTCGCTCAGGCGCTAGAGCGGCTCGAAGCCTTCGCCAGTTTTAATGGCCCGGATTTCTACGGCCTGCCGCGTAATGTCGGAACGATCACCTTGCAACGCCAACCCACGCCGGTTCCGGAATCATTCCCCTTCGGCGAGGAGCTGTTGATTCCCCTGCGAGCCGGTGAAATGCTCGGTTGGCAGATGAATTCCAGATAAAATTTATTTTAAATAAAAGTCCTGATTGCTATCAGGAGGACGTTATGAGAAAAAATTTTTGGCAATTGATCGAAGCGCTGGAAAATCTGGGTGTTGAAGAAATTCTTATAAAAGAAGTGGTTGATAATATCCAGCAACATAAAGTTGATGTGATTTATTGGAATGACGATGATAAAGATCGCATCATTCTCCACGCATTTTTTCTAGCCCGAGCAAAATATTTTTTGCAAGATTTTTTAGCAATTCAACCCGATGAGCGGGAAGTCATTGAAAAATATATTCAGGAAATAGATGAACATGTCGCCAACCATCAATGGCCTACAGATATTCCAGAAGATGATCCGGTCTTGCTCAAACAACTGTGGCGTCAAAAAAATATTGAGATCAATCTCGTAAAACAGTCTCCTGATCATGTTGCCCAAGCCGCCCATATTCTGGCTTTAACAAGCGAGAGCAACCGTATCCTCCGCATCCTACTGAAACTTCCAGTCATAACGTCTGCTTATGGGCAGTATGAACCCGTACTCACCCGTGATTTGGTTTCTGCAATTCAAAAGCAAACCAATGAGTTCACTAAAGCAGTGATTGAGGAAGAGCTACAGGGACGTTATCCGGATGCCTATAATTTTCTTACCGCATTATATGGACACCGAAATATTGCTAAGCTCGACCAGTTGATTGATTTAAAAAAGATCAGCAGTCGCGGATTTCTGAAATCCATGGTTCAAAGCAAGGATGCTTTGATAACGCTGATTGATAATCTGGCGATTGCGAAGAATTCTTTAGGGGAAATAAATTTTATTAAAATTACAGCATCTTGGGATACTTTAAATAAACTTCGGTTTATAGCTATCCTTGATATACATCATTCAGGGGTAAGATTTAATAGATATCAATTAAATTATTCGTTGGAATATTCTGAATTACAAATGCCACCATGGATGCAAGATAGTACTGCAGGCGAATTAAAAAGTGAAATTACTGGTAGCACAGGAGCTTATGTATTGCTTTATGATAACGCAGTCACTCCTGTATTTAATGAAAAATCCAGGAAGGAATTATGTACACACTATATTAATATTCAGGATGACCTGATTAAACCGAACTACGATGCCCTCCAGTTAATTGTCACTCATGCTGATAAAATGACTAAAATGACGGCGCAGGCAATTTTTTTATTGCTCGCTAAAATGGTAGAGGCTTACCAGAAAATTGTGCCTCCTGTTGAGGGGGATTTAGTACTCAATCAATATAACTTACTCCGGCAAGAATTGGAAATTTATTGGGAAAAGTTGTCTGAAAAAGATGAATTATCGAATGATTTAAGAAGTAAAATTACCAGCCTTAAAGAGTCGCCACTTTCTGAAATACAGAGTGTTCACTCTTTAATACGTTTTCTGCATGAAGCTGGGAATCAGGCATTAGAAAAGAAAATGATCCTAGCCCGAGCAGACATAACCGTAACCATCGGTTATCTCGGGTCTGAAGAGATCAAAGAAATTCAATTAGCCAAATTGGATGATGCGCCAATTATAGTTAACGGATTGATCCGGCATCGGGCGATTGCCGCAATTATATCAGCTAGTCGGCAAATCCCAGCACCGATACGCGGCACGTTTGTTGTGATCAATAATCATATTACTTATAGTGTAAAACTTGGAGAACACCGTGCAGAGTTTTCTGCCAATATTGAGCATCCAGACCAAGAGGGATTTGTTCGATTACAGAGCTATCAGGGAGGTATAGAAATAGAGCAGCAGTTGCGAGGGGCTTTTGTCGAAAGGGTTCTAAAAGAAAAAGGGATGACGGTTAAGTGTGAACAAGAAGGTTTAGTCGATTCGCTGGTCAGTGGGATTCTAGATAAGGATCATGGGGCGCGGACTCATAAGCAGATTGAAGAGACTATTATATTTGTATTGCGTTTGATCGGCTCTCTTCGTGATTTAGACTATGCCATGGCGTATATTTTTTCTCAGGAAATTCTGTCGAATAGTGGCGCAAATCAGATAGATGTCAATAAAATCGATAAATTTGCAGCCTTGTTTGCCAGTATGTTTCTAGTTGAGGGCATGATCCCGTTTCCGTATGGCGGTGAAGGTATGCCGTTAGCGACCTATTGTGAGTATAACGGACCCAGGATTTTGCAGGACTTTAAGGCCTATCATTCCAATGAACAGCGGATGCTTCGCCATCGCCTTTATTTTTCGATTAACGCTTTGTTGCGCGCAGTTGAACTGCCTATTATTCAACCTGGCAAAGGCGGAGTAGGACAGGAGGTGATTGATGAATATTTTAATAAACCTTTGCGAAATGCATTAGGTCGTAGGGAATTGAAGATTAACAATTGGGGATTCATCGAGAAGAATTCTGACTATCAACCAGTTAAGGAAATTATCGGTAAGGTTATCACCCATGAAAATGAAGCATTGATGATGGCAGTTTTGTTAAAAAAGACTGATCTGTATTTAGACTTTAGTATTATTGGCAGTGTTGACCAACTTACGCTGATGAGAGCGCAGCAAGAAATAGCGCCTAACAAATGGCTGGTCGTATATGGTTTAGCTGATGAAGAAAATCGTGCGATATTATATGCATTCAGTAAGTATTTGAAAATGCAATCAAATGGAGAATGGCTTTCGATTAACGGTCTCAGGAAGATATTGCGTAAGTCGAGTTATACTGCCCTTGGAAAGATTCAAATTCCTGGTTTTCAAAAAGTGGTTTCTCATCGTTTATTAATTGGACAACCGCATGAGTTGATTAAGATTATCGGTACATCGGTTAGAGGTTTATCAGCCTCTGTTGGCGATGGATCAGTTCGTATCGGACGCATTACCTTTGACCGCAATTATTATATTAACCGACGGGTTCACGATAGGCGCATTCTGTTAGTTCCATTTACGACTCCTGAAGATATTGAAGCGATTCGGTCTGCTGATGCAGTCCTGGTAACTAGCGGTGGTTTGTTAAGTCATGCTGGAGTCACTACCCGGGAATTTTCTATTCCTGCTTTGATTCTTCCACATGCCGAATGGTTTCAGTCATCAGAAGGCACTATAGTTCGTCTTGAAGAACGCTATCCGAGTGAGAAGAAGAAAAACGTGGAGGGATTTTGGGTAAGTGAATCGATAGTTTCTGAAATAGTAGAGGTACATGAAGGTGATATGATTCTGGTTTGGGCATCGCAAGGCATCGTATCGATTATGTCCATGGGTGAAGATCATCTTGAACAAGTACATAGTTTGATTCAGGGAATTGTATTGGATAAAAACACTGCTGTTAATCTTGAATTTCAATTGGCTGGCATTCTACTGAGTATCAGTGCACAAGAGGGGTGGGAGCAGATTGCATCTGATATTATGGGTTTGGTATTAGCTGAGGCATTATGGGATAGGCGTATTAATCCTGGTATGCGTAAACAACTTATTGATATTGTACAACACGCCTGTACTGGAATTTGGATAGACGGTAAGACTATCAAGCTTTCTGAAAAAAGTGCTGCTTATGTTAACACAATGGTGCAACAGTTAACCGGGAATGCTTTGACAGAACTCGAAGGATTATTGTCCGAAATCGAGCACAATATATCTAAGGTTAACGTATTATGGAGAGCGCTGATTATTATTGCGGTAGCTGAGCGTCATTGGATGCAAGTTATCACTTTAATGAGTAGTTTAAATTTATCCAATCAGCGATTACGATTAATTGAAGAGCGTATTAATAAATTGCGTTACCATCCACGAATAGCTTTACTCAGGGCATCCGTGCTTAATGAACTAGAATCCTTGTCATCAAAGAATTTGACAGAAGATGATTTGCCACGGGTTCGGCAAACCTTGCGTCGTCTTGGTCATAAGCGGGATAGTAGTAAATGCCCAAAGATTTTGCTGGTATGTACGGCTAATGTTGACCGTAGCCCTATGGCTGAATTTTTATTGAGAAAAATACTTTTTGATGAAAAAATAAGTGGTGTTGAGGTCATTTCACGTGGTGTAGCGGCGATTGAAAATAGTCTTATGTCTGAAATAGGTCAAGCTGTACTTTTATCGGAAGATGGAATACATGCTGAAACTCACCGTAGTGGAAAGATTACAGAACTGGATATTGAAAGAGCTGACATTGTTTTGACGATGGAATGTTTTCATAGAGATTTGTTGAAAGAGAAATATCCTTATGCTATGGGTAAGATTTTCTTGCTCAGCGATTATGGGAATATCAAAGAGATTGGCGATATCAAAGACCCGGCAGGTCAGTCAGGAGACGCCTATCATCGATTAAGGCGAGAATTGCAGCTTTGCTTGACTGGCGCTTTTAAGCGTATGAAAGAAGAGGGCTTATTGGCCAAGGCGATGGTTGAAAATTTGCGGATTAAAGCTGATGAGTTGGCCAAAGTAAAAAGACAGCGAGTTGCTGAGTCCGGTCGGATTGTTGTACCAATGGAAGATGTTGATGCCGATTTTGTCGAGTTAGTCGGTGGAAAAGGCGCTAATCTTGGGGAAATTGCACAGATTGTTAAGCAGCATGGCGCTACTATCCCGCCGGCATTGATGGTGACGACTTTTGCTTTCCAGCGGTTCCTCGAAGAGAATAGTCTGCTGGATGCCTATGCGGAGATCATAGCGGCTATCGACGCTGTTTTAGTGGCTACAGGAATTTCATCTAAGGATCAGTATAGAAAAATTGTCGATTTATTGGAGAAAATTCGAATTTTGATTCTCCAGGGGCGTTTGGAGCCTACTATAGGAATAGGCCGTGAAATTATGGAAGCAGTCGATAGTTATAACTTAAAAGATGCTTATCTAAGTGTGAGGTCTTCCGGTTTACAGGAAGATACTGAAGAAGCCTCTTTTGCTGGAGCAGCGGAGACTTATTTGTATGTTAGCCCTACTGAGTTGTTAGAATGTATAAAGAAAGTATGGGTGTCTTTTTGGCTGATTAGGGGAATTTTGTATCGGCATGACCGGATTATTCAGCAAGGACCTACTAAACCGGCAGTTGTTGTGCAGAAAATGTTTCATTCACAGGTCTCTGGGGTAATATTTACCACTGACCCTGTTAGTGATAGAGATGTGATTGTGATTGAAGCGGGCTATGGGCTTGGTGAAGGAGTCGTTTCTGGATTAGTCGATGTCGATCGGTATTATGTGAATAAATTCGATGGTTCGGTGATTAATATCCATATCGGTAAAAAAGCTTTTAAGGTTATGCAACATCCTTCAGGTAAAGGAACATATATAGAATCTGTAGATAATAGTTTGCGTGATGTTCCTTGCTTAAATGAACAGGATATTAATATTAAAATAGCTATGGCTTTAGAAGAGCATTATGCTTTGTCTCAAGATATTGAGTTTGGTATTAATAGTGGCAAAGTGAGTATTCTGCAAACCAGACCGATCACAACGCGTGGATGACCTCTTTATATCCGACTTTACAGCGTCAGCTAACGCCCATACCGGCGCTTGCCCCTTTGATCTCGATGAGTCGACTCCCTTACCGGTTGGCGAAATGCTCGGTTGGCGACTGGCGAGTTGAACATTTTCCCCCGCACCGTTGACGTCTCTCCTTCAAGAGAAGCGGGGCATCCGGTAGTGTGTTCACTCTAATTTTCGTTGCTAGATTACGCTCCAACATCCGTTGAAACCCGCCGGTAACCATGAAAACCGGTATTTTGATCAAGACCTTGTGTCGAGGAGAGTATCATGGCAAACGTTGCACTAAAAAATATCACTGAAGCTCCGGCTGTCGCCAACATCCGTGAATCGGCCAATCGCATCTGGCTGGCAGGATTGGGCGCTTTCGCCAAAACCCAGGAGGAAGGCGAGAAGCTGTTCCAGGCTATGGTGGAAGAAGGTGAAAAGATTGAGAAGCGCACCAAGGAGACAGCCAGCGCCCGGGTCGAGGAGGCTAAAGGCAAAGTGATTGAATTCCGGGGCAAGGCCAATGAGCAGTTTGATCGCCTGGAAGAAATGTTCCAAGAGAGGGTCGCCCAAGTGCTGCATCGGTTGGGCGTCCCTACCCAGGACGATATTCAGGAGCTGACCAAACGGGTCGAAGCGCTGAATGAAAGCGTTATGGCGCTGAAGAAATAAATAATCCAGCAGCAGCTTAGCTCCCTACTCTCCCCCGCCAAGAGGAGGGAGCGCCGCGAAGCCCTGTGATACCGCAGGGCTTTTTCATGTGGGTTCGGTTCAAAAACTTGGGTGCGCAATGCGCACCCTACCCGACTGTTGGTTAGTGAAGCTCTCCGGCTGCGGCGCATTCAACAAGGCGCACAACTCAGGCAGGAATAGTTGATAATTGTTTTTCAATCAACTCAACATAGGGACTCAGCGCAACCCATGAAAGCTGGTCGTTTGACGGATGAGCCGATGACCGCCAGCGAACGCCAGGCGGCCTTCTGGCTGGCGGGGGTCTTTTCGCTGCGGATGCTGGGCTTGTTCATGATTCTGCCCGTATTCGCGTTGTACGCCGAACATCTGGAAGGCAACACCCCGGCATTAGCGGGATTAGCCATCGGCGTTTACGGCTTCAGCCAAGCGCTTTTTCAAATTCCCTTCGGTTTCCTGTCCGACCGCTACGGCCGCAAACGGATCATTTACCTGGGCCTGCTGATTTTCGCCCTGGGCAGCGTGGTCGCTGCCGTGGCCGATTCCATCGGGGGGGTGATCCTGGGCCGTGCCCTGCAAGGCGGCGGCGCGGTATCCGCGGCAGTAATGGCGCTGGCGGCGGATCTGACCCGCGAAGAGCATCGCATCAAGGTCATGGCGACTATCGGCATCACCATTGGTCTTTCGTTCGCCGCCTCGATGATCATCGGCCCGGTGCTGAACGGCTGGATCGGCGTGCCCGGCATTTTCTGGTTAACCGCACTGCTGGCCCTGTTCGGCATCGCCGTGGTGCGCTTCCGGGTGCCTGATCCGGTAGCAAGCCGTATTCACCGCGACGCCGAACCAGTGGCCTCACAATTTGGGCGGGTGCTGAACAACGGGCAATTGTTACGACTGAATTTCGGCATTTTCATCCTGCACCTGCTGCTCACCGCTACCTTCGTCGCCGTGCCGCTGGCTTTGCGCGACGCCGGGTTGGCCAGCGGCCAGCATTGGCGGGTCTATCTACCGGCGCTGACGTTTTCCATGGCTATCATGATTCCCTTCATCATCCTCGCCGAGCAGCGCCAACAACTGAAAGCGGTCTTTCTGGGGGCGATTTTGACCCTCGCGCTCGTGGCATTCGGCTTGACCACCCTACCCGACACCGTGCTGGAAATCACGGCGCTACTCCTGGTGTTCTTCACAGCCTTCAACCTGCTGGAAGCGACCCTGCCCTCATTGATTGCCAAGCTGGCCCCCCCTGACGCCAAAGGCACCGCGATGGGTATTTATTCCAGCAGCCAGTTCCTGGGCGCGTTCGCGGGCGGTGCTGTGGGCGGCTGGTTGAATGGCCAGTTCGGGCCGCATGGCGTATTTGCCTTCACCACGCTGGGTGCGTTGGCCTGGCTGCTGGTCGCCTGGACTATGCGCGAGCCGCTCTATCTGAGTGGTTATCTGCTGAATGTCGGTATCCTGGATGAGGTCGAAGCGCGGCTGCTGATGCTGCGGCTGATCGAAGTGCCTGGCGTGGCTGAGGCAGCGGTCGCCGCGGATGAAGGTGTGGCCTATCTCAAGGTGGATCGGCGGACGCTGGACGAGGCAATGCTGCGCCAATTTGCAGCGGATACTCCATAATGCTTAACTTATTACCTTGAAACTTCTCGAAGGAGCAGCACCCCATGGCCAGCGTCAACAAAGTCATTCTGATCGGCAATCTGGGCAAGGACCCGGAAGTGCGTTATATGCCCAGCGGCAAGGCGGTCGCCAATGTGTCCATCGCCACGACTGATAGCTGGAAAGATCGGACGACGGGCGAAAAGCAGGAGCGCACCGAATGGCATAACTTGGCATTTTACAGCCCCTTGGCGGAAATCGTCGGGCAATATCTGCGCAAGGGTTCATCCGTGTTCGTGGAGGGACGCCTGCAAACCCGCAAATGGCAGGACAAGACGACCGGCCAGGATCGCTATATGACCGAAATTGTCGTCAACGAAATGAAGATGCTGGGCGGCAAGAGTGACCGTTCAGGCGGCAGTGCGCCGTTCGGGCCGGAGGGTGCGGAGGAAGGGTACGCACCGGCGCCAAAACCACAAAATGCTGCGCCGGCGCGGACTCCATCCCCGCCGCCGAGCGGGCCGGATAATAACGGCTTCGACGACGATATCCCGTTCTGAGTGGACTGGTTACTGCTGACGTGGACGGTGGAGGCCGGCTCGGCGAATCCGGGGTTGTACCCGCAGAAAATCCTCCTGCGATCATCCGACCCGGTTGGCAAAAAAACGCGAGCGCCAACAATTCTGTACTAAGGTGAACAGCGCCGCAGGGCGACATGGGCGGCAATCAGCTCGGGAACCCGCCCCCGCCATGCTTCATCGGCACTACCCGCCAGCAGTCGGTGGAACAGTCCGCTGGCGAAAGCCCAGGTATCCAGCGCGATGAGACCCGGCTCTAAACCAGGACGCAACGTACCTCGTTCCTGCGCCCGGCGGTAGGCGACCTCGACCTTGTTGAGGAAATCCAGCACCGGTTTATTGACTTCGGCCTGCAAAGTGGCGAATTCATCCACGTATTCGCAGCGCAAGACCATGATCTCAAACATCTGCTGGACTTCCGGGCAGGCTTCCAGGCTGTGAAAGAACTCTTTGAGCGCCTGTTCGACGCCATCCAGTGGGTCGAACAGCCCTTCTGCCAGCAACAAGCTGTCCGTCCGGGCCAGCAGGGGCAGTGAGGTCTGTTCCCTCATGGCAAAAAATAAATCTGCCTTATTGGCGAAATGCCAGTAGACCGCACCGCGCGTCACACCCGCCGCCTTGGCGATGTTTTCCAGCGAGGTGCGGCTCACTCCGCATTCGTGGAACACTTGGCGGGCGGCCTGGATAATCTGCTGGCGGGTGTGCTCCGCCTCTTCCTTCGTTTTTCGAGCCATGCACTATTTTTCCGGCTGAATCTGTTGAATGAACCCTTTTACATACATACACGATTGTATATAATACTGCAACTATCGTCGATTTTGGAGAACACTGTGTCCCGCACTCGAATCCCGTCTGGCCGTTCCCTCGGGGGGCATCCCTTGCTCTACAGCCTCACCCTCCTGGTGGCACTGGTCTCCGGGTGTTCAAAATCCGGAGCCGATGCGCGCAATACTCCCCCCGCTGCGCCGCCGCCCCTGCCGGTGACGGTGCTGACCATACAGCCGACCCGTGTCCCGATCACCGTCGAGGTCATGGCGCAGACGGAAGGCGCTAAGGAAACCGAAGTCCGCGCCCAGGTCGGCGGCATCCTGATCAAGCAGCTCTATCAGGAAGGTGCGCCCGTAAAAGCGGGGCAACCCCTGTTCCAGATTGACCGGAAGCCTTATGACATCGCCCTGGCCCAAGCCCGCGCCAACCTGGCTGAAGCCAAAGCCAAGGTCGAACAGGCGGCGCGGGAAGAGGCGCGTTTTCAGGGGCTGCTGGACAAGCAGTACATCAGCCGCAAGACCTATGACGACGCGGTCTCCGCGAACGCCATGGCCCGGGCCGAACAGCAATCGGCGGAAGCCGCCGTGCATCAGGCGGAATTGAATCTGTCCTACACCACAGTGGTTGCGCCGGTGGCCGGGATTTCCAGCCGCGCCGTGAAATCGGAAGGAAATCTGATCTCGACGGGGGATGAAAGCCTGTTGACGTCGATCCATCAGTCCAATCCCATGTGGGTGCGCTTCAGCCTCTCTGAAAGCGACATGGCCCGCCTGCCGGGGGGGCGCTTGACCCAAAAAACCGTGACCGGAGTTGAATTGAAGTTGCCCGACGGCTCGATCTATCCCCTGAAAGGCCAGCTCAATTTCCTGTCCAGCAGCATCGATGCAACCCTGGGTACTCAGCAGTTTCGCGCCGAGTTCAAAAATTCCGACGGCGCGTTGCTACCGGGCCAGTTTGTCCGCGCCCGCATCTTGGCGGGTGAACGGGAAGGGGTGTTTCTGGTGCCCCAAGCGGCGGTCGCGCAAACCGAACAGGGCTATCTGGTGTTCGTGGCGGATGCCGAAAACAAGGTTTCGCCCCGCCCGGTGCAAGTGGGGTCATGGCAAGGCAAGGACTGGGTGATTCTCGGCGGACTCCAGGCCGGGGATGCGGTGATTGTGGATAATCTGATGAAGTTGCGCCCTGGCGCGTCGGTCGCTCCGCATCCACCGCAACCCGCGCCCGGCGCAGCCCCGGATAACAAGAGCACGCCTCCCACTCCAGCAACGCCCTCGGCGACTCCCGCCGAGCGTAAGAGTTAAACGGAGCGCGTCATGTCCCGATTTTTCATCCATCGACCGATTTTCGCCTCGGTCATCTCGATCATCATCGTCATCGCCGGGCTGATGGCGGCGCGGGTGCTGCCCATCGCCCAGTACCCGGACATTACCCCGCCAACAGTGATCATTACTGCGACCTATCCGGGCGCTTCCGCCGAAACGTTGATCCGGACTGTGGCCGCGCCGATTGAAGAACAGCTTTCCGGCGTCGAAAGACTGCTCTACTTCAGTTCCTCGGCGGCATCCAACGGCCAGATCGTCATTACCGCTACCTTCGAGGTAGGAACCAATATCGATATGGCCACGGTGAATGTGAACAACCGGGTCAAGATCGCTGAACCCCGGCTGCCGGATGTCGTGCGCCAGTACGGGGTCAACGTACAGAAGCGCTCCAACGATATTTTGATGGTGACGACCCTCACGTCGCCGGATAACAGCCGAAGCGCTCTGTATCTGTCCAACTATGCACTGGCCAATGTCCTCGATGACCTGAAACGCCTGCCCGGCGTCGGCGATGCGCAGATTTTCGGCGCGAAGGATTATTCCATGCGGGTGTGGCTCAAGCCCGACCGCATGGCGCAACTGGGCGTCACCACGACGGACGTCACTCAAGCAATCACCGCCCAGAACCGGCAGAACGCCGCCGGCAAGATCGGTCAGGAACCCGCTCCCGAGGGTCAGCAACTGGTTTACACCGTGACCGCCAAGGGCCGGCTCCTGTCTCCCGAACAGTTCGGCGATATCATCGTCCGGGCCGAAGGTCCCGGCGGGGTGCTGCGCCTTCGGGACATCGCCCGCATCGAGCTGGGGGCGCAGAATTACGATGCATCCACGCAATTGCTGGGCAAACCAGTGATTGGCATCGGCATTTTCCTCCAGTCTGGCGCTAACGCCCTGGATGTCGCCCAATCGATCCGCGCCCGGCTCGATGAGTTGAAACAGAAATTCCCCTCCGGTATCGATTATGTCGTGCCCTTCGATACCACGAAATTCGTGGACGCCTCCATTCGGGAAGTCGTCACCACCCTGGTTGAGGCGCTGCTGCTGGTGGTGGCGGTGGTCTACCTGTTCCTGCAAAGCTGGCGTGCGACCCTGATACCGATGATTGCGGTGCCGGTCTCGCTGATTGGGGCCTTCGCTGGTTTGTGGGTGTTCGGTTTTTCCATCAACACCCTGACCCTGTTCGCCATGGTGCTGGCCATTGGCATTGTCGTGGACGACGCCATCGTGGTGCTGGAAAACGTCGAGCGGCTGATGTCCGAACAAAAGCTGCCGCCCATGGAAGCGGCCATCGAAGCCATGCGGGAAGTTTCCGGCGCGGTGGTGGCGATTGTGCTGGTGCTGTGCGCGGTATTCATCCCGGTGAGCTTTCTCGGCGGCATCGCCGGCAAGCTCTACCAGCAGTTCGCGGTGACGGTAGCGATCTCGGTCGTGCTGTCGGGCATTGTCGCTCTGACCCTGACCCCGGCGCTGTGCGCGCTGCTGCTCAAGACCCAGCATGAAGAATCGAAGTTGTTTGCCCCTTTCAATCGCCTGTTCGAGTGGTTCACCCGCTCCTACACCCGCACGGTGAATCTCACGTTGCACCATCGCATCATCGGCACCGTCGCGTTTACCCTGATCATCAGCGGCTGCATCTTCCTGTTCCGCGCCGTGCCAGGAGGCTTCGTTCCCGCCGAAGATCAAGGGTATCTGATCAGCGCCCTGATGCTGCCGGACGGCGCCAGTCTGCAACGCACCCAGGCCGCCGGCCAGCAATTTCAGCAAATGATCGTCCAGAATCCGGCGGTGGAGCGCGTGTTTGTGATCGCCGGCAATGACCTGATCGGCGGCGGCCAGAAAACCAGTGCCGGCACGGTGTTTATTCCGCTGAAGGACTGGGATGAGCGCACCGCCGTCGCTGATGATCTGGCCAAGCAATTCATGGGCCTGGGGATGCGGCTGCCGGATGGGCTGGGGTTGGTGTTCAACCCGCCGGCGATTCGCGGCCTGGGCGCGGCGGGCGGCTTCGAGGCCTATATCCAGGCTCTGGGCGACAGCGATCCCCAGAAACTGGCGAGGGTGATCCAGCCCTTCATGGACGCACTGAAGAAGCGCCCGGAACTGACTGGGATCAATACGTTTTTCCGTCCCACTGCGCCCCAACTGTATGTTGAAGTTGACGAAGCGAAGGCGATTTCCCTGGGCATCCCGGTCTCCGATGTGTACCAGACGCTCCAGGCCACCATGGGCGCGCTGTATGTGAACGATTTCAACTTCACCAACGGCCGCACCTATCGGGTGCAAATCCAGGCGGACGCCCCTTTCCGCGCCGAGCCGGAGGATTTGGGTCAGGTGTATGTGCGCTCCGCCAAGGGCGCGATGATTCCGGTTTCGGCGTTAATTAACGTCCAATCTATTGTCGGCCCGGAACAACTGGAGCGATTCAATGGCTTCCTGGCGGCCAAGGTGTTGGGCAACTCCCTGCCCCATATCAGTACTGGCGACGCGATCCGGATTGTCGAAGAGGTCGCCAGGGACGCGCTGCCCATCGGTTATGAACTGGCCTGGACCGGTCAGGCGTTTCAGGAAAAGCGCACTGGCTCAACTTCCGCTGTAGCCTTCGGCTTCGGCATCATCATGGTGTTTCTGATTCTGGCGGCCCAGTACGAGAAATGGTCATTGCCGCTGGCGGTGATTCTGGCGGTGCCGTTCGCCCTGTTTGGCGCGCTGGCGGCGGTGATGATCCGGGGGATGCCGAATGACATCTATTTCCAGATCGGCTTGGTGGTGCTGATCGGGCTGGCGTCGAAAAACGCCATTCTGATCGTCGAGTTCGCCGCGCAGAAACAGGCGGAGGGGATGGGCGTCCTGGACGCGGCGCTGGAAGGTGCGCGGCTGCGGTTACGCCCGATTGTCATGACCTCGCTGGCGTTTATTCTCGGCGTGTTCCCGCTGGTCATTTCCACCGGGGCCGGAGCGGCGGCTCGCAAGTCAATGGGTACGGGCGTGTTCGGCGGGATGCTGGCGGCGACCTTCATCGCCACGATTTTCATTCCGATGTTCTTTACCTGGCTGTCCGGGCGCAAGGCGTCACAGGTAGCGATGGAACATGCCCATGTCGCCGTTAAAGAAGAGGTGGCGACATAGGGAAATAGCGAGTAGCGAGTAGCGAGTAGCGATTGGTCAGCAAGCCGATCTCGCTACTCGCTCACCGGAACGCCCAGCCCGAACTGGCGAATGCGCTGAATTTCATCGCGCAGTTTCGCCGCTTCCTCAAATTCCAGATCACGGGCATGGCGGTACATGGCTTGTTCCAACTGCTTGATCTTCTTCGCCAGCACCGCCGGGGATTCGCGGGCGTAGGCGGCAGTTTCCTCCGCAACGTGGGCGTAGAATTCCGCAGGCAGCGGCCCACCGGGATGCGCGCCTTCCAGGATGTCGGCGACCGCTTTCTGGATACCGCGCGGGGTGATGTTGTGCAGTTGGTTATAAGCCAGTTGCTTGGCGCGGCGGCGGTCGGTTTCCTCCAGCGCCCGACGCATGGAACCGGTGATCTGATCGGCGTAGAGAATCGCCTTACCGTGCAGATGGCGGGCGGCGCGACCAATGGTCTGGATCAGCGAACGGTCGGAACGGAGAAAACCTTCCTTGTCGGCGTCGAGAATCGCCACCAGCGACACTTCCGGTAAATCCAACCCTTCCCGCAACAGATTGATCCCGACGAGTACGTCGAACTGGCCCAAGCGCAAATCGCGGATAATCTCGACCCGTTCCACCGTGTCGATGTCGGCATGCAGGTAGCGCACCTTAACGCCGTTTTCCGCGAGATAGCCGGTTAAATCCTCCGCCATGCGCTTGGTCAGGGTCGTGACCAGCACCCGCTCCTGACGAGTAACACGCTCACGGATTTCCCCCAGTAAATCGTCCACCTGATGCACGGCGGGCCGCACTTCCACTTCAGGATCGACCAGTCCAGTGGGTCGGACCACCTGTTCCACGACCGCCGAGCCGGAATGTTTGAGTTCGTAGGGGCCAGGGGTGGCGGAAATGAACAGGGTCTGGCCGCTGAGTCGTTCAAACTCTTCAAAGCGCAGGGGCCGGTTGTCCAGCGCGCAGGGCAGGCGGAAGCCGTACTCCACCAAGGTTTCCTTGCGGGAACGGTCGCCTTTGTACATCGCGCCGAGCTGCGGGACAGTGACGTGGCTTTCGTCGATGAAAATCAGCGCCTCCGGCGGCAGATAATCAAACAAGGTTGGCGGCGGCTCGCCGGGTTCGCGCCCGGACAGATAGCGGGAATAGTTCTCGATGCCGCTGCAATAACCCAGTTCCGCCATCATCTCCAGATCAAAGCGGGTGCGCTGTTCCAGCCGCTGCGCCTCCAACAACTTGCCAGCGGTGTGGAGTTCATTCAGGCGTTCCCGCAGCTCGTCTTTGATCCGCTCCACAGCTTGCAACAATTGCTCACGGGGCGTCACATAATGGGTTTTCGGATAGACCGTATAGCGCGGCGTTTTCCGCAATACTCGACCGGTCAATGGATCGAACAGGCTGAGCGATTCGATCTCATCATCGAATAATTCCACCCGCAACGCTTCCTGATCGGATTCGGCGGGATGAATGTCGATGATTTCGCCGCGCACCCGGAACGTGCCCCGCGCCAGTTCCAGGTCATTGCGGGTGTACTGCAAATCCGCCAGCCGGCGCAAAATGGCGCGCTGATCGACCTTCTCGCCGCGCACCAGGTGCAGGATCATCTTCATATACCAGTCGGGATCGCCCAGGCCGTAGATCGCCGACACGGTGGCGACAGTGATGGTGTCAGGCCGCTCCAGAATCGCCTTGGTCGCCGACAGGCGCATTTGCTCGATGTGTTCGTTGATCGAAGCGTCCTTTTCGATATAGGTATCCGAAGACGGCACATAGGCTTCCGGCTGGTAATAGTCGTAGTACGAGACGAAATATTCCACGGCGTTTTCCGGAAAAAACGCCTTCATTTCGCCGTACAACTGCGCCGCCAGGGTCTTGTTCGGGGCCAGCACCAGCGCCGGACGCTGCACGGCGGCAATGACGTGCGCCATAGCGAAGGTTTTGCCGCTGCCGGTCACGCCGAGCAGCGTTTGATGCGCCAGACCGTCGTTGAGACCTTCAACCAGTTGACGGATGGCCTCCGGCTGATCGCCGGCGGGTTGAAACGGGGCATGAAGCGCGAATGGTTTATCGGTTTGCATGGCGTTTTGGCCGAGTGAATTTTTCCGTACTATTCGACATTCCCTTTTACCATCATGCACGGTCAATACCCGCATCACAAAATTCAAGTCCTGCACCCGCAGTTGCAAGCACTCGAACAGCCGCAAGCCACACCCATACAACAACTTTGCCACCAGCGCGTAGATACAAGGGTGCATCGAGCCGGGCGATAATACGGTCCACTTCTTCCCGCGACAACACCAACGGGATATAAGGCTTCCGCTTGGCGCACACCACATCTGGCGCCAGTCGCCTTGAATTCCGCCGAATCCGTTCTATCGCTTTGGGAAAGCACCTGCCCTGGGTTCGCAGGCGCGCTCGACGCCCTACCGACCGCTTCCCTTTCTTGCCGTGAAGGCGGTTGCGACGGCGCAAGTGGGCGGAGCGGTAGCGTAGCTTTTTCCTCGCACGGGGGGATGACCTTGGCCGGTGGGGACGGCGGCGCGAGCGATTCAGTGGGGAGGTTCCCGGTTGACGGAGGGTGGGAAGGTGAACGCTTCGGAGACACCTGAGCAATCCGTCGAGTCTCGGCGATGTTTTGTTGAGGCGCGGCATCTGTCGGGGGATGCGGCTTGGCTGCGGCTGGGGAAACCATCTCCCAATAAAGAGCCACGGCATACCCGGCCTGTTGGCACAGGGATTCCAACTGATGCTTGGCCCGCAACTTTTCCTGAAAAGCCGGCAAACTTTACCGATCCGTTGGCGCGAAGCTATATTTGTGACAAGAGTCCAGGTAATAGCGCAGCCACTTGTGATAATATGAGTGCTGCCTGGACGTTCTGCTGCGTCAACCGCGCCTCGTAACAACGGGTCAGATCCAGGGGGACAGCGAGCATGGCAGGATTTCTGGGGTCGCAAGGCTTTTGACGAATGTTATACTGATAGTAAAGGCTAGCAAAATCAAATAGTTTTTGTCAACTATGACATTTTACCGTAGATAGGCAGAAATTATCTAATCGTTAGTGCATTAGGTCTTGGGTACGACGCATGATACAAGTCTGTCCCATTCAAAAGGGGATTGTTGTGGGTGAAGACCTGTCTCGCAAAGAAGGGGAGGCACAACGTGCTGTTTTGCGCAGGTGCGAATCCGAGTCGATGCGTAACCTCAGGATGTTCGACGCGATGCCGAATGGCCCCGAAGCTAAGCGTCTTCTGCATGAGCTTCCACCTGAAGAACGCAAGCGCCTGAATGAGGTAATGAAGCGCATCAACGCCACCTTGCAGGCACAAATGTCAAACGGGGCTGGGCTTCCAGCCGACCAGCTCGTTCGCTTCTTCCTGGCTGAGTACAACGACAGGCTGCGTCGCTTCGGTGCCCAGTCGATGCCGACCAGCTTCAACATCGCCGAACCGTTTTTTGTCTTCCCTCGGGGGATTCCCGCATTCCTGCTACGAGACGAGCAGGATGTCTCCTTCAGCTTCACCGACTTTCTCGATTTTGTGACTAGCAGCAATGCACCAGCACAGGACATGCGGCAAGGCTACACGTTGAAGGAAGGGGTCATTTACAACTTCAACTCTTCAGATGAAATTGGATCCCTCCTGCTGGCGACTGAAAGCGGCTGTGCTTACGGGTTTTCCGCCGCTGGCATGGTTCGTGTCGGTGACGAACTGTCGATTATGATGGAGTGCGGTGAGCAGCTAACGCCTGAATTGGCAGCGGAGATCGAGGTTCATGTCGATTGGCCCGATGAGGTAATGATGGCGGGTGCGTCGAACCATTCGATTGATGTAAGCGAGTCCAAGCGAAAAGCGGTCAAGATCGGATCAAGCGGCCTTTTTCGGGTCATCCTGTTCATCCGTTTCAACCTTAAGGATGAGCAGATCGACGGCTGGATCTCATACCGTGATATGGGCGACATGTTCGATGTTGTCACCAACCTGCGCGAGACCATGTTCAAGCTGCCGCAAGAAGATGAAGATATTCTTGTTAAGCATGCAGAGAGTTACATAGATGATCGCCCGGTGCTTGTGGAACTCGCCAAGACCCTCACGTTGCTACCCGCCTACTTGGATGCCAAGGTTGGCTCCATTACGTTGAAAAATGTTCGTACCCAGTTGGGAACATGCCAGTCGTCGCTGAAGGTTAAGCGCACCCTCGCAAAGGCACAGTCGAATAGTCGCGTGATGTTCCGTAAGATCACGTCGATTGAGATCAAACGCCCGGCACTCATCTCGACGATGAGCGGGCGAGCCTATGTGGCTCCCCGCTACCAAATCCCTATCACGGGCTACTGGCGCAAATTCGCGGATGACTTGCGCGTCGGTCACGATGAGAGTGGCAACGAGGTTCAGGGGCGGACTTGGGTGCGAGCGCATATCCGCCACAAGGATAAGCCAGCGGCACAGGATCAGCCCAAAATCGTCTATGTGAAGGAGTCACTCGCAAAAGCCAAGGCGCTACTTGCAAAGTACCAAAGCGGCCTCATAGGATCCCCTTCAACGCCTGCGCCAACAGCTAGCGCTAGCCATGTAGCCACATCCGTCGTATCTCCTACGGCTGAAGTTGAGTCGTCCGGCGAGAACGGTGCCTACATCTACGTGATGCGCTGCCCGGCTCATGGCACCGACATCTACAAGGTTGGATTTACCACCCGCGACCCTGAGGAGCGTGCTGCGGAACTCTCGCGAAACACTTCAACGCCTGCTGTCTTCCTGGTCGTTCAGGCATGGGCAGTTACCACAGGTCTTGCGGCTGAGTCAGCAGCCCACCAAGCGCTTGCAGCCCTGCGTATTGCTGGGAATCGCGAGTTTTTCCTTGCTAAGTACCAGCGGCTGCGTGAGATCATCGAAGGGGCGATCGCTCCCTGGCTTATCTTATGAATTCAGCGCGGTAGGGCGGGTAGAGCGAAGCGTAACCCGCCTTTCGGGACACTTTCCCTCCCCTGCCCTTGGGAAGGCGGATTAGGAGCTGACGGCTACTTTGGCTACATTCGTCATAACCGGAGAACGTGATGGAATTTCTGAGTGAATATGGGATGTTTTTGGCTAAGGCGGCAACCTTGGTTATAGCGGTCTTAGTGGTTGTCGGCGGGATTGTGGTGCTGGTTGCGCACGGTCGCGGCGATTCGGAAAGCCGGGGGCGGCTGGATATTCGCCATTTGAACGGTGATTACGACCACATGGCTCTGGCACTCAAGTCCGCTATTTTGCCGAAGAAGGCCCTTAAACGGTTTCAGAAGGAGCAGAAGGCGCGGGAGAAGCAGCATGAAAAAATTGAGCGCCACCGGGTGTTTGTGCTGAATTTCCACGGGGATATTCGCGCCGCCGCCGTCGCCTCGTTGCGTGAGGAGGTGACGGCAGTGCTGACTGCGGCGCAATCGGAGGACGAGGTGATTGTGCGACTGGAGAGCGCTGGCGGGCTGGTGCATAGCTACGGGTTGGCGGCGGCGCAGTTGCTGCGCATCCGCGATCGGCGCATCAAGCTGACCGTGGCGGTGGACAAGGTGGCGGCCAGCGGCGGTTATATGATGGCCTGTGTCGCCGACCGGATTATCGCCGCGCCATTCGCCATTCTCGGCTCCATCGGCGTCATTGCCCAGTTGCCGAACTTTAACCGGCTGCTGAAAAAGCATGATGTCGATTTTGAGCAGTTCATGGCCGGTGAACACAAGCGCACGGTCACGCTGTTTGGTGAGAATACCGACAAGGGCCGACAAAAATTCCAAGAGGAAATCGAGGATGTCCATACCCTGTTCAAGGACTTCGTGAAAACCCACCGCCCGCAGGTTGATCTGGAACGGGTGGCAACCGGCGAACACTGGTTCGGCGCCCGGGCGCTGGAAAGTCGGCTGGTGGATGAATTGCGCACCAGCGACGACGTCCTGCTGGACGCCAGCGCCAGCGCCGATCTGTATGAAATTACCTACACCGGCAAGAAACCCTGGCTGGCGCGGTTACTGGTGCAAACCGGTGAGGCGCTGGGGCGGGCATAGGAACCGGAACCATGGGTACAGTTTTCCCGCAGCGGCTTTCCGACAAACGCAGGGTTACGAGGGACTTTGGGACTCAATCAGAGGCGCTGACGCCAAGGTTGCAACAGACGGCCTTTCAGAATGCGGCGCGTCATCCTGAAAGCGCGCTTCGTTTAGCAACCGCCGCAGGCGCGACCAGTCGAAGGCGGGACCTGGATCGGTCTTTCGACCCGGCGCGATGTCAGCGTGACCCACCAGCCGATCCGGCGTGATGGTCGGATAAGCCTGCCACAGGGTCCGGATAACCGTCGCCAGCAACGGGTACTGGCGATCGTCATAGGGAAGATGATCGGCGCCTTCCAGTTCGATACCGATGCTGAAATCGTTGCAACGGTGACGACCGGCATAAACCGACTCGCCGGCATGCCAAGCCCGACGGTGAAAGGGGACATACTGCACCACTTCACCATCGCGGCGAATCAACAGGTGCGCCGACACGCACAATCCGGCGATAGCCTGGAAATACGGATGCGCCGCCGGATCGAGCGTATTAGTGAACAGTGCATCGATCCACGGTCCGCCAAATTCACCCGGCGGCAGGCTAATGCCGTGAATCACGATCAGCTCGACGGCAGTGCCGGCGAGTCGATCATCGCTATTGGGCGATGGCGCTTGCCGTGCGGTGTGCAGCAGTCCAGTAACCGGATCGATCCGCATCGCTGCCTACAACACCGTCTGATCGAAATCGTAACTCATATCAGTATGCGGCCGTTGCAGGAAAAAGCCTTGCACATAGTCGATGCCGCAACTCCACAGCACCGGCAGGGTTATGGCGTCCTCGATGCCGGTCACTACCGTGGTCATACCCAGCGCGCCCAAAGTACGTGTTAACTGACTAAGTTCCGCCTGGCGGGACTTGTCGTTCAGCAGATCGTCGGCAAACCGGGAATCCAGCTTCACGTAGTCGGCTCCGAGGGCCTGGGCAAGCGCCTGCGAACGCTCATGTCCACTGAAGCGATCCAGCGACACGCCGCAACCCAAGACTTTGAGTTGACTCAAGAACGGCTGAAGAATCGACTGGTAGAGTTCGGCAGTGGTTTCGGTCATCTCAAACACCAGGCGGGCAGCGGGTACTCCGGTTTTTTGCAACCCGCCCTGCAACCAGTTCAGTAATTCTTCATCCTGCAGAATGGTGGGTGAGATATTGATGAACAACACCACCGAATGGCCGCGCATTTGCCGCTCGCGCAGCACCCGGATGGAATGAGCGATGACCCAGCGATCCAGCACCATGCCGATACGATGGCGCTTGACCAGGCCAAACACGGTTTCCGGCAGTAATTCCCAGCCTTCGCGATTACGCATCCGCAACAATACTTCATAGCGTTCGACAGCATCGCCGCGCAGGCTGACGATCGGCTGGAATAACAGGTTCATGCGTTGCTGCTGCACCGCTTCACGAATCTCTTCCAGCAACCGCCGTTGTTGCGGACTGGTCGTATCTTGTTCAACGCCCTGGGCATGATGGACATGAATCCGGGCATCCTTACCCTCCCGGGCCATGCCGCAGGCCAAGTCCGCCTGCTGAATGAGCACCGCGGCCTCGCGCAGGTCAGGACTAGCGATGCTGATGCCAATGCTGGTGCGTAGCTGGAAGTGGACGCTAGCCAGTCGGTAGGCGTCGGTTTCCAGTGCGGTCTGCACCGCCTGGGCCGTAGCCGGCAACGCCTCCTGGTTGGAAAAACCTAATAATGCGGTAAAAACCGCGTCACCAAACCGGGCGGCAATCGCATCTGGCCCCAGGACCGTTTGTAGCCGCTTGGCGGCCTGTTCGATCACCTCGTCAGCAGCAGCGACATCCTGACTTTCCAGTCCACGCAGATTGTCCAGAGTGATCAGCATGATCGCCGCCGACTGGGCGTTAGCAGCAGTGGCGACCAACACCCGTTCCAGATAGGCCAGGAAATAGGGACGGTTGTACAGGTTAGTCACCGTGTCTCGATGGCTGAGCTGACTGAATTTGTGATGGAGTCCGCGCCCCTGCCGCAAGCGCCGGGCGACAGCGGCAAACAGTAGTTCCGGATTCGGCGGCTTGCCCAGCAGCGCCTCGCCGCTCAGACCGGTAGCCGCCAGGCGCTGGCCTATGTCGGTCTGCGCCGATATCAGAACCAACGGTAGTTCGTGATATAATTCATGTTGTTGAATCGCCTGCGCTAAATCCAGGCCGTCGATATCTTTGAGGTCCAAGTTCAGAATCAACAGATTGGGTTGGAAATTGTGCAGCGCCGGCAAAATCTGCGGCGGTTGAGCCAACACCTGAGTGACCATGCCACGACTTTCCAGCCAGCGCGCGACTTGGCGAGCGGCTGGCAGTTGATCATCGACGACGAGAATCCGCTGGCTGAGCGGTTTCAGCACCCGGTCGTCCAACGCCTCCAGCAGCATTGGAATATCAACCGGCTTGGTGAAATAACCGGCGCCACCAGCCTTGACCGCTTCGATCCGGGCGGTAATGTCGCCCCGATCCGCTAGGAAAAACAGAGGAATGTCTGGAGCCAGCAACGACCGTAGTTCAGCGATTTCCTGAAGAAGGGTGGGCTGATCGGCGGTGTCATCCAGATCGATCAATAGCGCCACGGGTTGCTCGGCCGGCGCTGATCCGGACTGTTCCAACAATACCCGAATTTCGTTCAGGTTGGCGCACAGCCGGGCCTGGAATCCACCGCGTTGTTCGAGTTTACGCGCCAGATCGCTCGCCGATTCGGGCGCCGCCAGCCAGAGCAGCGGCGTGTTCGCCCATCGGTTCATCGGCGAAGAGGGGCGTCCGCTTCGACTCCGATAGGTGAACAGCGGGGTCGTGATCGTCTCAATGGGCCGGTGCGTTCGCGGCTCGCTGGTTTGCGCACCGCCACGAGGCATGGAGCGGCAGAGTGCATCCACCACCGCCATCAACCGTTCCCGCTCTGCGCCCCGAGGCAGCTCGCCTTTCTCCAGGCACCCGTTGATCTGCTGTTCAAGCCGTTCAGCCAGCGCCACAAGGCGCTGCTGTTCGGGTATTGGGCGGGCCAGCGCCAGAATGTCCTGCGCCGCTCGCAACAACAGTACAAAGAATTCCTGACTCCATTTAATGTAAACGAGTTTTTCGGCGAGATCCCCAATGCGTTGCAACTTGCCGATCAGCGCGTCGGGAAAGGCTAATTTCGATTCCATGGCGGCTCCTGGCGGCACCCTACTGACTCTCCATCCCCTCTCCCGGAGGAGAGGAGCGCTTTCAACGATTACTGGGCTTCGAGATGGTAGGAGATCACCCGCTCGACCTCGTTCTTGGAACCCATGATGACCGGGCAGCGTTGGTGGAGGCCGGTGGGTTGCAGTTCCATGATCCGCTGAGTACCGGTTGTCGCCCGCCCGCCGGCCTGCTCAACAATAAAGCTCATCGGATTGGCTTCATACATCAGGCGCAGCTTGCCTTCCTGGTTCTTGGAACGCAGTTTGCGGTCAATGGGATAGAGGAACACGCCGCCCCGGCACAAGACCCGATGCACGTCGGCGATCATCGCTCCGGCCCAGCGCATGTTGAAGTCTTTGCGGCGCGGGCCTTCCTTGCCTTCCAGACATTCGTCGATATAGCGGCGCACCGGCGGATCCCAGAACCGCATATAAGACGCATTAACAGAGAATTCCTGGGTGTCTTCGGGAATCTTCATATCGGGGTGGGTCAGGATGTATTCGCCAATACGCTGGTCCAAGGTGAAGCCATTGACCCCATGGCCGGTGGTTAGCACCATCATCGACGACGGTCCATACAGCGCGTAACCGGCACAGACTTGTCGAGTACCCGGTTGCAGGAAGTCCTCCTCGGTCGGTTCGCCTGTCACGCCATCGGGGCGACGCAGGATCGAGAAAATGGTGCCGACCGCACCGTTGACATCGGTATTGGAGGAACCATCCAGTGGATCAAAAACCAGCAGATATTTGCCACGCGGATATTGGGACGGCAGATGATAGACGTCGTTCATCTCCTCGGAAGCCAGCGCTGCAACGTGTCCAGCCCATTCGTTGCGCTTGATAAACAGGTTATTGGAGATGACATCCAGCTTTTTCTGGGTCTCGCCCTGGATGTTCTCAGTATCGGCGGTGCCCAGGACCCCGACCAGACTGCCGTAGCGGACTGCGCTGGAAATCGCCTTGCAGGCGATGACGATATCATTGATCAACGCGGTGAAATCACCCGAAACACCCTTGATTTGGCGTTGTTCTTCAATAATGAATTCAGTGATGGTGGTACCGATAGGCATAGTGGTTATCCCTGAAGTTGTGCAAAATCATGTATTGCGGTGGCATGAGGTCGTTTATCGAGCCGCCGTCATTGAATTATATCCGTTTGGCACATTGGTTTCAGGGTTTCCGGGCGGTAGGTTGTGGAGTTTCTTTGATGTTGCGATGCAACATGGTTTCTGTTATAACCTTAACAGGTCAGCAATTTCAGAATGCAAAATTTTGAGGAGTACATTGATGAACGAAATGCCTGTTGGGTTGAGCGGGTCTTTTGGACCGCTAGTCGAGCCTGTGGCAAAGGCTAACCGATTCATGGTCTCCCAGGTAGAAAAGGCAGCCGCACTGGGTTTAGACAGTTTGCGGGCGTATGTCGATCTGGGCGTGGCTCAGGTTAAAGTGGCTTTGAAAGTCAATGATCCGCATGGTTTGCATGAATTCGCAGATAGCCAGTTTGCGGTACTGAGTTTCGTTGGCCATCGCATGCTGGACGACAGTCGGGCGTTAAACGAATGGGGCATGGAGAGTTGCCATCAAGCCCATCTCCTGGCGCGGAAAAGCATGATGAGCCTGTTGTTCAAGTATTGATTAGGCTGACACTGGCTCGAAGTCTGCGATGAATAAAGCCGCCTTAGTGCGGCTTTTATGTCTCGATAATGATCATATTTGTTGATTTTTTTGATACCGCCAATCTTCAATTTGAGTTCATTATGATAAGATAACGTCACTAATCTGGGTGGTAGATTTATGACACATTTGCATAAGGCGCTCATTTTTCTGAGTTTGGTGATGGTATCGATATCAGGCCAAACCGACTACCTGTCGGGTATGGCGGCGTTTGCCCGGGATGACTACCAAACTGCTTTGTTGGAGTGGCGACCGCTGGCCGAAAAAGGGCAGGCGGAAGCGCAGTTCAATCTGGGTGCGCTGTACGACCAGGGTCTGGGCGTCCAGCGGGATCATGCCCAGGCCGCCGTCTGGTATCAGCGGGCGGCCGCACAGGGGCATGTTCAAGCGCAGTACAACCTGGCGGTGCTGTACGCTAATGGTCTGGGCGTTGCTCAGAATTATCCAGAAGCGGCGCGCTGGTACCGTCAGGCCGCTGTTCGGGGTTTGCAGGAAGCGCAATTCAATCTGGCGGTGCTGTACGAAAATGGCTTTGGAACCGTCCAGGATTATGCAGAAGCCGCCGACTGGTACCGTCGGGCTGCGGAAGAGGGGCACACCGCCGCGCAGAATAATCTGGGGGTGCTGTATGCGAATGGACAGGGCGTTCCTCGTAATCCGGCCATCGCCTATGCCTGGTACGAAGTGGCGGCGGCGCGAGGCAATGCTAAGGCTCGCGCCAACCGGGACCAACTCACCCGTCATTTGAGTACAGAACAACTGGCGGAAGGTCATCGGTTGGCTGAGGAGTACGCCCAGCGTTATCGGCCCGCTTTGCCCTGAACTATCGCCACCAGAGTAGAAAGCCCAGTGGGGCATGGGTCAGGGCGACGCTGACGATATAGCCAAACACCGCCAGGGCAGCCACCCAGGCTGCCGCCCGGATCAACTTGGTGGGGCCGTATCGGAGAGCGACACTGCCGAGGATGATGTAGACGATCAGCCCCAATACCTTGGCGGTTACCCAGCCATGGACGAATGGATATTGTTTCAGAATCAGCACTAAACCGATAGCGCTGGCCAGCAGTATGGTATCGATCACATGCGGTGCGATGCGTACCCAACGTCGCTGCAACCAGGGGGAATCGAGCAGCATCCAGATTCCACGCAGCACGAACAGGGTGAAACTCAGGACGATAGTGGTTAGGTGCAAGTGTTTAAGAGCAAGGTACACAGTTTCAATTCCTGGCGGTCCAAGGGTGAATGCGCTATACAGAGAAGATCATTTTCTGCCCGTTTTCGTGAGGTGTCCGTATGCCCATGCATGTCTGTAACGGCGCGACGTTGAAATGCATGTTCGCCGTGCCTCCGGGGATCAGCACCCTCATCGTGCTCCCACAAAACCGCGTGATGACCAGCAATCAGCCGGCGGCTAATATCATGGACTCTAAACCCATGGTCAATATTCCGCCCTTTGGGATGTGCATATCGCCGACCAACCCGGCCTTCGTGTCGGCGACTGCGGCAGCGATGGGAGTACCGACGCCCGTGCCCTGTACGCCAGTCACGCCAGCGCCCTGGATGCCGGGATCACCGACCGTGTTGCTGGGCAACATGCCGGCGTTGAACAATACTTCGGTCCTGGCGTGCGCTTTGGGCGCTCCTGGTTGCATCACTATCCTCGTACCGGGCCAGTTCACCGAACAAATTCCTTGAGAGATCTGGCGCGTCGGGTCGGAACCGCTGTCCAAGGGTCGTCCGGCCAGGGATGCTTGGGATAACGGCCCTTTAATTCCTTCTTCACGCCAGCGTAGGTTCGTTCCCAGAACCCGCGTAAATCCTGGGTGACCTGAATGGGCCGTTGCGCCGGCGAGAGCAAATGCAGAATCACCGGAATCCGCCCCCCGGCGATGCGCGGCGTATCCGCCAGCCCGAACAGTTCCTGCAGCTTGACCGCCAGCACCGGCGACTCGCCCGGCAGGTAACGCAGGCGAATCCGCGAACCGCTCGGTACGGACAGATGCGTCGGCGTTAACTCGTTCAACTGCGCCTGCTGCCGGTGATTGAGCAGACCGTGCAGCACCGCCGCCAAATCCAGCCGGGATAGATGTTCCCGGCGGGTAATACCCTCCAGCCATGGCCCCAGCCACTCCGCCAGATGTTCGGCTAACCAGGCGTCGGATAGATCCGGCCAGTCCTCGTTCGGAAACCAGCACCGCAGCGATAAGACCCGCGCCCGCCAGTCCTGTAGCTCAGGAGTCCACGACAGACTGTGCAAACCCAGTTGCCGCACGCCGGTCAGCATGGCTTGGCACCAAACGTCCGGTTTAACGTCGGTCAGCGGCGCGCTGCTCAAGGCCAACGCGCCTAGCCGCTGTTCCCGCCGGGCGATGACGGCGGCCTGCCGCTCATCCCAGAATACGGCAGTGACCGTGCGCACCCGGCTAGCGAGATGCATCGCCAAATCAGCGGGATCAACCGGCGCTGCCAGCCAGATGCGGCCTTCGCTGGCCCCGGCGTCCAAGTGCGCTACGGCCAGCCAGTCGCGGTTCATCAGCGGATCGCCGGTGGTGAGCCGCGCTCCGCGCCCGTTAGCCAGTTGGTAACGATCTGCACTATTTTCGCGACGGCGGGCGACCCGGTCAGGATAGGCTAACGCCAGTAGCCGGCCAACCAAGGTTGAATCCGGCATGATTTCCGGTGCGGCAGCGGCTTTCAGCCGTTGCCGCCAGCGCCGTGCAACCTGGTCAACGCGAGCGCAAGCGGCAGGGTCTGCCTGCCAACGCCGTGCGCCTTCACGCCCGTCGCGGCGAAACGCTTGCAGGGCTTCCAGCCGGGTCGTGATATCGCTGCCGAAAGCGTGTTCGCCGCGCAGCAGATCGCGCTCTTCCAACAAGGCGGCCAGATCGGCGGACAAAGCACCTTGACCGAGCGCCGCCCCGCACCGCAGCAGATGCGCTAACCGGGGATGGGTCGGTAGTTCCGCCAAGTCCTGACCGGTTGGGGTGATACGGTCTTGGTCATCCAGCGCTTCCAGATCGGTTAGCAAAGTCCGCGCCTGCGCCAACGCACCGGACGGTGGCGGATCAAGCCAGGCCAGCGTCGTTGGGTCGGCAACGCCCCATTGCGCCAGTTCCAGCGCCAGTGGCACCAGATCGGCTTCCAGGATTTCCGGGATGCGTTGGGGTCGCAGTCGGCGGTGTGTCGCTGTGCTCCACAACCGATAACAGATTCCCGGCCCCAGCCGACCAGCACGGCCCGCTCGTTGTTCAGCCGCATCGGCGGAAATGCGGATTGTTTCCAGCCGCGTCAGGCCACTGCCGGGATCAAAGCGGGGAACGCGAGTCCAACCAGCATCCACCACCACGCTGACCCCTTCAATGGTCAGGCTGGTCTCGGCTATCGGCGTCGTCAAAACGATCTTGCGCCGCCCTTCAGGGTCGGGCTGAATCGCCCGTTGCTGCACTTCTCCGGGCAGATCGCCGTATAGGGGAATCAGGGCTAATCCGTCGCAGGCCGGTTGGGTTTCCAACCGGCGCTGAACCTGGCGGATTTCCCCGCTGCCAGGCAGGAATACCAGCAGATCGCCGATATGTTCCGCTAGCGCGGTCAACACGGTGCGAACCACGACGTTAAGATCGAGACCCTCGGGATCATGCGGCAGGTAATGCTGGATCACGGGATGAGTGCGGCCATCAGTAGCAATGATCGAAGCGTCGCCGAGCAGTTGCGCGACGGCTGCCCCGTTCAGCGTGGCCGACATAACCAGCAGGCGCAAATCTGTCCGCAACCCGCGCTGGCTGTCCAGACACAGGGCCAACGCTAAATCGGCGTGCAGGCTGCGTTCGTGGAATTCATCAAAAATGACCAACCCGACCCCATCCAACGCCGGGTCGCGCTGCAAACGGCGGGTGAGCAGGCCCTCCGTCAGAACTTCGATACGAGTCTGGTGCGAAATCTGCCGATCGAAGCGGATGTGATAGCCAACCGTCGCGCCGACCGGCTCGCCCAACAGATCGGCCATGCGCGCTGCCGCGGCCCGCGCCGCCAGCCGTCTCGGCTCCAATAGCAGGATGGACCGCCCCGCCAGCCACAGCTCATTCAGCAGCGCCAGCGGAACCCGGGTCGTCTTGCCCGCGCCGGGTGGAGCTTGCAACACCAGTGCTGTTGAATGGCGCAACGCCGCGCGGAGATCGGGTAACGCCGGTTCAATAGGCAGAGGAGGAAAAGCGGCTGGCGCGTTCAATCGCATGATACAGTGGAGTTAAGTTGCAGCGCGGCGTGCATTGATGAACTGTTTTGGTTATGGTTTAGTCAATCTTAGTGTGTGCATCATACGCCAGTCCCCAGGGGAGGATAACCAGGATGAGCATCTTGACCGATCTACTGACCCAACCTGGCGTCGTCGCCGCCGGCGAATACGCTTATCGGGGAGACCGGTTTTCCTATCGGGGCGCTCTGAGCGAAGAACACGCCCGGATGGCGTCTATCATGTGTCGCGCCACCACCATGGGCGCGAACATGGAAGGCGCGATGTTCAATTCCATCCATCCCGGCAATGGTCTGCACCCGCCGCGCGGCTGGCTGGTGCGGGGTCCGGTCCACACCGTCTGCGTGATGGCCAATGTCTTCTGCCTGCTTGACCATACCCAGGGTTCGGTCAGCCACATTGTCGGATTGATGCGCCAAAATCTGGGCGATGTCCCCCATGAGTTAATCTGAATTCACCGCCTGCCTACCGGAAGAAGGAGACCGCTGATGGCGATACTCGATGAATTGATGCGGCTGCCAGGAGCAATGGCGGCTTTTGAATTTCGCGGCAGCGGCGAACTACTGGAACACCGCATCGCCTACCCTGACCGGATCAACCCCGCTACCCTCGACCTGCTCGCGCACATGTGCTCGGCCAATATGAGCATCGCCGCCATGCAGGCCCGGGGTTGGGAGCAAGTCACCGCCATGTCGGGGTTCTACCCGGTCCAGGAGTTCACTTTGATCGGCTTCGACTGGTCCGTGGTGGTCAGCGCCCTGCGCCGGGAGCAGCATAAACGGGTGGGTCAATCCAACCTGCCCCCCTTCACCGGCGTCGTGCTGGCCAATGAAAGCGCCGACTACGAAGCGGCGTTCGCCCTTCTGGAACACCCGGAGCCGGCCGCATGAGTATGATCAGGCGTCTGCTGGCTTTGGACGGGGTCAACGTGGTCTGTCATTTCCGCGATGATGGCAGCTTTGTGGAAGGCTATGGATTAATGAGCCACGATGACATGGTCCGACTGGCACACTTCGCGCATGACTACCGACGCATGATCCAGGGCAATGCTGATCAACTGGCGATGTTCACCGGTATGCGCGGTTGGACGCCACCACGCGGCTGGATCATTCACGGCGCGACGCAGGTAGTCTGTGGCGTCGGTAATCTGGTCTGCGTGGTAGACCGCACTGGGGTGCCACTGAACGATATTCTGCTCGAACTGCGCGAAGTTTCGCATTGGTAGCCGCAGGCGCAAGGGGTCAGCGGTATTTTGTTGTATTCACAGGTCATAAATTGGCTATTTTGATACTTTGTTGGTATGATGATACGATACGGTATGCCACCCGCAAGCATTAGGTCAGTGATCGCTATGTCCAAACGAATTCTTGTTCCTGTCTGGGTTTGCACCCTGCTGAGCGCCTGTGCGCTCAATCTCCCGGTCGAGGCGCAAGTCGCCGACGGTCAGACAACGACAGTGCAAAACACAGCCGCCGATACCACCAACGGATCGGTCGTGGCCAGCTTGCAAGCGGCTCCAGCTCCGGAAGACACCCGCGAAGAAATGGAGCCGGAATCCAATATCGAGGAGTCGTCGCCACCCGCGGAACCGGTCGTCACCGGGCCGCCGCCGCTGCCGCCTTGTCCGGAAAGCGCGCTGAGTCTGCGCGACAAAATCGCGGTCCAGCTCTGCCAGCAGATACGCACCGAGCCACCGTTGACCCGGCTGACCGTCGACAACGACCCACTAAGGATGCTGGATACCCTGATTGCATTCTATGCCGGGCGCGGCTATCAACCAGCTTGGCTGAACACGGATGGCAAACCACGGCCAGCGGCAGAGGAACTACTCAAAGCGCTGGGCGAGGCGGATCGCGACGGGCTGCGCACGGCTGACTACCACCGTGCGGCGTTGCGCAAACGGCTAACGGCGCTCCAGCAGAGTGATGCGGTCGCAGACGCCCGCCGGTTAACTGATTTCGACCTGCTGTTCACCGATACCTTCCTGACCTATGGCTCGCACTTGCTCACTGGCCAACTATCGCCCCGCAAGGTCGACCCCGACTGGGCGATCAAACCCCGTTCCCGTGATCTGGCTCGTGTGTTGGAGGAGGCGCTGACTCAGGACCAGGTCGCGGAAGCGCTGCGGGCGCTGGCCCCCCAGGCCAAGGGCTATGTCCAATTGCGTGAAATGCTGCGCAAATATCGGAAAGTCGAACAGGAAGGCGGCTGGCCCATCGTGGCCAGCAGCGCTCCGGGGAAAACGTTACGGGTGCGACTGGAAGCCAGTGGCGATTTGAGCGCGGGCGACAAGAGCCAGTCGGTTGCCGAGGCGGTGCGCCGTTTCCAGAAACGGCATGGCCTGTCCGAGACCGGGACGGTCAACGCCGCCACTCTGGCTGCGCTGAATGTGCCGGTGTCTGAACGAATCCGGCAAATTGAACTGAACCTGGAGCGGTGGCGCTGGATGCCGAACGACTTGGGTTCCCGCTACATCCTGGTCAATATCCCCAGCTACAAGATGCAAGTCTTCGAGGAAGGCAAGCCGGTGATCGAGTCGAAAGTCGTCGTGGGCAAGCAGGAGCGGCAGACCCCCAGCTTCACCGCCAACATGGCCTACCTGGTGCTCAGTCCGAAGTGGTATGTGCCGCGCTCCATCGCGGTCAAGGACAAGCTGCCGCAACTCAAGCGCAATTCTCAGGCGCTCGCACGACAGGGCATTCGCGTCTATAACAGTGCTGGCCAGCAGATCAATCCGGGTTCGGTCAACTGGAGTGCGGTCAGCGCCAGTAACTTCAATTATCAGTTGCGGCAGGACGCCGGCCCCCGTAATGCCTTGGGCGGGATCAAATTCATGTTCCCGAATCCCTACAGCATTTATTTGCACGATACGCCGTCACGGGAACTGTTCAGCCGCAACCAGCGCACCTACAGTTCCGGTTGCATCCGCATCTCCAATCCGGTTGAATTGGCTGAATATCTGCTCAAGCACGACCCGAAGTGGAACAAGGATACGATCAAAACGGCGTCCACCAGCGGCAAGCAACGGGTGGTGAATCTACCTCAGAAAGTACCAGTATATCTGTTGTACTGGACGGCTTGGGTGGACGCCGATGGTCTGCTGCACTTCCGGGATGATATCTACCAGCGCGACAAGCCGATGATGCGGGCGCTCTATCAGGACGAAAAAGCGAGCGTTAAAGGGGCTTGAGTCCTGATTGGCGAGTTGCGAGTAGCAACTCGCTATTTCGCGATCTCCCTGCGAGAGATGCACGATGCGGGTGGCGCTGGGCGTTCAATATGATGGATCGGGATTCCGGGGCTGGCAGGCGCAGCAACCGGGAACGCGCACTGTGCAAACTGTTTTGGAGCAAGCGCTGGCCAAGGTGGCGGACCATCCGGTCCGACTGGTTTGTGCGGGCCGCACCGACGCCGGGGTGCATGGCGTCGGCCAGGTTGTGCATTTCGACACCACTGCGGTGCGCTCGGAGCGGGCTTGGGTGCTGGGCGGCAATGCGCATCTGCCACTGGATATCAGCCTGAACTGGGCGCGGGAAACGCCAGACGATTTTCACGCCCGGTTCTCGGCGCTGGCCCGCCGCTATCGTTACGTGATCCTCAACCGGACGCAACGCTCGGCGCTATGGCGGGAACGGGCCACCTGGCATTACCGACCACTGGATGCGGAACGTATGCAGCGGGCTGGCCAGGCGCTGGTTGGCGAACACGATTTCAGCTCATTCCGCGCTGCGGAATGTCAGGCGCGGCACCCCATCCGGGACATTCACGAACTCACTATCCGCCGACAGGGCGATGGCGTGGTGTTGGAAGTGGAGGCGAACGCTTTCCTGCATCACATGGTGCGCAATATCGCTGGCGTATTGATGGCGATTGGTGCCGACGACCGGCCGGTGGAGTGGGCGCAAGAAGTCCTGGAACAGCGCGACCGTACTCAGGCGGGTGTGACCGCGCCAGCGGAAGGACTATACCTAGTGACCGTGCGTTACCCGGAACGATTCAGGCTGCCGACAACGGTCGAAGCCCTGCCCGGTTGGCTACTCGCTACTCACTAAATCCGTCCCCGGATATAGCCCAGACTTTCCAGTTTCAACAAAATGCGCTGAGCGGCTTCGCCCGGCGCGCAATCATCAGTGTCGATCACGACCTCGGGGTGTTCCGGCGCTTCATAGGGATCGCTGATGCCGGTGAATTCCTTGAGGATGCCCGCCCGGGCCTTGGCATATAAACCCTTGCGGTCGCGAGCCTCGCAAACTTCCAGCGGGGTCGCGACATGGACTTCGATAAACCCGCCCAGTGGCGCGATCATCTCGCGCACTTCGCGGCGGGTGACCGTGTAGGGAGCAATCGGCGCACAGATGGCAATGCCGCCGTTCTTGGTGATCTCGCTGGCGACAAAGCCAATCCGCAAAATGTTGATGTTGCGGTGTTCGCGGGAGAAACCCAGTTCGCTGGATAAGTGCTTGCGCACGATATCGCCGTCCAGCAACGTCACCGCCCGGCCACCCAGCTCCAGCAATTTGACCATCAGCGCGTTGGCAATGGTGGACTTGCCCGACCCTGATAGCCCGGTGAAAAACACTGTGAAGCCCTGCCGGTGGCGCGGCGGATGCGTGCGGCGCAGCTCCTCGACCACGTCCAGGTAGGAAAACCAATCGGGAATCTCCAGCCCTTCCTGCAGACGGCGGCGGAATTCCGTGCCGGAAAGATTCAATACTGTTTCGCCCGGTTGCGCTTCGTTGGCTAACAGATATTGAGCGCGTCCTCCCACATAAACCATCTCCGGGAACGCCAGAATCTGAATGCCCAGCTCGTTTTGATAACGGGCGACCAGTTCTTGGGCGGCATACGGTTCATAGAAGGTCCGCCCGAATTGATCCTGGCCCGGCCCGGCGTGGTCACGACCGACGATGAAATGGCTGCAACCGTGGTTTTGGCGGATGAGGGCATGCCACAACGCCTCGCGGGGGCCAGCCATGCGCATCGCCAGATTGAGCAGACTCAGGGTGGTGGTCTGCTCGGGATAGGCTTTTTTCAGCAAGTGTTCGTAGCAGCGCACCCGCGAATAGTGATCGGTATCGCCGGGTTTGGTCAGACCGACCGCCGGGTGAATCAACAGATTGGCTTCGGCCTGTTGCACGGCGCGCACGGTCAGTTCCTGATGGGCGCGATGCATCGGGTTCCGGGTCTGGAACGCCACGACCCGCCGCCAGCCCAGCTTGGCGAAGCGCTCGCGCAGTTCACGCGGTGCATCGCGCAGATGGGGAAAATCGTAATGCGTGGGCGGTTCGATACCGCGCAGCCGACCGCCGACATAGACCGGCCCGGTGCGGTGCAGCAGGTGAAAGACGCCCGGATGCTGGTTATCCGTGGTGCCGAAAACCTGCTGCGCTTCCTGGAGCTTGTCCGGACACCAGACATCGCCGACCTCCAGTACGGCGATCAGCACCCCCTCGGCATCGCGCAATGCGACTTCGTGGCCGCGACTCAAATCACTGGCGAAGGCTTCGGATACGTCGAGGGTGATCGGTATCGGCCACAGCGCGCCGTCGCTCAGGCGCATCTCTTCAACGACTCGCCGGTAATCAGCCTGATTTAGAAAACCCTCCAGGGGTGAAAAGCCGCCGTTCAGCAGCAGCTCCAGGTCGCAGAGCTGGCGCGGGGTCAAATCCCAGGAAGGGTATTCCCGCACCTGAACCTTGCATTGAGCCGCATCCGCGTCGTTGACATACAATTCCTTAAGAACGCCTCCATGAGGCTCAATCAGATGAATCATAGCGCTGGCCTGAGTTTGAACTGGATGATGAGTTTATATTTTCTGGTAAAAATAAATCATTATTCAAATAACTTATAGTTATAAATATAGTTGCGCGCTCCTGACAGCTTCATGTGTATAGAGACATGGTTAGAACACCGCCGCCAGGGCGCGGACTTCCTCCAGCATCGCTTGCCGCTCGGCGTGGGTGACTGAGGGGACCTGATAAAACGCCCGGTGAACGACATTGCGCACCCCGCAAGCGCCGAGGACGCCTTCAGCTATGGGCCGCGCCAGCAATTCATCCCAGCGCTCCTGCTGATAGGTCGCTTCATCGCCGCCCAGGGTGTTGAGGATCAGCGCCCGCTCGTGGGTTAGCAATCCTTTCATCCCGTCAGGGCCAAAGTCGAAAGCAAATTTGCGGGTGAACACCCGATCGATCCAGCCTTTCAAAATCGCCGGCGGTCCAAACCACCAAATGGGATAAATCAACACCAGCCCCTGCGCCCACTGCACGGCGTCCTGTTCCCGACGGGTGTCGGGAGTCCAATCGTCGCGCCAGTTCCGCAATAAATCCTCGCCGTCCAGCACGGCGCGAAACTGCATCTGATACAGGTCATGAATCCGTGTGGCATGGCCTCGTTCGCGCAGGGTGGCGTCGACCGTTTCCAGAATGGCCTGGTTGAAACTACGCGGGTTGGGATGAGCATAAATGATCAGGACGTTCATGTCCTTCAGGCCACCTGCGCGGTGAAATCATGATCAGCCAAGCTCAGAATCAGCGTATCGCCCGGCACCAATGGCGCGACGCCTGCCGGGGTGCCGGTCAACACCACATCGCCCGGTTGCAGCGTGAAATGCGTGGAGATGTAGGCCATCAGCTCAAAAATACCAACCATCATCAATCGGGTGTTACCGTGCTGGCGAACCGTGCCGTTCACTTGCAGACTCAAGTCAGTGGCTTGAGGCTCTGGCAGCGCGTCGGGTTTCAGGAACGGCGACAAGGGACAGGAACCGTCGAACGCCTTGGCGGTTTCCCAAGGATGGCCTTTCTTTTTTAATTCGTTCTGCAGGTCGCGCAAAGTCAGATCCAGCGCAATGCCATAGCCAGCCACCGCCTTCTGGGCCATTGCAGCATCGACACTGCGCAACTCCCGGCCGACCAGCACCGCCAGTTCCACCTCGTGATGGCATTCGCCTCGTCCCTTGGGGAGCTGGATCGGCTCGCCCAGAGGAGATAATGCCGTAGCGGGCTTCATGAACAGAATTGGCGTCTCCGGGACAGCATTGTTGAGTTCACGGATATGATCGAGATAGTTGCGACCGATGCACACGATCTTGCCAACCGGCAGATCGAGCGGACTGCCGTCCAGATAGCGATGCTGGTATGCCACGATGATTCCCTCACGCATTGGGTGGATAGCCAAAATGGGTTTGACGCCATGCGGCGTATTGTCAGACAAGGGGAAACGGGCCGCAATGCGAAAAAAACGCCGGCGCGAGGGCCGGCGAACAAGGGAAATCCCGGAAATCAGAATTAATGCATGAAGTAGGTCGTGGCAATCCGGCTGTGCAGTTCCCCAAAACCGACCTGCAATTCGTCAATAAATTCGTGCAGGCCCTCATGGGTCAGTTCCGGCACGGCGGCGTCGCCCAGTCGTTGCTTGAGGGCGGAAATACCCGCGAGCAGGGTGCTATGGCCAGGCAGTTCCGACACGCAGATCTCCAGTTGCTGGAGGCAGAACGATACAGCGCGGGGGAAGGATTCATTCTGCAATAGAAACTTCAGTACGTCCGGGCCGCCCACCCGCAGTCGCACCTGCTGGCGGTACATCTGATAGGCGGTGAGCGATTTCAATACGCTCATCCACTGGATGCTCTCAAACGGATCCTGCTCTTCAGGCTGAAGATCGGCACTCTGCGTCTGCATCTGTGTCTGTATCTGCGTCTGTCCGGCCCGGGGCAGCAGATTAGCCGAGCGCACGTCCAGAATGCGCGTGGTCATGTCAGCCCGCTCCAGATACCGGCCCATCCTTAAAAAACCGTAGGCGTCAGTGCGGCTCATGGCTCCCGACAGCAGGCCATTGATTTGCTGAGCGCCGTGGATCACCCGGCGCAGGAACTCAAAGCGGCCCCGCCGGTTGGGGACATGATCGCGGGCGTAGATATAGAGGCCATTGATCTGTTCCCAGGCTTCCTGTGGCACGGCATCGCGGGTGGTGCGCAAGTTCTCACGGGCGGCGGCCAGGCTGGAGAGAATGGAGCCGGGATGATCACGGTCGCTGATCAGAAAGGTCACGACGTTATTTTCATCGGCCAATCGGTGGGAATCTTTCTCGAAAAACAGGTCCTCAGCGCTGACGATGAAAATCAGCGGCAGCCAGCCAAAAGTCGTATTGCGCGGCAGATCGAGCAACAGGTTGGCGTTGACATTGATCAGGCGGGCAGTGTCTTCGGCCCGCTCCAGATAGCGGGACATCCAATAAATGTTCTGAGCGACGCGTGACAGCATGATTAGAAGCCCTCGGTATCAACGATCCAGGTATCCTTGCTCCCCCCACCCTGCGAGGAGTTGACTACCAGCGAGCCTTTACGTAACGCTACCCGGGTCAGGCCGCCGGTGGTGACGTAGGTGTTGGGGCCGGACAGGATGAACGGACGTAAATCGACATGGCGCGGCTCCATCCAGTCATCGCACAAGGTCGGCGAGGTGGAAATCGACAAAGTGGGTTGGGCCATGTAATTGCGCGGGTCCTTCTTGATCAGTTCAGCGAAGCGCTTGCGGTCGCTGACCGTCGCATGTGGCCCGACCAGCATTCCGTAGCCGCCGGATTCATTGGCCGGCTTGACCACCAGCTTGTCCAGATTGGCCAGCACATAGCGCCGATCCTTCTCGTTCATGCAGAGATAGGACGGCACGTTGGGAATGAGCGGGTCCTGATCCAAGTAATACTTGATGATCTGCGGGACAAAGGCGTACACCACTTTGTCATCTGCGACGCCCGCGCCCGGCGCATTGGCCAGAGCCACGTTGCCGGCCCGCCAGGCCCGCAGCAAGCCTTTGACGCCCAGCGCCGAGTCGGCCCGGAACGCTTCGGGGTCCAGGAACAGATCGTCAATACGCCGATAGATGACGTCGACCCGCTCCGGCCCGGCGATGGTGCGCATATACACGCAATCATCATCGCTCACTTCCAGATCGCTGCCTTCCACCAGCTCCACACCCATTTGCTGGGCGAGATAGGAATGCTCGAAATAGGCCGAGTTGTAGATGCCGGGGGTGAGTACCACCACTGTCGGGTTATCGCCGGGACGCGGTGACAGCGAGGCGAGCATGTCATAAAGGCGCGGCGCGTAGTCGTCGACTGGCAGAATGCGTTGATGCTCAAACAATTCCGGGAATACCCGCTTGGTGACGACCCGGTTTTCCAGCATATAAGACACGCCGGAGGGCACCCGCAGATTATCTTCCAGCACATAAATCGTGCCGTCCTTATCGCGCACCAGGTCGGAACCGCAGATGTGCGCCCAGACGCCATGGCGGGGATTGACGCCAATGCATTGCGGACGGAAGTTGACGGACTGGACCAACACCTCGGCGGGGAAAACACCGTCCTTGATGATCTTCTGCTCGTGGTAGAGATCATCAATGAACAGATTCAGCGCCTGCACCCGCTGTTTCAAGCCAGCGTCGGTACGATCCCATTCCTGCTTGGGGATGATGCGCGGCACAATGTCAAACGGCCAGGCGCGGTCGATGCTACCGCCTTCGGTGTACACGGTGAAGGTGATGCCCATGACCAGAATGGCCAGTTCGGCGGCGGTCTTGCGCTCGCGCAGTTCTTCGTCGCTCAACGAGGCCAGGTACTCGCACAGGGCGCGGGCGGCGGGACGAGGTCCCGAACCATTGTTGACGAGTTCGTCATAACAGCCGGGAGCAGCATACTGTTGCCAGTGGATGGTCATCAGGTCGTTCCTTAAAGTCCCGCACGGATACGGGCATGACGTTTTTTAAGTAATGGGCGACTTGGATTCAGCAATATCCGTACCGTTGACGGTTTTTGGTTTTTTTTGAGCGTTCTATGCGCTATCAGGAAACAATGATGCCTGATGGTAGTGCATCAAGTTCTTTAACGCCCTGATTTAGGGCGCTAGTTGGCATGAACCGACATCGAAACTAACCCCCGATTCATCTTGCATTAAACTTGCATGAATCTGAAGATTCGCTTTACACGCAAACATCGTAAAACAATCCTCCCTACTAAGGATCGGCTATGGCCATTCGTGTTGCACTCCATCATCAAACTTCCTACCGCTTCGACCGTGCAGTCAGCGTCTCGCCGCACGTCATCCGCCTGCGGCCTGCACCGCACACCCGCACCCCGGTTCACGCCTATTCGCTCAAGATCGAGCCGGCGGGTCAATATTTTATCAACTGGTTGCAAGACCCCTTCGGCAATTTCCAGGCGCGGCTGGTGTTCCCGGAGAAAGTCCGTGAACTGAGCATCACTGTGGATTTGGTCGCCGAGATGACGGTCATCAATCCTTTTGATTTCTTTGTTGAGGAAGACGCCGAGAAATATCCCTTCGTCTATTCTCCCACCTTGCGCCTGGAGCTGGCGCCGTATCTGGAGATTCAGGAAGACAGTCCGTTATTGCTGAAGTGGTTGGAGAGCGTCGACCGTAAACCGCTCCAGATCGTTGATTTTCTCGTCGGTCTCAACCAGCGATTGGGTCAGGACATCGGCTACATCATCCGTATGGAACCGGGAGTGCAGACCTGCGAGGAGACGCTGGAGAAACGCACCGGCTCCTGCCGCGATTCGGCCTGGCTGCTGGTGCAAATCCTGCGGCATCTGGGGCTAGCGACGCGCTTTGTATCCGGCTACCTGATCCAGTTGACCGCTGATCTCAAGTCCCTGGATGGTCCCTCTGGCACCGAAGTGGATTTCACCGACCTGCACGCCTGGGCGGAAGTGTTTGTACCGGGCGCGGGCTGGATTGGCCTGGACCCGACTTCCGGCCTGCTCGCCGGCGAGGGCCATATCCCGCTGGCCTGCACCCCGACCCCGCCGAGCGCCGCACCCGTCACCGGCTACACCGATGAATGTGAGGTGGAGTTTGGCTTCGATATGCGCGTGACCCGCATCCACGAAGACCCAAGGGTGACCAAGCCTTATACAGAGGAGCAGTGGCAGACTATCGAGGCGTTGGGTCATGCTGTGGATGCCCAGTTGCAGGCTGGCGACGTGCGGCTGACCATGGGCGGCGAGCCAACCTTTGTGTCTATCGATGACATGGACGGCGCGGAATGGACGGTCGAGGCGATCGGTCCCACCAAGCGCAAACTGGCAGGCAGGCTGCTCAAAAAGCTGCGTAAACGCTTTGCCCCGAACGGCTTCCTGCACTACAGCCAGGGTAAATGGTATCCCGGTGAATCGTTGCCGCGCTGGGCGCTGTCCTGCTACTGGCGTACTGACGGGGCGCCGCTCTGGCATGATCCGCGCTGGATTGCGGATGACGAGACGCCGCAGGGTTTCGGGCCGGAACAGGCGCACATCTTTGCTGAGGCGCTGACCCGACGGCTCGGCGTGGATGCGGGCTTCATCATCCCCGGCTATGAGGATGTGTATTACTACCTGTGGCAGGAGCGTACCCTGCCGGTCAATGTTGATCCGCTCAAGTACGACCTCAACGATGATGAAGAGCGGCGGCGGTTGGCGATCCTGCTGGAGCGGGGTTTGAACGAAGTCACCGGCTACGCCCTGCCGTTGCGCTGGGATCACGCGATAGATGGTGGTTGGCGCAGCGGGCCGTGGGTGCTGCGCCGCGAGCATCTCTATCTGATTCCCGGCGACTCGCCGATGGGTTATCGGTTACCGCTGGCCGCGTTGCCCTGGGTGGAAGACACCGACCGGAATATTCCCCATGCGCAGTCGCTGTTCGAGTTCCGCACTGCGCTGGGCGATAGCCACGGCGAGGTGATGCGCCGTTACAGCGATTTCCTGCGGGGTGGGCCAGCGCAGCGGCACAGTGATTTCCAGGAACAGCCCGCTGCCGCGCTGGATGTGAGCAAGACCTTGCACACCGCGCTGTGCGTGGAATCGCGTGACGGCCATCTTTATATCTTCATGCCACCGCTGGGTCAGTTAGAACACTATCTTGACCTGCTGGCCTGTATCGAGCAGACCGCTGCTGATTTGAAAATGCCTGTTTTAATAGAGGGTTATGCGCCGCCTTCGGACTGGCGGCTGCGCAAGTTCGCCGTGACTCCAGACCCCGGCGTGATCGAGGTCAATATCCATCCAGCCGGCAACTGGGAAGAACTGAAAAGCAATATCGAGGGACTGTACGAAGATGCGCGGCAATCGCGGTTGGGGACGGAGAAGTTCATGCTGGACGGGCGGCATACCGGCACTGGCGGCGGCAATCACGTCACCTTGGGCGGCGCGACGCCTTCGGACAGTCCGTTCCTGCGCCGACCGGAATTGCTGCGCAGTTTAATCACCTACTGGCAGCACCATCCGAGTCTGTCCTATCTGTTCTCCGGGCTGTTCATCGGCCCGACCAGTCAGGCGCCGCGCGTGGACGAAGCGCGCAATGACAGCCTGTATGAACTGGAAATCGCTTTCCAGCAGATGCCGCCCGGCGAAGCGCCGCAACCCTGGCTGGTCGACCGGCTGTTGCGCAACCTGCTGGTTGACTTGAGCGGCAATACCCACCGCGCTGAATTCTGCATCGACAAGCTGTATTCGCCCGATTCGGCCACCGGTCGGTTGGGGCTGGTGGAGATGCGGGCGTTTGAAATGCCGCCCCACGCCCGGATGAGTTTGATGCAGATGTTGTTGCTGCGCAGTCTGGTAGCGCGATTCTGGGAGCGGCCCTATCCGAACCGGCAACTGGCGCGCTGGGGAACGCAGGTGCATGACCGCTTTCTGCTGCCGCACTATGTCTGGGAGGATTTTCGCGATGTGATCAGCGAATTGAACGATGCTGGTTACCCGTTTGAAAGCGACTGGTTCCTGCCGTTCTTCGAGTTCCGTTTCCCGCACTACGGCAACATCGTGCAGCGGGACATCAATCTGGAACTGCGTCAGGCGCTGGAGCCGTGGCATGTGCTGGGCGAAGAGCAGGCCCTGGGCGGTACGGCCCGCTACGTTGATTCTTCGGTGGAGCGGATGCAGGTCAAGGTGTGCGGCATGACCGGCGAACGGCATGTGGTGGCGTGTAACGGGCGACGGGTGCCTTTACGTCCGACCGGGATTGCCGGGGAATTTGTCGCCGGGGTTCGTTACCGGGCCTGGCAGCCGCCGTCGGCGCTGCATCCGACGATTCCGATTCACGCCCCGCTGGTATTCGATATTGTCGATGCCTGGAATCAGCGTTCCATCGGCGGCTGTACTTACCATGTCCAGCATCCGGGCGGGCGAAATCCAGCCGTCTTCCCGATCAACGCCAACGAAGCCGAAGCGCGCCGTTTCGCCCGGTTCTGGCCCTACGGCCATACGCCGGGACCGATGGTTGCGCCAGTGGAAGACCCCAACCCCAATTTCCCGTACACTCTGGATTTGCGGCGGCAGCGGTGAATCGCTGAGGGAGTCTGTTTGAGTTCCTGCCTCCTCCTCCAGTGCGGAGGAGGAGGTAGTTGTAATAAATTCTTCAAGAATCAATCAATAACTTAAGATAAATTGATACTGGCGGCATTGACATGGACTTTGGCAGTTATATTCGATGGCTGCGCCAACAGCGTCACCAGTTGAACGGCCGTTACACAATACAGGAAACCGCTCAGCGGGTGGGTATTGGAACCACCTATCTCAGCCGGATCGAACGAAATGATGTCCTACCGCCATCAGAAGACGTGATTCGGCGGTTAGCAGCCGATTTGGGAGAAGACGCCGATGTTTTGCTGGCGCTGGCGGGCAAACTGGCCAAGGATTTGCGCGAGGCGATCATCCAGCGGCCGATCCTATTTGCCGAATTGATCCGGAATTGGGGTGATCTGTCCGATCAAGAATTGGCAGAACGGGTGTACAAGCTTCGCGGTAAATAATGGTAGCGACGGTTTAGCGCGGTTGAACCAGAGGATCAATACCGATGAGAGTTGTGCAGAGCTGGGATGATGGCGTCGTGGACGATGTTCGGCTGACCGAATTGTTACAGCGTTATCAAGCTAAGTCGGCTTTCAATCTGAACCCGGGTCTGCATCAAAGCCAGCGATCGTGCAGTTGGCGGTATGGCGACAAGGAGGTTTGGCGCCTGGGCCGGGATGAACTGGCGAACGTGTATGCCGACTTCGAAATCGCCAACCATTCACTGACTCATCCTTATCTGCCCGATCTGTCGTCGACCGACCTGGAACGGGAAATCCGGGACAGTCGGCATCTTTTGCAGGACTGGTTCCAACAACCGGTACGGGGGTTTTGCTATCCCTTCGGCGGGTTCAGTCCGGCGGTTAAGGACGCAATCCGCGCCGCCGGTCATGTCTATGCCCGCACCGTGGCTGAGGTCGATCCGGTGTTTCCACTGGCGGATCCGCTGGAATTTGGCGTGAACTGCCGGTTTGCCGACCCCGCTTTCTGGACCCGCTACGAACGCGCCAAAGCGGTGAATGACGTGTTTTTCTTCTGGGGCCACAGCTATGAACTGGTCAATGAGGCGATGTGGACCGATCTGGAACACAAGATCGCCGCTATCAGCGCGGATCCGGCGGCGGAGTGGGTGAATCTCGAAACCTTATTCGCCGAGTCGCCCGAGTCGCAAAAGAGCAAAACCCGCCGTTGATTTCCTGGTGATCAGCCGTGAATTCTACTGCGGGCTATTTTGGACGCTGACGCCTCTCAGCAGGCGGTACGAAAGCGCTATTCTTCCGGTTCATACCCCAGATTGGGCGCCAGCCATTTTTCCGCCTCTGTCCGCGTCCAGCCCTTGCGTTGGGCGTAATCAGCGACCTGATCCCGATCCAGTCGGCCCACCCCGAAATAACGGGCTTCGGGATGGCTGAAATACCAGCCACTCACCGCTGCGGTCGGAGTCATGGCAAAGCTCTCGGTCAGATGAATTCCGGCATTGCGGTCCACGCTTAATAACGGCCAGAGCAGGCCCTTCTCGGTGTGATCGGGGCAGGCTGGATAGCCGGGTGCCGGGCGAATGCCTCGATAACTTTCCGCAATCAACTCCTCGTTGCTCAGCGTTTCATCCGCCGCATATCCCCAGAATTCCTTGCGCACCCGCTCATGCAGTCGCTCAGCGAACGCTTCTGCCAACCGGTCGGCCAGGGCTTTCAACAAAATGGCGCTGTAATCATCGTGAGTACGTTCAAATTCGGCTACTCGTTCATCAATGCCAATACCGGCAGTCACGGCGAATGCACCTAGATAATCCGCCACGCCCGATGCAACCGGCGCAATCCAGTCCGCCAGGCAGTAATGCGGCTTGCCCTCTGGCTTGGGACCCTGCTGGCGAAGATGATGCAGCGTCATCAACACTTGGGTGCGGCTTTCGTCGGCATACAGCGCAATGTCATCCTCATTCACCCGCTGTGCCGGGAAAAAGCCCATCACCGCTCGTGCAGTTAACCATTTATCCGTAACTACCTGCCCCAGCATCGCCTGGGCATCGGCGAATAATTGCCGGGCGTGCTCACCCTGTTCGGGATCGTCGAAAATCGCCGGATAGCGCCCGCGCAGTTCCCAGGCATGGAAGAACGGTGTCCAGTCAATCCGCTCCGCCAGTTCCATTAACGGGTAGTCGTCAAACGTGTAGATGCCGAGAAAGGTCGGTTTAGGCGGGACATAAGCCGACCAGTCGATATCCGGGCGATTCCGGCGTGCCTGACTGAGAGGTAACAACGGTTCCCGACTGCGCCGGTTGGCGTGCTGTTCGCGTTTCTGGACGTAATCGGCCTTGGTTTTGGCGATGTAGTCGGCTTTGGAATCCACGCTGACCAGATTTTGCGCGACGCCTACTGCCCGCGAAGCGTCCTTGACGTAAATCACCGGGCCGGGATATTGCGGATCGATTTTTACCGCCGTATGCATGACCGAGGTGGTCGCGCCGCCGATTAATAAGGGGACGCTGAAACTCTGCCGCTTCATTTCTTTAGCGACGTTGACCATTTCATCCAACGATGGGGTGATTAGCCCGGACAGGCCGATCATGTCCGCTCCATGTTCTTTAGCCGCATCAAGAATCTTTTGTGCGGGAACCATCACCCCGAGATCAACGACTTCAAAGTTATTGCATTGAAGCACTACGCCGACAATGTTCTTGCCAATATCGTGCACATCACCCTTGACCGTGGCCATGATAATTCGACCATTCGTGCGGCGCTCGCCAGCCTGTTCTGTTTCAATGAACGGAATCAGATAAGCAACGGATTTTTTCATCACCCGCGCCGATTTTACGACCTGCGGCAGGAACATTTTGCCCGCACCAAACAGATCACCGACCACATTCATACCGTCCATCAATGGCCCTTCAATGACCTGCAAAGGCCGGGCAAACTGCTGGCGGGCGTCCTCGGTATCCACTTCAATAAACTCGTCGATGCCCTTGATCAGCGCATGTTCCAAGCGCTTGGCAACCGGCCAGGAGCGCCATTCCTGCGCTTTCTCCGGGGCAGCGGCCGTTTCGCCCTCTTTGTACTGATCAGCGATTTCCAGCAATCGCTCGGTAGCGTCCGGGCGGCGGTTGAGAATGACATCTTCCACCCGGTCGCGCAGTTCCCGCGGGATTTCTTCGTAAATCGCCAACTGACCCGCGTTGACGATGCCCATATTCATGCCGGCCTGAATCGCATGGTAGAGAAATACCGAATGAATAGCCTCGCGCACCGGGTTATTGCCCCGGAAAGAGAATGAGACGTTGGACACGCCGCCGGAAATCAGTGCATAAGGCAATTCATTTTTAATACGCTGCGTGGCGGCGATGAAATCCACGGCATAACCGTTATGCTCCTCAATACCAGTAGCGACGGCGAAAATGTTGGGATCGAAGATAATATCCTGGGGCGGGAAACCAACCTGTTCTGTCAGAACCCGGTAAGCGCGCTGACAAATGGTGAATTTGCGCTCTTCGGTATCCGCCTGACCCTGCTCGTCAAAGGCCATGACAATGGCCGCCGCACCGTAACGACGAATCAACCGCGCTTGACGAATAAACTCGACTTCACCTTCCTTCATACTGATGGAATTCACCACCGGTTTGCCCTGAATGCGCTTGAGACCGGCTTCGAGAATCGTCCACTTGGAGGAGTCAATCATCACTGGAACCCGGCTGATGTCCGGTTCGGCGGCGATGAGGTTGAGAAAGGTAGTCATCGCGTCCTGCGAGTCGAGCATCCCTTCGTCCATATTAATGTCGATGATCTGCGCGCCGTTCTCAACCTGCTGGCGGGCGATGTCCAGCGCAGCGTTGTAATCGCCCGCTTTAATCAGCCGCTTGAACACGGCGGAACCGGTAACGTTGGTGCGTTCGCCGACGTTAATGAAGCGGATGGGCGGGCCGATATTCAGCGGCTCCAGCCCGGCCAGTCGGCAACGCGGTTCAATGACCGGAACCGGGCGCGGCGGCAGGTCTTTCACCGCTTCAGCAATGGCGTGGATGTGAGCGGGCGTGGTGCCGCAACAACCACCAACGATATTAAGAAATCCACTTTCAGCAAATTCACGGATGACTATAGCCATTTGTTCCGGCGTTTCATCATATTCACCAAACGCATTAGGCAGGCCGGCATTAGGATGAGCGGAAACGTGGGTATCGGCGATCCGGGCCAGTTCAGCAACATAGGGTCGTAATTGCGTTGCACCGAGAGCGCAATTCAGACCGAAAGACAGCGGGCGAATATGTGAAAGCGAATTCCAGAACGCTTCAGTCGTTTGCCCGGATAAGGTGCGTCCTGAAGCATCGGTAATTGTGCCGGAGATCATCACCGGCAGACGAACGTTGCTGTTGTCAAAGAATTGTTGAATAGCGAACAGCGCTGCTTTGGCGTTGAGCGTGTCGAAAATAGTTTCGACCAATAAAATATCGACGCCACCTTCGACTAATGCTTGCGCCGCTTCGGTATAGGCACTGACCAGTTCATCGAAATGGATATTGCGGAAGCCGGGATTATTGACATCCGGCGACAGGCTGGCCGTGCGGTTAGTAGGGCCGAGAATACCCGCAACAAAACGGGGATAATCCGGGGTACTGTATTGATCAGCGACTTCGCGGGCCAATCGGGCAGCTTCCCGATTCAATTCCGGCACCAGGCTCTCCATCTGGTAGTCATGCATGGAGATCGAAGTCGAGTTAAAGGTATTGGTTTCGAGAATATCCGCGCCAGCCTCCAGATAGGCAGCATGAATCTCACGAATAACCGCCGGACGGGTTAGCGTGAGCAGGTCATTATTACCCTTGAGGTCACAGGGCCAGTCACAGAATCGTTCGCCCCGATAGTCGGCTTCCTGCAAGCGGTAGCTCTGAATCATGGTACCCATCGCGCCATCGAGAATCAAAATGCGGCGGGCGAGCAAGTCGGACAGTTCAGCAGTGCGGTCAACAGTCATCAGCGGAGTTCTCGAAAACGCCCCGTTCTCACCGGGGAAGGGGCTGGGGATAAGGGTGGTTTTCAGGCATTAATTCAGTTGAAAGGCGTCTCGAATCCATTCGATGTTCGGTTCGCCGCCGGACCGGAGAATCGCGACCACGTCGAAACGGCAGGGCGGGTCCAGGCGCTGGCGCTGCAGGTAGAATGCAGCGGCGCGCAGTAACTTCTGCTGCTTGGCGTGCGTCACCGATTCAGCGGGAGTGCCGTAGCGGGTATAACGTCGGCTACGGACTTCCACGAACACCAGGTTTTCGCCCTCGCGCATGATCAAATCCAGTTCGCCGGCGCGGCAGCGGAAATTGCGCATGACCAGCATCAAACCCTGGGCTTCCAGATAGCAGAGCGCCAAATCCTCGGCGGCGGTTCCCAAAGCTACGCGACTGATCACAACGGTCTCCGGGAGTCGCCGGGTTCATCGGGTTGCAAACGGAATTGCATTGTAGGGTTTTAACGGATGTCAGTCGAATTCAGGGATGGAATGGCGTATACCGCTTTCACCGTGTGGCTGGCGTTTCCCTCGCTCAACCGGCCAGAGAATTCTACTCTTTCGAGGCATTAGAGGCATTAAATGACTGTTGAATCCGGCGCTTTGTATGTGGTAGCAACGCCTATTGGCAATCTGGAAGACATCAGCGCCCGCGCCTTGCGCATCCTGCGGGAGGTCAACGCTATCGCCGCCGAGGATACCCGCCACACCGGCCAGTTGCTGGCGCATTTTGAAATCAGTACCCCGCTGTTTTCCCTGCATGAACACAATGAACACGCCCGACTGGCACAGGTCATGGTGCGCTTGCGGGAAAGACAGTCGCTGGCGCTGGTGTCCGATGCGGGCACTCCACTCATCAGCGACCCCGGGTTTCCACTGGTGCGCGAATTGCGCCAACAGGGATTGAAAGTCATCCCAATCCCCGGACCGAGCAGCATCCTGGCAGCGCTATCGGTCGCTGGTTTACCCACCGACCGCTTCGTTTTCGAAGGCTTTTTACCCGCTAAATCCGCTGCCCGCCGCGAGCGCCTGCAAACCCTGGTCTGGGAGGACCGGACGCTGGTCTTTCTGGAATCCAGCCACCGGATCGCCGAAACTTTGTCGGATATGGCCGAGGTGTTAGGCGCGCAACGTCCGGCGGTCATCGCCCGTGAACTGACCAAGCGCTTTGAGGAGGTGCAGGGCGCTCCCCTGGTTGAATTGATCGACTGGCTGGGGGCCGATCCTCACCGGAGTTGGGGCGAGTTTGTGGTGCTGGTTCAAGGTGCACCGGTGGTCACGAACGAGGTGGATACGCCGGAAACTCGCCGATTATTGACCGCCCTGCTGGAGGAATTGCCGATGGGTCGGGCGGTGGCCGTGGCCGTCAAAGCGACGGGGTTAAAACGCAAGACGCTGTATGAATTGGCATTGATGCTAGGCGAACGGCGGTCAGCTTGCTAACCACAGTCCAACGGAGGACACTAGGTGTCGGGAACCGGCTGGACGGTCGCTGTATCGCATCGCGGTATGGAGGAAAGTCCGGGCTCCACAGGACAGGGCGCCAGGTAACGCCTGGGCAGTGCAAGCTGACGGACAGTGCCACAGAAAATAAACCGCCCACGTTCCCGCTTGCGGGAGCCGGCAAGGGTGAAAAGGTGCGGTAAGAGCGCACCGCGCGGCTGGCAACAGGCGCGGCACGGTAAACCCCGCCCGGAGCAAGACCAAATAGAGGAGCATTGACGTGTGGTCCGCACGGCTCCAGGGTAGGTCGCTACAGGCGCTTGGCGACAAGCGTCGCAGATGAATGACCGTCCTCGACAGAACCCGGCTTACAGGCCGGTTCCCGCTTCTTTCTGTCCTGACATAAGCGCCTTTCCATGAATGGAAAGCGTACCCATCACTTTCCTTGGGGCACTGCGCTATGGGCATAAAAAAGTTGCGGGATTGAACTTGCCCGGTATAATTGCAGCGCAAAAAAAGACCGGGCATAAGGTACCCGGCCAATAACCACCAAAGGAGGGTGTGCGGTAGATCACTACAAAGCAGAAACCACTGCACAGGATGTATTTTGGGACTTCGGATTAGAGCAAATACCCTATTTACGATCTGACTCCAAAGCCGATCCTCATTGATCGGCTTCCTTTTTTTCGACACTCGTTGACGCTACGCCATCCGCTCGCGCTGGAAAAATGGCACTGCGCTAGAGGAGTTCTTCCATGCTGATGACTCTTGCGAAATTCCAGGCGCGCCCCGGAGCCGTTTCGTCGTTGTTGGATCTGGCGCGGACCTTGGTCAAGCATTCGCGCAGTGGGACAGGTTGCCTGGAATATGGCTGCTATCAGGACATTATAAACAGCGATACGCTGTTACTGGTCGGACGCTGGACCGGGCAAGAGGCGTTGGAAACACACTATGAAAGCGCACACTTTCGTGATCTGGTACGCCAATTCAAGGATTGGGTCGTAGAGGCGCCGCCCTCAGTCAGCCTCTACGACGTGATAGAAATGGATCATCTTTAGCACAGGGTAGTCAAGCGTTCATGCCGATCCGTTCGGTCAAATAGTGCTCGCAGCCCTTTAGCGTCGATAGCTTCGGGTAGTCGAAGTCGAAAATGGTCACGTTGAGTTCTTTCTCCAGGCTCATCATCAACCGCAGAAAGTCAATCGAGTCCAGTTCCAGTTGATCGTGAAAACTGATGTCGGGCTTGATCGCCTGGGTATCGGCGTTCGGGACGACATCGCTGAGCGTACGCAGAATCGTGGTGCGAATCTGCTCGTTGTTTATGGCGTTCATAGCAATTTTCCTTCAAGTCCAGGGAAGCTCAAAATCCCGCGTTTGTTGTATCTATCGTCGGCATGTTGCGCCGCAACATCAGTCTTGCATTGTTGTCCTTAAAAATCAAGCAATCCTTATGTGGGTCATAGCCGATAGATATGCAATTTAGAAGCCAGATATAATTTCTGGCTGAGACTTGATAATAAGCATACCGCCCAAAATTAGAATAAACCTCCTAACCGCTCAGAATTGCTACCATGCTGCCAAACATTAATTTTCTGATGATTCATTTTCCAACGTAGAGAGATCGCCCAGCGGCAGGCCCAATTCACGGGCGCGCAGTAACCGGCGCATGATCTTGCCACTGCGGGTTTTGGGCAGGTCCACCACAAATTCCAGTTCACGCGGCGCCACGGTCGGTCCCAGCCGGGTGCGGGCGAAACCGATCAGTTCCTTGCGCAGGGCGTCGCTCGGTTCATAACCCGGCTTCAGGGCGATAAACGCTTTAACGATCTGTCCAGCAAATTCATCCGGCTTGCCGATCATGCCGGCCTCAGCCACCGCGGGATGCTCCAGCAATACGTTCTCCACCTCAAACGGACCAATCAGGTGGCCAGAGGTCTTGATGACGTCGTCATTGCGGCCTACGAACCAGAAATAACCGTCGGCATCACAAGTTGCCAGATCGCCGCTCAGATACCAATCCCCAGTGAAGCACTGCTGGTAGCGTTGCTCATCGTCCAGATAGCCCCGAAACATGGAGGGCCAACCCATTCGCAACGCCAGTTCGCCTTCCTCGCTCGGAGCCAGGAGGTCAACACCGCCTTCCGGTCGCCGTTGAACGATCGCGGCCTCGATGCCGGGCAACGGCCGACCCATGGAACCCGGCCGGATGTCCTGGACGCGATAGTTGGCGATCATGATCGCCCCGGTTTCGGTTTGCCACCAGGTGTCATGGAAGGGCCGACCCAGCGTCTCCACCGCCCAGACCACGCCTTCAGGATTCAGGGGTTCGCCAACGCTGGCCATGAACCGCAGCGCGCTCAGATCGAGGCCCCGCGTCGGTTCCGGGCCAGCTTTCATCAACATGCGAATAGCCGTCGGTGCGGTATACCAGACGTTCACCCGTTCCCGTTCCAGAATGGCATACCAGCGCCGCACCTCAAATTCAGCCTCGTCCACCACCAGGGTAGTACCGTTGGTCAGCGGCGCGATGATGCCGTAGGAAACACCGGTGACCCAACCGGGATCAGCGGTGCACCAATAAATGTCACCGGGCCGCAGGTCCAGCACCAGTCGACCGGTCCAGCGGTGAGCGACGACGGCTTCATGGACATGGATCGCCCCCTTGGGCGCGCCCGTGGTGCCGCTGGTGAAGTGCAACAACGCCCAATCCTCAGGGCGAGTGCGTGGAGCAGTGCGGCAGTCCGATTCGGCGTCGAGCAGGGCATGGAATGAATGGAGGCCCGGTTCATCGTAGGCGCTATCAGTCAGCAGCACCTGCTCCAGATCAAGCAATACCGGACGCAATGCCTGCACTTTGCGCTGATACAGTAGTGATGTAGTGACCAGTACTCGCGCCCGGCTGTTGGCCAGCCGCACCCGCACCGGCTCCGGGCCAAAAGCGGAGAACAGTGGACAGAATACTGCGCCGGCCTTCAACGTTCCCAGAGCAGTAATGTAAAGCTCAGGAATACGCCCGGCCAATACGCAGACCCGGTCGCCCGGGCGGATACCCAGTCGTTCCAGACCGTTGGCGAACTGGTTACTGAGCCGAACCAGTTCGGCATAGCTGAAATCGCGGCGCTCGCCGTTTTTACCCAGCCAGCGCAATGCTACCCTTTCACCCTGGCCCGTGGCGACCCAGCGGTCCACGGCTTCGAAAGCGATGTTCAGGCCGCCATCGGGTAGGCCGACCAATTCGGCGCAGGCCTCGGCCCAGGAGAAAGCCGCACGGGCGGTAGCATAGTCCGCTAAATTCGGCGCGGGTTCTTCAGCATTCAGCGTCTTGGGGATCGGGTTCCAGGGCATTGGAGCCTCACGGGAAGTGACTATCGTCGGTGGAAGCGTTCATTGTAGCGAGGTAGCGGGGTTGCGAGGTAGCGATTAACATACCCCGATTGGCCACGATCCTCGACCGAGACCCCCTTCATGACGATTCGCAATCTCGAATATCTGTTCAAACCCCGGTCCATTGCCGTCATCGGCCGTGGCAAGTCGCCCGGCGGACCCGATGCGACTGTGGAGTTCAATCTGATCGAGGGTGGCTTCAAGGGGCCGGTGATGCCGGTTAACCCGGACCACCTATCGATTTCCGGAGTATTAGCTTACAAAGACATCGCCAGCTTGCCAGTCTCGCCGGAGCTGGCGATTCTGACCACGCCGCTGGAGGAAGCGCCCGGTCTCATCAGCCAATTAGGTCAGCGCGGCACCCGGGCAGCCCTGCTGCTGAGTCGCGAAGTCCTGCAAGACCATCGCGACGCACAAGCCGCGCTACTCAGTCAGGATATGTCGCGCAAGCATCCCGACGGCGGAGAGTTGTTAAAGCAGCAGATTCTGGACGCGGCCAAACCACATCTGCTGCGAATTATGGGGCCGGATCACCTCGGCTATGCCGTTCCGGCGACTAATCTCAACGCCAGCCTGAGCAGTCAGCGGCCACTGGCCGGCCAAGTCGCGCTGCTTTGCCAATCAGCAGCGGTGATGCGCAGCGTCATCGACTGGGCTAACAGTCGCAACATCGGCTTTTCCCATGTGATCTCAGTGGGCATGCGCTGGGACGTAGACCTGGGCGATCTCATGGATTATCTGCTGCGGGATCATCATACCCGCGCGATCCTGATGTACATGGAAAGCACCCGCAACCGCCGCAAGTTCGTATCCGCCGCCCGCGCCGCCGCCCGCGTCAAGCCGGTGATCGTGCTCAAACCGCGCGATTTTCGCACCGGATCAGTTGAGGATGCGGTGTATGACGCTGTGTTCCAGCGCGCCGGCATTCTGCGGGTGAATAACATCGAGCAATTGTTCGGCGCTGCCGAAACCGTAGCCAACGCCCGGCCGGTCTACAGCGACCGGCTAACGATTATCAGCAACAGTTACAGTCTGGCCCTGATGACCAGCGATACCCTGTTGCGGCACAATGGCCACCTGGCCGAGATCAGTGAGGCCACCCGCGAGAAGGTGGCGCAAGCCTGCCGGCCCGGCTATCCCATCGAGAATCCCGTGGACTTGGGCGACGCCGCCGGTCCCGAAGAATACGGCAAGGCGCTCGATCTGTTGCTACAGGAACCAGGCACTGACGGGGTGCTGATCATCCACGCGCCGGCGTCGGTAGATCGTTCCTTGGATTCCGCCCAAGCCGTGGTCGAGCGCGCGGCCAAGAGCCGGCGACTGGTCATGACCTGTTGGTTGGGTGAGTCGTCAGTGGAATCGGCCCGCGATTACTTCAAGAATAGCCATATCCCTACCTACGAAGCGCCCGGTGAAGCGGTCGAAGCGTTCATGCGCCTGGCGCAGTACCGGCGCTATCAGGAATTGCTGATAGAAACGCCGCCTTCGATTCCCGAGGGGTTCACCGCAGATGCCGAGACCGCCCGCCGCATCATTCAGATCGCGCTGACCGCGGGCCGTCGCCGGTTGAACGCCTATGAAACCGGCCAGATACTGAACGCCTACGAAATTTCTACCGTACCGCTGCATTTCGCCTCGACCCCGGAAGCCGCAACCGATATAGCGCTGGAACTCAAGGTTCCGGTCGCGCTCAAGATTCTGTCGCCGGATATCGTCAGCAAGTCTGATGTCGGAGGGGTGGCTTTCGGGCTGAAAAACCCGCTGGAAGTGCTGGTGGCTGCGACGGAAATGCTCAAGCGCGTGCGCGATCTGGCGCCGTATGCGGTCATCGACGGCTTCGCGGTGCAGCCGATGCAATACCGCAATAGCACCTACGAACTGATGATGGGGGTGCGCACCGGCAAGCGATTTGGCCCGGTGATCTTTTTCGGTCAGGGCGGCACCGAGGCTGACGCGATTGATGATGTCGCCTACGCGCTGCCGCCGCTGAACATGCAACTGGCGCGCGATCTGATGTGGCGGACCCGGTTGTACCGCCGTCTCAGCACCAATCGGGGCCGACCGGTGGATCTGGACGCCATCGCGTTGACCTTGATCAAGGTGTCACAGATGGTGATCGATTTAGGAGAGATCATTGAAATGGACATCAATCCGCTCTGGGTCAATTCGGATGGGCTGCTGGTCCTGGATGCTCATGTGCTGATTGAACCCAATGCCGAGCCAGCGGCCAAACGGCTGGCGATTTCACCTTATCCCAAAGAGATGGAGAAACGGTTCACCTTGCCTGATGGCCGTGCTTTCCTGATTCGGCCAATCCTGCCCGAGGACGAACCGGAATTACGCGACCTCGTCAAACGGTTGCCGGCAGAAGATGTGCGAATGCGGTTTTTCCAGCCGCTTCGGGAGCTGTCGCACGAAATGGCAGCGCGGCTGACCCAACTCGATTACGAGCGGGAGATGGCGATTATCGTGACCGATCCGGACGTCCTGCCGGGCAAGGGGAAAATCTGGGGCGTGGTGCGCTGTAATGCCGATCCGGACATGGAGAGAGCCGAGTATGCGGTGCTGGTGGATCGGGCTGTCACCGGGATCGGACTGGGGCCGATGCTCATGCGCTACATTATCGAGTACGCCAAACAGCGCGGCATCAAGGAACTCTACGGCGAGGTTTTGCGGGAGAATGAACCCATGCTGCGGCTCAACCGGGCGCTCAATTTCAAAATCCACGCGACGCTCGACGATCCCGGCATACTGCATGTGAGCCTGCCATTGAGCTGATGTTTATCCTCCCTCCTGGCGGGGGAGGGTGAGGGGAGAACGACATGAATGGGGATGGGAACAAAACCGTCGTCGAACTCGATGCTGAACGCCGCGCGATTGGCCGACAACACACCACCAGTCTGCTGAAAATGTTGCGCGGCGGCTACGGCACAATTCTCGAACCGGAGCCGGCTGCGGAAGTCCAGCCGGTCGCCGAATTGAAACCGCCCCGGGTCGCCGATGCTGCGCCAGCCTATGTCCGGTTGGTGGAAACGCCATTTCAGCCGACTGCGTCGCCCGCCAGCGTGACCTCCCGATCATCAGCGCCGGCCATTCCCACGGTGAGCGAAGGTCTGCGCCGCCCCACGGGAAGGTTAAGCAAACTGATCACACGGGTTGATGAGTTGACCGAATCCACCCGGATTTTTCAGGCGTATCTGCGACCGGATTTGCGCGGTCATGCGGTGCTGATCCGGCTGGATCAAGACGTCTGGACGGTGCAGACTGAATCGGCGGTGTGGGCAACGCGGTTGCGCTATGCGTTGTACGATATCCGGGAGGTGCTGGGCCTGCACTTCGGCATCGCTCTGCCCAAGCCGCATATTCAAATCGCGCCCGTCGCCCTGCTCCCACCGTCGCCGTCGCCACGGCGGATGCTGACCCAGGAAGCCGCCCGCTACCTGGAAGAGACCGCTCGTAATGAAACCGACCCGCGTTTGAGCGCCGCCCTGCGGCGACTGGCCCGCCGGGCGGAAGCGACACCTACCGATCATGTTCTATACCCATCAGAGCAACCGTCTTGAAACCCTGACGGACCGTCTGGCCGAGCTGCTTCGTCAGCCGCTGCGGTCGCCGCTGGCGCGTGAAATCATTGTCACACAGAGCAATGGCCTGGCCCGCTGGCTGGCGCTGCGGCTGGCCGACCGGCTGGGCGTGTGCGCGCATCTCGATTTCCAGTTTCCCGGAACTTTTCTCTGGGAGATGGCGCGACGGGTGCTGCACGGATTGCCGCCGACCTCGGCTTTCGACCGGCCGGTGCTGAACTGGCGGGTGATGGCGCTGTTGCAGGAAGTCGGGGACGAACCGGCGTTCGCGCCGGTGCGGGCCTGGTTGGGTGACGGACGCGACGACTTTCGCCGCTACGAGCTAGCCTGCCGGATCACCGACTGCTTCGACCAGTATTTAATCTACCGGCCCGACTGGATTGGTCAATGGGAGAACGGTGAAGAGGATCATTGGCAGGCGGAATTGTGGCGACGACTGGCGCGCAGCGGCGAGACGCATCGGACGCGGGTACAGGCGCAGTTTCGCCGGGCGTTGCAACATAGGGAAGTCGACCGCCGCCGCCTGCCGGAACGGGTGGCGGTTGTCGGCTTGTCCGCACTGCCGCCGCTGTATCTGGATTTGCTGGCGGAACTGGCGCACTGCATCGATGTGCATTTGCTCCTGCTCAATCCCTGTCAGGAATATTGGGGCGATATCCGGGCGGAACGCGACCTGGCGCGACTGGGTGAAGAGGCTGACCTGGAAGCTGAATATTTGACGGTCGGTCATCCGTTACTGGCTTCCCTGGGCAAGCAGGGCCGGGATTTTATCGACCTGTTGCAAGGCTACTCGCGGGTGGAGTGGGAAGGATTTGTCGAGCCAGCGGGCGATGATCTGCTGCATCGCCTGCAAGCCGATATTCTCCATTTGCGGGAACGGGGGACGGCGGAACATCCGCCCCTGTTGCTGCGGCCTGACGACCTTTCGCTCCAGGTTCATGTCTGCCACGGGCCGATGCGTGAAGTGGAAGTGTTGCATGACCAATTACTGGCGCTGTTTGAGGCGCATCGCGACCTGCGGCCTTCCGACGTGATCGTCATGGCCCCGGATATTGCCCGTTATGGTCCATTGATCGAAGCGGTCTTTGATGTCGCTCCCCGGGAGCGGCGGATTCCGTTCAGCGTCGCCGATCAGGGCCTGCCGGTCGAGAATCCGCTGATCGAGGCGTTTTTTGAATTGCTGGATTTGAGCGGGGAACGGTTTGACGCCGCCCAGGTGATGAGTTTGCTGGAGCCGCCAGCAGTGCGGCGGCGGTTCGGCTTGAGCGAGGAAGATTTGGACCGTGTTCGCCACTGGGTACGCGCTGTCGGGATTCGCTGGGGAATCAATGCGGGCATCAAGGACTCGTGGGCTTTGCCGACCACGGCGGGACATACCTGGCAGGCCGGATTGGACCGCTTGCTACTCGGTTACGCCCTGCCAGGACAAGGCCGGGAATTGTATGCCGGCATTTTGCCCTATGACGAAGTGGAAGGCGGTGAGGCGCAGGCGCTGGGCGGCTTGCAGAGTTTTCTGGATGAACTGTTCGGGTTGCATCACGGCTTGCGCGACCAGCGCCCGCCCGCCGATTGGATCACCACGCTCTATGCCCTGCTGGACCGATTTTTCGATCCCCGCGAGCGTGAAGAAAATGAACTACAACTGATTCGCACCGCGTTGGAAACCCTCGGCGAACAGGCGCAACAGGCCCAATTTGCCGAACCGGTGTCGCTGTCGGTGATGAAATCGGCGTTGCGTGAATTACTGAACGTCCCGGAGAGCGGCGCGGGCCGGTTCCTCGGCGGCGGTGTAACCTGCTGTGCGATGGTGCCGATGCGCAGCATTCCGTTTGCGGTGGTCTGCCTGATCGGGATGAACGACGACGCCTATCCGCGCCCTAACCGACCAGTCGGATTTGACCTGATGATCAGGTCCTTTCGGCGCGGTGACCGTTCCCGCCGCCGGGATGATCGTTATTTATTTCTGGAAACCCTGCTGTCGGCCCGCCGCTGTTTGTATCTGAGCTACGTCGGCCAGAACATCCGTGATAACGCGGTGTTGCCGCCGTCGGTGCTGGTCAGCGAGTTGTTGGACATGGTGGATCGGGGCTTTGTGACGGCGGAGGGTGGACGACCGAGCGCGCAGTTAGTCACGCGCCATCCTCTACAAGCCTTCAGCCGACGCTATTTCACCGGTGACCCGCGATTGTTCAGTTATGCGCAGGAATGGCTCGAAGCCAGCCGCCAGACCGGGCGCGGCGAACGCGATGCGGCAGCATTGTTAACTGCCACATTGCCCGAACCGGAATCGGCCCTGCGCTGGGTGACGCTGGAAGGGTTGACGCAGTTTTTCAAGAATCCAGCGAAATGGCTGTTGCGAGAACGGCTAGGCATTCGCGTGGATGAGGGCGAAGAGGCGCTGGAAACTCGTGAGCCGTTCGTGCCCGATGCGCTGGAGAGTTATCAGATGCTGGATGAGATGCTGGAACTGCATCGCGAGGGGCGTCCGGTAGCCGAGATTGAGACGATCATGCGGGCGAATGGTGCACTGCCGCACGGGCAAGTGGGTGAATGCGTATTCGCTGAGGCTTACGAGCGGGTCGAGCGCTTCGCCGGACGATTGGGCCGGGTCTTCCCGCGCCGGGATCGGGCGCCGTTGGAATTGGATTTGGCGTTAGGTGACTTCCGCCTGACCGGTCGCCTGACCGGCATGACCAAGGCGGGGTGGGTCGGTTACCGGTTGGCGAAGATCAAGGCTGGAGATTATCTGAAACTGTGGCTGCATCATCTGGCGCTGAACGCCATGGGGCTGGAGGATGGAGTGCGGCAAAGTTATTGGGTGGCGGAGGATCAACTGGTGACGTTGACGCCGGTTGAGCAACCGGAGATGCTGCTGCGAGGATTGCTGGAGTGGTACTGGCAGGGATCACAGGGTTTGTTGCACTTTTTTCCCAAGAGCGGGCTGGCCTATGTTGAACAGTTGCGCAAGGATCAGGAGCCGAACCCCGACAAGGCGTTATGGGCGGCGCGTCGGGCTTGGGAAGGAGAGGAACGACGACCCGGAACGGCGGAGCGGGAGAATGCCTATTATCAATTGGCGTTTGGGGAGACCGATCCGCTGGATGAGGAGTTTACGACGCTGGCCATGGCGGTGTTTGGGCCGCTGTTTGAGCAGATTCAGCGGGATGAGCCGTAGGGCAGGCGATGAAACTTGAGAGCTTTCAGGCCGGAAGCTGGCGGCAACGCTATCAGGGTAGTGCTTCAGACGTGGATATAGATTCATTAATTTTCTTTTTTATGATCAATTTTTTGTAAGCATTTTATTGATATCCATATCCATGTCAGGAACACCACCTAAAACTTTAAAGCACTTTGAATCACATTCATCCTACCGTGACCGCATCCACACCTCTTCTTGAAGTTCGCGATTTGTCCGTCGCCTTCGGTGCAACGTCGGCGGTGAAGCAGGTTTCCTTTACCCTCCAGCGCGGCGAGACGCTGGCGCTGGTCGGGGAGAGCGGCTCTGGCAAATCCGTTTCTGCGCTGTCGCTGCTGCAACTGCTGCCCTATCCCCATGCCCGGCATCCCGGCGGCAGCATTCGGTTACGCGGTGAGGAACTGCTGGGCGCCGCTCCCGCCCGGTTGCGCGAAATTCGCGGCAATCAGATCGCTATGGTGTTCCAGGAGCCGATGACCTCGCTCAATCCCTTGCATTCCATCGAGAAGCAGATTGGCGAGACGCTGCTACTGCACAAGGGTTTGCGCGGGGCCAATCGCAAGACGCGGATCGTGGAACTGCTGGAACTGGTGGGATTGCCGGATGCGGCGCATCGGTTGAATGCCCTGCCGCATGAACTGTCCGGCGGTCAGCGCCAGCGGGTGATGATCGCCATGGCCCTGGCCAATGATCCCGATATGCTTATCGCTGACGAGCCGACCACCGCCCTGGATGTGACGATCCAGGCGCAGATTCTCAAATTGCTTAAAGATTTGCAGGCACGGCTCGGCATGGCCATCCTGTTTATCACCCATGATCTAAGCATCGTGCGCAAGATGGCTGATCAAGTGTGCGTCATGCAAGCCGGTGTAGTGGTGGAAACCGGTTCCGTCACCGAGATTTTCGCCCGCCCGCAACATCCTTATACCCAGCAACTGCTAGCCGCTGAGCCGAAAGGCGAGCCGTTGCTGGAAGTGGCTGATGCCGCCGAGGTGCTGGCCAGTGACGTGCTGAAAGTCTGGTTTCCGCTGAAGCGTGGCCTGTTCGGGCGAGTCACGGAACACATCAAGGCGGTGGACGGGGTCAGCGTCCGGGTGCGAGAAGGGCAGACACTCGGCGTCGTCGGCGAGAGCGGTTCCGGTAAAACGACGCTGGGATTGGCGCTGCTGCGTTTGTTATCCAGTGAAGGTGCGATTCGTTTTGAGGATCAACGCATCGATGACCTGCCGGGTAAAACACTGCGCCCGCTGCGGCGAGCCATGCAGATCGTGTTTCAGGATCCCTACGGGTCGCTCAGTCCCCGCTTGTCCGTCGGCGAGATTGTCGAGGAAGGATTACGAATTCATGGACTGGCTGGGGATTGGAAAAGTCGGCGCGACCGGATTGCCCAAGCGCTGGAGGAAGTCGGGCTGGACCCGGCGATGCAGGATCGCTATCCGCATGAATTCTCCGGCGGTCAGCGCCAACGCATCGCCATTGCCCGCGCCCTGGCTTTGCAACCCCGTTTGCTGATTCTCGACGAACCGACCAGCGCCCTGGATGTATCGGTGCAGGCGCAGATTGTGGATTTATTGCGCGACTTGCAACACCGCTACCGGCTGGCCTATGTGTTTATCAGCCACGACCTGCGGGTGGTGCGGGCGCTGGCCCATCATCTACTGGTGATGAGGAATGGCCGGGTAGTCGAAGAAGGTCCGGCGCGGCAGGTGTTCGCCTGTCCCCAGCATCCCTATACCCAAGCGTTGCTGGCCGCCGCGCTGAATCTGGAAACAGGTAGTGTTCTATAGCACTCCTATTCAGGTTGTGGAATATTTATATACCAACCACGCTTTCCAAGGTTAAAAACTTTATTATCAGGACTTTCGCTTGGAGTTTCATAAACTCAATTATCTGATATAATAGCTGAATAGAAATCACTAAACAACGTTATGTTGAGTACGTAATTAGTACTCCGATTAATTATACCTGCACTAATCTTGCCAATCATTTAGATGACATCAGTCATGATGCAATTAATGATTATTTACGGCGTGGAAGACATACAGCTCATACGGTATGGGAATTGGCTGAACCGTTGATCAATAACAGCAACGAAGCCTATTTGATTTTAGATGACAGCGTTCAGGATAAAAGCTATTCTCAGAAAATTGAAATGGTGAATCGTCAGTATAGTGGAAATGCCCATGGCCTAATCAAAGGGATCGGGATTGTCAACTTGGTTCATGCTGATCAAAGCGATTACTATCCACTGGATTTTCGCGTGTATGCCCCGGCGGTTGACGGTAAAACTAAAAGGCTCATATTGGGTTTTGAGGACAGGCTACCGGCTGCAACAGAGTGTCTAGCAGCGATCCCAACAAAGCCTGACCGCGCTGCCTGACGTTATGCACGAACTCAAAGAAACCCAGGTAAAGCGGCAG
>JAKLIY010000050.1 GCA_022709365.1 Pseudomonadota bacterium
CCGCAATTCGCCTCAGGTAATTCATGACTTCATCAGGGATTCTACGTGCATCAAATAACCATTCAGCTTTCATGATAGTATCTTCATATTTTATAGTGGCCTATCAATCCGAATCACAGCAATTCAGACAATTTATCTATAACTTAGTTCCTCGATCATGTAGGGATTACTATTAGGTAGACTAGGGTCCAAGGCTCCCGCTACTGGCAATGAATCTGGGCCAGAAAGCGCGCTGTTTGCAGGTCAGGACCCGGAGGTTTGCAGGCCGCTACAGCTACTGCTTTCCGCCCTGAACGCGGAGCTTGCCACCGGTGCCAAGCCCGCCTTTCACGTGCTGGGCGCGATAAGCGCGCGTAGCCCGCACGATGTTGTTGTAGGAATCGGTGAAGGCGGCAACGATGACTTTGCCTTCGGCGGTATTGGAATAGCCGCCGCCCAATCCACCGAGTCCGCCTCCCACCGCGCCGCCGAGTAAGTTAAAATCCACATTGCGAGCGCTACCTTCCGCCGCCGCTACCTGAACCCCCGACCGATTTTCCACCAGGGTCAGCAGGGTGCTGGCCTCTTTAAAAGAGAGGCCACTGGCAACCAGTGCTCCAACGATCCCGAACATTCCGCCGACCATGGCGCCCGCGCCGCCGGCGCTCTGATTGCTGAAGGTGATGGAAGGACTCAGCGAGTAGTCGGCCGCCACCATCTGGCCCTTTCCGAACCGGGAGCCTTTGCGCAACTCCCCGGAAGCCTGAAGCGCGCGCTCGCTCATCATGCCGCCCATGGCTTTGCCACGGTCCACCACCACAAAACAATTCGATTGCTGGACAAGCAGCTTTAATACGGGCGTGGTGGATCCCAACTGCATTTGCCCCGTCAGGATTCCATACCAGGGCGCCGAAGTATCCTCTATGACCGCCAAGGTCCCGAGGGAAGTGGCGCATCGCTCGAGTTGGGGGTTGGCGTTCTCCGCCACCTCGCCACCGGCGGAACCCGTCGCCACCGTTTTGGCGTCCGTCGATCCCATCTGCATGGTCGCGCAACCGGTCAACTGCATGGAAATGACCGCCGCCATTGTCGTTGCGCTCAAGGTAGAGCTGAAAAATCTTGCTTTCATTTGAATCTCCCTTGATGTCCGGCAAAATTTTTTAGATTTCCTACAAAAAAACGAACTGTATCCAAGCGACTCTTGTTGCCACGCACGGCAGTCTGGCTGTCCTGGAATGCATCCGTTCGGGATCCGCGACTTTCTGCCCCTATCCGATAAATTTGGTTGTAATGATGTAGCTCCTTTAAAACATTAAAATCCATAAATAAAGTAAACGAAATGCTCAACATTTAGTCATATTAATCATATGCATGTCTTGTAATCTTTACTCCCTCACAAAAACCGCCGCCACCGCGCCGGTATCCTCTTATCCATCTCCCGCTCCCACGGTGATAAATCGAATAAAGGCGTGCCGGGTTCGGCTGGTGTTGGCGGGTGGATCGGGTGGACATCCAGGCCCTGCTGGGGCACTCAACCATCAACACCACCCAGATTTACACCAGCGTGGAGCAGGAGCAGATGGCGTGATTTGGACTGGCGCTCGCCGTGCATCCGGAAAAATGATTAGCCGTAAAATCGCCCGCCTGGCGCGTTTCCACGGTGAGTCCATCGACACCAGCAACGGAGCGGGTCAACTAGCGCCCCCCGCCAAGCGATGCTATAGTTTTTGCCTTAATTCTTATTCAAGAATCGCCCATGATCCGCAAACTGTACATCAAAACCCACGGCTGCCAGATGAACGAATACGACTCTGCTCGGATGGCGGATGTGTTACAAGCAGCCTGCGGTCTGGAGCGCACCGATGACCCCGAACAGGCTGATGTGTTACTGCTCAATACCTGCTCGATCCGGGAAAAGGCCCAGGAAAAGGTCTTCTCGCTGCTAGGCGTCTGGAAAGCGCTGAAAAGCCATCGGCCTGGCGTGGTTATCGGCGTGGGCGGCTGCGTCGCCAGTCAGGAAGGCGAAGCGTTGCGTGAACGGGCGCCGCAGGTCGATCTGGTGTTCGGCCCGCAAACTTTGCACCGACTGCCGGAGATGTTGACCCGCGTCTGGGCCGATCAGCAACCGGTGGTCGATGTCTCTTTCCCGGAAATCGAAAAATTCGACCGCCTGCCAGAACCTCGCGCCGAAGGCCCCAGCGCGTTTGTGTCCATCATGGAAGGCTGCGACAAGTACTGCACCTTCTGCGTCGTGCCCTATACCCGGGGCAACGAAATCAGCCGCCCGTTCGACGACGTATTGGCGGAGGTTGCGGCGCTGGCCCGACAGGGCGTGCGTGAGGTCAACCTGCTCGGCCAGAATGTGAATGCCTACCGGGGACCGATGGGCGATGGCGACCTGGCCGATCTGGCGCTGCTGATCGAACATGTCGCTGCTATCGACGGCATCGACCGCATCCGCTACACGACCTCGCATCCGGTGGAATTTTCCGAACGGTTGATCGACGTTTACGCCCGCGTTCCGCAACTGGTCAACCATTTACACTTGCCGGTGCAAAGCGGCTCCGACCGCATTCTGGCGCTGATGAAACGCGGCCACACCGTGCTGGAATACAAGGCGAAAGTCCGTAAATTACGCGCCGTGCGTCCCCATCTCAGCCTGTCCACCGACTTCATCGTCGGCTTTCCCGGCGAAACGGATCAGGACTTCGCCGCCACGATGCAACTGATTGAGGACATTGGCTTCGATCACAGTTTCAGCTTTCTCTACAGCACCCGGCCCGGCACGCCCGCCGCCAGTCTGCCGGATTCCACACCGCTGGCGGTCAAAAAGGAACGCCTGGCGCAACTGCAAGCGCGTTTGGAAGCGAACGCTCAGGCGATCAGCCGGGGCATGATCGGCTCGGTGCAGCGGGTGCTGGTGGATAAACTCTCGCGTAAAGATGAGCGGCAACTGGCGGGCCGCACCGAAAATAACCGCGTGGTCAACTTTGACGGCCCACCTCACCTGATCGGCCGTTTCGCCGAGGTGGTCATCACCGAGGCGCTGCCCAATTCCCTGCGCGGTCGGCTGGTCGCCCACCTCGATTTGTCCGCGCCACAATCTGACCGCTTACTGGCCTGACGATTAAACTCCCCGCCTTGAACGCGCCTGCCCATTTTCAGGATTTACTGCTGCAACCCGTCGACAACGAACGCCTGGCTAATCTGTGTGGCCAACTGGACGAACACCTGCGCCAGATCGAGCGCCGGCTCGGCGTCGAAATCAACAACCGGGGTCATCAATTCCGGGTCATCGGCGAACCGTCGACGGTCACCATGGCCGTTGCCGTGCTGGAAGCGCTGTACCGCCAGACCGGCGCGGAACCCCTGACCCCGGCCCAAGTTCACCTGTTCCTGCAGGAAGCCGGCGCTGACGCCCTGGCCGCTGATCTGGAACCGGACACGGAAGAAGTACTGATCCGCACCCGGCGCGGGCTGATTCGCGGGCGCGGCCCCAATCAGCAACACTATCTGTGGAACATTCAGCATCACGACCTCAACTTCGGCGTCGGTCCTGCCGGCACCGGCAAAACTTACCTGGCGGTCGCCTGCGCGGTGGATGCGCTGGAAAGCAACGCGACCCGGCGATTGGTGTTGGTGCGTCCGGCAGTGGAAGCCGGCGAACGGCTCGGTTTCCTGCCCGGCGACCTGACGCAGAAGATCGATCCCTATCTCCGTCCGCTGTATGACGCGCTGTATGAAATGCTCGGCTTTGAACGGGTCGCCAAGCTGATTGAGCGCAATGTCATTGAAGTCGCGCCGCTGGCGTTCATGCGCGGCAGAACCCTGAATGATTCCTTCATCATCCTGGACGAAGCACAAAACACCACGGTGGAACAAATGAAAATGTTCCTGACCCGCATTGGCTTCGGGTCTACTGCGGTCGTAACCGGCGACGTCACCCAGGTCGATTTGCCGCGCAACGTCCCGTCTGGATTGCGGCAGGTGCTTCAAGTACTCAAGGACGTGGACGGCATCAGCATGACCTTCTTTAACGCCCGCGATGTCGTGCGGCATCCGCTAGTGCAACGCATTGTCAGCGCCTACCAGATTTGGGAACAGAATCAGCAGCAGGATTAGCCCAGTGATGGTTGAAAACCGGGCTGATTTCAAATCAGGAATGGAATAATGACCACACTTGATCAAAATACCCTGTTTTACGGAGATAATCTTAAGATTCTTCGTGAATACATCCCCGATGAATCAGTCGATTTGATTTATCTCGACCCACCGTTTAACAGCAACCGTAATTATAATATCTTATTTAAGGATGAAGCCGGGCGGGAAATGAACTCGCAAATCAGAGCTTTTGAGGATACTTGGCATTGGGTTGCTGCGACCGAAGAAGTTTTGTACAGCCTGATCAGTCATCGGGCGGGCGAAATGTTGTCTAACTTGTGTCAGTTCATGGGCAAAAACCAGATGACCGCTTATCTGGTCATGATGACGGTTCGCTTGATTGAACTGCACCGCGTTTTAAAACTGACTGGCAGTCTCTATCTTCACTGTGACCCAACGGCTAGTCATTATTTAAAGATTGTTCTGGATTGTATCTTTGGTTTTGAAAATTTCAGGAATGAAATTATTTGGCAAAGAACCAGCGCAAGAAGTGATTCAAAAAAATGGAATCATGTCCATGACGTACTTTTTTTCTATAGCAAGTCTGAAAAATTTACCTGGAATAACCAATACATTGATTATGGGAAAGACTATATCAATAAATTTTATTGCCACATTGAGCCTGAAACGGGTAGACGATATGCTTCGGATAATTTGACAGCCGATGGAAAACGCAATGGCAGCTCTGGAGATACATGGAAAGGTATCGATGTTAAAGAAAAAGAATTACATTGGAAATACACGATAGAAAAATTGGAAGAACTTGATCGGCAAGGCCGAATTATTTTCCCAAAAACACCCGGCGGGGTTCCAAGATACAAAAGATACCTGGATGAAATGCCAGGAGTTGCAATCAAGTCAATGATTACTGATATTCCGCCACTCAGCGCGAAATCAGCAGAAAAATTAGGTTATCCAACACAAAAACCGTTAGCATTGTTAAAGCGCATTATCAAAGCGAGTTCCAATGAAGGCGACTGGGTTTTAGACCCATTCTGCGGTTGTGGCACGGCGACAATAGCTGCTGAGGGACTCAAACGGCGCTGGATCGGCATCGATGTGACCCACTTGGCGATTGCGCTACAAAAATACCGCCTCAAGGATGTTTTTAATCTAATTGATAAAAAAGATTATCAGGTACTGGGGCAACCCGAAGATTTACCTTCAGCCAGGCAACTGGCGTTGGATGACCGCTATCAATTCCAGTGGTGGGCCGGTTCATTGATTAAGGCGATGCCCTTTGGCGGAGAATTGGGCGGTAAAAAAGGCAAAAAAGGCAGTGATCAAGGTATTGACGGTTTTATCAATTTCATCGATGAACCCAATGGAAAATTCAAAAAAATTATCGTTCAGATCAAATCTGGCAAGGTAAAGTCCGGGGATATCCGGGATTTGATCGGCGTGGTGCAAAGAGAACAGTCAGCGATTGGCGTGTTCATCACGCTGGAGCCGCCCACAAAAGAGATGAAGGAAGAAGCAGTAAAGGCTGGCTTCTACTTTTCTCCGGGATGGAACCAGAACTATCCAAAAATCCAGATTCTCACGATTGAAGAATTGCTCAAAGGCCAATCAGTACAAATGCCGCCAACCAATTTAACGTTCAAGACTGCTCCCAGAAATGAAAAATCCAGTGAGCAAAAAGACTTGAATATTTAGGTTAACCCTTCCAAGCCCGCTACAAACAGGATACTACGCCTTCATGACCCTAGAACTGGATCTGCAAATCGCCCTGGACCTACCCGTATTGCCGAATGAAGCCGACTTTCGCCGCTGGGCTGAAGCCGCGCTGGCCGGCGCTGGCTACGCGAAAGATGCTGAACTGACTCTCCGTATCGTCAATGAGGCCGAAATTACCGCACTGAATGAAACTTATCGCTGCAAACAGGGGCCGACCAACGTGCTGTCCTTCCCCTTCGAGGCCCCGCCGGAAGTGGACAGCTCTTTACTGGGCGACATCGTGATCTGTGCGCCGGTCGTGTTGCGCGAAGCCGTCAGTCAGGACAAGACGCCGGAAGCCCACTGGGCGCACCTGGTGGCGCATGGCGTTTTACACCTGCTGGGCTATGATCATGATGAAGCACAGGCTGAGGTGATGGAATCCCTGGAAATCCGCATCCTGACTGATCTCGGCTATGCCGATCCTTACGGAGACATTCAAGACCGACCATGAACGACGAGCGATCCGAACCGAGCCATAAATCCTGGCTGGAACGTTTAGGCTTCGCCCTGATGGGCGAACCCAAGGACCGGGACGCATTGATGGACATGCTGCGCGATGCGCAACAACGGGAACTGCTGGACACTGACGCCCTGACCATGATGGAAGGGGTGATGAAAGTGTCGGAACTCCAGGTGCGGGATGTCATGATCCCCCGCGCTCAGATGGTGGTGCTGGAACACGACTGGAGCCTGGAGCGGCTCATTGCTGAAGTCGTGGAATCCGGCCATTCCCGCCTGCCAGTCATCGATGACAACAGAGACAACGTCATCGGTATTCTGATCGTCAAGGATCTGCTGGCCCACGCTTTTGACCGCCGCGAAGATTTCGACCTGCGCATCCTGTTGCGCCCCGCCAAGTTCATTCCCGAAAGCAAGCGCCTGAATGTGCTGCTCAAGGAATTTCGCGGCAACCGCCTGCACATGGCCATTGTCGTGGACGAATACGGTGGCGTAGCCGGCCTGATCACTATCGAGGATGTGCTGGAAGAGATCGTCGGCGAGATTGATGATGAGCATGATATCGACGACGAGGGCGCGGCTATCCGCCCGCAGGGCGAGGCGTTCATCGTCAAGGCGCTGACCCCGGTCGAGGAGTTCAACAAATACTTCCAGGCTGATTTCAGCGACGAACGGGCCGATACTATCGGCGGGCTGGTGATGATGGACCTGGGTCGCCTGCCCAAGGGCGAGGAAATCATCGATCTGGGTCGCTTCCATTTCCGGGTGCTGCGTGCGGACAACCGGCGGATTCATTTGCTGGAAATGACGCTCCGCGATGGTCAGGAACCCGCTACCGCTGTCGATGATGAATGAGTTTGCGCAACGCCACCCGTTCATTACCGACCTGCTGGTTTTCATCGCCGGCGCGCTGCTGACGCTGGCTTTCGCACCCTTCAACCTCTGGCCATTGGCGATCCTGCTGCCGGTGGTGCTGCTCTGGAGTTGGGAGGGCGCAACGCCCCGCCGAGCCGCGCTGCGCGGCGGGCTATTCGGGCTGGGTCTGTTCGGGTTCGGCATCTACTGGATTTTCATCAGCCTGCATGATTACGGCAACGCCCCGGCACCGTTCGCCGCGCTGGCGACCTTGTTGGTGGTGCTGTTTATGGCCCTCTATCCCGCCGTTGCTGGCGGGTTGCTGGTGCGTTGGGGTCCCTCACCGGGGCCAATTCGCGGGTTGCTGCTATTCCCGGCGTTGTGGACCTTGCTGGACTGGGTGCGCAGTTGGTTCTTAACTGGCTTTCCCTGGTTGGCGCTGGGCTACAGCCAAACCGATTCCCCACTCGGCCAACTCGCCCCTTATGCCGGCGTGTTCGGTGTGGGCTGGGCGGTGTTATTCAGCGCCGGCTTGCTCTGGACGCTGATCAAAGCTGGTCACTGGCGAACGCGATTGAACGGGCTGGGGGTGCTGGCGATCCTATGGCTCGGCGCTTGGGTACTCGGAAACATCGACTGGGTAGAACCGGCTGGAACGCCGCTGCGCATCGCCATTGTTCAAGGCAACATCGCTCAGGATCAGAAGTGGCAACCCAGCGTCCTCGACGAAACGCTGGCTCGCTATGTTGAACTCAGCTTGCCCGAACATGGACACAGCGACGTCATTGTATGGCCGGAAACCGCCATTCCGATTTTTTATGAGGACGTTCGCCCATTCATTGGCGCGCTGGCCAGGCGAGCGCAGCAGGATCATGTGGATTATGTAACTGGCCTCCCGACCGGTTCCTGGGAAACCAGCGTCTTCCATAACAGCGTCGCCAGTATCGGCGCTACGCTGAATTTCTATCACAAGCGCCGTCTGCTGCCGTTCGGCGAGTATCTGCCCTTGCGGGGATTCTTCCTGTTCTTCCGCGACTGGGTCACGATCCCGATGGCCGATTTCACGCCCGGCGACCGCGATCAGCCGTTGTTGCGGGCTGGCGGCCAACCTGTTGGCGTCTCTATCTGCTTTGAAGCGGTCTTTGGCAGTGAAATCCGCCGAGCGTTGCCCGACGCGACCTGGTTGATCAATGTCAGCAACGACGCTTGGTTTAAGGATTCCACCGCCCCGCACCAGCATCTGCAAATCGCTCGAATGCGCGCTCTGGAAATGGGGCGCTATATGGCCCGCGCCACGAACACCGGCGTTTCCGCGATTCTCGACGAACGCGGACGAATCAGGATCCAAGGGCAACAGTTCAAGTCGGACGTGATCCGCGGTGAAGTACAGCCGTTACGCGGACTCACTCCTTACGCCCGTTGGGGGGATGCTCCGAGTGTCGTTTTGATGATAGTCTTACTCGTGACTGGTCTATTCCTGGCCCGACGAGAACTCGCCACGGCATGATTGAACAGCATCCGTCCTTTCTGTCACCCGGCTACTTTTATCCCCAGCGCTTGCTCGCCAGCCGGGGCCTGCCCCTGATCGGGCTGGAATCCGGTTGCGTGTGGTGTTGGGCGGGCAGCTTGCTCATTGCGCTGTTGTTGCTGGCCGCCTGCGCTACCACCCCACCACCTCGCAATGTCAGCGACGCCTGCGCGATTTTCGCCGAGTATGGCGACTGGTATCCCGACGCCCAAGCCGCCAGTCGGCGCTGGGGTGTACCGTTGCCGGTATTGCTGGCGATCATCCATCAGGAATCGGCATTCCGCGCCGACGCCCAACCGCCGCGCACCTGGTATCTCGGTTTCATCCCTGGCCCGCGTCCTTCTTCAGCGTATGGCTACAGTCAGGCACTGGACGGAACCTGGGATCGTTATACCACCACCACCGGCAATTACGGCGCTGACCGCGATGAGTTTGACGCCGCTGTGGATTTTGTCGGTTGGTATGTCAATGAAACCGCGCAACGCAACCGCGTCGCCAAAAGCGATGCCTACCGCCAGTATTTGGCTTATCACGAGGGTCAGGAGGGGTTTACTAAAGGCAGCTATCGAAAAAAACCCTGGCTCATGGAACGAGCGCGGCAAGTCAGTCGGCAAGCGGATCGCTATCGCACCCAACTGGCCCGTTGCCAATCGCAACTGGCGACCCGCTAATCCGGACCTTTTGCCCCAGCATAAAAAAACCGCCAGCAGATCCCGCTGGCGGTCAAAGTACAGGATATTGAGCTTAAAACACGCTTTGCTGTGGAAATCAGCTTAAGCGTTTGATTAGTTAACGACAATCCGGCCATCGGGTAAATCAGGAAAATTCATAGCCCAGTCAGGGTTTGTACCTAGTATTTTTGTCACGGTTCATCAGCCACGCGCAGAAAATTCTCTCCACCACAGACCAGACAGGGACCAATCGCTGCCGGCGTGTGAAACGCCACCCATGCGCCGCATTCTTCGCATTGTAAAGTACCCGGCCCGGTAATTTCGCCACAGCGATACCGTTCCTCATCAACAACGCGGGTTGGCGGCATCTCGAATGCTAGAAGATCCAGCCGCGATTGGTCCACGCCCCGCTGGAAAAACTCCAACAGCCGATCTTCGAGCAATTCCAGATCGAATCCAAGCCAGGTACGTAAATCACGGCCCGTCACGGCCAGATAGTGACCCGCGTCTTCCCAGTCGCGTTTGAGATAGCTCCCGATCAACTGGGCCTCTTCCCGGGTCAATTCACCGAGTTCCACCGCTTTTTCCGCAGCATGTTCAATGCTGGCGCTCAGCCGTGGAAACACAGCTTTCTCAGCTTGCTCTAACTCTTCCAGTTGATGTTTTACCCGCTCCATCATCTGCTGGTAGGCTGCAACCCATTGTGAACTTTTGGATGTATCAGTCATGTCGGCATTCTCTCATGGAGACCGAACCGCATATCGCGGTTGTGGTCTGGTTTGAATACACTGAAAGACGATCAAACAACATGGATGCTATGGTGCCCTTGCTGCTCAAAGCCCGTCATATTCCCAATCTCATCACCGGCCTGCGTATTCTGCTGGTTGCGCCTTTCCTGTGGGCGCTATTGGAAGAACGCTACAGTACCGCGCTGCTGCTGTTCGTCATCGCTGGCGTCTCCGATGCGCTGGACGGGTTCCTGGCCAAATACTTTGGTTGGACCAGCGAACTGGGCGGTCTGCTGGATCCCATCGCCGACAAACTATTGCTGATAGGCGCTATCTTGGCGCTGGGCTGGCTCAATGAACTGCCAGGCTGGCTGGTGGCGCTGGTCATCCTGCGGGATTTACTCATCGTTGGCGGCGCGGTGAGTTATCACCTGCTGATCGAGCGCTTTGAAGCCGCACCGCTGATGATCAGCAAGCTTAACACCCTGGTGCAACTCATACTGGTTTGCGCGGTGATCGTCCACTACGGCATGATCCCCCTGCCCGAAACCTTGTTAACCGGCCTGATTGTGTTGACAGCGCTCACCACCGTCTGGAGCGGAGCCGCCTATATCTGGCAATGGAGCCAGCGCGCCCGGCGTCAGCGACGGAGCGCAGACGACGCCTGAGCCAGCGGGTTCCTTAACTCTTGAGCAACTCATACGTAGCTTGGATGGAATGGGAAACGGATGCGGTATATTACCCGCGTTAGCGGCCTCGCCTAGTGACGAAGCCGATGTTGACGCGCAAAGCATACCCCTAAAACCAGATACAGTGGAACGACATGCAGAACCTGCAACGCAAGTCTCAAACCCGCTTCTGGCTGATGTTCGCCGCCCTCGCCATTGGTCTGCTATACCTGCTGGCGCCGGTACTGACGCCTTTTCTATTGGCCGCGTTGCTGGCCTATCTGGGTGACCCACTGATCGACCGGCTGGAAGCGCGCAATATTCAACGCTCCTGGGCGGTTACGCTGGTGTTTGGCGTCATCCTGCTCGGTTTACTGCTCTTGTTGCTGTTCCTGATCCCCATGTTGACGCATCAGTTCAAAGGACTGATTCAGCGTCTGCCTGCGCATATCGACTGGTTTCAAAACCATGTTTTACCCTGGTTGCGAGATCATCTAGGCGTCGACCCGGAGTCGCTCAGCCTCCGCAGCTTGCAAACCAAATTAATCGCCTTCGCTCAGGATATGGGCGACATGGCCGGCAGCCTGCTGGAATCGTTCCGAGCGTCATCTACTGCGCTCTTCGCCTGGTTCGCCAATCTTATTCTGGTGCCGGTGGTGACTTTCTATCTGCTGCGCGACTGGGATCTGCTGGTCGCCAAAGTCCGCGATCTGCTGCCCCGGCGCATCGAACCGATGGTCAGCGCGCTGGCTCGAGAATCCGACGAAGTGATCGGCGCATTCCTGCGCGGCCAAGTGATCGTCATGGTCGCCCTGGGAGTTCTCTATTCGACCGGCCTGGCAGTGATCGGCCTGGACTTTTCGCTGCTGATCGGGATGCTGGCCGGCCTGGTGAGCTTCGTCCCTTATCTGGGCCTGATTACCGGCATCCTGGTCGCCAGCATCGCCGCACTTTTGCAATTCCATAGCCTGCTTAGCCTGATTCCGGTGTTCGTCGTGTTCGGTGTTGGCCAATTGATCAGCGATTTTCTGCTCACCCCGAAACTGGTCGGCGATCGCATTGGTCTTCATCCCGTCGCCGTGTTATTTGCCGTGCTGGCCGGCGGTCATCTGTTCGGGTTCTTCGGCATTCTGCTGGCGCTGCCGGCGGCAGCGGTTATCGCCGTGCTGTTGCGCCATGCCCGGGATGAATACTTGAAGAGCGTGTTCTACAGCGACTGAACAGTCGCTTGTATTCTCCGCTGTCGTTCAAGGGGCGAGGGGCGACGATAGCCGGTATAACTCGCTCTCTTTCAATACCCGCCAGCCCCGCGCTTCGACCAGGCGAGCGGTTTCCGCCAGATCAGCGACTTCCAGGCACCAGACTGCTGACTGCCCCGGCGTAATCACGAAACCATAGGCGTTCAGCACGTTAATTTGGCGTTCGGCCAAACCTTCCAGCAAATCGTGCAGGCCGCCGGGACGGTCAGCGATAACCACCGCCAGCACCGGCTGGAGCGCGGCGGCGAAACCCTGTTCGGTCAGGGCCTGATGCGCCAGCCGGGGATCGCTGACCAATAATTTCGCCACCCCGTAGCCGCGATGATTGGCGATGGTCATGGCCCGAATGTCGATGGCCTGATCCAGCAGGATCGCGGTCACGGCGTTCAGCCGTCCCGGCTTGTTGTCAATGAAAACGCTGACTTGTTCAGTCATTTCGTTGCTCCTCGCCCGCTCAAAACGCAGGCCGTAAATCCACCACCCGTTGGGCCTTGCCTTCCGACACCGGCAGACTGCCGGGTTCGTGCAGTTCGACCACCGGCTTGACCAGAATCGCTGACCGCAACAGTTCGCTAATTCGTTCGCGCAGATCATCCAGCGCGTCGGGGTCGCCGGTAAACAACCGGGCGTCAATCTCGGTCTTGACCACCAGCCGATCCAGCGAACCTCGTTTCTCCAGTTGGATGAGATAATTGACGCCGACTTCCGGGGTCTTCATCAGCCGATCTTCGATCTGGGACGGGAAGACGTTGACGCCGTTGATAATCAGCATGTCATCGCTGCGACCTTTAATGCGCGCCAGCCGGCGATGGCCGCGCCCACAGGGACAGTGGCCGCTGACCCAGTGTGAAAGATCGCGGGTGCGGTAGCGCAGCAAGGGCGTGGCCTGTCGTTGCAGGGTGGTCATGACGATTTCGCCGGTTTCACCTTCGGCGACCGGTTGCAGGGTTTCAGTATGGATGATTTCCAGAATGTAGGCGTCTTCCCAGAGATGCAGGCCGGTTTTGTAGACGCATTCAAACGCCACACCGGGACCGTTCATCTCGCTGAGGCCATAGGAATTGTAGGCGTCGATGCCGAACAAACTCTCGATCTTGCGACGGGTTTCCTCGGAATGCGGTTCAGCGCCGATGAAGGCTTTGCGCAAACCCAGTTGGCCCGGCTCGACGCCTTCCCCGGCCAGCGCCGAGTGCAGATGGAGCAGGTAGCTGGGCGTGGCGTGCACGACCGAAGTTTGGAAATTCCGCATTAATTGAATCTGGCGGCCCGTGTTGCCGGAACTGGCCGGGATCACCAGCATCCCTACCCGCTCCGCGCCATAATGCAGACCCAATCCGCCAGTGAACAACCCGTAATTCGTCATGTTCTGGAAGACGTCGCGGCGGGTCGCGCCGGTCGCGGCGATGCAGCGGGCCACCAGTTCGGTCCAGCGATCCAGATCATGCTGGGTGTGGTAGATCACCGTCGGCGTGCCGGTCGTGCCGCTGGAGGTGTGCAGGCGCACGACTTGCTCCCGGTCGACCGCCAGCAGACCGTCGGGATAGGCTTCGCGCAAATCGTCCTTGGTGGTGTAGGGAAGGTTGCGCACATCGCGCAGGCTGGCGATATCCTCCGGGCAGGTCAATCCAGCCTCAGCCAGTCGCCGTTGATAGAACGGCGTTTTCAGCGCCCATGCAATCGTTTTACGCAAATGAGCGAGCTGCAGGCGCTCCAGCGCTTCCCGCTCGATAAATTCAATCGCCGGGTTCCAGACCGGTACAGTCATGTCTTTGCCTTTTATAATGCGGACCTGGGCCATCGAAGGATAAGGGATTTCAAACAGCGCACACGCTGCGAAGACCGCAAACGCGACTGGCAAATGGTAACATGCTGCGCGTTATCTTCGCCGTTCTGGAGTCGTCATGCCCCGTTTGCTACTGGCCTTCATCCTGATGCTCGGCTTATCCACCTGCGCGGCCAACGAATTTCGGGCGACGCCGATTTCCCTGGCCGACCAGGTGGGCGTCGGCGATACTTACGCCGGCATCCGCCTGCTGGGCGTACTGCGGCTGGCGAATACCCAGATCAATGGCCTGCGGTTGTGTGGCCTGTCCGGGCTAGCCTGGGACGAGGATGAGGGACTGCTGTACGCGGTTTCCGACTTGGGTAACCTATTTCATCTGCGACCAGAATTCGATGCCCAGGGCTATTTGACCGGAATCCAGCCAGTGGCCGCCTACCCATTGCGTGACGAAGTTGATCGGCCGGTGCGCGCTCCCTATGACGATTCCGAGGGACTGGCTCTCCGCAATGGCGATAATCGCATACCCGGCGATACCGAGCTGTTGGTGTCCTTTGAGGTCAAGCCGCGCGTCGTGCGCTACAGTCCGACCGGTCAGTGGAAGGGTGAGGAACAATTGCCAGCCCCGCTGCGCGACCTGCGCAATTACCCTAATAATAACCAGGCGCTGGAAGCCATTACCCTCGATCCGCGCTGGGGCGTTCTGGTTGGCACGGAAGTGCCATTGAAAAATGATCCGGCGGGTCAAATCCGCATTTTCCGGCTCGATGGCGGTTTCTGGCGCTATCCCCTGGGTAACGCCCCTGGCAGCGCTCTGGTCGCTATGGAAGCTTTGCCGGAGGGTGGCCTGCTGACCCTGGAACGCGCCTTTGTCGCTCCGCTGCGTCCATTGATTATCAGCCTGCGTCGGGCCGAACTGCCTGCATCGGAAAAAGATGCACTTTTGCCAGTGACGGATATCGCGGTTTTCGACAGCAGTCAGGGTTGGCTGATGGACAATTTTGAAGGGCTGACCCGCTACCGGGACCGGCGGTTTTTCATGGTGAGCGACGATAACTGCAATGTCTGGCAATCGACGCTGCTGGCGCATTTCGAGTGGCTGCCGCCCCATTCGGCTGCTCCCCGCTGAAATGAGCACCAGCATTCTGTTCCCACCCCTCTTGGATCAACGTAGAGATTGGGGGTGAGGGTACTTAAAAGCCACTGACAGAGAGCAAGATGGCTGAATGCTGCACAGCGGAACCTGTTGACAAGGGATATGGCAAGCTTCAATATGCTGCGCTTAACTTGACGGGTATCCTCTCTGGTTTTCACGGTTCGACGGGTATAAAGACCTTAAATTTCCCGCCAGCCTGAGAGGTCTTTCTGTGCGCGACGCACACGATGCATTTTTTTAAGAATAACAATTTTGACATACTGTTAAAAACTCTTTGGAGGTTAACCTGATGGAAGACATAGTCATTGTCGCTGCTGCCCGAACCGCGATTGGCAACTTCATGGGTTCTCTTTCGACGATTCCCGCTAATGTGATTGGCGCCAAAGTTATCCAAAATCTGTTGCAGAAAACCGGCATTTCGCCAACCCAGATCGACGAGGTCATCCTGGGCCAAGTATTGACTGCGGGCACAGGCCAGAACCCCGCTCGCACCTCTGCGCTGAATGCGGGTCTGCCGATTGAAGTTCCCTGTCTGAATATCAATAAAGTCTGTGGCAGCGGCCTGAAAGCCGTCCATCTCGCTTATCAATCGATTCGTGATGAAGATAACCGCATCGTCATCGCCGGTGGTCAGGAAAGCATGAGCTTGTCTCCGCACCTGCTGCTCGGCTCGCGGCGCGGCACGACCATGGGCGACGCCAAGCTGGTCGACTCCATGCTGAATGAAGGTCTGCTCTGCGCAATCAACCATTACCACATGGGCATTACCGCCGAGAATATTGCGGCCCAGTGGAACATCTCCCGTGGGGAGCAAGACGCCTTCGCTGCCGCCTCCCAAGCCAAGGCCATCGCTGCGATCAGCGCGGGCCGTTTCAAAGATGAGATCGTTCCGATCGAAATTCCCCAGCGTAAAGGTGATCCCGTTGTCTTCGACACGGACGAATTTCCGCGTGCGAACACCACGGCTGAAAATCTGGCCAAGCTGCGCCCGGCGTTCAAACAAGATGGCAGCATCACCGCGGGCAATGCCTCCGGTATCAATGACGGCGCCGCTGCAGTCGTGGTCATGGCCGCTAGCGTCGCTCGCGATCTCGGCCTCAAGCCACTGGCCCGCATCGCCGCCTATGCCAAGGCGGGTGTTGATCCGAAAATTATGGGCACCGGACCCATTCCGGCTTCCCGCGCCTGCCTGAAAAGAGCCGGGTGGACGGTTGATCAGCTTGATCTGATTGAATCCAATGAAGCTTTCGCCTCTCAGGCGATTTCCGTCAACCGTGAAATGGGCTGGGATACCAGCAAAGTGAATGTCAACGGCGGTGCCATTGCATTGGGCCACCCGATCGGCGCTTCCGGCTGCCGCATTCTGGTGAGTCTATTGCACGAAATGGTTCGCCGGGACGCCAAGAAGGGTCTCGCGACCCTGTGCATCGGTGGCGGTCAGGGCGTCGCGCTGGCCGTCGAACGCGATTGATCATAACCACATAAATCTGAGGAGAGTTTCTGATGTCTCGAGTTGCAGTCGTTACGGGTGGTATCGGTGGTTTGGGCACCGCCATGTGCAAGGCGCTGATTGAGCAGGGCCGCAAGGCCGTGGCCGTTGATTACAATGGTCTCAGTGCCGAAGTGGTTGACAAGTGGAAGGCTGCCCGCAAAGCGGAAGGTCTGGATATCCCGGTTTATCTGGCCGATGTGACCAGTTTCGAGTCCTGCGCCGAAGTGTGCAAGAAGATCGAAGCGGAAGTTGGCCCGATTGAAATCCTGGTCAACAACGCCGGCATCACTCGTGACGCTATGTTCCACAAGATGACGCCTGATCAGTGGGATCAGGTGCTCAAGACCAACCTGTACAGCCTCTTCAATATGACCAAGCAGGTCTATGAAGGCATGACGGCGCGGGGTTGGGGCCGGATCGTCAACATCGCATCGGTGAACGGCCTCAAGGGTCAGGCCGGCCAGAGCAACTATTCCGCCACCAAGTCGGCGGTCTACGGCTTCAACAAGGCGTTGGCGCAGGAGTGCGTCAAGAAAGGAGTCACCGTCAACTCCATTTCACCGGGCTACATCGGCACCGAGATGGTGCGGGCGATTCGCGAAGATGTTCTGCAAAAGGTGATCGCTGGCATTCCTGCCGCCCGGCTCGGTGAACCCTCCGAGATCGCTCGCACGGTTGCCTTCCTGGCGGCGGAAGACGCCGGCTATATCACCGGCGAAGATATTACCGTCAACGGCGGTCTCTACTACCACTAAATCCTGAACGTGCGGCGTCGCTTATTAATTCTGCGACGCTGCGCCGCCTTTTGCATAATCCGTCATGAGTGAACCGCGTATCATCAAGAAATACCCGAATCGCCGACTCTACGACACAGCCGTCAGCAGTTACATCACGCTTGAAGATGTGAAGCAACTGGTGTTGGATCGCGCCAATTTCCATGTGATCGATGCCCGGACCAACACCGACATTACGCGCGGAATTCTGTTGCAGATCATCAGCGAGCAAGAGGAACAGGGCAACCCGATTTTTACGACGGACGTGCTGGCGCATATCATTCGTTTCTACGGCGACACCCTGCAGGGCATGATGGGCAACTATCTGGAAAAAAGCCTGCAAGCCTTTGTCGATCAACAGCACCTGTTTCGGGAACAGATGCGCACCTTTATTGGCAAGAATCCGCTGGCGATGATGACCGAGCTGGTGGAACACAACCTGTCACTCTGGAAGAGCGTCAATGAACAACTCCAGAAGCCTTATACGCCGCCGGTCACCATCAGCGAGATTTTTCCCTCGGTTCAGCCACCGGTTGCTCCTGACCCTCCTGCCACTACCTCACGGGAAAAGCCCGATAAAGAGCGGAAAGGCCGGAAGGACAAGGATGCCTGAACTTTAACGGGAAGCCCCCTAACGCGCTAATAGCCAGGCCGCGATGGCAGGTGGCACCTCGCGTTGAGCGCGGCTGCTGACGTAAATACCGATGTGCCCCCCCCGGAAAGACAGTTCTGAATAGTCCCGGCTGCCGCAGCATTCAGCCAGCGCCTTGGAGGCGGCAGGCGGCACCAGATGATCCTGAGTCGCGTAAACATTCAGCACGGGTATGGCGATCTCCCGCAAATCCACCCGCCGGTTGCCGATGACCACTTCGCCTTTAACCAGTTTATTTTGTTGGAAGAAATCCTTGGCGAACTGGCGGAAGGCTTCGCCCGCCTGATCCGGGCTGTCAAAAATCCACTTTTCCATCCGCAGAAAGTTTTTCAGCGCCTGCGCGTCATCGAAAATGTCCACCAGATCGACGTATTTCTGCCCGGCTAGTCGGAAGGGACTCAGGGATAGAAAGGCGAAGTTCAGCATCTGGCCTGGCACATTGCCCAGCGTGTCCACCAGCAGATCCACGTCTACATGTCGGATCAGATGAGTCAGTACATTATCCGGGGTCTGGAAATCGACCGGTGTTACCATAGTGATCAGATTGCGGATACGTGCTGGATAGAGCGCGGTATGGCACAAGCTCAGAGCGCCGCCTTGACACACCCCCAGCAAATTGATCGCGTCAACGCGATGCCGATCGCGCACTGCATCCACGCAATGGCCCATGTAACGCTCGACATAGTCAGCCAGGGTTAACGTCCGATCGCCGGCGTCGGGATAGCCCCAGTCAACCAAGTAAACATCGAGGCCGGCATCCAGCAGGCCCCGAATCATCGAACGATCTTCCTGCAAATCCATCATGTAGGGTCGGTTAACCAGCGCATAGACGATCAGCAAAGGAATGGCATGCGGATTTTCGACCCGGGGTTGGTAGCGGTACAGGGTCAGCTTGTCTTCCTGGTAAATCGGTTCGCGCAGCGAGACGCCGGTTTCAATCTCGCCCACTGCGGCGAGTGTCTGGGCACCCTGCTTCAGTCGGTGGCTAAACGCCTCGATTTCGGCGGCGATCTGGTCAGCGGTTAAACCGATCATGATTGGGCCTCCGGGCGTGAGTAGCAACGCAGCAGCGCGTTGAACAAACGACCGTTGAGTTCACCGTAGGCGGCGCTGCGCAGCATCCGGCCGTAGGTATCCTCATTGCAGTCCACCCACAAGTTGTACAGTTCCCGCAGACTGCTGACGGTTTTTCCGGCGACGGCGAGTTCGTTGAGCCGTTGCTCCATCAAATCCAGCGCTTTCATTGCTGCATCCCGCAACTGATTGAAATAATCGCCCTGGGTGCGCTGATAGGTGCGCCACACCTCAGTTTGCCGCAATGTGTCAGGAATCGTTTCGGTGGCCATACCGAGCGTTGTTGCGGTTTCGCTCCAGGTGTCAGCCATCAACAGCCACAGCCGCGCCAGCTCCGGGTTAACGGCTGGATTCTCGGCAGATTGGGCGATGGCCACCTTGAGTTGGGTAAAGTGCTGCTGCAGCGCCTCGCCCCAATCGGTTTCGGCCTCGGTGGCCTCGCCGAGTCGGTCGGTGAACAACCGGACCTGATCGCCAAAAGCCAGATAGGCACGGGCTTGCCTGAGCACCAGCTCGACATCAAACACGCCGGAATGGGAAGCGGAAGTCTGCTGAGTCATGGCCACCGGGTATTTTCCGATTACTTTGAGAATATCATTCAGTATAGACGGGCCAGGAGCCGTTCACCGATTTTCCTTCAGGGCGTCGTCCGTTTGGATACCGGCAGATCCTGGGCAATGGCTTCTGCCCGGAGTTGCTTAAGCCGGGCACGCAGGCGCGCTTCTTGATTTGGGGACAATCCTGGATTGCGCAGACCGATTTCGAGTTGCTCGATCGCCGCCAGCAATTCGCCACTTAAATAATGATACTCAGCCATGGTGGCATGGGTTTCGGCCCGGTCGCCTGCCCGCTGGGCAGCTTGCGCGTAAGTGGCGTACAACTGGGGATCGTTCGGGTGGCGGCGCAGATGCGGTTGTAATAGACGCATGGCTCGCTGGGGATCACCCTGGGCGCTCAACGCCCGACCATAATGCATGGCCAAGGTGAAATCATCAGGATACAGCCGGTAGGCTTCCTCAAATAACCGCCAGGCCTGTGCCTGGTCGCCTCTGACCAAGGCGATTTCCGCCGCTTCGATACGAAACGCCAGCCGGTCCGGGTCGCTGCGTTGTAAGCGACTGATCTGCTGTTGCGCTTCGTCATAGCGGCCCGCCTGACGAAGTGCCAGGGCGTAGGCATAGCGTTCAGGCGCTTCGTTGGTGAAGTTACCCGAAGTTAACCGGGTTTCCAGCTCCCGGATCAGTGTTCGATTATCCTCGGTCAATAACACTCGGGTCCGGGCCTTAGCCAGATCGTAGGCCTTCCGGTCGCGGGGGCCAGCCTGGCGCATCGCGGGAACTGGAAGGCGATCCTGAGTATCGGCCGCGCGGCTCTCTGGGCGTGGATGGGTCAACAACATTTCAGGAATCTGGTTGCGCGCCTCGCCACTCGACAGGCGTTCCAGTTTGCTAAAAAAGTCCGTCATGCCCTGAGGATCGAAACCCGCGTTGGCCAACAACTGCATCCCGATGCGGTCGGCTTCTTGTTCGTTGACACGAGTGAAGCTGATCTGATGCTGGGCGCTGGCCGCCATGGAGCCGACCATCGCCGCCTGTCCGGCCTGTTTACTGGCTGTCGCCAAGGCGGCGCCGGCAAGCATGGCCGCCGCCATAGGCAGACTCAGGCGCTTCATATCAGCGATAGCGCGGGCGATATGCCGCTGTGAGACATGGGCAATTTCGTGAGCCATGACCCCGGCTAGTTCGTCTTCCCGCTGCGTGGCCAGTAACAAACCGGCGTTAATGCCGATGAAGTTGTGCGGCAGGGCGAAGGCGTTGATGCCGGCGTCGCGCACCATGAAGAAGGTATAGGGCGCACCATTCTGGTCAGCATAGGTAACAATGGTCTGGCCGATGGAATTGAGGTACTCGTTCAATTGTACATCGTCCATGACCGCGCCGCGATCCCGTAGTCGCCGCATGATGTCGAGGCCCAGTTTCTGTTCATCGTCAGCGCCAAAGTAGACGCTGGCAGGATCGCCAATATCCGGCAACAGGATGGATTGCGCCGTCGAGGGAACGACCGGCGTTAGGCCGAGGATCAGGCTGAGAGTCAAGGGCAGCAAGCGATAACACATGGAATATCCGCAACAGGAGATAGCATTGGCAATAAGACTCAATCGCGGGTGGGGGGTTCCAGGATTTGCTCCAACCCCGATAGCATGGTTCAATGATCCCCCTGAACTACCCCTTGAATCATCGCTGTCATGACTGTGATCGATGCTGAACTTGACGCCTCCGGGCTGAATTGTCCCTTGCCGATTCTTAAGGCCAAGAAGGCACTGGCTGGCCTGCAAGGCGGTCAGAGTCTGCGGGTGATCGCCACCGACCCGGATTCGGTCAAGGATTTCGAGACTTTCAGCCGACAATTGGGCCATACCCTGCTGGAGGCGCGGAAAGAAAACGGGCGGTTCTATTTTCTGCTGCGCAAACGGGAGGGTTGATTCCTTCCCCCGCCATGGTCATTCGTTCCAACAGCAATGGATGCCGCCGCGCAGATCGACGTCCTGACCGACCGCCACGATTTGTTTGAACATCGCGTTCAAATTCCCGGCGATGGTGATTTCATGAACCGGATGCTTTTCTGCGTCGCTGCTTTTTCCACTACATCCGCTTCCCTGACAAGGAGACCATGGAGCGGATCGTGCAGGTACATTATCCGGATTTGAAGAAACGGTTGCTCAGTGAGGCGCTGGAGTCATTTTTCGAGATCCGCGAAGTGCTGGGGTTAAAGAAGCGGTCGTCCACTTCCGAATTGCTGGACTGGATCAAACTACTGTAGTCTACCTAATAGTAATCCCTACATGATCGAGGAACTAAGTAAACGATTGTCTTTCAAAGTCGTCACAAAAAATTTATCAAGCCGATGAATGAACTTGAGATTTTCCGATGCGGCCTACCAACTGTCGAACAAAATCGTTTGCGCTTGAAGGTCTTTTTCTTCAAAGGCTTGGCGAAGCATATCCCGGAAGTGGTCATTTTTTGTTTTGCCGTCATCCGCCGGGGCATAGACACGAAAATCCAGTGGATGATAATCCCCCTGATGCGCATGGACTAGATTAACAATTCCGATTCCTTTCACTAAGCCATGCGCATTCCCACTATACTGGCGTTTCACCATTTCAATTTT
>JAKLIY010000051.1 GCA_022709365.1 Pseudomonadota bacterium
TGCGGCCCCGAAATGGCCACCTGATGGGTGTCGCGATAGCGGGCAAAAGCGGGGGCTGAAATGCGCTCGGAAGAGGCAAAGTCAAAGACCGCCACTTTGAGGATGTCATCCTCCACCGCCAGCAGATCGCCGACCCTGTCCAGCCGATGGTAATACGGGACCACTTCGGCGAGAAAAACCGGATCCGTCCGCTCGATGTAGGCCGAGCGCTTTCCGCACAGGACGGCGCCGACGTCCGCCCCGCTTGACTGGAGATCCCGGGTCACGCGGATCAACTCCCGGGCGATATCCCTGGCCAGGCAGTCCGCACTGAGTTCGGCCCCTGCGCGCACGACGTAGGAGCCGTTCTCCGCAATGAAGATCACCTTATCGGCAATCGGTTTGAAGCACTCTACGAGGTTGTAATACTGCCGACCGCTGGCCGCGCAGAATACGATGCTGCGAGCATGCAGTTGGTCGATCAACGGCCAGAAATCCTCATGGATCGCCCGGTCGTCATCCAGCAGGGTGCCATCCATGTCGCAGGCGATCAGCTTGATCTCGGGGACATGATCCAGGTTGATGGGATACACGGCGGGGGTTTGATGGGTCATGGGGACGTGAGTCTTGGTTGGGCGGCATCGAGCGAAGGGTGCTCGCCGATCAGGGTCAGCGCCACCGTCCTGGACGATTTGGCGGCGATCCAGACGAGGCGAGCGCGCATGGCCTGGAACTCCTTGAAAACTGTTCCAGCTGGATGGAGAGTGATGGTGGACTCGGTTGACCGCTCAAGGCGGCATTGCCATCCAACCGGAAGAGGCCCGTCTGCTTTAGCGGAAGGGTGGCATTCAGTACTCCACTCGAAAGATCGGACTGTCTTCCGGGCGATGATGGCGCGGGTCATCCAGCCGGGGTGGTGGCCACGTTGGCGTGCCCCAGCCATTCCTGCGCCTTGGCGATGTCGGCGCGGTGCAGCCAGAGCGTTGGTTGCGGTGGTGGCCCGTAGCGAGTGCACATAGCAGCCGCGCACGGCGGTATTGGGTCCGGGCGAATCCTGAACCGGTTTCACTCCCGGACCTGATGGGCGCACTGCCCGGTGCGCTCGAACTCGGCGAAATTGCCCAGGTTGGTTTCGGCGATGTTGCGCAGGGCGTGATCAGTGAGAAAGGCCATGTGCGAGGTGACCAGCACGTTGGGGAAGGTCAGCAACCGCGCCAGTTCGTCGTTGGTCGGCACCTTGTCGGACAGATCGCTGTAAAAATAGTCCGCCTCTTCCTCGTAGACGTCGATGGCCAGATAACCAATTTTGCCGCTCTTGAGGAATTTGATCATCTTGGCGGTATCGAGCAGAGCGCCGCGGCTGGTGTTGACGATGAACACCCCGTCCTTGAGATAGGGCAAGGTTTCCTCGTTGAGGATGTGATGCGTCTCCGGGGTTAGCGGGCAGTGCAGGGTGATGATATCCGACTCGCGGGCGAAGGTGGGGCCATCCACGTAGATCGCGTATTTTTTCGCTTCCTCGTTGGGGTATTTGTCGTAGGCCAGAATACGGCAGCCGAAGCCGCTCAGATTCCTGATCACCATCTGGCCGATCTTGCCGGTGCCGAACACACCCACTGTTTTGTCGCGTAGCTCGAACCCTTCCAGCCCGGCGATCTCGAAATTGAATTCGCGGGTACGGTTGTAGGCTTTATGGGTTTTGCGCCCCAGGGTCAGGATCAGCGCCAGGGTGAATTCCGAAACGGCGTTGGGCGAATAGGCCGGCACCCGCGCCACCAGAATGCCGTGCTGTTTGGCCGCCGCCAGATGGATCTGGTTGTAGCCGGCGCTGCGGGTGGCGATGATTTTCGTGCCGTGCCGGGCGAGATCCTCGATCACCGTGGCGTTGCAGGCATCGTTGACGAAAATGCACACGCCCGGAAAGCCGCGCGCCAGCGCCACCGTTTCCGGCGACAGGCGCGGCTCGAAGAAGGTCAGTTCATGGCTGAATGAAGCGTTGTGAAGTTCCAGCGAGTGTCGGTCGTAGGATTTGGTGCTGAATACGGCGATTTTCATGGAATAAACCTCGCTTGCATGATCAACCGCACGGGTAGTGATTTCCGCGCGGCCCCAGGACGGGTGGAGGGTGGTTCCCTGCACCGATTCGATCATGAGACCGTCCCTGGTCCCGAGTGGCGAAACGTGGTTACGCCGTGGCCAGTTGCCCGCGCATTTCCGCCGCGTACTGATCGGCGTTGAGGTCAACCACCAGATGCAGGGTACGGTTGGCCAGGCGCATCACGCCGGCCACGCCCGCCACCCGCAGTGCCGCTTCGTTCACCGCCCCGTCGTTTTCGACCACCAGCCGCAACCGGGTCTCGGCGCAGGCGTCCACGCGCTGGATGTTGCCAGCTCCGCCCAGTGCCGCGATGAGGTCCCGCGCCTTGCCGGCCGCTGCGGGATCGCGCAGCTTGGAAACGATGCCGGCGGGTACCGGGGCCGTCACCGGCGAGGGTTCCTCAACGGCGTCCGCTTCCGGTCCGGCGACCTTCAAATACTCCTCCAGATCGGTCTTCAGATTCTCGGATCGGGTGCCGAAGATCGCTTGCATGCCGTTGCCGACCACGATTACGCCGGCCGCACCCAGCGCCTTGAGTTTATTGGCGCTGGCCTTGCTGACATCGTTCAGTTCCACCCGCAACCGGGTAATGCAGGCGTCCAGATTCTTGATGTTGCTGCGTCCGCCGAAGGCCAGCACCAGTTGCTTGGCGAAACCGTGGGCGATGTCGGTGGCCGCATCGCTCGACATGACCGCTTCCTCGATCTCGCGGCCCGGCGTCTTGAGGTCGAACTTGGTGATGACGACACGGAAGACGGTGTAGTACAGCAGCGCCCACAGCGGCCCGAGCACCAGCAGCCACCAGCCATGGGTGGACTTCGCGTACAGCACGACGAAGTCGATGGTTCCGTGCGAGAAGGTCATGCCGTGCTTGATGCCCAGTTCGATGCAAAGAAAATAGGCGACACCCGCCAGCAGAGCGTGGATGACGTACAACACTGGGGCAACAAACATGAAGGCAAATTCAATCGGCTCGGTGATGCCGGTCAACCAGGCGGTCAGCGCCGCCGAGATCATGATGCCGCCGATCTTGGCGCGGTTCTCCGGACGGGCGCAGTGCCAAATCGCAATCGCCGCCGCCGGCAGGCCCCACATCTTGAACAGATAGCCGCCCGCCATGTTGCCGGCGGTCGGGTCGCCAGCGATGTAGCGCTGGATTTCCCCGGTGATGATCTTGCCGGTGGTCGGGTCGGCATAACTGCCGACCTCGAAGAAAAACGGCACGTTCCAGATGTGGTGCAAACCGAAGGGAATCAGCAGCCGTTCGATAACCCCGTAGACGGTGAACGCCAGCGCCGGATTACTCTCCGCCGCCCAGTGGGAGAAGCTTTTGATGCCCGCGCCAATCGGCGGCCATAGGAAACTGAGCACGATGCCGAGCACGATGGCGGCGAAGGCGGTGATGATCGGCACAAAGCGCTTGCCGGCGAAAAAGCCCAGATAGGGCGGCAGATTGATACGGTAATAGCGGTTGAACAGGGTCGCCGCGATGCCGCCAATCACGATGCCGCCAAAGACGCCGGTGTCGATGGATACCATGCCCATCAACTCCTTGCTTTCCACCCCCAGCACCTTGGCCATGACGCCCAGCGTGGCCAGCATGACCACATAGCCGACCACCGCCGCCAGCGCCGAGACGCCGTCGTTGTTGGTCAGGCCGAGCGCCACGCCGATGGCGAACATGATGGCCATGAGGCCGAAGATCGCGCCGCCGGACTGGGCCATGACGTTGGACACCACGTCCGGGAGGATGGCGAAATGGGCGCTGCCAATGCCGAGCAGGATGCCGGCGACCGGCAATACCGAAACCGGCAGCATCAGCGCCTTGCCGATCTTTTGCAGGAATGCGAATGCGTGTTGCCACATGATCGTAATCTCCAAAATCGGTTAGGGCGCACTGGCCGAGGCGGTCATCCGCACTTCGGCGGCGGTTTCCAGGGTCAGCGCCCGGGTCGCCAGTTCCTGGCATTCGTGCAGCCACAGGGTGCGGATTTGCGCCTTGATGCTGGGGATGGTCGGCAGGCTGACACTGAGTTCGTCCACGCCCAGGCCGATCAGCAGCGGCACGGCTTGCGGGTCGCTGGCGATGCCGCCGCAGACGCCGACCCACTTGCCTTGATCGTGAGCCGCTTTGACCGTCCAGGCGATCAGGCGCAGGATGCTGGGATTGAGGCCGTCCACCTTGGGGGCCAGTTTGGGATGGCCGCGATCCATCGCCAGGGTGTACTGGGTCAGGTCGTTGGTGCCAATGGAGAAAAAGTCCGCCTCGCGGGCGAATTGCGCGGCCATGATCGCCGCCGCCGGGATTTCCACCATGATGCCGGTTTCAATCGGCCCGACGCCCAGCCGCTGCCGTTCTTCCTCCAGCATGGCCTTGGCGTCGCGCAGTTCGGACAGCAGGCCGACCATCGGGAACATCACCCGGACCTTGCCAAACGCGGCGGCGCGCAAAATCGCCCGCAGTTGGGTGCGCAGGATTTCCGGGCGGTCCAGACCGATGCGCAGGCCGCGCTCGCCCAGAAACGGGTTTTCCTCCTTAGGAATAGGCAGGTAAATCAGTGGCTTGTCGCCACCCACATCCAGCGTGCGAATGATCAGCGGCCGGTCCGGCCCCAGCGCCTCGGCGATGGCCTGGTAGGTTTCGAACTGCTCGTCCTCGTTGGGGGCGGTGCTGCGTTCCAGGAACAGGAATTCCGAACGCAGCAGCCCGACGCCCTCGCCGCCCAAACCGGCAATCTGCTCGGCCTCGGCCAGACCGCCGATGTTGCCGACCACCTCCATCCGGTGCCCGTCCAGGGTGATTGCCGGCTCGTGCGCCACCGCCATTTCCGCCTGCCGGCGCACCGCCAGCCGCTCCTGGGTCTCGCGGATGCGGGCGATGTCCTCGGGCGTGGGATTGAGTCGCAGCGTGCCCTTGCCGCCGTCGAGAATCACCGGCGCGCCGTTGGCCAGTTCCAGCGCCCGGGGCTCGATGCCGGCCACCGCTGGAATATCCAGCGAGCGGGCCAGAATGGCGACGTGCGAGGTCGCGCCGCCCAGCGTGGTGCAGAACCCCCGCACCCGGGCGCGATCCATGCTGGCGGTGTCGGACGGAGTGAGTTCCTCGGCCACCAGAATCGCGTTGAACGGTGGTTCCTGGCGTTCCGGCTCCGCGCCGGTCAACAGAGTCAGCACCCGCCGGCCCACGTCGCGCAAGTCGTTGGCGCGGGCCGCCAGCAGTTCGTTGCGCAGACTGGCCAGCCGGTCGGCGTGGGTGCTGAAGGCGCGATGCCAGGCGAACTCGGCGCTCCTGCCCTTGGCCAGCGCCGAATGGGCGATGTCCACCAGGTCGGGGTCGTCCAGCAATTCCTGATGGGCGGCGAAGATGGCGGCCTTGTCGGCGGCGCGCTGACCGTGCAGGCTCGCCTGTAAGGCTTCCAACTGCACCTTGGCCTGATTGACCGCTTCGTCCAGCCGGTCGCGTTCCTGCTGCGGGTCGCCCTCGGCGATTTCGTTGACCTGAATCTCCTGATGCCGGATTTGGAATACCTCGCCGACCGCCAGCCCCGGCGAAGCGGCCACGCCGAGCAGCAGGTTCGGGTCTTCCGAACGCGGGCGGGGCGCGGGCGCGGCGCTGGGAGAGACTTCGAAGCTGGCCGGGGCCGGCGCGGGCTTGCAACCCTCGTCGCCCAGCCCTTCCCACAGCAGCGGCGTCAGCGTCTCGACCGCCGCGTCGGCGTCGTCGCCCCTGGCGATCAGGGTCACTTTGTCGCCGTAGCCGATTTCCAAACCCATGATGGCGACCACGCTCTTGGCGTTGGCCGCTTGATCGCCTTTCTGGAGACGGAGATCGGCCTTGAACTTCTTGGCAAGGTTGGCCAGCACCGCCGCCGGACGGGCGTGCAGCCCGGTGGCGTTGGGGATCACAATCGCTTCGGAGGTGATGGTTTTGACCGACTCGGTGGCTTCTTCAGTCTGGGCGCCGGCCAGCGTCAGTTCCAGAATGATGTCCTGGCCGGCGGTGACGGTGCCGGAACGCGGGGCAAAGGCCACCACCCGCTCGCTGTTGGTGATGACGATCTGGGTGAGCAGGCTCTTGGCGTGAGTGGCGACGTAATCGGCGTCGAAGTCGATGAGAGCGTCGCCGGTCTTGACCGAGTCGCCCGCCTTGACCTTCGGGATGAAGCCGCTGCCCTTGAGGCCGACGGTGTCGAGTCCGATGTGCATCAACACTTCGATGCCTTGCGGGGTGGTGACGGTGACGGCATGGCCGGCCGGGTGCAACTGAACGATCTGGCCGTCGCAGGGCGCGCGCAGGCACTGGTCGAGTGGGTCAATCGAGATGCCGTCGCCGACCATTTTCTGGGCGAACACCGGGTCGGGAACCCGTTCGATGGGCACCAGCGGACCGGAGAGTGGCGCGGTCAGGGTGATCCTGGTCATATTATTCATGTTGGTCATTGCTCAGCTTCAGGATTACGAAAAGCGATGCCGTAAGCAGAAGGCGGATACGGCAAGTGGTGGTTCACCAGAAATTCCTCCTGTATGTTTTGGTTTGGGAGTGTTGCGCAAGTCGAGCGAGGCGGGCTTCGCTTCAGCCTTGGAGTTCCTCGCCGCTAGTTTGGATCAGCTTTTGATACCAGAAATAGCTTTGTTTTTTGATTCGCTTCAGCCCTTTTTCATGATCGACATAGACGAATCCGTATTGTTTCTGATAGCCGTTCAGCCAGCTCAGAAGGTCGATAAATGACCAGGCAAAATAGCCGATCAAATTCACGCCATCGTCAATAGCGCGTTTGCACCAGCGGATATGCTCGCGCAGGTATTGGATTCTAGGGTAGTCCAGAATCTCTCCATGCTCCCCAATGGGATCCTTGTCTCCCAATCCGTTTTCCGTGATCATGATAGGAATGTCTCCATAACATTCCCGAATTCTTTTCATACCCTCGTAAAGTCCTTGTGGAAAAATAGCCCAGTCCCAGGGGGTGTATTCAATTTTCGGGTTGATCACTTTTTTGAACAGCCCAGGAATTCCGCTTTCCTGCTGGGTTCCTTTTTCGCCAGTGACGTTGATGGCCGTCATGCCCACGCCATCGCTGGGATTGTGAGCCAGAAACGCGCTCTGATAATAGTTAATCCCAATAAAATCAATGGCCGCGCTTTTGATCAGATCCATGTCTCCATCCATGAGAGTCGGCGCTTGCCACCGATCTTGATAGTAGCCTCGCATCCGCTCTGGATATTCGCCTTTCAAGCTGGGATCGTAGAACCAGTGAAAATCCATGTCCTCGTAAAATTCGCAAGCCCGAACATCTTCCTCAGCTTCACTAATGGGAAAGCCTGGCAGAAGAACGTGGGCAATTCCAATCCTGCCATCCAGGATTTTTTTCTCACGGACCACTTTTCGGTACTCGATTACCGATTGGGCGTGAGCCAGATTGATAATATGCGAAACTTCCACAGCCCGCTTTTCATTCCTTGCGCCCGGCGGATGAAGACCATCCCGGTAGCCCAGCATGATGAAATTGATGACCTCATTAAAGGTAATCCAGTGCCGAACGCGGTCGCCAAAGTGCTCAAAACAGGTTTTGGCGTAGTGGGCGAAAATCGCAACCATCTCCCGATTTTCCCAGCCTCCCATATCTTGTAAGTTCTGCGGCAAATCCCAGTGATAAAGGGTCACAACCGGCATAATATTGTGTTTGAGTAGTTCATTAATTAGATTGTTGTAAAATTCGATTCCCTTTGGATTGATTGGTCCTGTTCCCTTGGGGAAGATTCGCGTCCAGGCAATCGAAAAACGATAGGATTTAAGCCCCATTTCGGCCATTAATTCGACATCTTCCTGGTATCGGTTATAATGATCGACGGCAACATCTCCATTGGTTCCCAGGTACGTTGTGCCGGGCAGGTGAGAATAAATATCCCACACGGATAAACCCTTACCGTCTTGTTGGTAGGCTCCCTCCACCTGATAAGCAGCCGTGGCCGCACCCCACAAAAAACTCCTTGGAAAGGTTTTCATTGGGTCACCAACCTGATTTCAATTCTGGTGGAAAAAACCCACGGACGGAGTCTGCGCCGCCCGTGGGAAGGTGTGGGGGAGGATTCATCAGCGCCGGGATAACCCGCAGCGGGTCCTTGGCGGCGTAGGGAATCGCGCCCTCGGTGATGAACGAGATGCCGAGCGCGGCGGTCGCGCCGGCCGCTTCCCGTTCGTCCAGCGAGAAGCGGTTCTTGAACAGGACGGAAGCCAGCGCCAGGCCCAGGGGCGGCACCATGCCGGCGGCCATCACCGCCGCCATCGGCCCGTAAATCGGGTCGGTCTGGCTGGTGATCAGTCCCGTGGCGAAGGCGAAGGCGGACTTGTTGACCGGCCCGCCCATGTCGAAGGCCATCATCGCGCCGAGCAACAGGCCGAGGAAGGCCGCATTGGCGCCTTGCATCCCCTTGAGCCAGCCCGTAATCGCGGCGAGCGCGGCGGCCACCGGTTCGCCGACCACGTAGTACATCAGCAACCCGACGATGGTGGTGCCGAGCAACGGCAGGATCAGCACCGGCTTCAGACCGACCAGCGTGCGCAGCAGCGGCAGGTTGTCGCTGATGAACTTGACGATATAACCGGCGAGGAACCCGGCGGCGATGCCGCCGAGAAACCCGGAGCCGATGGCGCTGGCGATCATGCCGCCGATCATGCCCGGCGCGATGCCCGGCCGGTCGGCGATGGAATAGGCGATGAAGCCGGCCAAAATCGGCACCATCAGCGCGAAGCCTGACTTCGCGCCGATCTGGAACAGGGTCCAACCCAGCGTGCCCTTATGGGCATCGTCGAACACGTTGATGCCGCCGATGGCGAAGCTGATCGCGATCAGCAGACCGCCCGCCACCACGAAGGAGATCGCCAGCGACGAACACATCTTCCCGATCAGCGAACAGGATTTCCAGATTTTCCTTGATCTTGACCAGCCATTCGTACTGTTCGGTGTTCTCTGCCATGGGCTGGCCATCGCTCTCGGGATACGGGTTATCGGGGTCGTAGTAGGACAGGGGATTCACCAGCATCGCCTCCCTCGCGGAAATGGAACGGGGCTTCGCTCACAGCGGCGACGATTCGTTTGCGATCATAGATCATCATCACCTGATTACCCATATCTTTATCATAGGCAAGCACTCTCTCCCCCGGTGCGAGGGAGGGAGGCTTGTACTCAATCGGATGGGTTCGGCTGATCTACCCCAAACACGGGATTATTTCTTCCCGCCATAAATCTGTTCGTGGGTAAAAATCTTTTCGGCGATCAGGGTGCTATCGATATTGTCCCTGGTGATCAGAACCACGGGCGTAACGACGGTTGGAACCTGAGTAAAGCCGTTATCGACCGATGCAAATCGCGCCTGTTCCTTGCTGGCCTCCTTGGCGATATCCACGGCCGGTTTATCGGGGTTTCGCGCGATCTGAATCGCGATTTCCGCCGCCTTGAATGCCAGCGGCTTGATCGGCTTCCAGATTTCCACCGCTTGCTTACCCTCCACAATATATTGGATATTTTTCAAATCCGCATCCGCTCCAGCGATAAAGGTTTTTTCCGTATCCGCCAGCTTTTCCAGGTCCAGCGACGCAATGACTCCGCTCGCCAGTCCGCTATTGTTACAGACAAAAGCGTCAACTTTATTATTATGTTTCAATAGCAGATTGCTGGTAGTTTCAGCGGACCGGTCAGGCGACCAATCGACGTGTGCTATTTGCGCGATCAGCTTTAATCCGGGATTTTTTTGAACCGTATCCAGAACTCCCTGGCTCATGAACGCCGCATTCGAGTCGCCCGGTTGTCCCATGATGAGCGCAACGCTACCTTCAATTTTCCCACGTTTCTCCTGGAACCATTTCACCATCGCCTCTCCCTGCAACTGACCAACCACCCAGCTATCCTGCATCACCATCACGTCCAGGGGGCCGTTCGTCAGCAGTCGGTCATAACCAACCACCTTGACGCCCTTTTTGTTCGCCAGACGCACCAGCGCGCCGGCAGCGCCCGTATTAACCGGCTGAAGCACAATGACCTGACACCCTTCATCCAGCATTTTCTCGAACCGCTGAAGCTGGATCAGTTCATTGTTGCCGCTGGACTCAAACATGACCTTGGCGCCCAACGACTCCGCGTGAGCGATAAATTCCGCTTTGTCGGTTTGGTACCGCTCTTCCTGCATGGTGCTGAGCAAAAAACCAATTTTGACAGCTTGGTCCGCTGCTTTCGCGATGGGCTGGAAGATCAGCGTCACTGTCAACAGAATGAAAAGCCCCATGATTTGGGCCATGGCGGGAAATCCGGTTATTTTCCTACGCAGTAGTTTTAACATGTTCGTAATATCCACTGGGTAAATTGATGAATGAGACCCACGGAGCAGATATCGGTTATCCGCTCCTCCAATCAGCCCTTACCCATGCTTTTTCTTGCTCAACACGTCAAACCAAACCGCCAGGATAATGATCAATCCCTTGATGATGAGCTGGTAAAACGTCGGCACTTCCAGCAGGCTCATGCCATTGTTCAGCACGCTGATAATAAACGCGCCAATGACGGTGCCGATAATCGTGCCCACGCCGCCCGAAAAACTGGTGCCGCCAATAATGACGGCGGAAATGGCGTCCAGTTCGAACATGTTGCCAAGATTCGGGGAGGCGCCATTGAGCCGCGACGCTAAGATAATGCCAGCCAATGCGGACAGCGAGGTAATGATGCAATAAATGCCGATCTTCATCCGGTAGATATTAATCCCGGATAGCCGCGCCGCCTCTTCATTGCCCCCCATCGCGTAAATCCTGCGTCCGAATTTGGTATTTTGGAGTACGAAGGTTCCGACAAACGCAATGATCGCGAAAATCACGACCGGATAGGGTATCCCGCGATAGGTGAATGCATAGAGAGTAAGGCCACCAGCCAGCAGGGTCACGACCGTCGTGGTAATGACGTCTTGCCGTCTGACCGCGACGCCGTATTGCTGTTTCTGTTTCAACTCACGAAATTGCGAGAAGAACACAAACCCTAGGATGACCAATACCACGATCATGGAAATCGTTATGGAGAGGAACCCTCCACCAATTTCGGCAAAAATGGGATCGGTGACGGGCACCGAACCGCCGTCGGAGAGCGTGAGCGCCACCCCTCTGGCGATGGTCATCATGCCCAAGGTAATGATAAAGGGTGGAATATTGTAATGCGCGATCCAGAAGCCATTCCAAATGCCAATCAAAACGCCGGTGAGGAAGAGGGTGATCATGATCGCCACCCAGGGATTGACGCCGGCCTGCATGAGCATAGTCACGACGATGGCGGCCAATCCGACAATCGAACCTACCGACAGGTCGATGCCATTAATAATGATCACCAGCGTCATCCCCACCGCGATAATACCGACGATGGTGGTTTGACGAGCTAGGTTGGTGAGATTTCTCGGCGTGAAGAAAGACTCATCCCAGAAACTGAAGATGAGCATCAAGACGACCAGAGCGACCAGGGTTCCATTGTCTTTCAGGAACTTCAACAAGGTTTGCATCCCCTCACCTTGCAGGAAATTTTGTGCGGTTTCATTATTGGGTGCCGTGGTTGCCATGGTGGTTATCCCCCTTTTCTCCGGCTGCCGGTGGCATAGGCCATAATCAGTTCTTTGGTGGCTTCATTTCGCGTCAGTTCGGCGACGATTTCTCCCTCGCACATCACCAGGATGCGGTCGCTGATCCCCATGACTTCCGGGAGCTCCGAGGAAATGATAATCACGGTCACTCCTTCCTCGACCAGTCTATTCAACAGGTTGTAAATCTCGACTTTGGCGCCCACGTCAATGCCGCGGGTGGGTTCGTCCAGGATCAGGACCTTCGGCTTGGTATTGAGCCACTTGGCTAAAATAACCTTCTGCTGGTTGCCGCCGCTGAGCGTATCAATTTTCACATCCAGGCCTGGAGTCTTGATCGCCAACTGGTTCACGTAATTTTGGCCCAGACTGCGCTCCTTGGCCTCGTTAATCACGCCCATGAGATTGGTGACGGTTTCCAGCGAACTGATCATCATGTTCTGGATGATACTCTGTCCCAGGATCAATCCGATGCGCTTGCGGTCTTCGGTGACCAGGCCAATCCCTTTCTTGATCGCATCCCGTGGAGAACGGAAATGCACGGGTTGGTTGTTCAGGTAGATTTCGCCCCGAGCTGGCCCTGGCGGTGCGCCAAAAATCCCGGAGACCAACTCGGTTCGCCCCGAACCCATCAATCCGGAAATGCCAAGAATTTCACCCTGGTACGCGCAGAATGACGCATTTTTAATCTTCTTCTGGCCGGGAAGCGCCGGATTGTCGATTTCAAAATTTCTGACTTCCAGAATCTTTTCCCCGCGCTGACATTTCCCTTTCGGAAACATGTCCTTGACATCCCGCCCGACCATGCGGCTGATCAATTGATCCAGCGTGATTTCGGCCATGGGCGTCACTTCGCCGATAGTCCTGCCATCGCGCAGCACGACCACTCGATCCGCGATTTGCTGGAGTTCTTCCATCTTGTGCGAGATATAGGACATGCAGACGCCCTGACGCTTCAGTTTCCGAATAATTTCAAACAGCGCCTCAACTTCCTTGTCGGTCAGGGCGGAGGTGGGCTCATCGAACACCAGAACATCGGCCTTCTTGGACAGCGCCTTGGCGATTTCCACCATCTGCTGTTTCCCTACCGTTAAATCCCTGACCTTGTCCGTCGGCCTGAAGTCCTCGATATGCAACTCATCCAGCAAGCGCTGCGTCTCCGCGAACAGCTTGCTCCAGTTGATCACTCCAAGCGTATTGGTAATCTGACGGTCCAGAAAAATATTTTCAGCAACGGTCAATTCTGGAATCAGATTCAATTCCTGGTAGATAATCGCTACGCCCGATGCCTCGGCGTCCTTGGTGCTGTAAAACCGCTTGAGTTCTCCTCGAAGGTATATGTCCCCCTCATAGGTGGGATAGGGCCAGACTCCGCTCAGGACTTTCATCAACGTGGATTTGCCCGCGCCGTTCTCGCCCATCAACGCCAACACTTCTCCCGCCCGCGCCTGGAAATTGACCTGATCCAGGGCGCGCACCCCAGGGAAGTCCTTGACGATATTTTTCATCTCCAGCACGATTTCGCCCATTCAACTCACCGTCCTTTTTCGTTCCAGGAATTTTCAACAAAAAGCCCATCTTCCTAAACATATAGGAAGACGGGCTTCGACAGGTTATCCTTCGTTGCGCGAAGAGGCTCGATCAGAACCGGTCAGGCATCATTTTTTGCCATAGACCTGTTCCTTGGTATAAAGCCCTCCCGCAATAACGGTGGCATCCAGGTTATCCTTGGTGACCGGCACGATCTCGGTGACCACAGTGGGCACATCGACCGCGCCGTTGTTGATCGTTTTGTCGACCTTGACGAGATCGGCGGGTTTCTTGTCGGGATTCTGAGCCAGTTTGACGGCCACTTCCGCGGCGGTTTCCGCCAGAGGTTTGACCTTCTTCCAGATTTCGACCGTCTGTTTACCCTGCGCCACGTACTGGATATTGGTCAGATCGGCGTCGGAACCGGCGACGAATACCTTATCAATGCTGGCGAGTCCTTGCGCGTCGAGCGCTGCGACCACGCCCCGGGCCATGCCGCTGTTGTTGCAGATAAACGCATCGATGTTATTTTTATATTTGGTCAAGGCGTTTTCCGTGGTCGCCATCGCCTTGTCGGTGGACCAGCCTTCATGGGATTGCTCCACCACCAGTTTCAAACTGGGATTTTGCTTGATGATTTCCAAGGCGCCGCTGCTCATGGCCACCGCGTTGGAGTCGCCCGGCTGCCCCATGATCAAGGCTACATTGCCTTCGATTTTGCCTTTTTTATTTTGGAGCCAGTTCAGCATCGCCTCGCCCTGGAGTTTCCCGACCGCCCAGCTATCCTGCATGACCATCAGGTCGAGAGGGCCATTCACCAGCATCGAGTCGTAGCCAACGACTTTCACCCCCTCTTTGTTCGCCTCCGCAACCATTTTGCCAGCCGTTCCGGTATTCACCGGTTGCAGCACGATGACTTTGCAGCCCTTGGCCAGCATGTTTTCAAACTTGGCCAGTTGCGCCTGTTCGTCGTTATTGGCCGAATCAAACACGACGTCGGCACCCAGCGCCTGAGCTTTCGCGGTGAAGTCGGCTTTATCGTGCTGGTACCGCTCTTCCTGCATGGTTTTCAGCAAAAAGCCGATTTTGACTTTATCAGCGCCATACGCCTGGCTCCCCAGGGTCAACGCAACCATGGCGCATGCGGCGAGTAGCGTCTTAGCAATTTTTTGAGACATGACATTCTCCTCCAGGACTATCAAATCATGCTTTTGATTTTTTTGACTGCGTGGCGACCGCAAGCAGTCGACCGGTTTCTGTTTCGGGCGCGGATTAAAATGACTCGAATGGTTTGAGTATAGGTTCTCTCCTCATTATTTCGCCTGGGTGGAAGCAAGCCATGGCGTGGTTGAAGGCGATTACTGGCGGCGCAGGAAATCCTGAACCCGTTCGCGGTTGGGCAATGCTGGAATCGCGCCGCGTTCGGTGGTGGCCAGCGCGCCAACCGCGTTGGCGAAGCGGCACAGTTCGCGCAGGCGGGCTTCGTCCTGAAGCGTGGCCGGGTCGGTAAGCACACCTTGCAGCAGGCCGGCCACGAAGCCGTCGCCAGCGCCGGTCGCATCGACCGCATCGACCGTGAAGCTTTCGACCGCGCCGGAGAATGCCGGGGTGAAATAAACGCAGCCAATGCGACCGCGCGTGACCACCATCAGCTTCAGTTCATCATGCCAGAGCGCCCGGCGGGCGGCGTCCAGGTCGCTGATTCCCGTCAGGAACTCGCTTTCGTCGTCGCTGAGCTTGACGACATGCGCTTTTTTCAAGCCCAGCAACATCCCCTCCCGCGCGGCGTTCGCGTCCGGCCACAGCGGCCGCCGCAGATTGGGATCGTAGGAAATCAGACAGCCAGCAGCGCGCGCCGTGTCGACCGCGTACAAGGTGGCGCCGCGCGACGGTTCGCCGATCAGGCTGATCGAGCCGAAATGCAAGAGTTTGGCGCGTTGAATCCCCTCAACGTCCACTTCCCTGGGGTTGAACAGCATGTCGGCGCTGGGGTGGCGGTAGAACATGAATTCCCGCTCGCCATCCGCCCGCAGCGAGACGAACGCCAGCGCGGTGCGGGCCTCGGTCGAGAAGACCAGCGGGCTGACGTCCACGCCAGCTTCGGCCAGCGTATTGGCCAGGAAATGGCCGAAGACGTCGTCGCCCACCTTGCCCATGAATGCGCTGGGAATCCCGAGCCGGGCCAAACCGACGGCCACGTTGCCGGGTGCGCCGCCCGGCGCTTTGATGAAGGCCGGCGCGTCGGTCAGGCCGGTGCCGGTGACGGTAGGGACAAAATCGATCAGCAGTTCGCCCAGACAGATGGCGTCGGCCATGCGGATGCTCCTTTCGCAAGACAAGACGGTTGGGAATTGCTACGAAACAAGCTTTTCACCCCCCGAACCTTTACACGCCCTAAAGGGGGATTAATCTTGATTCATAGTGTAGTTCGATTTCCCTCATGGAAACGGTCAAATAACATCTTCTGTGGAAAATTATGAACAACGCATCGGTTGTCGATGAGGTCGATCTTCGGGGGCTGCTCGATGGCTTGCTGCAAGGTCCTCTGCGCCAGATGGACCACTTGGAGCAAGCCCTCTTTCGGATTCGATACGAGCTGTACCTGCCGGATGTCCTGCGGCCGTTGGCGAAGCTGTACGGCGATCGCCCGGACTTCGTCGCGCATCTCGAAAACCTGCTCGGCATCGTGGCCCAAGCCTACGCCAGCCGGCCGGAGGAGCTGCGCCTGCTCGACCTGCGGCGGGCCAGCGAGCCCGACTGGTTTCAGCAGCCCGGCATGATTGGTTACGTCTGTTACGTGGATCGTTTCGCCGAAACGCTGGCGGGCATCAAGGACAAAATTCCGTACCTGAAGGAACTCGGCGTCACCTACCTGCACCTGATGCCGCTGCTCCAACCGCGTCCCGGCCCCAACGATGGCGGTTATGCCGTCATGGATTACCGCCAGGTCAATCCCCTTTACGGGACCATGGACGATCTGCGCGAACTGGCGACCGCGTTACGGCACGAAGGCATCAGTCTGTGCGTCGATCTGGTGTGCAACCACACCGCGAAGGAACATGAGTGGGCCCGCAGGGCCGTCGCTGGCGATCCGGTCTACCAGGATTACTACTATATGTTCCCCGACCGGGCGTTGCCCGACCAGTACGAAATGACCCTGCCAGAAGTGTTTCCGGACTTCGCCCCGGGTAATTTCACTTACTACGATTCCTTTCAGCGCTGGGTCTGGACCACCTTCAACGAGTACCAGTGGGATCTGAATTACACCAATCCGGCGGTCCTGGCCGGGATGCTGGACATCATGCTGTTCCTGGCCAACCAGGGCGTGGAGATCCTGCGGCTGGACGCGGTCGCCTTCATGTGGAAGCGGCTCAGAACCGACTGCCAGAACCAGCCCGAGGCGCACGCGATTTTGCAGGCCTTCCGGGCGCTCACCCGCATTGCCGCGCCTGGCCTGCTGTTCAAGGCCGAGGCCATCGTTTCGCCCGACAAGCTGCTGCCGTATCTGGGGTTGGGCGAGGCTACGAGTAAGGAATGCGAAATCGCCTACCACAATTCCTTCATGGTGCTGCTCTGGAGCAGCCTGGCCGAACGCCGCGTGGTGTTGATGACCCATGCCTTGCAGAACATGCCGGACACCCCGGTGAGTTGCGCCTGGCTGACCTACGTCCGCTGCCACGACGACATCGGCTGGGCGGTGCGCGACGAGGACGCCGCCGCCATCGGCCTGTCCGGCTTTCTGCACCGCGCCTTTCTCAGCGATTTCTACAGCGGCCGCTTTCCCGGCGCCTTCGCCCGAGGTGTCACTTTCCAGCACAACCCCAAGACCGGCGACCGGCGGATCAGCGGCACCCTGGCTTCCCTCGCTGGCCTGCAGGCGGCGCTGGAGCAACACAACTGGCATGAAGCGGACCTGGCGGCGCGGCGCGTTCTGTTGTTGCACGCCATGATTCTGGCCTTCAACGGGATCCCGCTCATTTATATGGGCGACGAGCTGGCTCTGGTGAACGACAAGAGCTATCTCGATAATCCTAGCCTCGCGGACGACAATCGCTGGATTCACCGCCCCCGAATGGATTGGAACAAGGCCGAACAGCGGCGCAACGGGCAGACCGTCACCGCCCGGATTTTCCACGAAACCTGCAAGATGATTCGGGCCAGGAAACACACCCTCAGCCTGCACGCCGAGGCGCGCTGCTATGCCGTGTGGACCCACAACGAGCATGTTTTCGGGCTGATCCGCGCTGGCGCCCGGGGACGCCTGCTGGTGCTGGCCAATTTTACCGAACGCCGGCAAATGGTTCCCCGCCACCGGATCCACGACATGGGCTTCAAGGGAGAACTGAACGACCGGCTGGAGGGGGAAACTCTCGATAGCTGGTCCGATCTTCACCTCGAACCCTACCAGGCGCTGTGGCTAGAGCAGGTTCCCGAGGTCTGAGCCTGCCGCGATTTTCAACTGTGGCGCGCGCCACAGTTAGAAATTCGATACAACCTTCCAGTCCAAAAATTTCGCCATGCGGTATGGTGTTGTGGTTTTTTTGTTGCTATGCTTTTGCGGGCACACAACAAAATTGTTCAAAAATACAACGAGGGGGGAATGGCAGTCATGCAAAAAACTACCCTAAGCGCCAGCATCGCACTGGCCTTGCTGACGGGCGCCACGGCTCATGCCGCGGACACGGACGCTCTGTTAAAACGGCTTGAGGAGTTGGAGAAGCGCATGGAGCAGGCCGAACAGCGCGCCCAGCAAGCGGAATCCCAAGCCCAGCAGGCCGAAAGGCGCGCCCGACAGGCCGAGGCCCAAGCCCGGCAGGCGGAAGCGAAAACTTTGCAGGGCCAAACCAAAACCAGACAGGCCGAAATTCAAGCCAAGCAGGCCGAAATCCAGGCCAAGCAGGCTGAAATTCAAGCCAAGCAGGCCGAAGTCCTGGCTCAGGAAGTGGCCGCTCAGGAAACCGCGAAGGCCAAGGCGGCGACTGGGGGACCGGAGTTCACCTTTAAGGGCTACGCGCGGGCCGGTTTCTTGACCGACGAGGAGGGTCATGGGGTCAAGGGAGTGGGTCCCTACATGACGCCAGCGGGTAATCTTGGCGGCCCCATCGGACGCCTGGGGGTGGAGCCGGATAAATACGTGGAAGCGGTCTTTGACAGTAAGATCACCCACGAAAGCGGCGCCTATTCCAAATATCGGTTGATGATTGCCGACGGGGTGCTGACCAACAACGACTGGACCGCCGACGATAGCCAATTGAACGTCCGTCAGCTCTTTGCGGAACTTGGCAACCTGCAAAGCTTCGCCGGTTCCAGCACTTTCCAGGACGCGGTGTTGTGGGCCGGCAAACGATTCGATCGCAACAACTTCGATATTCACTTCTTCGATTCGGACATTATCTTTCTGGCCGGCACCGGCGCTGGCATTTACGATGTCAAGCCGACCGAAAACTGGTCGACCAACGTGACCTTGTATGCGCGTAATTTTGGCACCATCGAACCGACGAACGAGGAAGTCCAGAGTTACATCCTGACCGCCAACAACTATGTGGGTCCCTGGCAGTTCATGTTATCTGGCATGTGGGCCGCCGATAACGGTGATCGCGAACCTATACCTGTCACGGACGCGGCGGAAAGCGGCGTTCATCTCATGCTGGGTTATAACCAGCCCAACTTTTACGGATATTCCCAAGGCTTTTCCAAAACCGGGATTCTCTATGGTCAAGGTTTGGGTGCCCAGGTTAAAGTCCTGGGCAGTCAGGGTGACCTGACCAGCGATGCCCAATCCGTACGGGTTTACACCTTTGGCGTGACGCCCATTAACGATCATTGGCGTATTGCGCCGGCGTTAATGGCGCAATACAGTCAGGATTACTACTACAAGGGAGATGAGTACACCTGGGCCTCTCTCAACCTGCGTCTCGAACAGCCCATCACGCAGAATTTCATGATGGCTTACGAGGCCACCTATCAATACCAGGACCTCGACACGGGCACCAACGTGCCTAATCTCCAGCCTAATACCAAGACCCAAGCCAGCGGCAACGTCTTCAAGTTCACCCTGGCGCCAACCTTCAATCTCGATACCTCAGCCGGCTTCTTTCAGCGGCCGGCGCTTCGGGGTCTAATTACTTATATGACCTGGTCCGATGATCTGAACGGCTTTAATTATGGGCTACCGCCGAATACCGATCCGCAAACGGGTGAAAACACCTTTGCTCTAACCGGCTGGACCGGGACCGACCACTGGTTATTCGGCCTGCAGATGGAAACCTGGTTCTAAACTGATCGAGGAGAGGAAAACGATGGGCAAATTCATCACGGCACTGATGGCGGCCGCCTTGGGCGCGACCTTGGCCGGTTGCGGGTCTGCCATGCAGCAGACGGCCAACCAACAGGAAGAACTGCTACTGGCGGCTGGCTTCGCCAAGAAACCGGCTGATACCCCCGAAAAAATGTCGCGCTTGCGGCGAGTGCCGCTCTACGAAGTGGCGGTGCGAAAAATGGGTGACCAGCCGGTTTATTACTATGCCGACCCTAATGTCTGCGAGTGTATTTACCTTGGCAATGAGACCAATTATCAGAACTATCGCAAGCTGCTCATCGAGCGCAACATGCGTACTCCACCCGTTGCGGTGACGCCGGCGGACATGGAAGCTGAAGAAGAATGGGGAGTGTTGGGTTCGCGGTAGTCGGTATCCCGGAACGTAAGCGCTCACCCCCTCCCCCCTCCCACGCCGGGAAGGGGGAGTCCAGCAACCCCCTGTTTCGCAGGGCGCCATCCCCCGGATTCACTCACCAGTAAGGTGGCGGTTCGGGGAGCGTCTGACCGCACTCACACTGCCCGTTGGCCTTTTGATAGTCCGTCATGCGGCTGCACTGCGTACAGCGTACCCAGGTCGCGCCGAATCGTTCGGGGACCCAGACGCTGGTATACCCGCCGGCTGCAAGCTCTGGCCCGAAGAACTTCTGCATCGTCTCAACGTGAGTGCCTTGGCGTGTCAGCCAGCGGGGGCTTTCCGCATTATCCCAGGCGGTGACGGTCATCATCCGGTCACCGACGACGATGCCGGTCCAACTGATGAACTCCGGCATGGCCAGCATCTCGCTTCCGATCTGGCGGCTGTAATCCCCTATTTGCTCTCTTTCCTGCTCGGAACGGGCATGGAGAACGGTGATGCTGAAGGCTCCCGGCTTGTTCTTCTTGCCGCTCTGCACGGAAACAGCACGACCGAACTGATAAGGAACGAGGGCGTAGGGTTGCACCAGGATTTGCAGTCCCAACTGGCGCGGTACTTCCCCGGCGTCGAAATATCCCTGTACCGAGCGGATTTTATCCCCTGTGATCGTGATGAAGTCGGCCCCGGGCAGAGCCACGGAGCGTCCGCTGGGCGGAAGCCCCTGGAAAGGACCGGTATTGGCGCCTTTCATCAGCCATCGAGCGGCGACCTGTCCGTCGCCAACCAGCGTCGGACCCACGATCTCCAACGATAGATCCGGGAACGCCTCCCACAGCCCACGCGCATAGGCGGCAATGGCTTCACCGCTCAGTTCCTGGGCCAGGGGGTCATTATAGGTACCGCCTTCAGCGAATTTCGCCACGATGCCGGCGGCATCCTGGCGGTTCCAGGCATCGAAATACTCTTGAACCAGTTGTAGCGCGTCAGACATACTTTTCTCCTCTCGTTCTTTCCAGGGGCTAGTACTTCAACCGACCTCAAATGAAGGTCAGGATAGGCAGAGTGGATAAGGCGCTTGCGCCGCATCCACCAACCCCCAACCTCTCCCGAGGGGAGAGGGGAGGCTTTAGACATATATGGTCCGCCCCGCGATGCAAGAGGAAATCGCAGCTTGGCTAAAGGAAAAGTTGCGGCCATATATCCGGCATCGTGTTAAGGCGCTATCGCCAGCCCTCGTGCCCTGATGGAATTC
>JAKLIY010000052.1 GCA_022709365.1 Pseudomonadota bacterium
GGTCTGGAAAAATTGAAGAAAAATATTGAAAGAATTCGCTCATTTTTCAAGCTTCCCACGACTCAGTATGCCAATCTCGAAGAGGCCCCTGTGTAAGGTATGTCTGGATATCTATTGGATAAACTATAAATAATTGACGTAAGCAACCTCTTGGCGATGAGCTGTCGCTGACTTTGATTCGGGTTGTCAGGTTAGAAATAGGGTTGACGCCGCCGCCGTTGTCGGAAATTTTTACACTGTATTAAGTAGGGATTTTAACTGCACATCTCTATCGGATTAGTACGTTATTAAAAAACAACTAAATGATTTAGCAATAGAAAAATTATTGTGCATTTGCAATAAACCATAAAAAATTAAATAGTTTATTGGGAAATTCTCTATTAAAAATTTACTGCTATATTTTACAGCTATAAACACTGCATAATAATTAACTTATTAATTATTATTATTATTATGGAATAGAAATTGCTTTATCTGGGTCGTCAATCGCAACTCATCTTGAACGACTCTTAGGAGGCAGTGATGAAAAAGCATTCTCTCGTGGCGGCAACCACGCTGGCAATTTTATTGAGTGGATCGGTAACGCTGGCCAATGCAGTGGAGATTTCAATCGACCATTACGACATCAACGATGCGGTCGAATCAGGTCACGGCAATTGGTCCCATATCTACAATGGCACGATCACATCCGGAGCCAATTTCACCAATTTTGGCTTTCTGGGTACTACTGCTACCTATCAGTTTGGCAGCGGAACTCTCAATGAATGGAGTGATTGGCACTTTCGCGGTCAGTAGCCAGTTATTTGTCACACCGAGCGCCAACGATGGAACTCTCATTAGTCCCGCCATATTCCTTACTCTGGATTTCACTACCGGTGGACCTTGGTTGGTGAACCGCGTCGAGATTTATGGCGGGGATATCTTTGACAATGGTATCCCTGGCGCTATTACCGGGCTTGATATAGGGATCATCGGACCCACGGGTGGTGCGCCCAACACTCCCTTTAACACTACAGCTTTCGCCGGTAGTGTGCAAAATCAACTTGGCGGCGATGTGAACGACGGGGTGGACCTCACCGGACCGGTGGCCTTGGCACCCGCATGGGCCGTCGTCCTTTCGAATTTCCAAGGAACCAATACCAACTGGTTTTCCATAACGGAGATAAAAGTTTTTGGGGAACAAGTTCCGTCCAACAACACTATTCCTGAACCCACATCTCTAGCACTGCTCGGTCTGGGTCTGATCGGACTCGCCGCCCGCCGCCGTCGCATCTAGCGCCAACCCTTCGCTCTGCAACAAACAACAACGGCCCCAGTGAGGCCGTTGTTGTTTCCGCTCTGGCAATATCAGGTGCTTTCACCGTCCGTGGATACTGGCACTCCATGCCGGAGCGCTTGCTAAGGGAAGCTGGTCGCCAGCGCAGCCAGTTTTTGGTCCAGCGTCAGCAATGCCAGTTCATGCGCTTGAGCCGTCGCCAGAATCACTGCGTCAGGCAGCTTCATCCGATGGGCGCGGCGGATAGCGATAGCTCCGTTCTCAATGATTCGGGTTAATGGATAATGGCTCAACGAATCGAGCAGCGTGTTAATAGCAGCTTCTTCGGCGGCGGTTATTCCCGGATAGCTGAGCAATTCGATTCGAGTCACGCTGTTATACCCGGAATCCGCCAGTCGTGCGCCACGGGCGGAAAGCAAGGTGAATACTTCAGCATTCCGCTGGTACATCCCAATGATGATGTTGGTATCCAGTAGAAATCTATTGCCACTCATCGCGCAGCGCCCGCTGAATTTCAACCGGATCGCCCTGGAAGGTGGGTAGATCGGGCAATTGCTGCATCAGATCGGCCAACGCCATGGATGAGTGCAAAGCGGGTGTGGCGCATTCTCCCTTGATCCAGCGGTCAAGGGCTTGGCGTTCGATCCAATGGCGGGTGCTGCCCAGTCGTTTCAGCGCCGGCAATCTGCCGGAACGAATCGCGCGGCGAATCGTTTCCGCACTGACGCGAGCGACGCAGGCTGCTTCGGTTGGAGTCAGGAAAGGTTCGGATAGGGTCATCGCTTTGCCCACCATGGCCGGTAAGGATGTTAAATTGTACCCGGTTTTAGCTCACTTCCTTCGTGTCGCCTTCCTGGATTCCAGCGGGCTGGTGATTTGCTGGTAAAGCTCAAACAGGAACACTACGCGGTCGCTGTCGCCGGTGAATGTTCGCTTGGCATACGCCCTATCCACCGCTGCATCCAGCTTGCGGTGGGCTTTGGTCAAGGCTGCTGGCATGGTCAACGGGTCGTAAAGGTCGGCAAGGGAAGCGTTGGGAAACTGCACCCGCGCATCCAAAACCGCTTGCGCGGCGTCCTCAATCGCCTGTTTCTGCTTGCCCGTCTGTGTCTGCGGCCACGGGAAATTGTTGTAAACAATTCCGGCTGAATAGCGATAACGGCTTTCTAGCCGTCCGCAAACGCTGCGAACCCAAGCCATGTGCATAGCGGATGACAAAATGCCAAAATGATAGCGGGTTGCTTGGGGGAAAATAAAAACAAGGTCGCTATATAATGTTGTTGGAGCCATAAAATCGAGAGGAATATAAACCCGCCGCTCGGATGACACCTTCGGGATCACCAGAAAATCAGAATCTGGCATATTCTGCACATGAAAGCGAGTCGGGGCCGCTGCAAGCTTGCGAGTGGGCGCGCTTTTGCTATTCAGTCGATACCGTCGCACAGCTTCAACGCGCTTCACAGCCTCCGGCATTTGCTTTAATACGTCCGGCGGGCAATCGCCCAACCAAAGACACCATCGGTCATACCCGTTCAAAAACTCATCCGCGCCAAGCCAGCGGCGAAAATACGGGGCGGCGGCTGGCTCCCGCTTTAGAAATTCATCCCGCTCTTCCGGCTTGAAAAGATAATGGCCGCCGTCAATGGGCTTGTTCCCGATACCTATTTCAGGAACGGGGCAGATCGGCTTTCCCCGGCGGGCAATCACTAAATCCCCCACGTCTACCAGATAGGGGTTGATATTCTTGGCCTTAACTTCGTGCGGCTCGGCCTGCACGGTTTCATAGTCGAAAATCCGCTTGTCCTCGGCGTCATGTAGGGCAAAACCGATGATGACGCAATGTACGGCGGCTTTGCCTCGCGCCTCGCTGGACCATTGAAAAGTCTGGTGCGCAAAGTGAATTCTGACGCCTCTCTTGAATAAGTCGGGCCATAAAACCCCGACTTGCTCGCCTTGGGTGATGGAGTTAGTGGACACAAAAGCGGCTTTAATTTTCGGATTGTCCGCCATGTAATCTGCGGCTTTCCGATACCATGCCGCAACAAAATCCAGTAATCCGGCGCTGGGCACGTCGGCAAAGACTGCCGCCATATCGGTGCGTTGCTCCTCGCTGATATATTTGGCTCCGCCAAAAGGCGGATTGCCCAAGATGTAACTGAGCGCCTCCGGCTTCACGATTTCCCGCCAGTCCATGCGTAGCGCGTTACCGTGAACGATGGTGGCGGATTTCTGCAAGGGCAAGCGGACGAAGTATCTGCCGAACTCTTCGGAAACCCGCAGATTCATTTGGTGGTCCATCAGCCATAAAGCCGTCTGGGCGATTTGGGCGGGAAACTCCTCGATCTCGATGCCGAAAAACTGGTCCACGTCGCACAGGATGTTGAACTGTGAAACGTCAAGGGAGGCTTCGCCCTGGTCCAGTGCGCGCAACACGTCCAGTTCCAGCAAGCGCAATTCCCGGTAGGCAATCACCAGGAAGTTGCCGCAACCGCAAGCGGGGTCCAGGAATTTTAGTTTAGCGAGGCGTTGGTGGAATTCCTCCAGTCGCTTCTTGTTGGTTTTCACCCGCTCAAACTCGGCCCGTAACTCGTCCAGAAACAGCGGCTTGATCAGCTTGAGGATGTTTTTTTCGCTGGTGTAGTGCGCGCCAAGGTTCCGCCGTAACGTGGTATCCATAACCGATTGAAACAGGCTGCCGAAGATCGCCGGAGAAATCCGGCTCCAATCCAAAGCGCAACAATCCAGCAAAAGCTGGCGCATACAGGTATCAAAGGCGGCATCTGGCAAGAGTTCGGCAAACAGGCTGCCATTAACATAGGGAAACGCTAAAAGCTGCTCGTCCCGCTTTTTAAGCCGCTTCTCTGGCGGGGCGTTCAACACTTGGAACAGGCTGGAAAGCCATTGGTCAAGGTCTGCACCGTCCTCGCTCGTGCGCTGTTCGATCAGGTCTTGAAACTGGCGGCGCTCGAAAATACTGGTGTCTTCGGCAAACAGGCAAAACAGCAAACGGACCAGATAGATTTCCAGGTGGTGGCCTTCGTAGCCAATTTCTTTGAGTTTGTCGTGCAATCGTCCCATGCGCTCGGCAGCCTGGATATTAACGGGGTCTTGTTCTTTGTAAACGGTGGTCTGATAACCGGCGATAAAGCCGAACAACCGGACATTTTTATAAAACTCGGCGAGGATGAATTCGTGCTGCTTCCCTTCTTCCAGGTCGTAAAGCCGGAAGCGGGCAAAATCGGAAACCAGAATATAGCGGGGGGCGTCCCGGTCCTTGAGTCCGGGGAAATACTCCTTGGCCTGTTGAAAGGCGCGGTCTAAATCCTTGCCGCGTGATTTTTGCTCAATCAACAAAATTCCTTTCCAGAGTAAATCAATGTAGCCGCTTCTGCCGTCCAGCTTCTTAACCCGCTGCTCAAAGGTCGCTACCCGCTTGCGGGGAACGCCGAACACGTTAAAAAAGGCGTCCAGAAAGGATTTTGCTTCGGCTTCTTCTGAGGATTCATCCGCCCATTCGCGGGAGAATTTCAGGGCGCGGTCTTTAATTTCGTTCCACGATAAGGGCATGAAATAACCTTTGATTTACCCAGCGCCACCCGTTGTTACGTGACTCGTCCAGGTTTGTGCTTTTGCTCGCTGGTCAACAGAATTCTCTGTCGACCACGCCCTCCATGGCGCATTTCACGATAGGCGCTTGCGCCCATCATATCTAATGATTACCAGAGGATGGAAACCGCTCGCACCGCTGGATAACAGTAGGATGAACCTTGACCTGTACCTTGAAGCAGGACGATCCCGAAGCACAGCCGCCACATCCGCCAGCGGGCGGCGCATTCTTGGCCGAACCGTCGCTGCCTTGGCGCGCGCCAAACCGAAAAAGCCTGGAGGGCAGGACGTTTCGCAGCACGGCCAGTGCCGCGATGACTACGATCAGTAATGCCAAACCGTCTTGCCACATGTCAGCCGCCTCCCAACGCCAGCGCGACCCGATAGGTGACGAAGGCCGCGACATAGGCCAGCACCATCAGATAGACGAACATGAAGGTCGCCCAGCGCCAGGAGTTGGTTTCACGACGAACGGCGGCCAGCGTCGCCAGACATTGCGGGGCGAACACGTACCAGGCCAGCAACGACAAGGCGGTTGCCAGCGTCCAGCTCTGCGCCAGCGTCACGCTCAGCGCTTCCGTGACCGCGCCTTCGTCGCCGCTCAGGGCGTACACCGTGCCGAGCGCCGCTACCGCCACCTCACGCGCCGCCAGGCCCGGCACCAAGGCGATGGCGATTTGCCAGTTGAAACCAATCGGCGCCAGCAGCGGTTCCAGCCCGCGCCCGATCATCCCGGCAAAGCTGTAATAAATCGCCGGCTCGGTCGCGCCTGCCGGCGGAGCGGGAAAGGTCGAGAGAAACCACAACACGATCAACACGCTCAGGATGATTGTGCCGATTCGGCGCATGAAGATTTTGGCGCGCTCCCACAAACCCAGCAGTACGTTGGCGGGATTCGGCCATTTGTAGCTGGGCAACTCCATCAACAACGGCTGCCGGTCGCCGCGTAACAAGGTCAACCGCAACACGCCCGCCACCGCCAGCGCGCCGACGATGCCGGTCGCGTACAAGCCAAACATGACCAGCCCTTGCAAGCCGATCCCGCCCCAGACCGCTGTATTGGGGATAAAGGCCGCAATCAGCAGGACGTACACCGGCAACCGCGCTGAACAGGTCATCAGCGGCGCGATCAGAATCGTGACCAACCGATCCAGCGGATGAGCGATGGTGCGCGCCGCCATGATGCCGGGAATGGCGCAGGCGAAGCTGGACAGCAAGGGGATAAAGGCGCGTCCGTTCAAGCCCACCGCACTCATGAGGCGATCCATCAGGAACGCGGCCCGAGCCATGTAGCCGAAATCCTCCAGCAACAGGATGAACAGGAACAAAATCAGGATTTGCGGCAGAAAGATCACCACCCCGCCAATCCCGGCGATGATCCCGTCAACGACCAGGCTCTTGAGCAGGCTCTCTTCCATATGTGCGGCAAGCCACTGTTGCAAGCTGACCATGCCGGCGTCGATCCAGTCCATCGGCGCTTCCGCCCAACTGAACACCGCCTGGAACATCAGGAACAAAATGCCAAGCAGAATCAGCGGCCCCACCACTGGATGCAGGACGACCCGATCCAGTTGCCGGGTCAGCCGCTCCGGCGCGGCTTCCTGAATCACCGCTTCCCGCAGCAGGCGTTCGACTTCTTGGTGATAGGCGCGAATCGTGTCCGCTGAGGGTTCCTGCCAATCATCGGTCGTGGCGGTTCCCGTAGTCACCGGGGTCTGATTCAGCAGCACATCAATCTCGCCAAGCAGGTCCTGCACCCCGTTTTTGCGCATCGCCACGGTCGTGACGACCGGAATTCCCAACTGGCGGGACAGCGTTTCGATGCTAATTTGACAACCGCGCTTTTCGGCGATGTCCATCATGTTGAGCGCCAGAATCAGCGGTCGGCCCAACTGACGCAGTTCCAGTAACAACCGCAGATGCTGGCCCAGATTGGTGGCGTCCGTTACGCAGACCACGGCGTCCGGCAACCCTTCCTGCGCTTGCCGCCCCAGCACCACATCGCGGGTAATCGCTTCGTCAGGACTGCGGGCGCGCAAGCTGTAACTGCCGGGCAGGTCAAGCAGTTCGACGGTATGACCGACTGGCGTCCGCAACCGCCCACTTTTCCGCTCGACGGTCACGCCGGGATAATTGGCGGTCTTTTGCCGGCCGCCGGTCAGGGTATTGAACAGCGTGGTCTTGCCGCAGTTGGGTGGCCCGACCAGCGCAATCTGCACCCTGCGGGCGTTCTCTGCGGTCAAAACTCCGGTGGTCATGAGGGGTCGCGCTCCCGGTTGGAAGCCGAAGTTGCGCTCATTGCCGAGTCGAGCAGTGGCCCGACCAGCACCGCGCTGGCCTCGCAGCGCCGCAACGCCACGGTCATCGTCTGGTTGATGCGCACCGCCAGCGGGTCGCGCCGCCAAAAGCCGTGATGCAGCACTTCCACGCATGCACCTTCGACAAAACCCATTTCCAGCAGGCCGCGCTCGACATCGCGATCACTGACGCTGCTGCCGCTTACCGTCAAGATGCGGCCTACACTGCCGGGCCGCATCAGGCTCAGCGGCTGGATGAACCCCAGCCCGACCGCTTGACCCAACGCAAACGCCCGGCGTTCCGGCTCGGTATAGGTATTCATTCAGGCACCCTCCCGGAGAGTCTGGGTCTGGCCTGGCGTCCGCAGCATCTTGTTAACGTCATCGAGGTGCGTTTGCTCCTCGGCAATCAGCGTCCGGGCATATTCTTCCAGACGGACATCCCGGTCTCGCACACAATCCAGTAGCTCGTAATACGCCTTGAGCGCTTCGCGCTCATGCGCCAGGGATTCCCGCAGGATGTCGCCGATATCGTGCTGGTGAGTTTCCAGCAGCGGTCCGATGCCAAGCGAGGGATGACCGCCCAGGCTGGTAATCAGCTCACCGGCTTGGCGGGCGTGCAGCAAACTTTCGTCAGCCTGCGCATTGAGCCAGCTAACAATGGGGATGCGGTTGTAGCCGTACACCATTAGCGCGTAGTGGGTGTAGCGCACAACACCCGCCAACTCCAGTTCAAGAATCTGGTTCAATACGCGGATTGCGGCGTCTTTATCGAGTGCTTGAGTCATGTTCATACCCCTTCATACCCCGTTTTATTGCAAAGTAACCGTGACTGGTTTGATCAAAAAATGTCACCTAGTAAGTGCATTAAAAACACGGTTAGCGTTTTTACGTCTTGGGAATAGCATAATATAAATGAGAATAATTCTCAAATACAAATTAATAATATGTTTTTAAATAATTTATTTTTTGAGAGATAAATTGAGGCCGGCGAATTGCCAACCCGGAGCGCGGTTCGCCAGCATCGATCGGCACTATCTTGCCGACGGCGCTCACCAAGTTTTCGATGCAGGGTACGCCGCGCAGGTATGGAAAGCGTTTGGATCATCAACGCCATGGATTCTACGGGTCGGGTTGCTTATATAATGGCGCGTTCATCCCTCTCACCTCTCGCCGGAGTCCGGCCCATGCCTGGAATCAACGAGTTATTACAAGGTTTTCAGCGTTTTCGTGTCAAAAACTTTGAACCCAACCGGGAAGTGTTCAACCGGCTGGCCATGCAGGGGCAAACCCCCTCCACCCTGCTGATCGGTTGCAGCGATTCGCGGGTTGATCCCGCCATTCTGACCGACTCGGCGCCCGGCGACCTGTTTGTCATCCGCAACGTTGCTAACCTGATCCCCCCCTACGAGACGGGCGGCCGCTATCATGGCACCAGCGCCGCCGTGGAATTCGCCGTCTGCAATTTGAAAGTGCGTAACATCATCGTTCTCGGTCACTCACACTGCGGCGGTATTACCGCCCTGCTGGACGGTTACGGTGAAAATGACGAAGGCGAAGGGTACATCGCGCCTTGGGTTCGTATCGCTGCGCCAGCCCGTGATGAAGTCCTCCAGCGCTGGCCAGATGCCAGCCGTGAGTTCAAGCAACGCGCTTGTGAACGGGCTGGCATCCGCACTTCGCTCGCCAATCTCATGACCTTCCCGTTTGTTCGGCAGCATGTCGAGGAAAGCCACCTTAAGCTCTATGGCTGGTACTACGATCTGGAGAACGGCGAGCTGATGCAATATGACGCGGAAAAGGATCGGTTCTACGATCTCTATTTCGGCGCGCCCCCTGCCGCCAACGCCTGATTGCTACTCTGGCGCTTTTTTCCATTCACTTCGACCAAGGTCCTCGACTCCCGCATGAACCTGACCTCTGCTCCTCCCATTCGCCGTGCTTTGCTCAGCGTTTCCGACAAGACCGGCATCATCGACTTCGCCCGCGCCCTGCATGAACTGGGCGTGGAACTGCTCTCTACTGGCGGCACCGCCAAGCTGTTGAACGACAGCGGCATTCCCGTGATTGAGGTCGCCGATTACACCGGCTTCCCGGAGATGATGGACGGTCGCCTCAAGACCCTGCATCCCCGGATTCACGGCGGTTTGCTGGGTCGGCGCGGTCAGGACGACGCGGCGATGATGAAGCACGGTATTCCGCCCATTGACCTGCTGGTCGTCAACCTGTATCCATTCGCCGCCACGGTCGCCAAACCCGATTGCACCCTGCCGCACGCCATCGAAAACATCGATATTGGCGGACCGACCATGCTGCGGGCAGCGGCCAAGAATCATGCGGCGGTCACCGTCGTGGTGGACGCCGGCGACTACGCGCGGGTGCTGAGCGAAATGCGGGCGCAAAACGGCGCCGCCAGCGACGCCACCCGTTTCGATCTGGCGGTGAAAGTGTTTGAACACACCGCCCGCTACGATGGCGCGATTGCCAACTATCTCGGTTCCATCCGGGCCGAAGGCGCGCACGATCCGTTCCCGCGCACCTACAGCGTCCAGTTCCAGAAAGCCCAGGCGATGCGCTACGGCGAGAATCCGCATCAGGGCGCGGCGTTTTATGTCGAGCCGCAACCGGCGGAAGCCTGCATCGCCACCGCCCGCCAGTTGCAGGGCAAGGAACTGTCCTACAACAACGTCGCCGACACCGACGCCGCGCTGGAATGCGTTAAAAGTTTCGCCGCGCCGGCCTGCGTGATCGTCAAGCACGCCAACCCCTGCGGTGTCGCAGTCGGCGCGACTCTGCTGGAAGCGTATGACCGCGCTTATCAGGCGGACCCGACTTCAGCCTTTGGCGGCATTATCGCCTTCAACCGTCCGCTGGATGCGGCGACTGCCAAGGCGATTGTTGACCGGCAGTTTGTCGAAGTGATCATCGCCCCGGAAGTCGCGCCGGAAGCCTTGGCGGCGACGGCCAGCAAACAGAACGTGCGGGTCTTGGCCTGCGGTCATTGGAACAGCGAGCGGGCGGCGGGTTGGGATTACAAGCGGGTCACGGGCGGCCTACTGGTGCAAGACCGTGATCTGGGTCAGGTCGCCGAGTCGGCATTGAAAGTTGTGACCCAGCGCAAACCCACTCCTCAAGAAATGGCCGATCTGCTGTTCACCTGGCAAGTCGTCAAATTCGTCAAGTCCAACGCCATTGTCTATGGCCGGGATGGGATGATTCTCGGCGTCGGCGCAGGGCAGATGAGTCGGGTGTTTTCCGCCCGGATTGCCGCGATGAAGGCTGAGGAAGCGAAACTGGATTTGCGCGGCGCGGCCCTGGGTTCCGATGCGTTCTTCCCGTTCCGCGATGGTCTTGATCTGGCAGCGGAGCTGGGGATTACCGCCGTCATTCAGCCGGGCGGCTCCATGCGTGACAGTGAAGTGATCGCTGCCGCTGATGAACATGGCATGACCATGGTCTTTACCGGGATGCGGCACTTCCGGCATTGATTTCCAAAGCACTGAGGCTCTGCGACGCTTGATGGACATTCAGGCCCATTTCACCGACATCGGCCGGGTGATCAGGGCTGATTTGGATGCTGCCCGGCAGTCGATTGATGTGGCGGTCGCCTGGCTGACTGACCCAGCGCTGCTCGAGGCGTTGCTGAAAGCGGCCAGGCGTGGCTGTCGGGTGCGGCTGGCGCTGTTGGACGATGCGATTAACCGCCAGTCCGGGCTGAATCTGGAGCGGTTACGGGCCGCAGGCGGTGCGGTGTTCTGGATTCCCGAAGCGCAAGGCGGGCAGGGTTCGCTGCATCACAAATTCTGCGTCATCGATGGGGACGGGGTGATGACCGGCTCCTACAACTGGACGCGCCGCGCCAGTCGCGCCGATGAGAATATCCTCCGGGTGTGGGGCGATGCGGCGCTGGCGGCAGGGTATGCCGAAGCGTTTGCGCAATTGCTGGACAAGCATCAGTTGCGACCGCCCGAACCGACACTGGATCGCCAGCAGTTGCTGCGCCGGCTGGAGGTGATTCATAACCTGCTGTTGCTGGATGATCATGAGTTGCTGACTGCGCAGTTGCCGCGTTTGGAAGTGACCCGATCATTGCCGGCGATTGCGGAATTGCTGGAGCAGTTGCAGCGGCAGGATTGGGCAGCGGCGCAAGCCAGCGTTGCGGCGTTACTGGCGCGGGGTGTGGCGCTGATGCCGTATGAAGACCCGGAATGGGCGACGCTGCGGCTGGAATTGCGCACCTTGGAAGCGCAGGTGGTTGCACTCAGTCAGGAACAGGCGGAGCTGGAACGACTGATTCAGGAGTTTGCCCGCCGCCAGCACGAGATGCTGGGCGATCTGCTGGAAGAATCGCTGCGCTTGCGGCAACAGTACTGGCAGCGGCAAGCCATGCGGCGCACGGCCACCGATGAAGATCGCGAGGCTCATGCCCACGCCCGAGAGGACTATGCCGACTACCAGCAGAGCCGGGAAGACGTCGAGCGCATGCCCGAAGCGCCCCGGCTCGATCCCGACCAGCAGGCGGAACTCAAGCGCCTGTTCCGGGAGGCCAGTATGCAGTGTCATCCCGATCGGGTGACGGACGCCGACAAGGCGCAGGCGGGGGCGTTGTTTATTCAGGTGCGGGCGGCGTATCAGCAGGGCGATCTGGCGACGTTGCGCCGGCTGTATCGGGAATTGAAGAGTGGCCGGCCCTTCGCCGATCCGGCTACTGTGCTGACCGAAGGCGATCAACTGCGCAAGCGGGTGGCGCAATTGCGGCTGGAAGTGGAACGGCTGCTGGCGGGGGTTCAGGCGCTGCGGCAGCATGAGACGTATCGGACGTTGGCAGGGATTGCTGACTGGGAACGGTATTTTGTCGAAGCCCGCCAGCGTTTGGCCGAGGACATTGAGCGGTTGCGGTCGCAATTGGATGAATGAGAGCCAATATCAAGCTCAAAGCACTCATTTCTTGATCCACTGAGGACAAAATATGATCCGAGAATGCTCCGTTGCAAAAGCCCGGCAATCACTCAGCCGTCTGATTGAAAATCTCGAACTTGGCGAACGCATTACACTCACTCGGTGTGGCAAAGTCGTTGCTATATTAATGACGCCTGCCGACTATACTTGGTTAACTGGAGAACAGCATCGTTCGTGGTGGGAGGTGATCGAGAAATTTCGCCAACAAAACGACGGCGTCGACCTCGACGACCAAGAAATCGATTCCTGGCGGGATCGTAGTCCACCACGGGAAATTGTTTTGTGAAAGCCCGTTATTTGCTGGATACCAATAGGCTATTGATACGAGCGATATTCCTCCCTTGGATGATGAATTCTGGAAGAAAGCGGTACGTAATCTGTTTTATCATCCGATCAAGCATACAATGACTGTTCAGCTTGATGATGATGTTCTGGCATAGCTCAAGTCTCAAGGAACTGGATATCAAGCTCGTATCAATGAAATTTTACGTACTGCAATGTTTAAAGAAATAGGTAAAATTTAGGTAGGCTCATTGGTTTTTTAATGACAAATATTTGGATGAAGCAACTATGACAACTCATCAGGCGCTAGTTCCGGGTTCCAGTGGCGGCTTGCCCGCGCATATTGAACAACGCACCCGCATCGCTAACCGGGTGTTGGGGGAGTTGGAGCGGCGGGATACTGAGGCGTTTTTTCGGCGACATCCGGAGTTTTTTCGGTTGGCGGTGTCGCGGTATTACCCGTTGAGTGAGGAGTTGATTGGGCGGTATGCGGATTGGTGGGATTGGAAGGGATTAAGCTGGAACGAGGAGTTGCCGTGGAACGAGGCACTGATCGAGCGTTTCGCTGACTGTTGGAACTGGGAAATATTATCCTTGAACGAGAGGTTGCCGTGGAACGAGAGACTGATCGAGCGTTATACCGACCGTTGGGACTGGAGGCAATTGAGTAGGAACGAGGGGTTGCCGTGGAGCGAGGGACTGATTGAGCGTTATATCGACTGTTGGGGTTGGTGGGGATTAAGCTTTAACAAGGACTTGCCGTGGAGTGAGGCACTGATTGAGCGTTATGCCGACCGCTGGGAATGGAGTGGATTGAGCTTGAATGTGGGGTTGCCGTGGAGTGAGGGACTGATTGAGCGTTATGCCGACTGTTGGGGTTGGGGGGGATTAAGCTTTAACGAGGGGTTGCCGTGGAGTGAGGCACTGATTGAGCGTTATGCTGACCGCTGGGAATGGGATGGATTGAGCTTGATTGTGGGGTTGCCGTGGAGCGAAGCACTGATCGAGCGTTATGCTGACCGCTGGGAATGGGGGAACGCGGGATTGAGCTGGAACGAGGGATTGCCATGGAGCGAGGTACTGATCGAGCGTTATGCCGACCGTTGGGACTGGAGGCAATTGAGCAGGAACGAGGGGTTGCCGTGGAGCGGAGTACTGATCGAGCGTTACGCTGACAGGTGGGTTTGGGGCTGGATTGGATTGAGCGAGAACAAGGGATTGCCTTGGTCACACGCACTTTATGAGCGTTTTGCTGAGCGTTGGGATGTCGGTCAAGTTGCCAGTCACTACGATGGCGGTGTTCGAGCTTTGATGCCGGAGCAGGTTGGTCGGTTGATGCAATCCACTCAGAAAAACCGTATGAACACCTACTGCTATTTTTGTGATGCTCCAGCTACAAGTGATGAACACATACCTCCAAAGTGCTTATTTCCAGAAGAAAAGGACCTACCCAAAGGAATTAGATATCGAAATAATTTGATAACAGTTCCCTCTTGTGATGCACATAATTCTGAAAAATCAAAAGAAGATGAATACTTGCGTTTTATTTTAGTACATGGTTACTTCAACAACAAAGCCGGTCAAGATCATTTCAGCTCAAAAATCGTTCGTGCTGTGGCCCGTCGCCCTGCTATTTTAGTTGCCCTATATCAAACAAAAAAACCACTAATTGTTGACGGTAATCCTACAGTTGCAGTAGAAATAGATCGCATTCGATTTGAAAAGTCGCTAGAAAAAATTGTTCAGGGTCTTGTTGTTAAAAATTATGGGATACGTTGGGAAAAACCTATAGAAATCCATACACCACATTTAATCGCAATTGATGAACGTGATGCTGATAAAACCAACTTTTTAATAACTAAACTTAGCTATACTGTTATTGATAGGTTAAAGAATATTGAGAAGTGTGGTGCTAATCCAGAAATTTTCTGGTACCAACTTCTTGCGGAACGAGAAAAAGAATGCCTACTTTGCAGAATGATGTTTTATGGTGGGTTTGATGTTTTTGCTGTTTCTAACCCACTGCTGTATAAATGAATTTTTGTTACACAATTCCCCATGCGCCTCATCTTCGTAGACACCGAAACCAACGATCATCCAAGCAAACGGCTTGAGTTGCGAATCGTCAGCATCACTTGGCTGGTCGCTCAATCCAATGGCTTCACTGAAAAGTTGGAAAACCACATCATCAAGCCGGATGGATTCAGAATTGCGCCGGGGGCAACGATGATTCATGGCATTACCGAATACCAAGCCCGCAAAGAAGGCCACGCCATTACCAAAGTGCTTCGGAAATTCGTCAGCGATCTCCAAAGTCCCGGCGAAAAGACCATTATCGGCCACAACATCAACTTCGATCTCGACGTAATAAAAACTGAATTAAATCGCCATCAATTCAGCTTCGACATTGCCCGTTTACCGTCAATCTGCACCATGCGCAGCAGCGTCCCGGTTTGCCAACTCCCCAAAACGCGGGGTAAAGGATACAAAAATCCCAAGCTCCAGGAATTGCATGTTTCCCTGTTCGGCCAGTCGTTTTCTAACGCGCATACCTCAAAAGCCGACGCTGAAGCCACGGCGCGTTGTTTCTTTGAACTCTGGCGCAAAGGACTATTTCAGCACTTGGGCGCAGCGCCGCCAACCGCTGACCTCGGCATTAAAATCGTGATTCCATGCCCACATTGCAATCAGCAACTGCGGGTTCCAGCGGGCAAACTGCTCGATATCACATGCCCGACGTGTCGGTATTGCTTCCGCAAGTTCATAGGCTAATTGAAGAGAGAACTCGCCATGCAACTCTATCAACAGCGCTGTCTTTCGATCGGTCATGCTCGTGAACGGGCAGGCATGAGCCTGTGGGAATTTCGCCAGCTTCTGGCAAGTCGGCGGATTTCACCCCATTACGATCTATCGGATTTAGATCAGGATATGAAGATGTGGTTAGAACTGGAAAACTAACTAATCATTTTTAAATGACACTCACGGAGAAGCTGGATGAACATCCTGATTATTGGCGGCGGTGGCCGCGAACACGCCCTGGCCTGCTGCTAACCGCTCTCCACCTCAAAACCCACCACGGTACGCTGCTCGCGGCTGAATTCGATGCCGATCAAATGCATCGGCTGGCCCAAGGCGCGGTATTTGTCGGCATAGCCCCGATCCTTGATCTGCTGGAGCGCCCGCCCTTCCGGCTCCAGTTCCACCACCTTGAATTCAAACAGCCAGACTTGCCCGTTGAATTTCAGCGTCAGATCAATTCGGCCCTGACTGGTGGCGTCTTCGGCGATCAAGTCCAGCCCTAGCGCCGCTAAATGGCTGTAAAACACGCTGGCGTAATAGCCCTCATAGCGGGCAATGGCATTGCCGGTGTGCCAGTGATGCGGAATGGCGGCGAACAGGCTGACCAGATGCGCCCGCAACGCGGCAAACTCCCCGGCGACCAACACATCATAAAGCCGGCTGACGGCGCGCTCGGCCTGCATCGGGTCGCCCAGCAACGCCTTGAGCAAGGCGTCATTGAGGGCCGTTTCCACCTCCAGATTGGGATAGCCGAGGCGGTATTCCAGCCGTGCGCCGATGCGCCGGGAACCGGTAAAAGTCAGATAGCCGGTCTGCCACAGCAGCGCCTCCGACAGCAGGGTCTCGACATCGAAGGCTGACAGCAACGCTTCGGTGGCGTAAAGCTGCGCCAGATGGGGCGTGAAATACCCGCGCTGGGTGAGCAGATCAACCAGAAACGTCGGCGTACCGGTTTCAAACCACCAAGTGCGGAATTCGCGGGCATCGAACAGCAGCAGCAGATCAAACGGGTTATAAACCGCTTCGCCGGTCCAGTTATAGCCGTTATACCAGCGGCGGATTTCCGCCCGGTCCAGCCCGTCCAGTTCCGGCGCAAAGACGGTTTCCACGTCCTGTTCAGTATAGCCGCACAACGCCGAGTAACGGGCGTCAACCGTGATGTCCTTCAGGTTGTTCAGCCCGGAGAAAATGCTGACCTTGCTGAATTTGCTGACGCCAGTCAGAAAGGCGAAGCGAATGTGCGCTTCATTGTCCTTGATGACCGAATAGAGATTACGCAGCCCATCGCGGATAGCGCGGGCCGTTTCAGGCTCGGTCAGATTGTCGAGAATCGGCTTGTCGTATTCATCCACCAGCACCACCACCCGTTGTCCGGTGGTCGCATTAGCCTGCTCGATCAATTCGCTGAAGCAACCGACGATATCCGTAGCGTCGCGGCAGGTCAGACCGAGCGCCCGCTGGTTACGGTAAAGGAGGTCGAGAATCCGTTGGTCCAGTTCCACCCGACTTTTCACAATCCCCCCGCCAAAGCTGAAGCGGATGATTGGATAGCGCACCGTCCAGTCCCAGTCGGGATGAATCGCTAGTCCCCGAAACAGCGGCTCATTGCCGGCGAACAATTCGGCCAGCGTATCGAGCAGCAACGACTTGCCGAAACGGCGCGGGCGGGACAGAAAATACAGACTGCCCTGATCGAGCAACTGCCGGATAAAGCCGGTTTTGTCCACATAGTAATAATCCGCCTCGCGAATCTTGGCGAAGGTCTGAATGCCAATCGGCAGTTTACGGCGGTGCATGGCGAACCTCGGAGCAATATGGATTCCGCGAAGGCGGGTTGTCTATATAATGCCCTATCCATCCCGGCTTGCGAAGTTTCGCCAGGCGGTTGAATTTAAAGAACTTATTATTGCGGCATTGAGGCATTCAGACACCTATGAACATCCTGATTATTGGCGGCGGTGGCCGCGAACACGCCCTGGCTTGGAAAGTCGCGCAATCCAGCCGGGTGAGCAACGTCTATGTCGCACTGGGCAACGCCGGGACCGCCCGCGAACCCAAGGTGACGAACATCGCCATCACCGCTGACGATCCGCCCGACCTGCTCAAATTCGCCCAGAGCCATCATGTTGATTTAACGATTGTCGGGCCGGAAGTGCCGCTGGTGCTGGGCATTACCGACCGGTTCGCCCAGGCCGGGCTGCGCTGCTTCGGCCCGTCGAAAGCGGCGGCGCAACTGGAAGGCTCCAAAGCCTTCGCCAAGGATTTCCTGGCGCGTCATCACATCCCGACCGCCCTCTATCAGAGCTTCACCGATCCGGACGCGGCGGAAGCCTACATTCGGGAAATGGGCGCGCCGGTCGTGGTGAAAGCCGATGGCCTGGCGGCCGGCAAGGGCGTGATTCTGGCGCAGAGTGAAGACGAGGCGATTGCGGCGGTCCACGGTATGTTGAGTGGCGCGGATTTCGGCGCAGCAGGTCACCGGGTCGTCGTCGAGGAGTTCTTGGTCGGCGAGGAAGCCAGTTTCATCGTCATGACGGACGGTGAATTTATCCTGCCGTTCGCTTCTTCCCAGGATCACAAGGCCCGCGACAACGGCGACCGGGGGCCGAACACCGGCGGCATGGGCGCGTATTCCCCGGCCCCGGTGGTCACGCCGGAACTGCATGAGCGGATCATGGCCGAGATTATCGAGCCGACGGTGCGCGGCATGGCAGCGGAAGGCAACCGCTATGTCGGCTTTCTCTACGCCGGGGTGATGGTCACCGCCGACGGCCCCAAGGTGCTGGAATATAACTGTCGGCTGGGCGATCCCGAAACGCAGCCGCTGTTGCTGCGGCTGCGTTCCGACCTGGTGGAACTGTGCCAGGCGGCGCTGGAGGGGCGGTTGCACGAGGTTGAAGTGGACTGGGACCCGCGCCCGGCACTGGGCGTGGTGATGACCGCGGGCGGTTATCCGGGCCGCTACCGGCAGGGCGATGTCATCGAAGGATTGCCGCCGCACAATGAAGAACTGGGCGATGAGGTGAAGCTGTTTCATGCGGGAACGGCGGAAATCAAGGATGGGCATATCGTGACGCATGGCGGGCGGGTGTTGTGCGCGACGGCATTAGGCGGCACGGTCGCCGAGGCGCAAAATCTGGCCTATAACCTGGCGAAACGAGTGCATTGGGACGGCGCGTATTACCGCACCGACATCGGCTATCGGGCCATTGCGCGAGAACGGGGAGAGTGAGTGCTCACTAGCATTGTTTTGTACAGAGACGTTATCTCGCAAAGCCTGCCCCTATCCCTGTAGCGCAGACGGAACAAATCTGGAGGACTCGGATGAACCGACGTAACGTGTTGAAAGTGCTGGCTGTGCTAGGCATCCTCGCGGCTTTACCGGGCTGCAATGACAGTGACGACCCCGCGCCGCGCACCTACCCGCAAACCATTGTTGATGGCCGTGCCGCGATTCAACAGCGGCTCATTGATACAGACACGCCCTCGGCCTCGGTCGCCCTGATCGACGGCGAGCGCATCGTCTGGAGCGAAACTTTCGGTTTCATCGACAAAGCAGCGTCCACCGTGCCCGATGCGACGACGATGTACGGCATTGGCTCGGTCAGCAAGGTCTTCGCCGCTATCGCTGTCATGAAACTGGTTGACCAGGGCCTGATCGACCTCGACGCGCCGCTGACCCGGTATCTGCCTGATTTTCGCATGGCCTCGCCCGAGTATTCGCAAATCACCGTGCGCATGTTGCTCAATCATTCAGCGGGCTTGGGTGGCACGGATTATCGCAATGCGTTCACTTACGCTCCGATCCTGGACTACGCCGCGCAGGTGCAGCAGGCGTTGGCGACCCAGCGGCTCAAACATCTGCCGGGCGAGATGGCGGTGTATTGCAATGACTGTTTGACGATGACCGAATTACTGGTGGCGACGATATCCGGCCGGCCCTACCCTCAGTTCGTGCAGGACGAAATCCTTCAGCCACTGGGCATGACCCACAGCCGCTTTGCGCTAGCGCCTTTTCCAGCGGGATCGTTTGCGCCGGGCTACACCGGGGACCGCACCGATTCCCAGGAATACACCAATGGCTATGCGACGGGCGGCCTTTATTCAACACCCGGCGATATGGCCCGTCTGGCGATGATGTTCATGAACGGCGGCCAGTATGGCGGCGTCCGTATCCTGTCCGCAGCGGCAGTGGCCGAGATGGGCCGCGATCAGACGCAACAACTCCCGTTCAATCCGATCCCGACGATGCGCTGGGGTCTGGGCTGGGACGGCGTGGCGCAACCGGGACTGGCCACAGTGGGCATCACCGCCTGGCACAAGAACGGGGGAACCCTGACCTACGCTTCTGATTTCTTCGTCGCGCCGGATCAACGGCTGGCGGTGATGGTGACAGGTGCCGCCATTCAGTTCAATCCGGGCGGCCTGGCTGAACAGATTATGCTGAACGCGCTGGCTGAACGCGGCAGTATCCCGGCGGTGCCGACACCGTTACCGGAAACGTCGTTACCCGAACAGCTCGCCACTGACGCCGATCTGGCGGCTATTGTCGGCGATTATGCGCACTATGCGGCCTTGATGCGGATCGCCGCCGCCCCCGACCGGACCTTGCAGATTTCGACCTATAGCAATGGCGTCTGGGCCGAAACCGCCAGCGGCTTGAAGCGGCGCGTTGATGGGACGTTCTCCAGCGACGCCCAGCCACTTCGATCCTACTGGGCGCTGGTCGCCGATGGGCGGCGCTATCTGGCGGCGCGGGCGCCCGGTGGAATGGGCCACTACCTGTCAGAGATTCCCTTTGGCCAGCAGGTCTCGCCCACCGCTCCGCTGACGGACGTTTGGCAACGACGCGCTGGCCAACACTGGCTGGCGGTGAATGAGGATGCGCAATCCATTCCACTGATCCGGGGGCTGCCGCCCCGCCTGACCCTGGAGGCGCTGGAGAGTCTGCCCGGCTACTTGTTCGCCACCTCCGCCCTGCTGGAGACCTCGCAAATCGTTGATCCGTCCGGCAGCGAGACTGTGGCGCGGATGTTTCTGAAAATTCCCGTGAACTTCGGGCGCGATATGAACGATGTGGTCATCGAGACCCGCAATGACGAGGAGTGGGTGTGTTACGGCAGCACCCTGCACCGTCCGCAAGCCAGCGTCCCCCGGCTGGCCGCTGGCGACAGCGTGGTCACGATTGACAGTGAAGGCTATGCCGAGTGGCGTCAGTTGCCCGTGGCGGGTTCGGTCACGATCAGCGGCGCCAGCGCCTGGAAGTGGTATGACGCCGATCTGAAGCTGCTGACCGCTGGCGCGGGTCCCGGCAGCGCCAGCGCCGTTCCAGCCGGGGCTTATGTCATGCTGTACGGCCCGCCGAATGCAACGATCACGCTGGCGGTTATGGAGTAGTAGTTGACCTGTAACCGTTCAGACCCCCCACCCCAGCCCTCACTGCCATTAACTTAGGTGATTTCCTAAAAAGAGTTTACCATTTCAAGCGGTTTGATCAGGATATCCCATTTGGGTAAAAGGGGGTTCCTTTCCAATTTTTTCTCGACTTCACGCATCGCTTTTTTGGTCAATGAAATCCCTTTTTTATAGACTTTTTTGCTTAGTTGAATCACCGGTTCAAGGCCTTTCCAAGTCATGCTTTGAGCCCATGCCAACATCGTTTCGACATTAATTAGTGGCTCATATTGGGTTTTGAGGACAGGCTACCGGCTGCAACAGAGTGTCTAGCAGCGATCCCAACAAAGCCTGACCGCGCTGCCTGACGTTATGCACGAACTCAAAGAAACCCAGGTAAAGCGGCA
>JAKLIY010000053.1 GCA_022709365.1 Pseudomonadota bacterium
GGCCAATCCTGCAACTGCGACTGATGTCCTGCTGGCTGTGACCAGCCGCGTGTAAGCGGAGTACTTCTTGAATCTTGCGCATGGATAACCTCTCGGCGGGCATCGGTTCCTCCTCGGAAAAAAAAGGAACCAGCCTACAGTTTGTTATCCCGCATCGCTGCCTTCCGTGAAATGGTCTGCCGTCTTCCGTGAACTCCACGGCCGTCTTGCCGCAAAATCACCCGCCGCCTTGGCCTGAAATGGTCCGCCGCTTTGACCTGAAATCACCCACCGTCATGGTGTGAAATACGCATGGAGGGGCCACGCCAATCGTGTTCGGGCGGCATGGCGACCTGTATTTGGTCAATGCGGGCCAGTTGACCCGGTTCGACACGCTGGGAGATGGCGAGCGGCTGACCGTACTCGGCAGCTTCGACCTCAAGGGCGCGATGCCCGATGCGATGGTGTACGACAATCAGAGCGACGAAATCACCCTGCTGTTTGCCAAGTCCCGGCGACTGCTGACCATATCCCGGGATTTGACGACGATGCGGGATCAGGCGCTACCCGCCGAGGTGAAAATGACGGGTGAGGTCTTGATGGCGAACACCTCGTTGGGCAGGAGCGTGTGGGTGGGCGGCAGCCAGTCCCCGACGTTTTACGAACTGAATCCGATGACGGACGGTAGCGGGCGCTGGCAAACCTAGCAGACTGTTGCCCTCCCTGCGGTGCAAAAACCCACCAGCCTGCAAGTGGGCGAATCGGGCAACCTGGTGGTGGTCGAGAACGGCAAGGTGCGCGAGTTCGCTTACAACGCCCAGACGCGCGGATGGGAAGACGCGCCCCGTTCCTATCTGGCTGGGATGAAGGCTGGCCGTCGTCTGGTGTTGGCCCGCTCGCGCAACAACTTCGACGAAAAACTGATGTCCGGCCCCGGTTGGACGAATTATGAATCGATGCTGGAGGATGAGGCGGGCGACGTTCCGGATTGTCCGGCGGACCTGACCGGCAGCAGCGACGCGCGTGATCCGGCCTGGGGCATACCCGATGGGGTGGTGGATGCAGCCGATTCCACTTATTTTCTTACCCAATATGAGCAGGGTAACAAGCTCGTCGCGGATTTGGCCGGACCCGTTTCGCCCAGCGTACCCGATAGCCGGCTGACCGAGGATGATCTGCGCTACTACCAGGCGTTGCACGACCGCTCGTTAGGGTATTGCCCGACGGAAAGCTCGCCATCGAAATAAGGTGCATCCGGCATCAAGGATGATTTCACAGCAACGCCTTCAACCGCTGCAACTCCGCCAGCGCCTGTTGCGGGGTCAGCGTTTTGAGATCAAGAACCGCCAGCGCCGCGACTGCCGGATGAACCTCTTCACCGAACAGCGCCAGTTGCGGCCTGGCTTCCGACCGCGCCGGTAATTCCCGCCGCAACATTTGCCGCTCCAGTAACCGCAGGCGCTGGCGGGCCTGCTGAATCACTACCGGCGGCACCCCCGCCAGCGCCGCGACATGCAGACCGTAACTGCGATCCGCCGGCCCGTCCTGAACGCGATGCAGAAAGACAATACTTTCGCCATGCTCCACCGCATCCAGATGAACATTAGCAATACCGGGGTGTTCATCCGGCAACCGGGTCAGCTCAAAATAATGGGTGGCGAATAGCGTAAAAGCGCACACCGTTCCGGCCAGATGCGCCGCGCAGGCCCAGGCCAGCGCCAGTCCATCGAACGTGCTGGTGCCGCGCCCGATCTCGTCGATCAATACCAGACTGTACGGCGTGGCGTTGTGCAGGATGTTGGCCGCCTCGCTCATTTCCACCATAAACGTGGAGCGTCCACCGGCCAGATCATCGGATGCGCCGATGCGGGTGAAAATGCGGTCAATCGGACCAATCACTGCCCGTTCCGCCGGGACAAAGCTGCCTAAATGGGCTAACAGGACGATCAGCGCAGTCTGGCGCATGAAGGTCGATTTGCCGCCGAGATTGGGGCCGGTCACGATCAGCATCCGCCGCCGTTCCGGCTCCAACTGAAGATCATTCGGCACGAATGGCTCATCCAACACTTGCTCGACCACCGGATGCCGCCCGGCAGTGATGGCGATCCCCGGTTGATCCACCCATTCCGGCGCTTTCCAGTTCAACGCGGCCGCACGTTCCGCCAGATTGCTCAACACATCCAGCTCGGCTAACGCGGCGGCGCAGGTCTGTAAGATTGGCAACTGGGTAATCAAGTGATTAAGCAGCGCGTCATACAACGCCTTTTCCCGCGCCAGCGCTCGTTCCTGGGCGTGCAAAACTTTATGCTCGAACTCCTGCAACTCCGGGATGATGTAGCGTTCCGCACCCTTCAGCGTCTGGCGGCGATGGTAGTCGGGCGGCACGGTTTGGGACTGAGCGCGGGTGACTTCAATGTAATAGCCATGCACCCGGTTGAAACCGACCTTGAGATGGGCAATCCCGGTGCGCTGTCGCTCCCGCGCCTCCAGTTCCACCAGATATTGATCAGCACGTTCGCCCAGACTGCGCAGTTCATCCAGTTCGGCATCGTAACCGGGTGCAATGACCCCGCCATCGCGAATGATTTGCGGGGGGTTGGCGATGATCGCCCAGTTCAACAGGTCGCAGATTTCGGGATGCGTGCCAGCGCGGCGGGCGAGGTCTTGCAGTAAAGCCGTGTCCAGCGTGCGGAGAAACGGTTGCAGCGTGGGCAATCGACCGAGCGCCTCGGCCAGCGTCGTCAAATCGCGGGGCCGGGCCGATTTCAATGCGACCCGTGCCAGAATCCGCTCGACATCGCCGATGCCGCGCAACAGTCCGCGCAGATAGTCATGACCGCCGTTATCCAGCAAGCGCCGCAGACTCTCCTGGCGCTGGCTGAGTATCGCCCGGTCGCGTAGGGGGCGATGCATCCAGCGACGCAGCAAGCGGGCGCCCATCGGCGTCACGCAGCGGTCGAGAAGACCCAGCAGAGTCTGTTCATGCTGGCCGCTCAGACTGTGTTCCAGTTCCAGATTGCGGCGGCTGGCAGCGTCGAGAATCACGCTGTCTTCATGGCGTTCCACCCGCAGCCCGATTAGGTGGGGGAGCGCGCCGCGCTGGGTATTTTTGACATATTGCAATAAACAACCGGCGGCAGCAACTGCAACCGGTTGATCAGCACAGCCGAAACCGTCCAGATTGCGCACGCTGAATTGGCCGCACAGCATCCGCGTGGCGCTGTCCCGGTCGAAATGCCAGGGCGCTTGCCGGCGCAGACCGGGATGTTGCCGCCAGGCATCCGGCAGAGTGAAATCCTCACCGATCAGCAATTCCACCGGTTTTAGCCGCTCCAGTTCATTCAGCAATGCCGCTTCGCCGTGCAACTGGGTGATCGTGAACCGGCCGCCACTCAAATCCAGATGCGCCAGGCCGTAAGTATTTTTCACCTGATGCAGGGCCAGCAGCAGGTTATCGCGGCGCTCATCCAGCAAGGCCTCATCGGTCAACGTGCCGGGTGTTACGATGCGCGTCACCCGCCGTTCGACCGGCCCTTTGCTGGTCGCCGGATCGCCGATTTGTTCGCAGATCGCCACCGACTGGCCGAGTTTAACCAACTTCGCCAGATAGTTTTCCACCGCGTGGAATGGCACGCCGGCCATGGGAATCGGCGCGCCCGCGGACTGGCCACGGGTAGTCAGGGTGATATTGAGCAGTTCGGCGGCGCGGCGGGCGTCATCGTAGAACAGCTCGTAGAAATCCCCCATCCGGTAAAACAGCAGAATATCGGGATGTTCGGCCTTGATGCGCAGATACTGCTGCATCATCGGGGTGTGCTGGGAAAGATCAGAGTCGGGGGCGCGGTTTTTTTTCATGAGTACAACCCATGGGCTGTAAATCCTTGGGCGTCAGGCCGGCCTGTTCCATGCGGGACTGGATAGATGCGACGGGATCAGGCAGATCAACAAGGAAATGTTGCGCTTCATAAGCTTCCAGCAGGGTCAGTATGATTTCAAAGCAGTCGCCTTCTGGCAAACCCGGTTCCGGCTCCTGATCAAAGAACGCGGAAACCTCGCGTAACGCGGCTTGATCATCGTCCTGAGTACGAATCGGGCGAATTTCCATTCACCGTTCCCTTAAGCGCGGAAGACCTCTTCCAGGCTGGTTGCGTCCAGAATGCGGTCACCCCAACACTCCAGTTGCTTGGTGGTGGCCGAGCCAATGCGCGCGACCAGATCTCTCGGCAGGGGGCCAAAACGCCGTGCTAACAAACGCTGCAACAGCAGCGCCTCACCCTTCTCGATGCCTCTCTCGATACCTTTCTCGATGCCTTTCTCGATGCCTTTCTCGATGCCCTGCTGCTCATATTGGCGGGCCCATGTCTCAAACCGGTCAGTCAGCGTCATTTTCAACTCCTGCAAATCACGCACCTTCGGCAGCACCAGGCGGTTCTGGCTGTGCCGCCGCACCATTGCTCGAATCCAGATCGCAAAAATCCGCTTGAGTTCGGGATTATCCTCTAACCATTCATTTAACAGGTCGATCAATTCCATCAGCGACGCGGCGCTGTCCGGGCGCTCAAACCGCAGGGCCGCCGCCACCAGGTTCTTCATCTTCGCCAGTTCGGCGATCTCGTAGCGGTGCTCGTCAATCAGCAGGTATTCCATCTGCGGCAGGTACTTGGCTAATAATCCGGGAATCTTGGGGATCAGGTCAGCGATGTTGGTCTTGGCGGTCCATTTCCCGTCGCCGTTGTACAGCACGATGGGCAGCACTGGCGGCAGACGCCGCTTCGGCAACGCCTGCTTTTGTCGGATCAGGTCCTGATACAGGAGTCCGACATACGTCATGATCCGCACCGCCATCCAGGCATCGACCGTACTCTGGAATTCAATCAACAGGTAGAGATAGACCCACTCCCCGCCGACCTTCACCCGCCACACAATATCATCCGCCCGGTCGCGCAGATCGTCAGTGATGTAACTGCCGGATACCCGCTCCAGAGTGCGGTAGTCCAAGCGATGCAGCCAGGCGTCCGGGATGAAGCCGAGGATAAGATCCCGCACCACTTCCGGGGCGGCGAACAGTGTCTTGTAGGAGGCATCGTCTTCGTGGCTCATGGCCTACCGTATCACGCTTTGACGTGGCGCACAGCGCCTGTCGGCGGCACCCCGGAATTATAGGAGATTCCGATGCGGATGAACCGGGCAGGTAGGCGATGTGTGGCGCTGTCAGAAAATTTTACAGTGGATTTGAACGCGGCAACGGCGTTAAGCGGCGATTCAGAGTTTGGAGCCTGATCCAATGTCAGAAAATTTTACACTGGCTTCCTGCTAATCTCCTAGTAATACACTGGGTTGATTTGACTGATATGTTACAAATTTGTCGATTCGTCAAGATTCAGAGGGCATAAACAGGACACAGAAAATTTCTGGCTAATATAAAAATAACTTTAATAAATAACAACTTATATCTATAAGAGGCAATTTTTGGTGGTTTTTGCGGGTTTTGCCGAAAATTTGCTCGCCATTGCCCGACAACCCCTGTCTGTCAGGATTTTTTACAGTCGGCTGGTTTGCAATAATTAAATTTATATATTATTCAATAATATATAAATTTGGCTTTTTTTTTTGCATTAAATTTTCCCGACATCAGGCTCATCAATGACCAAGACCAAGAACCTGGCACGGTCGCCGAAGCACCTAGTGAAACCTACTTCACTTCTTTTCAAGGGGAGATCGAGATGAAAATTAAATTGTTAACTGGATTAGTATTTGGTTATTCACTGTTGTGTTTTAGCACCCAGAGTTTCGGTGTAACTATTTATTATAATGATAGGAGTATTTGGGCTTCTGCCGTTTCAAATATTTTTACTGAAGATTACGAGTCATATGCTTGGTCACCACCTGGCGGCGGTTACTTTGGAAGTAATGTTTCTCTTGGAGGAATTACATATTCGAGTGGTGGAGCTATTTTTGGTGTAGGCCCGTCAGTATCATATGATGCACCATATCTTTTAACTAACTATCTGGAATGGCAGTCGTATCAATATCCATTAACAATCACTTTTACCGGCCTCATAAGAGCCGTTGCGTTCGATTATGGCGAGTTTTATGGGAATGCAGGACTGAATTTATCAGTTTCGTTGGGTAATGGAGACTCAACGAGCGTCTCTACAGTAAGTAATTCTTATGCATTCTTTGGGGCTATTTCGGATACAGCTTTTGGAAGTCTTACTCTCTCTCAAAGTAGAGATTTTGCCTTAATTGACAACCTTTCATATGGGCAAATAACCCCTTCGTCCGTCCCCGAACCCGCCTCCCTCGCCCTGCTCGGCCTTGGCTTGGCCGGTCTGGGCTTTACCCGGCGCAGGCGGCGCGCTTGATCGTCAGCATTCTTGAAGCAGTGGAAACGGCGGCCTGTGGGTCGCCGTTTTTGTTGGAGTCGTCAGAAAGTCTCAATGAGGAGCTTCTGCCGCTTGACACGCCGCGTCAATCACTGAGTCAGTCAGAAAATAGCCAGCGGCCTTGAGCTGATCAAGCATCGGGCGGAGTTCGCCCACTAATCCGCGCCGCCTCGCTTCGACCAGCAGACCCGCCGTACCCTTGACCGGCAAACCATAAATCTGTTGCGCAATGCGGCGACCACGCCGTTCGTCGATGATCACCAGGCAGGGTAGCAAGGTACGGGCAAGCGCAATGACTGACGCCTCTCCCGGATCGAGTTCCGCGACCAATAAGGGGTCCGGGTCCGGCGCTTGGCGAATATGCGCCCTCCATTGTGGCGCACTCAGATCCATCGCGCCGGGACGACCCAGCCCAGCGGTTACGACTTCGGCATAAACCAGGGCGGGAATCCAGAATTCTCCAAACAGCGCTGGCAACACATCCAGCTTTTCCAGGAGCGACAGCGCCACCAGAGGACCGGCATTAATCACGGCGCGTTCAATCATCCCAGGCGAACTCACGCGCCATCTCATCCACCGTCAGGTTGACAACCGGAGTTCCGGCGCGGCTGGCGGCCAGCAGAAACTCAACTCGTCCCATGCCACACATACGTCCGGCTTTCCCCGAAGAAACCCGGCCCAACTCGAACAGCTTCAACGCCAGCAGAAAACGGGCTTCAGCCGCAAATAATTCTGGAGGATCAGCAGGAGCGGGCAAGGCATCTACCGGAATTTCCAGCAACAGGATATTCATCAAGTTATCCTCGATTAACATGTGGCAACGCGACCATCACCTGAGAAAATAAGAGACGGCCTAAAAAATATTATAACTATCTGATTAAAAATAAGAATAACTAATGCATTTGGTAGTATTAAATTTTGACACTGAGGCTTTTGGCACTCGGACACTTCAGCGCCAATGAAAGCGAAAAACAGCCTATCGTCAACTTCGAGCTGGACCCGAACAATCCACTGTCAGATGACCGATTTCGCTTTACCCAAACTCCGTTTCAGACTATTTTCCGCGCCACTTTGACCTCGGCGCACATCCCATGATCAATGCCTTTGAACTTCAGCACGGTCGCCTGCAACAGATTCAGATTGAAAGCAAGGCTGACCTCGAACGCACTAAGCCGATCTGGATCGATTTCGATGCTCCCGACGACGAAGAACGGTTGTGGGCGAAGGAATTATTCCGGCTGACCCTGCCGGACGAGGACGATTTCGGCGACATCGAAGCCAGCGCCCGCTGCTTTGAGGATGCGACCGGCGCGCTACAAATTCGCTCGGATTTCCTGATCGACAGGGACGATGAATCGCGCAATGTGCCGGTCGCCTTCGTTTTCAAGCAGGACATTTTATTCAGTCTCCATGAAGAAGACCTGCCGGTGTTTCGGTTGCTGCGGATGCGCGCCCGCCACCAGCCGGGCTATCTGGATGACTGCCGGGATGTGCTGCTCGATCTGTACGCCACCAGCGTCGAATATTCCGCCGACGCGCTCGAAGGGGTGTACGAATCCCTGGAAGAGATTGGCGGGAGAGTGCTGAAAGCCCCTTTGACCGATGAAGCCGCCGCCGAGGTGCTGGCCCATATCGCCCGCGAGGAAGATCTGAACGGGCGGATTCGCCGCAACATGATGGATACCCGCCGCGCTATTTCCTTCCTGATGCGGCGACGACTGCTATCGACCGATCAGATCGAGGAGGCCCGGCAAATTCTGCGCGACATTGAATCGTTGGACGGCCACACCTCGTTTCTGTTTGAGAAAATCAATTTTTTGATGGACGCCACCGTGGGCTTCATCAACATCAATCAGAACAAAATCATCAAAATTTTCTCGGTCGCCTCGGTCGCCATGCTGCCGCCGACCCTGATTGCCAGCATTTACGGCATGAATTTCCAGGCCATGCCCGAACTCCAATGGGACTTCGGCTACCCGCTCGCGCTCGGGTTGATGGCGGCTTCCATTATTGCGCCGTTCTGGTTTTTCCACCGCAAAGGCTGGTTGAAGTAGCCGGGGCAGGTTGCGCGATCCTGCGCTATAGTTGGCGGATAACGACATTTACCCGTCATTAACTCTTAGAAGGAGATCGCCCGTGTCCGCACCTAGTCCCGCGCAGCAAAATCTCTATGAACTGGCCGTGCAAGTAGGCGTTGCCCTGCGCACCCGGAAACAGACGCTCGCGATAGCTGAATCCTGCACGGGTGGCTGGATCGCCAAGGTCGCTACTGACGTACCCGGCAGTTCTGGCTGGTTTGACCGGGGTTTCGTCACCTATAGCAATGCCGCTAAAAACGAACTGCTGGGCGTTCAAGAGTCAACCCTTGCCAGCCATGGCGCAGTCAGCGCCCAGGTGGTCGCCGAAATGGTGGCGGGCGCGCTGGAGCGCAGTCGCGCTGATATGGTCCTTGCGGTGAGTGGCATCGCTGGCCCGGATGGCGGTAGTCCCGACAAACCGGTTGGCACGGTTTATTTCGCTTGGGCGCAGCGCCATGGCGCAGTGCAGGCGGAGAGGCGACATTTTGCAGGCAATCGCGACGCCGTGCGTTTGCAAGCGGTCGCCGCCGCGCTGCAAGGAGTGCTGGATGTCTTCGCCCGCCAGCCCTGAAAAGCCTCGGCGATTGTTCCTGGCGCTTTGGCCGGGGGAGAATGAGCGCCAGTGTATGGCACAACTGGCGGCGCGGGCGGTGGATCGGCAGCGGCGAATACCTGACACCCAACTGCATGTGACTTTAGTGTTTCTGGGCGCAACCGACGCCGACCGGTTAGTCACCTACGAGGCGGCGCTGGCCGATCTACCGGTCCCGGAGATGAAGCTGGTTCTGGACCGCTACGGCTATTGGCCGCAGTCGCGCATTCTCTGGCTGGGGTCCAGCCAAACGCCGCCGGAACTGTATGAACTGGTCGCGGAACTGCACCGTCGGTTGCGCCGCTGCGGGTTCATCCCGGAAGCGCCGGCGTTTCAGGCGCATGTGACTCTGGCTCGCCGATTTTTGGGGCCGATTTCTACCGAACCGCCCGTCGCGCCGGTGCATTGGCGGGTGAACGACGTGGCGCTGGTCGAATCGTTCACGTCGCCACTCGGTTCCCGGTATGAGATTGTGCGTCGCTGGCCGGAGAGTCGGTGAGGCGATTATTGCTGAAATTGACCGGTTCAGTTCGTCCACTGGCCGGGTTTCCCATTGGCTATTTAAGGGGTGCATGAAATGGATGACAACAAGAAAAAGGCGCTTGCGGGCGCCTTGACCCAGATCGAACGGCAATTTGGCAAGGGGGCAGTGATGCGCTTAGGCGATTCCAGCGTATCCCGCGATGTGATGGCGGTATCCACTGGTTCACTCGGCTTGGACATCGCGCTAGGCATCGGTGGTCTGCCCAGGGGACGAGTGACAGAAATCTATGGCCCGGAATCCTCCGGTAAAACGACGCTGGCCTTGCAGGTCATTGCGGAAGTGCAAAAGACCGGAGGGTGCGCGGCATTTATCGACGCGGAACATGCGCTGGACCCGATTTACGCCGCCAAACTCGGCGTCAATGTCGATGATTTGCTGGTGTCGCAACCGGATACTGGCGATCAAGCGCTGGAAATCGTCGATATGCTGGTGCGCTCCGGGGCGGTGGAAATTGTCGTCGTCGATTCGGTGGCGGCGCTCACGCCCAAGGCGGAAATCGAAGGCGATATGGGCGATTCCCATGTCGGTCTGCACGCCCGGTTGATGAGTCAGGCTCTGCGCAAGCTGACCGCCAATATCAAACGCTCGAACACCCTGGTAATTTTTATCAATCAAATCAGGATGAAAATAGGCGTGATGTTTGGCTCACCGGAAACAACGACTGGCGGCAATGCCCTCAAGTTCTACGCCTCGGTGCGGCTGGACATCCGCCGGATCGGTTCGATCAAGAAGGGTGACGAAGTCATCGGCAACGAAACGCGGGTCAAGGTGGTCAAGAACAAGCTGGCGCCACCCTTCAAACAGGCCGAATTTGAGATTCTGTACGGTGAAGGCGCGTCCCGGAATGGCGAGATTATCGACCTCGGCGTTAAAATCGGCCTGATCGACAAATCCGGCGCCTGGTATAGCTGTAATGGCGTCCGTATCGGCCAGGGCAAGGAAAACGTCCGCACCTACCTCAAGGATAACCCCGAGTTAGCCCGTGAACTGGAAGAAAAGATTCGTGCGCATTTTCTGACCCGTCCCGATGCCGTGCCGGCTACGCCGGAACTGGGTGAAGCGGATAGCGATGAGCTTTTAGGTTCCGCCGATGAGTTGGACGCGGATCTCTGAAACCGCCAGCACAGCGGATCCGGCGATCATTCGCGCCAAGGCTATTGAGTTGCTGGCCCGGCGCGAACATTCCCGCCTGGAGCTGCGTCAGAAACTGGCGCAGCGCGGCTTTCCCACGGAACACCTTGAGCCGGTGCTGAATCACTTGGCGGAGGACGGCCTGCTCAATGAAAGCCGCTACGCCGAAATGTACGCCAGTGGCCGGGCTGATAAGGGTTATGGCCCGTTACGCATCGCTAGTGAATTGCGCGAGCGCGGCATTCCGCAGGAACTCGTTGACCAAGCATTAGCGGAGATGGAGAACGACTGGCTGCCCAAGCTGCGGGAACTGCACCGCAAGCGTTTTAAATCTCTTATCCCTGCTGATGTTGCTGGACGAATGCAGCAAACGCGGGTATTTCGCCAGCATGGCTTCACCCTGGAGCAGATCAAGCGTCTGTTCGAGACTACTGACACCTGAAACCTGACCCCCGATACCCGACCATGATCCGCAGCGCCGAACTTCGCCAACTCTTTCTCGATTACTTCCGCGACCACGGCCACGAGGTGGTGGCTAGCAGTCCGCTCATTCCGATTAACGACACCACACTGCTGTTTACCAACGCCGGCATGGTGCAATTCAAAGACGTGTTCACCGGACGCGACCAACGCCCCTATCGCCGGGCCGCGACCGCCCAACGCTGTGTGCGCGCCGGCGGCAAGCACAATGACCTGGAAAACGTCGGCTATACCGCCCGCCATCACACCTTCTTCGAGATGCTGGGCAATTTCAGCTTCGGCGATTATTTCAAGACCAACGCCATCCACTTCGCCTGGGAATTCCTGACCGGCGTGCTGAAAATGCCGGCGGACAAGCTGTGGGTCACGGTCTACGAGACCGACGATGAGGCGTATCAGGTCTGGGCAGAGGAGATCAAGGTTCCCAAAGAGCGCATCGCCCGGATCGGCGACAAACCCGGCAAGAAGCGCTATGAAAGCGACAATTTCTGGGCGATGGGCGACACCGGCCCCTGCGGTCCCTGTTCGGAAATCTTCTACGATCACGGCCCGGAAATTCCCGGCGGCCCGCCCGGTACGCCAGACGAGGACGGTGACCGCTATATCGAAATCTGGAATCTGGTGTTCATGCAATTCGACCGCAGCGCGGATGGCACGCTGACCCCGTTGCCGAAACCTTCAGTGGATACCGGCATGGGGCTGGAACGGCTGGCGGCGGTGATGCAGGGCGTACACAGCAACTATGAAATCGACCTGTTCCGTAACCTGATTCAGGCCGCCGCGAAAGCCACCGGTGCGACCGATTTAACCGCCAGCTCCCTCAAGGTCATCGCTGATCACATCCGCGCCACGGCCTTTCTCATCACCGATGGCGTACTGCCGTCCAACGAAGGGCGCGGTTATGTGTTGCGGCGGATCATGCGCCGAGCCATTCGCCACGGTTATAAACTCGGCGCGGAAGGCGCGTTCTTCCATACCCTGGTTGCGCCGCTGGTTGCCGAGATGGGTGACGCCTACCCGGAACTGGCCGCCGCCGCCGATCAAGTGGCTCGCGTCATTCAGCAGGAAGAAGAACGGTTTGCTGAAACTCTTTCGCACGGCATGAAACTGCTGGAAGAAGGTATTGCCGGCCTGTCCGGGACGATCATTCCCGGCGAAACGGTGTTCAAGCTCTATGACACTTACGGCTTCCCGGTGGATTTGACCGCCGATATCGCCCGCGAACGCGGTTTGCAACTGGACATGGCCGGGTTTGAGCGGGAAATGGCCGCACAACGGGAACGCGCTCGCGCCCATAGCCGATTTGGTGTCATGGCTACTCACGAGACGAGTTGGGAGAGTGTCGCTGCAACGCCATTCCACGGCTACGACCATCTGGAGGAACAAGCCACGGTCGTTGCCTTGTTCCGCGACGGTCAAGCGGTGGAAGCGCTGAACGCTGGCGAGGAAGGCGTGGCGGTGCTGGATCACACCCCGTTCTACGCCGAATCCGGCGGTCAGGTCGGCGATAGCGGCTGGCTGTGGGCGGACGGTGTGGAATTTAGGGTCAACGACACCCGCAAGCAGGGCGAAGGCGTGTTTACCCACATCGGCGCAGTGCAGCAGGGTTCGCTGCGGCGCGGCGCGACGGTGCGGGCGCAAGTGGACGCCGCGCAACGTCAGGCTACCGCGTTGCATCATTCCGCGACCCACCTGATGCACGCCGCCTTGCGCCAAGTTCTCGGCACGCACGTCACGCAGAAAGGCTCGCTGGTCGATCCTCACCGGCTGCGCTTTGACTTTGCCCATTTTGAATCGGTGACCCCGGAACAACTGGAAACGGTCGAGCGGTTGGTCAACGCTCGGATTCGCGGCAACGTCGCGGTGGAAACCACGATCATGGCCCCGGAAGAAGCGATTGCCGCTGGAGCGATGGCGCTGTTCGGCGAGAAATACGGTGACCGGGTGCGGGTGCTGCGCATGGGCGATTTTTCCACCGAACTGTGCGGCGGCACCCACGTCCAGCGGGTCGGCGACATCGGCCTGTTCAAAATCGTCGCGGAAAGCGGCGTCGCGGCAGGCGTGCGGCGCATTGAAGCCGTCACCGGCGAACGGGCGCTGGACTACATCGCCGCACTGCAAGAACGGGCGAAACAGGCCGCCGCGCTGGTCAAAGGCGACCGCGATAATTTCCCCGATAAAGTGCGGCAACTGGTCGAACGCAGTCGGCAGTTGGAAAAAGAGCTTGAGCAGCTCAAGGGTCGGCTGGCCAGCGGTCAGGGCGCGGATTTGCTCAGTCAGACCGTGGACATTGACGGCCTCAAGGTGCTGGCCGCCCGGCTGGACGGCGCCGACGCCAAGACCCTGCGTGAAGCGGTGGACCGTTGCAAAGCGCAGTTAAAAGCGGCGGCGGTGATTCTCGCCACGGTCGAGGACGGCAAGGTGCGGCTGGTTGCGGGCGTAACTCCGGCGGAAACCGTGCGCATTAAAGCCGGCGAACTGGTCAATGTCGTCGCCCAACAGGTCGGCGGCAAGGGCGGTGGGCGTCCCGATCTGGCTCAAGCCGGCGGTAACGATCCAGCGAAACTCGACGCTGCATTGCGCGCTGTGCCGGAGTGGGTGCGCGCTCAACTGGCTTCGTAATCGTTATTCCCCCTACTCCAACCCTCCCCCGCAAGAGGGGAGGGAGCTGCTCCTTACCCGCAAGGGGGAGTGAGTTTTAGCGGAATCGCTTGGCGATCAACTGCCTTTCGCTATAATCGCGCCTTTCCAACAGCCCGGCGATCAATGACGGGCGAATTTCCCTTCCGCAATCTTCCACAGAGACACAGCATGGCGTTGATCGTACAGAAATACGGCGGCACTTCAGTGGGCACTATCGAGCGTATCGAAAACGTCGCCGACAAGGTGATCGGCTGGCGCGAGCGCGGCCACCAAATCGTGGTCGTCGTGTCCGCGATGAGCGGCGAAACGGACCGGCTGATCGGTTTGGCCAAGGGCATTACGCCGCGCCCTAACCCCCGTGAAATGGACGTACTGCTGGCGACCGGTGAACAGGTCACCATCGCCCTGCTCTGCATCGCCCTGGAAAAACGCGGCTGTCCGGCCCGCTCTTATACCGGTAGCCAAGTTCGCATTCTCACCGACAACGCTTTCAACAAGGCTCGCATTGAAGATGTCGAAGTCGCTGCGATGCGCGATGATCTCAATCATGGGCGGATAATTGTGGTTGCGGGGTTCCAAGGTGTGGACAAAGATGGCAACATTACAACCTTGGGTCGGGGCGGTTCTGATACCACCGGTGTGGCGCTTGCCGCTGCGCTCAAGGCCGATGAATGCCAGATTTACACCGACGTCGATGGCGTCTATACGACGGACCCTCGGGTTGTTCCCGAAGCGCGCCGGCTGAACCGCATCACCTTCGAGGAGATGCTGGAAATGGCTAGCCTAGGGTCCAAGGTTTTGCAGATTCGCTCGGTGGAATTTGCCGGCAAACATAATGTCCCACTCCGTGTGCTCTCGACCTTCCAGGAAGGTCCGGGCACGTTGATTACCTTTGAGGAAGCGTTCGAGGCGGAATCCATGGAGAAAGAGCTGATTTCCGGCATTGCGTTCAACCGCGACGAGGCCAAGCTCACCGTGCTGGGCGTTCCTGACCGGCCCGGCATCGCCTACAGCATTCTGGGGCCGGTCTCCGCCGCTAATATCGAAGTGGATATGATCATCCAGAACATCAGCCACGACGGTACGACCGACTTCACCTTCACCGTGCATCGCAATGACTACGAGCGGACACTGGAAATCCTGAAGGAACACGCCTGCGCCCTTGGCGCCCGTGAGGTGTCTGGCGACCTCAAAATCGCCAAACTGTCGCTGGTGGGCATTGGCATGCGTTCACATGCCGGCGTCGCCAGCCGGATGTTCGGCGCTCTGGCGAAGGAAGGGATCAATATCCGCATGATTTCCACCTCCGAGATCAAGATTTCGGTGGTGGTGGATGAGAAATACCTCGAACTGGGAGTGCGCGCCCTGCATGAAGCGTTCGAGCTGGACAAGGCGGCCTGAGTTCGCCTCGCACCGGCGCGGATCCCGGCAGGAACGAACCGTTTACAGAAGCGGACTGTCAAAAACCGCAAGACGACCTGGTGCTGTTAATGGAAAACAAGGAGTAGCTTGATATGTTGATTCTGACACGCAGAGTTGGGGAAACGCTGATGATCGGTGACGAAGTAACTGTCACCGTGCTAGGCGTGAAAGGTAATCAAGTTCGCATCGGGGTCAACGCGCCCAAGGATATCGCGGTGCATCGTGAAGAAATCTACGAGCGGATTAAACGCGAGCAGGATGGCGGCGTTCCTGGCGGTGGGCAACCGCCATCGAGTTCCGAAGTTTGACGCCAGCGGTTTCAGGCGGTATTCTTAGCACCCTTCAATGCCCGCACATCGGGTATTTTCGGAGAGATGGCCGAGCGGCTGAAGGCGCTCCCCTGCTAAGGGAGTATGGGGTTCAAAAGCTCCATCGAGGGTTCGAATCCCTCTCTCTCCGCCATAAGTTTGCACCTTCTGCAATGCGCCCGTAGCTCAGTTGGATAGAGTACTTGGCTACGAACCAAGGGGTCGGGAGTTCGAATCTCTCCGGGCGCGCCAATTTAAACAAAGGGTTAGATCAATCGATCTAACCCTTTTTGGCTTTATGGCATCAAAAATCCCACAATGGCCCCTGCAAAGCGATAGGCTCGATCAGAGGGTCGCTGTGTACCTGCTCCAGGCACGTTGCCCGAGGAGATCAGGGATGAGTGACCCGCAAGCGGGCACCGAACTATTCATTGTTGACAACAGCGATACCGATGGGAAAGTTCGCGACTACCTGAAAAAGTGGTGTGCGCTATCCCGAACGGTGGACATCGCTGCGGGCTATTTCGAGATCGGTGCGCTGTTAGCGCTGGGCGGGACCTAGTCAGGCGTGCAACACTTGCGAATTCTGCTGGGCGATGAAGTTTCACTACGGACGCAGCGGGTCTTTGCCGAGAGTTTGCGCAAGATTCAACAGCGCCTGGAGGCGAGCGCCGAAGAGGAAAAACGGCGTAACGATTTTCTCGAAGGCGTACCGGCCATTGTCGAGGCCATGCGCACCGGCCAAATTCAGTGTCGGGTTTATCGGAAAGAGAAGTTTCATGCCAAGTGCTACCTGACCCATGCGCCAGTTGTCGGTTCGTTCGGGTTGGTCGGCTCCTCCAATTTCACCGTGCCGGGGCTGAGTCAGAACATCGAACTCAACGTGCAGATTCGTGGCCCGGACGTTGATCTCTTGCAGGACTGGTATGACCGCCATTGGGAACTGGCCGAAGAGGTCACGCCGGATTTGCTACGCATTCTGGAACGGCATACTGAACCCCGCCTGCCGTTTGAAATCTGGTTCAAGGCGCTGGATGAGTTCTTTCGCGGTCGGGAACTGACCCCGGATGGATGGGATCAGCACGCCTCCCAAATGTTCGGCGTCCTGGATAAATATCAACAGGATGCTTACCGCAATCTACTCACCATCGCCCAGCGGTTTCAGGGCGCGTTCCTGTGTGATGGCGTGGGCCTGGGCAAAACCTTTGTCGGTTTGATGCTGCTGGAGCGCATGGTGGTTCACGCCGGTCAGCGCGTGGTGTTGTTCGCGCCGAAGGCCGCACGGGAAGATGTCTGGGCACCCGCCATCAAGCACTATCTGCCGCATTTGAACAGCCGGTTCGTCAACTTCGTGCTGTTCAACCACACCGATCTCCAACGGAAGGGCGCCTTTCAGAGCGAACTGGAATTGACCCTGCGCGACGCCGATGTGGTGATCATCGATGAGGCGCACCACTTCCGCAATCCGGGCGTCAAGGGTGAGGGAGTGAAGAAACCGTCGCGTTATCGCAAGCTGCAAACCCTGTTGCAGACCAGCCGCCGTCCGAAAACCCTGTTCCTGCTCACGGCGATGCCGGTGAACAACTCGGTGCAAGACTTTCGCCGCATGATCGAACTTTTCACCGGGGGCGACGAACGGTATTTCACCGGGATCGGTATTCACAGTCTGCCGCGTTATTTCGCGGATTTGGAAAAACAGATTCTGGGTCAACTGCCGACTTTGTCATACCATTTACCATTTAATCTTATTATAATAAGAGCCTCTTTATTAACACTTTTTAGGAGTCTAGCTATGAGTAGATCAATCAGTATCGAAATCACAGAATCTGCTGAAGAACTTAAGGAATTAATGAACGAGCAAACTCGTGCTAAGTTTCGAGAAAGGCTACAAATATTATACTGGATTAAGACCGAACGTTTTCGGTCTTTGCAAGATTTAGCGGATTATTTAGGCCGATCAAAATCAGTGATTGTCAAGTGGTTAAGAACGTATCGTACTCAAGGACTTGCCGCGCTCTTGGAGTGGAATTATCACGGAGGTCGCCGATCAAAATTATCTGAAGCGGTATTAAATGCACTGCAACAACGTTTAAATGATCCCTGGGTGGGTTTCAATAGCTATAAAGAAGTCAAACTCTGGCTTTTTGAAGAACAAGGTTTGGAAATTCCTTATTCAACGGTTCATCGAATCGTCCGCTACCAGTTACATGCCAAACTCAAGGTGGCCCGCCCAATGAGTATTCACCGCGATGACACCGCCGTGGTTGAATTTAAAAAAACTGCCTGATCGCCTAGAACTCATTGATATTCTTCAAAATGTTCAAGGAAATCCCACTTTACCGTTACGCTACTGGAGTCAGGATGAAAGTCGTATAGGATTGAAGACGATCACTCGATGTATCCTAACAGCATTGGGAGTCAAACCGGTAGGCCCTATGCAATGGATCTTCCAATCATTTTATTTATACGGTGCGGTTGAACCCCTGACGGGTGATAGTTTCTTTCTAGAGTTTTCGCATTTAGATGCGGATTTTTTTCAGATCTTTTTAGAGCAATTTTCTCAAACTCATCCTCATAGATTGAACGTTATCCAATTAGATAATGGGCGGTTTCATTTTGCCAAAAAACTCCAGATTCCTGAAAATGTCGTTTTATTATTCCAACCACCTTACAGTCCAGATATCAATCCTATTGAGCGTGTTTGGCAATTTATCAAAGATCAATTGCGTTGGTTAAATTTGAAAAATTTAGACGAACTGCGTAAAAAAATTGACGAGGTTATTCAGTCGATTACTCCAAATCAAATCGCTTCTCTAACCAGCTTTGATTTTATTTTAACTGCTATTAAATGATAAAAAATATTGGTAAGTGGTATCACAACCCAATCTCGAATTCGGCCCCGAAATTCTCGAAGTGGAAAAGACCCTGCATAGCGATCTGATTTTCAAGAGTCTGGTGGTGCAGCGTAGCCGGGGCTATGTGAAGCAAAGTCAGCAACCGCAAGGATCAGCAGCGACGCTGTTTCCCGAACGCGCCGCGCCCCAAGTCGTTCCCTACAACCTGAAAGCGACTTATGGGCGATTGCTGGACAGCGTGGAACGGGCCTTCAATAAGAAAAAACCGCTGTTCGTTTTGGGGATTCACTACCCGCTGGCCTATTGGCAAGGCGATAAAAATAGCGCGGACTTTCAGAAGTGGGATGAAGGTCGGCAAAAACAGGTGGTCATTCTGATTCGCCCCCTGTTTCTCAAGCGGTTCGAGAGTTCCGCCGAGGCGTTTCAGGGATCACGCTGGCGGCTGTTGCAGAAATTATTGGCGTGGATGACGGTTCATGCGGAATCCGATCACGAAAAGCACCGGCTGGAACGCTGGAAAGGAGTATAATTTTTCTTCAGGACTTTCGCTTGGAGTTCCAGGTTGTTGATTGTTTTGGTATAATCTCGACATGATAACCAAACAGCAATACGTTCAATATTTGATTAGCACGCCAGTCAATTATACGTGCACGAATCTT
>JAKLIY010000054.1 GCA_022709365.1 Pseudomonadota bacterium
AGTCATTTGCTTTCCCTCCTGTAAAGGTTCTACCTCTTCTCTCGTCAAGAAAGACCCGACGGAAGTCGGCCCGCTTTCGCGTGAGGTGATGTTCCTACGTGGTTCAACCTCTATCCGGTTGATTACCAACCGGCGTTCGCTTTCTCCGTCATCCTTTACCCGCATGTCCTACAGCGTCCCTTGCGGTTCGCCTGCCCCATGGGCGGACCTACGGGCTTACCATGTTTCGCGTTAGTAGGGGTTCATTTAGAGTTGGCGAAAAATCCAACGATCCGTCTAAGCCGGCCGCGAGGGGCGTAGTTGATGGGGTTCGAGCGCCAGTTCGAACGAATATTTTCCATACGGGTTGATGTGTTCGTAGCGAGCTGGCGAGAGGTGGGTCAAATCGTCGGGGTTGATCGGGAACCCCTCGGTGCGCAGTTGTTCGATGGCGGCCTGCATGTACACCGTATTCCAGACCACGACGGCATTGGTCAACAAGTTCAGGCAGCCAGCCTGATCCTGCTGTTCTTCTTGGTCTTTGCGGCGGATTTTGCCTTCGTGGGCGATCACCAGGAACCGGCGCAGGGCATGCAGCGCCTCGCCTTTGTTGAGCTGGGTATGGATACGGCGGCGCAGGGTCTCGTCGTCCAAATAGCGCAAGATAAACAGGGTCTTGATCAAGCGTCCGTATTCTTGCAGAGCACGGGCCAACGGGTTCTGCCGGGGATAGGCTTGCAGTTTGCCGATCAACAGCGAAGCGGTGACCCAGCCGAGTTTGAGCGACCCGGCGACCCGCAGCAGATCATCCCAGCGATTCAGGATCAGGGCGTGGTCAAGCTGCCCTTTGAGGCGGGCATCCAGATGGGGATAGTGGGGTTCGTGGCCCAGCCGGTAGAGTTGCTGCGTGCCGAGATCGCGGATGCGGGGTGAGAACTGGAAGCCGAGCAAGTCGAACAGCGCAAAGACGATCTCCGTGTACCCGGCCGTATCGGTCGTATGCTCGACGAGGTTGAGTTCGGTTTCGTTATCCAGGATCTCATCGAGCACGTAGGTGGCATCGCGCACCGTGGTGGGGATGACCTTGGTGCCGTATTGCGAGAACTGATCGGACGTCTAGGTATAGAATGTCACGCCGCGGCCGTAGCCGAAGTAGCGCGGCAGGGCAGTGGCGTTGGCGGCGTGGCCCGCCACGGGAAAGCGCTGGCCGTCCGAGGAGGAGAGCGTGCCGCCGCCCCAGGAGGCGCTCAACGGTTGCCGCCCCTGATCATTGACCAAGCCGGTCACAGCGGCTTTCAGCGTGGCATCCCGCAGATACCACTGGGTAGTCCAAGCCAGCCGCTGGTCATCGAGGTCCGTAATGTGCGCCATGCGGGTGAGACCGAGATTGCAGCCTTGGGCCAGCACGGCGGCGTACAGTTGCGCCGGCAATTCGGGGTGGCGGGCCGCATAACCGCCGGCATGTTCGAAACAGCGACTGAAACCGGTCCAACGATCGACTTCCATGAGCAGTTCGCTGAGTTCGACCTGGGGCAACCGCCGGCTGATGGCTTGTTCCAGGTCCCGCACGCGGGTCGGACGCTCCTCGGCCGCCAAGGGGGTCAAGACCAAGGTGCCGTCTTCCAGGCGCACCGCGCCGTCACGGCGCGCCAGCAACGCCTCCACTTGCGTCAGGCGTTGCCCCAACTCGGCCTCCCGTTCGAGCAAGCGGGCGGACGCCGCTTCGGGCAGGCCAAGTTGTCGGCAGACCTCGGCTTTCAGCACGGGCCACTGCGCGGTGGGGATGAGGTAGGTTTCGGGATCGGCGTAGCGGCGGCTGCCCACCACCCACAGATCGCCGGAACGCAGCGCGGCTTTGAGCTGCCACAGGACGCATAATTCGTAGTAACGCCGATCGATCTTCTGGTCCCGGCCGATCACGTAAGGCCGCCACTTGGCGGGCACGAAGTCGACGGGCGCGTCGGGGGGCACCGTGCGGCGCTGATGGGCGTTCAACCGGTGCAGCAGACGGATGGCGTCCAGCAGGGGATGGGGTTGCCGGTTGGCGCGAAACACCAGCGTGGCCAGCAACAGTGGAGCTACCTGGCGCAGATAGCCGTAGCGCCGCGCCAGGAAATCGAGAGCCTGATCGTCGACGGGGCGAATGAGGCGTTCGGTGTCCGCGACCGCTTCCTGCAAGGTGGCGGGCGGTATCTGTTGGTAGATCGCGCGGCGTAATTCCCCATCGGCAATGTCTTCATTCAGCACCGTTTGCCCGAGCGCACGAAATAAGCGGACTTTTTCATTAGTGGCGCTGGCGACCTGTTGCCGAAAGGCCTCCAGGTCGCGGCGCGCCCGGGCTTCCACGTCGGTCAAACACCGGTCGAATAAATCCAGGGTCTCATCGGTGGCCTCCACCAGACTCTGACTGAGGAATGCCACCAGGATTGGATACCGCCGCAGGGGCACCATGCGCTGTAGCCCTTGGTTGGTGGTACACCGCGCGATCCGCGCCAGACCCTTGAGTCGGTTGGGGGTCAGGGCCGAGACCTCCCATCGATCGACGCCAAAGTCGCGACAGAACGCGAGCTTGCGCAAGGTATTGCCCATCGCAGCGGGTGAGTGAGTGGCGGCCGGGCGGCGCAACCAGGCCAGGGGAGTGCGGCCGGTCTGTTCGTCAACCTTCAGGAGGGTATCCAGGCGGGTGGTGGTGTCGGCGTCCAAAATCGATTGCACGCACCGATACGTCTCGCGCTGGGCGTGTTGCCGGGCGGCGCTGACCCACCGTTCGAGGGTAGTGACGCCGGGGCGAACCGTACGCTCTTGCCGGAGCCGCTCGCACAGGAGGTGCAACAGGAACGTCGGGCGATCGTGCTCCAACGCCCGTTGCAGCAACCACGCCTGCAAGGCCGGCTGATCCTCGACCGCCAGCGGGCGAAAGCCGAGATGGTCCTGAATCTGCCGGCGGTGATCGCTGCGGGTCTGGCCGCGCACCCCGTAGTGCTCGAGACCGTCTGGGGAAACCCCGATCTGCTGGGCGACAAAGGCCACCACGGGGTCCGGCGCGGTTCGCAGGTCGTCGGGAAAATAACCCAACAGCCGCAAGGCCCCGAGTTGCAAGGCGAAGCCCAGCCGATTGGACTCCGCGCTCCACACCGGAATGGCGTCGCGATCTTCCGGGGTCAGGGTGAAATATTGGATCAGGTCGGCTGGGGAAAGGTCTTCGGGAAAGCGGTCGAGCCGGGCGCGGTCGGTCTCGCTCAAAAAGCCAATGGACATGGACGGAGGATCGCGTGGGGGTGAGAGGTCTCGTTCTCACTATTGAGTGATTTTGAGAAGGGCGCGGCGCCGGGATCGGCGAGACGACCATTCCAGCGGTTAGCGTTCTCAAAAACCATTCTCGATTTTGTACTCTCGAAACCTTATGATCAAGATGAATTTCGAGAAGAGCCAAACGGAGCCCCCATCGCATGCGAATCGGCTACGCCCGCGTCTCGACCGCGGATCAGTCGTTGGATTTACAGCTCGACGCGCTCCACCAAGCCGGCTGTGAGCAAATCTACTCAGACCACGCTTCGGGGTCGAAAACGAACCGAGCGGGGTTAACCGCGGCGCTGTCCCACCTGCGTCCCGATGACGTCTTGATCATCTGGAAGCTCGACCGGCTGGGACGCACCGTGAAAGGCTTGGTGGACTTTGTGGGGGACTTGGCGGATCGACGCATCCAATTCCGCAGTCTCACCGACGGGATCGATACGTCAACCCCCACGGGACGGTTTTTCTTTCACATCATGGCGTCCTTGGCCCAAATGGAGCGCGAGTTGATCGCCGAGCGCACCAAAGCCGGCTTGGCCGCCGCGCGCCAGCGGGGGCGTCCCGCCGGACGAAAACGGCGGATGACGCCCAGCAAGGTGCAATCGGCTCGACAACTGCTCCTGAACGGCGTGCCCCCCCGCGAAGTCGCCCGGAACCTGGGGGTGTCGATTCCGACGCTGTACCGCTGGATACCGGCTTCAAGCCGTTGATAATAAGAGAATAAATGATGGATCGTTGGATTTTTCGCCAACTCTAAATGAACCCCTCTACCACCTGCACGCGCCCGAGACCGAGGCCGAGGCGAACGCCTGGCTGCTGCGCTTCCTGATCCACTACAACCGCATGCCCCACCGCCGCGAGTCCCATGCGCGGATCGACGACTGGCTGGCCAACCTGCCCCCGGAGGGGGTGCGCGCCATGTGCAGTTGGGAGCGCTTCGGTACCTTCGCCCGCGAGCCCGAGCGGCGCAAGGTCGGAGTCGACGCCCGGGTCTCCTTGGACGGGACCCTCTACCAGGTCGACCCAGACCTGGCCGGTGAGGACGTGATCCTGTGGTGGGGGCTGTTCGACAACGCCCTCTATGTCGAGCACGGTGAGCGGCGCTTCGGTCCCTACGAGCCGGTCGGCGGACCCATTCCCCTGCATCGCTACCGCTCGTTCAAGAAGACCAAGACCCAGCAACGCGCCGAGCGCATCGCGACCTTGGCCGAACAACTGGCCCTGCCCGGGTCCGTGTGGGGCGGACCAGCCGCCTCGGCAGGACCGGCACCAGGGGTCGCCGTCGCGCAGACGCCCTTCGTCGATCCGGACCCGTTCCAGGACTTCGCCTTCCCCACCGCGGTCGCGGCCAAACGCGCCATCGCCAATGACCTGGGCATCCCCTTGGCCAAGTTGCCGGCGGAGGCGCTGGCCGCGCTCGATACCGCCCTGGCCGCCTCCCTGCGCAAGGCCGACGTCATGGCCTACGCGCGCACCCACCTGAAACCCCTGCGCGGAGGCTGACCGGTATGCAGAGCGAGGTGATGAAGCACTTTGGGCTGATCCGCGGCTTGCCGCGCGCCGGCTATTTCGAGACCGCGCAGCAACGCCGGGTCTTTGAGGACATCAAGATCGCCATCCGCGGCGGCCAGCTCTTGGCCTTGGTCGGATTGGTCGGCTGTGGCAAGACCACCACGCTGCACCGCCTGACCGAGGCCCTCAAGGACGAGCGTGAGATCCTGGTGTCCCAGTCGCTCGCGGTGGACAAGCACCGGATCAACCTGGGCACCCTGATGCTGGCCCTGTTCTATGACCTGGTGACCGAGAAGGACTTCAAGGTCCCCACCCAGCCGGAGAAGCGCGAGCGCAAGCTCATCGAGGTCATCGCCAAGCGCAAGAAACCGGTTGCCTTGTTCGTCGACGAGGCCCACGACCTGCACCCCAAGACCCTGGTGGGGCTCAAGCGCCTGGTCGAGCTGGTCCAGAACAACGGCGGCACCCTGTCCGTGGTCCTGGTCGGTCACCCCAAGCTCAGGAACGACCTGCGCCGGCCGGCCCTGGAGGAGATCGGCGCGCGCACCACCCTGTTCTGGCTGGACGGCATCAAGGGGCAGGAGCGGGCCTATCTGGACTGGCTCCTGGAGCAATGCGCCCCGGCCGACGCGGCCGACCTGCTGACCCCGGAGGCCCGCGAGCGCCTGGCCGCGGCGCTGTCCACCCCGTTGCAGATCGAGCAGTACCTGACGCTCGCGCTGGAGGCGGCCTATCAGGTCGGCCAGAAGCCGGTGACGCTGGAGGTCATCGAGGCCGTCCTGGCGGCCGATATCGATGCCCTGGAGGCGACCCTGACCCGCTACGGCTACAACACCCGGGCGCTCGCGGATCTACTCAACATTCGTCCGGTGGAGATCCGCTCCTTCCTGCACGGCCAGTTGGCACCGGGGCGGACCCAGGAACTGCATGGCCAGTTGCTGGCGGCGGGGTTGCCGGTGTGAGGGGGCGGCCCGTGCAGCCGTTTGCAGATAATCTGGGCCGACGCGGATGTTGGTGGGCTGCTTGCAGTTAATGTGGGCTCATTTGCAAATAATCTGGGTCCGGGACCCCCGTTATTTGCACTTAATCTGGGCTAGAAATCGCGATGTTTGTGGGTCGAGCCTCGGACGTTTGTGGGCCGCTACAGCTAGTGGGCTGCCGCAAAAGTTTTGACAGGTTCGGAGGCCTCTTCTGGCCCGACCAGATTTTCGGCGGGTTTCAAGGACGGATAGAGGCGCTTGAGTTTGACCCGGGCCACGTTCGTTCCGAGAAATGGGGCGTGTGGTTAGGACCGGCTTCCTGCTCGAATACATCTGCAACAGTGAACTCAGGCAGATCATCCAGGCGGCGCAAAACAAATGTGAAGGGTTCAACCAGTTCGCACAATGGGCCTATTTCGGCGCCGATGCCATTGAGGACAACGTGCGCGACAACCAGCTCAAGATCATCAAGTACAATCACCTCATCGCCAACCTGGTGATCTTCCACAATTGCCATACCATGACGCAGGCGTTAAAAGAACTCGAAGCGGAAGGCCTGGTGTTAACGCCAGAGCTGCTTGCGGCATTAAGCCCTTATCGGACGCACCACATCAATCGCTTCGGCCTGTACGAGGGTCACGATCGTGACCCGGCACCGGTGGACTACGAGGTGATATTCGAGGGGGTGGAGAGGCAGGCAGCGTAGGGCAAGGACAAAATATGCCATTAGGCATGATGTTACTCATTTACGCAGGAATCCTTACGCCTACCCCAATTCGTCAATTCGCGCCAGCGCCTGATACCGCAGCGTGGTTCGCTGTTCGGTACTCAGCGCCGATGGCGCTTCACCGATCGCCTCCGCGTCAATCGCGTCATTTTTGTTGGACTTCACAAACGGCTTGACAAACTGCGGGGCGATCAACCGCACATCATGGCCGTGGCTGCGGAACGGCCGGACCCAGTAGTGTGCGCTGCCACAGGCCTCCATCGCCACAGTGCAGGTCGGCAGGTCGGCTATGAACTCAGGGTGCATTTAAACAAACGACATAAAAGTCCCATAGAATTTTGCGCGACTCTGCAACCTCATGATGCTTTTAGCCCAATTTCAACCGGTCAATTTTAGAGCTTCCACCGCACCTAATTTTCGGGAATCATTAAGCAACTCACTCAGGCCGGGTGAAGGTCTTGCTGATATCGCTCATTGTGTCCGCTTGGGACTCATTGGGGGAGCGGGGCGGACCATCCCATTAGCCTCTGAGGGACACTACCAAAAGTTCATTCATGGGGACTGTCACCCTGTTTGCCCATCCGGGTGTTAATTGACTGGAATGACCGCCGCTTATGAGAGGAGAAAAACCCAGGCCGATTACTGCCCGGTTTCCTTTTTAAGCGATTCCTTGATTTGCGCACGTTCCTCCCGTTCCTCGGTGAGGAGCTTGTAGGCGAGGTAATACTTGTAGATGTTCGACACGTAGGTCACGGTCTCACGGCCAATCTTCTCCGCCGCGATCTGTTCAACGTGGTTGAACCAGATATTGGGATTGAGTCCTCGTTGGGCCGCTTCCTTGCGCAGCTGCGCGATGCGTCTCGGCCCCGCGTTATACGCGGCAAAGGTGAACAGGCCCTTATTCAGCACGTCCATTGGCTCCTGTTCGTAGTATCGGTCCATCATGAAGCGCATGTATTTGACTCCGGCGTGGATATTTGGCTCGATCTGGCGGATATCGCCGACCTGCAATTCCTTCCCGGTCGCGGGCATGACCTGCATCACGCCAATGGCTCCCACCTTGCTTTTGACGTTCTGGTCAAGTCGCGATTCCTGATAACCCTGCGCCGCCATCAACAGATCATCCAGTCGGTACTGGTCGCTGTACTGGCGAAAGAAGTTCGCCATCTGCTCGAATTTGGCCCGCTCTTCTTGGGATGCCGCGTCTTTCACATAGTTGGCGTTCTTCCAGTACTTTTGCAGCAATAGATTCCGTCGCGCCGAACCCTCGGGATAGCGGGCGAGAAAGGCGTTGAGTGCCGCCTTGAGTTGAGGACTGTCCTTGCGGATCATCCAGCCGATCTCGCCGCCGGTACGAATCGCTGTGTTTTTGTTGAGTACGATCTTCGGGAAGATTTTTTGCCAGAACGCCGCCACATAATCGTCAGCGATCGTGGCTTTGACCAGACCGGCGTTCACCATTTCGAGAATGTCCTCAATCTCCAAATCCTCTGGCGCAAGCCGTAATTTCATCGGGGCCTGTCCCGCCTTGGCGAACTCAGCGTTGAGCTGTTCCAGACTTTCGCGGAAACTCGATGACGGGCGGACGTACACTTCCTGGCCGGACAGTTCCCGCACCGTCGGGAAGCGGTGGTCCCGGTTTACTGGACAAAATTTTGCCGGGTTTAAGTGGGTTTCTGCGGTTTAGGCTGCTTTTTGGGTAGGCAGCGACTTAAAGTACACGCTATCGGGCGTTTTGCCGTCAAGCGAGGAATGCGGGCGCTGTTCATTGTAGAACTTGAAATAGCTTTGCAAACCTTGCCGTGCTTGGGCGACCGAATCGTAGGCGTACAAGTAGACCTCCTCATATTTCACGCTTTTCCAGAGCCGCTCGACAAACACGTTGTCGACCCAGCGGCCCTTGCCGTCCATGCTGACCTGGATGCCGTGCCCCTGGATCAGGCTGACGAACTCCGTGCTGGTGAACTGGCTACCTTGGTCAGTGTTGAAGATCCCCGGCGGACCATGGCGTTGGACGGCCTCATCGACAGCTTCGATGCAAAAATCCGTCGTCATGCTGTTAGACAGTCGCCAGGACAGCACCCGCCGGGTCGCCCAGTCCAGTACCGCAGCCAGGTAGACGAAGCCTTTGCACAGCGGGATATAGGTGATATCCATGGCCCATACTTGGTTCGCCCTGCTGATGTCCAGGCCTCGCAGCAGGTACGGGAAGACCGGATTGCCAGGCTGCTTGCCGCTGGTGTTCGGACGCCGGTACAGCGCTTCGATGCCCATCTTCCTCATCAGTGTCGACACATGGCGGCGACCCACCTGGATGCCCGCCAAGCCCAAGAAGTCTCGGAGCATCCGCGCCCCCGCGAACGGGTGATTGAGATGCAACTCGTCGATCCGCCGCATCAGCGCCAGATCGCCCGCAGAGACCGGCTGCGGGATATAGTAGACCGAGGAACGGGATAGGTTCAGCAATTCGCACTGGCGCGTAACCGGCAGCTTGTCGGATCGGTCGATCATCTTTTCGCGCTCGCATCGCCGATACGACCGAGCGCGATTGCCAAAAAATCATTCTCCATCGCCAACTGTCCGATCTTGGCGTGGAGTTCCTTCACGTCCGGCCCGGTGGATGCGCTCCGCTCTGCCGCCGTGGCGAACACCTCGCTAGCCCGTTCTTGGAGTTGGCTTTTCCATTGGGTGATCTGGTTGGCATGGATTTCAAATTGTTCCGCTAACTCCGCTAGGGTCTTGTCGCCCTTGAGCGCTGCCAAGGCTACCTTGGCCTTGAAGACCGCCGAGTGGTTTCTTCTCGTTCTTTTCATCTCTGTTCTCCAGGGTCGGCCCCGTAAAGGACCGGTGATTAGAACAGAAGCTCCACTTAAGCAGGCGTCCTATTTTCCGGGGCCACCTCTGGATGGGCGCGGACGCCGGACCGGTAACGACGATTTCCGCGACGTTACGGCGAGTGGGGTCGGTGAAATCCACCTGTTTGAGGCGTTCCGGGGTGATGGTCAGATTGGCCATCGCGATGTCCCCGCGCCCTTCCAATAGGGAAGGGATGATCTGGTCACGATCCACCGGCACGAACACGACATGGACCCGGATGTGTTTGTTGTTGAGTTTCTGGTTGAGATCGTCCTCGAACACCCGGCCGACCTCGTAAGCCAAGCCGTGTTGGGCGCCCCGGTCGATGAAATAGAACGTCTTGGAGTAGGGCGCCAAAATCCGGATTTGCCGTCGCTGAATCATGCCATCCAGATCACCGGTCCAGGGCCGTGTGGTGGCGTCGGGTAGCGCATAAGGCGTGGCCGGGGATTGGGCGTGGACGGTCGCCGCGAGCGCCCACGTCAAAATGAGTAACCCCCCCGCCAGCCGACTGATGATGTTCATCGTCATCCTCCTAATGTCTATTCCAGTTGCAGCGTCACCTGAACCACCCCGCCGTCACGCTGCTGCTTCATCGGCAAACCACTGCCGGCAAAGACCCTGAGCATGGCTTGATTTCCTGAGAGCACATCGGCGGTGAACCGCAACACGTTGTTCTGCCGCCCGATCTGGACGAGGTGCCGAAAGATGCGGCTGGCAATGCCAAGACCTTGGTAGTCTTCCTCTACGATAAAGGCGACTTCAGCGCTGCGCCCGGCGTCTGTTTCGGCAAAAACAACGTAACGGCCGGTACCGATGATGATTTCTTCGTCTCCGAGGTTCGTGGTCACTACCAAAGCGACCTCGCGGTCGAAATCAATCTCCGTCGCCCGTTTCAGAGCCTGATCCGTGAGTTCCGTCACATATTGGAAGAAGCGGGTGTAGACCGATTCACGGTCGAGTTTCTTGAACGCGCTGACGAGCCGGGTTTTATCTTCAGGACGGATCGCGCGAATCGTTACCGGCGTTCCGTTTCTCAGGGTGTCGATCACAAAATAGTGGCGGGGATCATTCATGGGTTGTCTGTCCTGTTGCCAAACCAAAGTTATCAAAAGATAACCCAAGTTGCCACCTGGACTGATTCAGAAGACGAAGTTAAGGCTACACGCGAGGATGAAGAACGCCACCTTCAATTCGAAGCCGGCGGCGGTGACGGTAGGGATGTGTTTGGGCAGCAGGCGTTCGATCAAGCTGCCGGTGGTTTCCACCGCTTTCCGCGCCGTCGCCATCAAGTAGGCCACCACCGGTTCGAGGGGGCGTTTGGAATTCTTCTTGCGCTCGGACACGATGCGGACATGGCGTGCAATTCTGACCCGAAAAACGGGCCTCCACCACGACCCCGGGAACCGTGGTTTCGGCAACCACGAGCCGCTTGGGTGGCCCGCTGGGCCAGTGACCACTGGACGGTCCCCGTCGACCTGAAAATCCGCTTTGGCAAAGCCTTCGTCGGCCCGAGCCTGCCCACTCGGATCATCGGCCAGCGGACCGACGATAGCCACCTGATCATCCCGCTGGCTATCCAGCAACACCTGCGCCGAGGTATAACCCTTGTCCACCAGGTGCACGGCGGGAAGTGGGTTGCGCTGAGCCAGTGAGGCGTGGATCACCGCTATCCTGTTGTCGTCGGGGGTGGTCGCCGGCGTGGTCTCGACGTTCACGATCAGGTGCGGCGTATCCGGATCGCAGGTTTCGGTGAGGTGGACTTTATAGCCGACCCATCCCACGCTGCGCTGGGTGCTCTAGCGGGCGTCCGGGTCGTAGGAGGAAGCGATCAGTGCAGCGGGTGCGGGCATGTCTTTGACCGGGCGCCAAACCAACGTACCTTCGCGTTCGATAGACTGCTCCGCCCAAACTCGCCGTAACGTTTGCACGGCGGGTACCTGCTCGAGCCAGCGATGCTCGTCGGCAGTGTCAATCGCCTCAAGCAGTCGTTGCCCGTCACCTCCAATGGTGGCGGCCAAGGCTTGGCGGGCGGCGTCCGTTTTCGCTAAGGAATAGTTCTCGACCCGACGACCATAACGCTCGTACCACTCCGGTGGAGTCAGCCTCTGTAACCCATCTGGAGCGACCACCGCCACGCTGTTCAAGGCGGCTCGCAACGTTTCACCCACCCGCTCCAGCCGGTTGAGATCACGCACGGCGGCGAGGACGTGGGTCGAATCCGTCGCTGGCGACCGCCGGCTTAGAGCAGGCCTTACTCCTGCAACGGCTTCAGGAACCCCTCGAGCAGCCGTTGCTCGGCCTGACCTGCCACCAAGCGCGCACGGAATTCGCTCAATACGGTGTGATGAAACCCAGGATCGGTCAACTCCAGCCCGAGTACATACTTCCAATCCAGTCGTCCCCGCACGGCGTCGGCCGCCGCACGATCCGATAAGTCCTCAACAAACTGCAGCACCGTCACCCAAGCCCACCGGCTAGGTGCCTCGGCCGGTGGGCCGCGCCGGGGAAAGAGATCGGCAAACGGCTCGTCCTCGTAAACCGGACCCCGCGCATCGGCCATTCGTAGACATCAGGTGCTCTGGGGGAAGGCCGCGCGGGCAACCCGTTGGGTTTCTTCCGGAATCTCAAAAACAGTGCGGGGCTGGAGCGACAGGGGAAACCTCCGGATCGGTCACGCGCGGGCGGTATGGCTTTCACTCATACCGTGGCTCACCGAGCCGCTACCGTCAATGCTCCGGCTACCAGCAGCAAAAATGAATTCGCCACCAGTGTCACTGTTGGGTCTACCCCACCAGGGCGGTCGTCAAAATTTCCGCGTCGCTGACCCGACATGGCGGGTCTTCCCCGTGCTGGAGCGCTTTCAACAGATCATCACCAAGGCAATAAACGAATACAATTTGGGTGTCCATGGGAGTTCCTTGCCGGCCGTCGTGCAGTAGTGGTACTCACAACGTTAGCAGACCCCTATGGACCCACCCTGTCCAGGTGGCAACTTGGGTAAAGATAAAACTTGCCAGCCATTCTTCAGGCCACGAGGTTGACGCCGCCGTCTACAGACACCGTGCTGCGGGTTAAGGGTCTGTCCAAAAATAAGTGGAACAACCTATAGTAATCGACCATGATTTCACTATGGAAAATGAAGATATCATCGAAACGCTTCGTAAGAAATTTGCGCGTGTTTCTGCGGTGCTCGACGAGCGCGGACGTCGTGTGTGGGCGGCGGCTGAGGCTGGGAGCGGGGGAGGAGCAGTGGGAGGATAGAATTCCGGAGCAGTTGAGAAGGTTTTTGTGAGGGGCAGGACTCAGTCGCCGATTTTATGTCTGGTTTTTCCTGCTATGCTTCAAAGAGTAGCATCCAAAACCAAACCTACTGCAAGGCAGGGACAGAAAGTCACGGGTCTCGAACACAGACAGCCGGACTGCCGAGGGTGCTCTTCGTCAAGGTCGCACAAGGGAGTTCGACTTTTTTCATTCACCGGGACACGCAACAAAGGGGTCCTCAGATGCAAACAGTAACCGGGAAATCCGCGAGAACCACCAAGGCGAGCCTGTCTATAGCGGTGCTGGCTTTGTTGGTGGGGTTGGCGGCGCCCTCCGGAGCGAGCGCCGATGAAGCGGACGCCAAGAAGCTGCTCAAGGCCATGTCCGATTACTTGGCGGCGCAGAAGACCATCTCGCTCCAGTACGATACCCACCTCGAGATCGTCACCACCGACCAGCAGAAGCTCGCGCTAGCGAGTTCGGGCACGGTCACCCTCAACCGGCCCGACAAGATCCGCGCCACACGCACCGGTGGGTTTGCGGATGTCGAGTTTGTTTTTGACGGGAAAACCCTGACCTTGCTCGGCAAGACGGCGAACCTCTATGGTCAGCTCGAAGTGCCCGGCACGATCGATCATCTGGTCGACGAACTGAGGGAGAAAGGGAGACCCGTGCCTGGCGCCGACTTGCTGCTGTCGAATGTCTACGAGGAGCTCATGCCCCTCGTGGTCGATGCCAAGGACCTGGGCAGCGGCGTGATCGGCGGCGTCGAATGCGATCACCTCGCCTTTCGAACGGACGAGGTGGACTGGCAGATCTGGATTGCGCAGGGCAGCCGTCCCTACCCGTGCCGCTATGTCATCACCAGCAAAAAGGTGGCACAGGCCCCGCAATACAGCGTCACGATCCGGGATTGGAAAACCGGCAACGAGGTCGGAGCGGGGGATTTCAGCTTCACAAATGCAACAGGTGCCAAAAAGATGGATCTGAAAGATCTCCCCAACCTGGATGAATTGCCGAATATCTTTGCGGTAGGAGGTAAAAAATGACGGTGTCTAAGCGATTAGTGATGGTCTTGATGGCCGGGATCATCGTCCCTTGTGGACTCGAACTGGGCGAGCGGCTCTCGATCCCCGGCGTACACGGTGTCATCTCGTCTGCCGAGGCGGTCGTGGGGCGTCCTCTCACGCCGGTGAGCGTTGCCGGGGTGGGGCGGCGCACGGCCCGGCGCTGCGCGACGGGCGTCTATAACTGTTAGGGATCGTCCGCGCTGGGGAAGTGATGGTGGGAAGGCGTTTCTTTTTCAATCCTTCCCAAATCCTTTGAAGCGGTCAGAAGAGAGTTCGGCATACCGCACGGTATGCTGAATATTCTTGTACCCCAAATAGTGCTGGATCGTCCGGGTGGCATGGCCGTCGTTCGCCAGCTTGAAGCCGCAGCCGTGCCGGAGCATGTGGGGATGGACGGGAAAGCCCATAAACCCATAGTGGATTCCTCCCCCGCCCGCGCGAGGAGCTTCCGAAACTCGGCCGCCGTCAGCGGCCCTTCCCGCTCCATGCTGGAGATTCTGCTCGAGCGGGGCGTCCGGGTGGAGGCGCCGACCACTACCTGCGGACAGCGGACCCCGCGACCAGCCCCTGGTGAACATCCATTCCAGCGCCGAACCGCCGAGCGGTGCGTTACTACCAGCACTGGTTCTGGATTGATCAGCGCGACTTCCGCTCCAAGAGCATTTTCACCTTCCTGCTCTTGCTGACCTCGCTCGCCGAGACCGGCATGGCGCCACAAGCCCCGGTGATGACCGTGCCCGCGAGTTAAACTGAAATTGAGCCACGAAAAGCTGTTTCCCTATGGCCACACTGAAACCCCACGAACCCCTCCTGACCGCGGACGAGGCGCTCCAGCGCCTCATCGACGGCAATCTGCGCTTCCTGCGAGGCGAAGCCCGGTTTCCTACCGTGCAGAAGGACATCCTGGCCGATCTCGCCCAGGGCCAGCGGCCCTACGCGACGATCCTGGGCTGTAGCGATTCGCGGGTTCCCCCGGAACTGGTTTTTGACGCCGGCTTCGGCGAGCTGTTCATCGTGCGCGTGGCCGGCAACGTGCTCGCGCCGGAAATCGCGGGCAGCCTGCAATACGCCGGTTCGCACCTGCATACGCCGCTCTTCGTCGTCCTCGGCCACAGCGGCTGCGGGGCGGTGCAGGCGGCGCTGGAGACCCAACGGCACGGCGTACAGCATCGCGCGCGCATTCAAATCCTGATCGACAACATCCTGCCCGGATTGCCCGACCCCGATCCCCAACTCCCGCCCTCGGCGCAGCTTGAGCGCGCCGTCGAAGCCAATGTCCGCTGGACCCTGCACCAAGTGCTGGAGACGCCCGAAGGACAAGCCCGCATGGCCGAGGGGCGAATGAAACTCGTCGGCGCCGTTTACGAGATAGAATCCGGGTGCGTCCGGTTTTTGTCATGACCGGCCACCGTTCGCACCACGGCCCGCGAGACCCAGCGACTGGGTACGGTCCAACTGGGTGGTGGGTTGAAGGGCCTGTCCCTGATCCTGTCGGTCAGGTCAAGAGAGTGATTCCTCTCTGGGGCGAGGTTGCTGCAATGAGCAGAATGGCAAGCAACCGTGGCGGTGATCGATCATGCTTGAAGATGCTCAAGATGGATCCACTGAACTATACCTCACCGACTTAAACAGGCGCCTACAGTTTAGAGTTTGCTAATATATGATTATTTTCAATACTTGGACTACTGAGAGATGATCTATGAACCTACCCTCCCCGTCTGATGACGAACTCGAACAGCGGGTGGCTTCCCCTTTACTGGAGGTCTTGATCCGCGCCGGCCTGATCCTGGCCATGGTCCTGCTGTGCTACCGGGTCTTCTCCCCGTTCCTGACCCTGATGGTCTGGGCGCTGATCCTGGCCGTCACGCTCTATCCGCTCCACCAAGCCTTGGCCAACCGGATCGGTGGCCGGCAAGGACTGGCCGCCACCCTGCTGGTCATCGTGGGCCTCGTGCTGATCGTGGCGCCGACGGCGCTGCTCGTGAGTTCGCTGGGCGATTCGGTGCATCAACTGGTCAACGACGTGCAGAACAACGCGCTGCAGATTCCCGCCCCGCGTCCCGGCGTCGAGGACTGGCCGGTCGTCGGCAAAAAGCTCCACGACGTTTGGGCGAAGGCCCATGCGGACCTGCCGGCGCTGGTGCAGAGCCTGCAGCCGAAGATCGGCGATCTGGCGAAAACCGCCCTGGGCTTCGTCGCCAGCATCGGCGGTGGCTTGTTGCAGTTCCTGGCCGCCTTCATCATTGCCGGCATTCTTATGGCCTTCGGGCAGTCGGGCGGACGCGGCAGCCGGGCGATCTCCGCGCGCATCGCCGGCTCCGCCCGCGGCGGCGAATTGGTCAGACTGTCCACGGCAACCATTCGGGCCGTCGCCCAGGGAGTGATCGGCGTGGCCTTTATCCAGGCCATCCTCGTCGGTCTGGCCCTGCTGGTCGCCGGGGTTCCGTGGGCGGGCGCGCTGGCAGCGATCGTGCTGGTCCTCGGCGTCGCCCAGGTGCCGGCGCTGCTCGTGACCTTGCCCGCCATCATTTATATCTGGTCGAGCGGCGACTACAGCAACGCGGCGGCGATCACCTACACCGTACTGCTGTTCCTGTCGGGCATGGCGGACAACGTGCTGAAGCCGCTGATGTTGGGCAGGGGGGTCGATGCGCCGATGCCGGTCATTCTGCTCGGCGCGCTGGGCGGCATGGCGACCGGGGGCATCCTGGGGATGTTCGTCGGCGCCACCCTGCTGGCGCTGGGCTATCAGCTCTTCATGGGCTGGGTGGCGGCCAACCCGGACGCCCGGCAAGCTCAGGCGGAAAGCGACACGCCGTCGGCAAACTGAATGGCCGGCTATCGTTTTGGAGCAATACGCTGGTCGCGGCGCTGATCCCGATCAATGAGTCGTCGCAGTTTGATAACCGGCGGTGTCAACATCCGTCTCCGGTTGCGCTGCGCGGCAAAAACCGACTCCCGGAAAGATCAAACCGGTTGAGTCCCCCGGCAGAGCCGGGGGTTTACCCAATTAATACTTGATGTCCCGGGCGGTGTCGCGCGACTCCTGCTTGGTGTCGCGCTTGTCCTGCCGACATTCCGCCCGGCTCTTGTCATCTCCCGCCTTGCATTCAGCCTTCTCCTCCCTGGCGTCCTGGCGGCCGGTCTGCTTCGTTTCCCGCGCTTCCTGCCGTTGCGCACCCTGCTCGGTGGCTGCATAGGCCGGCACCGATACCCACTGCACGCCGGCAGCGATGACCAGCGTCGCTACGGTAGTCCAATAGTTCTTGCCCATCATGATGTTCCTCCACTTCAAAAGTACCACGACCTTCGCTTCTTGCCCGATCACGAACCGCATACGGCTCCGTGCCTGACCCGGGATGTTCCGGGAATTTTTATCTCAATCCACTGCCAACGGTGGGTCCACGGAAGGACAGGAAACCCCTGAGCAACCGCCCGGTTACTGGGGAACAGGGCAGGTAATCATTTTGGCGGTGTCAACGCAGACATCTCTAACCGTTCCATCCGCCACGGGTCGCGAGCGGCAGTTCAGCGTCCCCTCGCAGTCCGTATGACTAAAGCACGCTTCGCACTCCTTTTTAGGCGTGCTGCACGCGGCAATCGTTAATCCCAATACCAAGGCCAGTAACATTTTCATGAAGTTCATACCTCTCATGGCGTTACGTTCAGGTATTGCGCATCAAACCCGCGCGGGAATCCACAACCCGCCTCCCTTCAATAACCGGAGCGGCCCCCAAGACCGCTCGTTCCGTCCTTGCGGACTCGAAAGACTTTGCCGTGCAAGGCCGCTCAGCGTCCAAGCCCTTACCGGGCACCTGACGCGGCCGCGTTAACCGTCACATCGACGCGCCGGTTCGGCTGATCGCACTGGATGAGTGCGGGACGGGTCTTCGCGCCTTGGGCGGCGCATTCTTCCGGCGTGACCTTGATACGTTCCGGGTTGACGTGAAGAGGTCACGAATGGGTAGCGATGGGTAGACCCTGCGCCAAACGATGGACCCTTCAACCGCCCGATTAATAGTGTAGTTGCTTTTCCACTTTAAGCTAGGGGGCTTAGCCGTGATTTATATCTGGTTTTTCCTGCTATGCTTCACGGGGTAGCCTCCAAAATCAAACCTGCCGCGAGACCGAAAGGGGATTCCACCATGGAGGAAATCAGGGTACTGCTTGAAACCCAGCCGCTATTCGCGCTGTTTTTGACGATTGCGCTGGGCTATCTGGTCGGCGAAATCAACCTCAAGGGTTTTTCCCTCGGTTCCGGCGCGGTGTTGTTTGTCGGCCTGGCGATCGGTGGCTTGGCGCCGAAAGCCGCGCCACCGGCCTTGTTGGGGACGCTGGGATTGCTGTTGTTCCTCTATGGCGTGGGCATTCAGTATGGCGGGCAGTTCTTTCGGGGGCTGACCAGCCGGGACGGCCTCAAGGCCAACGTGGCGGCGACCCTGGGGGTGATCGGCGCTGGGTGTGTCGCGGTCGCCCTGATTCCATTGGCCGCGCTGCCCACGGATGCGGCGCTGGGCCTTTTTGCCGGGGCCGGCACCAGCACCGCCACCTTGCAGGCCATCCTCACCGCGCTCGAAAGCGATGGCGCCGCCGTTGGGTATAGCGTGGCCTATCCCTTTGGCGTCGCGATCCCCATTCTCGGCATCTATGCGCTGAATGCCTGGCTGAAGCCCAGCATCGAACAACCCGCCGGGCAAGCCATCGAGATCGCGGAAATCGCCTTGTTGAACCCCGCCTTTTGGGGGCTGCGCTTTCCGGAACTGATCGCTAAACTGCCCTCCGGCGTGATGATTGCCACCGTGCGGCGACAGCACCGCAACC
>JAKLIY010000055.1 GCA_022709365.1 Pseudomonadota bacterium
AATTTGAAACAAAGATAGAGATTGTCGGCGTACTGACAGATGCACTGATCGGGTACGAGTGTGACCCGGAAGACGGCTGGCCCATCATCAGTAGCATCAAAGCCTATGTCGTCAAAAAGGTGACTGGAGCGGGCGGTGAAGTGGACCTGACTCCGATCATGGATGAGTACCAACTGCACTCATTTGCGTCAGAAATCAATGACGCACTGAATGCGGATAGGAACGCGGCCCGGATTGAGCAGATGGAATTGCGGAAGTTAGAACGTGCAGCGGCCTGAAAAAAGAAGCCGCCTGGTATTACACATCAGGCGGCTCAACAAACCCAGTCCCAGTCAAGGAGAGCGTCCCATGAAGAGACTATCCAATTCTACCCCATCCGCCCGCTGGGCGGAAGCCTGGCGTACGGCGCGGCGCATCCGGTTCAGCGGCGGTTCCTACGCCTACGAATGCATGAGGCGACGTTCTGACGTGCGCTTGGCTTTGTGCCTACTGGAAGCGCGGGAGTGGGGTACCACGACCCGTCACGATCTAGCTTTTCTTAAAAAAGGAATAAGAAAATGAGAATGCAGTTCGACGACAAGCTAGGCCATCGTGGCCTATACCACAAGAATTTGATCGCGGCGCGTCTACCCGATGGCCGCCAGATCATTTTCGAATTCGCCGGGAAAGCAGTTCCCGGCGTCGTTCAAATCGTCCGCGAGGACTACACGAAGAACGGAAAGTGGAGTCATTCGCGCTGGGCGGTGGAACTGGCCGATGGCGTCATCGGCTTTGTTCGTGGGCAGGACTGGGAAACCAGTCAATGGTTGAACAGCAAGCGGTGGCCCGAGGCTATCGCAGAATTTCAAGGCAAGGAATCCCTAGACGCGGACGCGGTTGAACGCTTCATCCGCACAACGTGGCAAGGGGTCGCTGCCAATCTCGATGCTGATGCGGCATCAGAAAAAGCCGATGGATCGGCGGCCCTGCTGGAATTATTAGAGGCGCAGGATGCTCTGGCGAAGGAACAGTCGGCGCTAGGCCGACTTAGGGAAGAAGTGGCGGCGATGGAAGAAGCCGAACGGGTGATGACCGAAACCATCGCAACCCGTGCCCGCGTAACAAAGGCGCGGGAAGCCATGCAGCGCGGCGCAAGCCTTTCCGATCTTAGGGCTATCTTAACATGAAAAAGAATCCCGTCATCATGTCCGCCAAAGTTGAGCGGCGCGTAACCGATCCGGCTCCGGTCTTTCAGGTGCGCAATCCTAACCCGCGCCCAATGGCCACTCGGCTGGATACGCCGAAGCCCGTCGATGTGACGCCGGTAGCGCCGGTGCGCGTGGAATATCCGCGTACAGAACCGCTTATGGACTTGCGGGATGTGGCGACCCGTATCAACACGACCGCCCGGAACATAGTACGGGCGCTGGTGATCATGGCGGCCATACTGGTTGCTGTTGCGCTTTGGAGGGTATGGCAGTGAGGGTTATCGGAAAGCGGACGGGGCGGAGTTTCTTTGCGGGGGACAACGTGCGCTTTGAGCCACCATTAGGCACGTACAGCCCGCACAGTGCACAAGCGCGATATGCCGGCATGGTTGGGCATGTTTATGCGGCGAATGAGGCCCAGGCATTTGTCTGGTTCACCGACCGGCTTCTTCCAGTCAATCCTGATTACTTGAGTTTGGCCTAAATAAAGTGGCCGCCAACGCGAGCAACGCCAGGCGGCCCGGGAGCAAAAATGAACGACATAGTTTCAATCCATCCCGACCCTGTCTCCGTCCCCTATGCTGACATGGAGCGCATGGCGACTGTAATAGCCCAATCCGGTTTGTTTGGAGTCAAGAATCCCGTCCAGGCATTGGCTTTGATGTTGGTCGCCCAATCAGAAGGGCTACATCCGGCGACTGTAGCGCGTGATTATCATGTGATCCAAGGTCGTCCTGCATTAAAAACAGACGCGATGCTGGCCAGATTTCAGGCCGCCAGTGGGCGCGTGCAATGGCACGATTACAGTGATACGGTTGTTTCTGCTACATTTTCCCATCCTGCCGGTGGCTCGGTAAAAATCGAATGGACGATTGATCGAGCTAAAACTGCTGGGCTGAACGGAAAAGATGTCTGGAAACAATATCCTCGCGCGATGCTACGGGCGCGTGTGATCTCGGAGGGCATTCGCACAGTTTATCCCGGAGTCCTGTCGGGAATGTATGCCCCGGAAGAAGTATCCGACTTCCGGCCAGACGAACGCGAAACGCAAGGAGTCTCTACGACAACAGGCCCAGAGGTGCCAGCGCCAGAAGCAAAGGCGGCTCTTTTTTTTGATCCAGATGCCGCAGATACGGCGATTGAGACATTTATAGACGTGGCGGAACTGCGCGTTTGGCTGGCGAACGAGCGCAAGCAGCATGGATGGAAAGCAGGCGATTCACAGTACGAAATGCTAAAAGCGGCTTGCGCTGAACGGGCGAAAGCGATTAATCAACAAGCGGCGAACATCGAAGTGTCCACGCCTATCGAAGCGCCGGCCTTGGAGTCTGCTGATGAATAACCTAACCCTGTACCAGTTGGCCGACGAGTACCGCACGTTGCAAGAACTGGCCGTCGACCCGGATGCCGATCCCGAGTCGTTCGGCGCGGCGCTAGACGCGATGCAGGGCGAAATCACCACCAGCGCCGTTTCCTTGGCCCAAGTCGCCCGCAATCTGGAATCGTTTGAGCAGCAGATTGAAGCGGCGATGGAGGCGATGGAGCAACGGGCGAAACGCGCTAAGAAGCGAGCGGAATCCATCCGTGCTTATCTGAAAGAGCAGATGGATGGGGCGGGTATCAGCAAGCTGGACTCGCCGTTTTTCGCGCTCGCCATCCGCAAGAATCCGCCCCGGCTCGTCATTGCGGAAGACGCTCTTATTCCGCGTGATTATCTGCGCATCGTCCCGGAGCGTTTGGAACCTAATAAGCCGGAAATCGCCAAGGCATTGAAAGCCGGCGTCGATGTAGATGGATGCCGACTTGAAGCCACTACGAGACTGGAAATAAAATGAAATCCTCCGCCAGGGATGGCGCACTTTCTAATTCCCCCGAATTCGGGGGAATTAAAGCAACAAGAGGCACCCTCCAGCAATGGCGGGTGAATAAGATGACCGAGCAATACCAAATCGCTGAATACAGTCAAACCGCCGCCGCCATCGCGATTTTGCGCGAAAAGTACCACGGCCCGTTTGATGTCACGACCACCAAGGGCATGGGCATGGCCAAAGAAGCCCGCGCCGAGGTACGCGGCTATCGCGTCGCCCTGGAGAAGGTGCGCGTTGAGATCAAAGCCCCGGCCCTGGAACGCACCCGCCTGATCGACGCCGAGGCCAAGCGCATCACCGCCGAACTGCTCGCCATCGAGGAACCCATCGACGCGGCGATCAAGGCCGAAGAAACGCGCAAGGCCGATGAGAAAGCGGCCCGCGAATGCGCCGAGGCGGCCCGCGTCGCGGCGCTTCAAGCTCGAATCGACGCGATCCGCCAGCGGGCGTTGACCGTGGCGAACCGGGACGCCGCCGCGCTGCGGGCGGCGCTGGACGAGGCCCGCGTGTTCGCGCCAGACCCCGACACCTTCGCCGAGCGCTGGCCGGACGCCATGCAGGCCAGCGCCGAGGTCCGGCAGGCGCTCGAAACCTTGCTGGCGGAGCGGGAAGCGCAGGAGGCGCGGCGAGCCGAGGAAGAAGCCCGCTTGCGGGCGCAGCGGGAGGAACTGGCCCGGCGACAGGCCGAACTCGACCGGCAGCGCGAGGCCGAGGAAGCCCAACGGCGAGCCGAGCGGGAGGAACTGGCCCGCTGGCGCGCCGCCGAAGAGGAGCGCCGCCAGCAGGCAGCCGATGCGCAGGCCCGCGCCGAACAGGATCGGCAGGCAGCCGATGCGCAGGCCCGCAGGCAGGCTGAGATCACGGCGAAGCCCGCCCAGGCTGACCCGCTGGCCGCGATCAAGCACGCCCTCGTGGCGGGAACGATCACCGGCCCCGAGGCTATCGACCAAGCCTATCAACTTGGCTTTCAAGCCGGCTTGTTGGAGAAAGTAATAAAACAATGAACATGAAAACGTGGACGGAATGGGTAGCGCAGATAAATGCGCTCACTGGCGGCGGCGCGGTGCATCTGCGGGCCGGCCCTGGAAAGGGGATGACCATATCCGTGAGATGGACACAAAACGGGAAGAGCATGGTATATGACCACGCTCTATCGATCCATGAGATGCGCGCGATGCGCGCGGTTGCGCAGGTCGGCGTGCTGGAGAGCGTTACGCACGCGGTGCGCAAGATGACCGAACCAGATTTAGGGTACGCAATACGCACCCTAAATTACTTCGACGCACCTCAAAAATAGTTCACTCCCCTATTGACACAGTTTCGAAACTGTGAGATATTAAGGTCATGAAAGACGGCATGGGGCCGCCGAGGAGAGGAAGATGAAAACGAACATTTACTCGGCCACCAATTACGCTCTGACTGTCCAGGGTGACGTCGCCACCCTGACGAATGGCACGAAAACCCAAACCATGCCCCTGCGGCATGGCGACGACGAAATTCCAGCCGGCCTCGTGGCCGCGCTGAAGAAAGCGGGACAGGATCCCGCCGAATACTTTGCCGTAGCAGGGCGCTACGTCCTGCGCCGCGCTGCGTTGGCGGCCTGGACGGCGGCGGTTGAGGCGCGAATCGCAGAGCGGCACGCGGAAAAGGCGGCTGCTGATGCGGCCCTGGCCGCCGACATCGCCGCCCGTGGGCAGCGGGCGCTGGTACTCCACGGGAGTTACCTCCTGAACTCCAGCTTGGTTTTTGTCCGCCCGATGGAGGCGGCGGAAGCTGAGAAGTTCGCACCAGAATTCCGCGCCAGCGGCAAGCTGGCGATGGGCGAATGGACGGCGATCACCAGCACGGTAGCCAAGGCATTCCTAGCCGGGCGCCCGCGCCAGAATGATGGGTGGCTGAATGGCATGGAATCCGTGGTCATCCTGATCTCAGAAGAGGAATGGAATGCGCTACTGTCCGGTGAAGCGGTACGCGTTGAAGCCGCCCGCGCGGCTCGCGCTGAAAAGGAAGTCGCCGAGGCCGCCCGTATCGAAACCTCCCGCCAGCAGGCGGAACAGACCGGAGAGCCGGTCGAGATCGTCCGGTTCATGGACGAATGCGACGGCGCTGAGCAGGACTGCTCGTTCGACTTGGTTCGCCGCATGGTTCGTGGCGACGGATCGAGATTTACGCTGCGCACGCATTGCCACTGACCCCACAAAAAGCCGCACTCCGGTGCGGCATTGAGGAGAGAGAGATGAACATGTTGTCTAGTTTCCGATACACCCGCCACCTCGCCCGCGCTTATCGCGCCGAGCTGAGGCGGCAAGAAGCCGCGCCGCAAGATAGGTACGAGGAAGGGATTACGCGCGAACTGCGCGAAGTGCTGGATTGGTGGGCAGCGCAGGGTTTGGCCTGCGTCTATGACCGCGCCATCAGGCCAGACCGGGACAGGAAACATCCATGACCCACCCAGCCGCTGCCCTCCGGGCCATGCGCCCGGTGAAATCCTACGCCTGCGCCCAATGCGGGCGCGAGTTTACCGCGTCCGACGAGCGGGCGCGGTACTGTTCAAACCGTTGCCGCCAGGCCGCGAAGTACGCGCGGCTCAAGGCGGAAAAGGACCGCTAAATCCACCCCTGCCGGCCCGCGAACGGCCTTGTAAGCCACTGGTTATGTATTCCATGGGCTGTTTCCACTAATTCAGCGTCCTGTTATTGTGCGGCTGCGTTAGTGACGGCTCATCCTCTATCACCGGCACAATCTCAACCTTCGGCTGCGGGCCTGTCGTAAAAATAACCGCCTGCTTTGATCCATCCAATGCCTTAAATTCAAGAAAAATTCCGCCGCCGTTATCATCATCTTCTTCAATGCTCATTTCTAGCCCTCATCGGCAAACCGTGGGTTAACGGGTTTCAAACCGGATTGAATGCATCACAAATTTGGGATGCACCCATGTGGGAGCAGGATCATAGGCGCTTCCGACATCGCGGGCGGGGGTCATGAATTCGATGGCGTAGGGCACTGGAAGCCCATATTTGGCCCGCTCTAGCACCAATTCGCGATGCGTATCCACTGACGCATAACTGTGATTGGCCGGAAACGCCCACAAGCTCCGTTGCCCACTTTCCCCCGCCAGATAGGCAATCCCTGAGCCGTCATTAGGACAAGTAATGTACTGCAAAATGCCGGTATATGGCGGACCCTGTCCAAAACCAAAATAGTTTTCATCCAGCACGCTGACATATTGATCGCGCGTACAAAGCTGGATCACATAGCCCCACGGCCAGCCTTCGGGAAGCAATGAGTCATTGAAATAACCCGATATTCCGTAGTACGGATCATAAAACAACGGACGATGGCCCTGATGTAGGATGATGTAGCCTGAGTTGGCGACCTCGAACGGATTGTCGGAATCCCATCCCCCTTCGATGCTGTAATCAATAACAAGGTGGGTATATCCCGACGGGATGACGGAATCAGATACGGGTGAATCCAAATAAAGCAGTCCGGTACAATCCCCTGGAAATAGCAACACATGGTCATTGATTTCCATGCCGTTGCTGGTCCACGTTGCATCCTGCCAATAGCAAATTTTGTGGAAACTGCGGGTCATGCCGTAGCGGTAATACGGCTGGCGCCGCCCATAATAGGCTAGATTATCTGCAATAACTCCTGGGTCTGTATACTCCCACCACTCATCATACGTTGGAGCAATAACCATTGGATAATATGGAGTACCGCCGCCGCCGCCCGCCCACAACCAATAGCGGACATCATTCGAGTTCGTAACCGCATTCCAGCCGCCTGCACTCTTCCATTCTGCGGGCCAGCGCGTCGGGTCATTCGTGCCCAGGTCGTACAACAGTCCATCAAAACTCTCGCACCAGCCGGGGGGACGCGGATGATCAACGAAGCCAATGATTGTGCGGCTGGCCCATGTCTTGTTGTGGAACTGGACAACGACATGATCGTTAGACTCAAATACCGCGCCGTCCGTGCTGCCCATGTAATCGATGGGGACATCCGCGAGCGTGCTAGTCTGACTAGTTTCCAAATCAGCGTTCGCCGCCGCTGGCTCGGCGTCCAACGTCACTTGCGCGATATTGCCGACCAAGCTGGTGATCGTCCCAGTCCGATAAAACGGCTTCCATTTGCGCCAGCCCGGCTCCATGCCGAACGCATACAGACTCGACGCGACGCCCGTTTCGTACAGGGGAAGCAGGATGCCATGCACGTTGTAATTGTACTGATTGCCGCCATTGTCGGGGTGTCCAGGCAGGATGATCGGCGGCGCGGCGGTGGTTTCCAGCGTGCCTACCGCCCCAGTCAAGCCCGTTGAATAGTCAGCGCACCAAATCTGTTGCTCCTCTGACTTTGGCGCGGCCTGCAAGCGTGCTTGCTCGGACAGCAGCGCCGCTTTTTTGGCGTTCAGCAACCGAATTTGCTGCTGGGCGACCTCAATTTTACTGGCAACAGCCGCGTATTCCTTGATTTTCGCATCCAGTACCCTCCGTTCGGCCGGCGGGTTTTGCTGCGCCAATGCCACCATCTGTCCGTAGAGAACTTCTGCTTCATTTTGATTTAGCAAAATGATTTGTTGTTGCGCCAGAACCTCATCTGCAATTTTTACTAAATCCGCTGTAATGGCTACCAAACGCGCATCGATGCGGTCATGCTTGCGCTCAACTGTAGCCCGATATAGCCCTTTCCCCAGGCTTTCGATGATCGTCGCTTTACCCATTTGTAATTTCCATATAGCTACTTGACGGATTTAGATACAGCGCAATTTCCGTAATCAGCAACGTGCCGCCGGCGAAGGTCGCGGTATCTCCGGGCTTGAGGTCAAGCCGGAAGGGCAGCCGCCAACGTTGGGATGTATTCGTACTGGATTGCGTCATGATCGTTGTCAGCGCCACAGTCGCCAGATTGCCGTATTCCACGATACGGGTTCCGGTCAGGCTGGCGCTGGCGCTATGGGTCGTTTCAGTCAAACTAACGCCGGTCAAGAAAAACCGCAGCAATTCACGGCTGCGCTGGGCTTGATCTTCGAGGGTTTCCAGCGCCATGACGATGATTTCCGCGCCAAGCTGTTCGGACAGGTCAAAATCCGGCAGTTCAGAGAGGGTCAAATAGCACTGGGTTTCGGTTTTGCTGCGCAGTCGTAGCGTGCCAAACGCGACCTTGATCTCCTGCCCGCCCACGCTGGCGGTAAAGCGCCAGGAAACTGTCTGGCGTAAATCAGGCGGGGGCGGTATTGCCGTTGGATGGGCGCGCGGCGGGATAGGTTGCGGCGCAACAAGGCGAGGCGGAGCGTATTGCATGGCTCATTCGCGGAACCAAAACGTCGGCAAGACCGAAACATCCGCTGCTGCCAACATCCTCAGCCCGATTTGCGGCGTGCTGTCCGCGCCGTTGATTTCGATGTCCAAGTTTTGGAACAGGAAGGTATCCAGTCCAGACTGCGGATGGACGGCAGTGGCCAATAGAATACCGCCGATGGTGGTTGGTTCAGCCGTAAAGGTATGCCGACAGGTACTTTGCAGCGTGTCACTGGTGCGGCGCCGAGGCGTTACCATGTAATTGGCGATGGTCATGGCGGTGGCCGTCCCGCCAGAATCCATAAGCCGTAGCCAGATTTCGACGGGAACGGCGGTTGAACTAATCCCAAAAAACCCGAACGTCATGCGTTCCAGGGTTATGATCCGGTTGCTGGGCGCGGTGACCGCCAGTACGGTTTTAATCGTGTCCGCAGTAAGCGCAATTTTCGCCGCTGGGGCGCACGCAAGAGGTAAGCCAGACATTAGAGAGTCCCCATGACTAAGAGTGTGATCTTCAGCTGGTTACTTTGTAGTGTCGCGGACTCCGGCACCACATCGTAACATCCTCCGGGCAGCGTCAGTATGATGCGGGCATACAGCATACATAGGCGCTGCACCGCAGCGACAACAGTAGCAGTGGGCGCACTCACGCTAAGCTGGATGGTAGCGTCCGCCACTGTTGCCCCTCCATCAAAGATGCTGCATTCGCCGTCCAGCGTGGCTGTGCGTGTCACGCGGCGGCCGGCATCGGGCGCATTCGGCGCGTAAACGTTGTGCAGCAACACCGCACCCAGCGGATCAAAGGTTTTTGCGCATAGACCGATAACGGGTGTCATTGGTATTGTCCCACTTCCAAAATGGCCGAGCTTGGAGAGGCGTTGTAGGTCAGATAGTCCGCCATGAATGTGACCGCTCCGTCCACGATTTGATACCCTGGCCGAATGCGAGGATCGAACGCCAGCCAGCGCCGATAGCTGCTGTTTTGCCGTGCTCGGCGGCTGACGGCGGCCAGTGTGGCCTGATACACCGTTGGAACCGCCAGCGTCGCCGTGCCAGACACCGTAAGCGTATCAGCCCGCGCCCCACGATCCCGCCGAATCGTCTGCAACGGGCAACGCAACAACTCAATCCATGCCCCCGTCCAGCCCCACTCGATCACCAATTCTCCGCTGGGGCGGGCCTCAATAGCATCCAATTGCGCCGCGCTACAGACCACCCCGATATAGCTTTGGCGCGTGGCGTTATGGCGCGTGCCCTGCCACGAACGGGCCGCCAGTAGGACATCAGGCAGGCTGTCCGGCGCCCCCGTGAGCGTGCAGCGAAACCGTGGAGTAATCCCTTCGGGCACTACGACAGCCGGAGCTTCCGGGATGCCGCCTGTCGTCGCAAAACGCAGAACAACCGCGTTTCCCGCTGGTGCGGTATAGGCCGCACCACCCAAGCGCAGGACGACGGCATTACCAGCGGGGGGGATGTAGTCGCTCATGCCGGTGTCAACAAATCAGCCGCCGCCACATTCCAGACGGGCGTTGTGGCGTCGTCCAGGGCGACCGCGACATAAAGTCCAGTAGCGGTCGTATCCAATCCCGAAAAGCTATAAGTGCCATCGCCGGCGCTGACGGTGGTCGCAATGAGCCGCAGCGTAGGTCGCCATAACAGACCCACCAGCACCCCTGCTTTCGCAACATAAGTACCGGATTCTGGCGGCGACTCTTCCTGCACGGTCCCCGATAGTACGCCGCTTACGTCTTTTGAGAGCCATACCGTGCCGGGTCTTTGGTCCCAGATCGGGACGGTGCGCATCATATAGCGTTCCGGCTCCCGGGTTGTGAGCGTGCCTAAGTCCGCCATTTAGGCAATCCTCAGTGCCCATTTGGCGTCGAGAAAGCCGGTCATAATCAGCCATGTTTGCCCGGCCAAACTGCCTGTCCCTGAAAATGTGTCTAAATGCGCGCCAGTATCACCCAGCATTTGCAGCAGTCCCGGCAGTTCCCCGCGCGGCTCATAAGGATCGCTGCCGGAATGCACAACAACGGGCGCGAGGCGCAATGGCGGATAGTTTGTATGGACAGTGCTACCAATTCGGTTATTACCGCCATACTGCGACGAACATTTCCCGCACAGGGAACTGTATGTGGCTCCATCATAAGAGCGTTGTAGCCAGTGCCCGGAAATGCTAGAAAACTGGAGCGTAGTCAACTCGCTCTCATTGATGGCCGACGTGGCTGCGTACAATAAAGTATGCCAGGCGTCATCAGCCATATCCGGGATTAAATCCCCGAAAAAGTAGAGCAACCCTGCTAAAGGCTCATCCTGAACGTCAATCCACAAATACAGATAGCTATCTCCAGCAACGACGATCCAGGGGCGTGCGGTACTGTCCGACGTGCTTGATTTGCGCCAGTACCCGCCGCCAGAGAGTTGAGCATTAGTAGGAATTTTATTGGTGTAGAGTGTTTCATAGGACCAGACACGCGCATTTACCGACAGGGGGTCACTGACATAGAGATAAAACCGATTCCCGGAAACAGGGCGATAGACCCTGGCATTTGTGCCCGGGTTGGTGAGCGACCAGCCAGCGGCGGACTTGCTCCCGTAACCATCCACCAAACAAGCCGTAAGTACCCCGATTAGTGCGCTAGCGGTATAGTTAAGAGTGGGCGCACTGGTGTCAGTTGAATAGTAAACGTTGATCGCCATGTTTTATTATGCCGTCGCTGTGGGCAGTCCCAGCAAAAATTCGCTGAATTCTGCATTGACCCTGATTTGGATCGACCTGAAAAATTCCCACATGATAGCTTCAATGTGGGGGGCTAAATTGCTCCCGTCCACAGTAATTAACGCATTGCCTTGATTGATCGCGCGCGTGCGCGCATAGAGCGCGTCGATCTGCGCCTCTGTCAGCTTTTCTTGCAGCTTGAGTGCACGTTCGCGCCGTTCATTTTCCAGCGCAATCTGCTCTGTGATTTCCCATTGCGTCCAGGTATCCTTGGCAGAATTCAAACTCCCAAACAAACTCCCAATTAAATCACCTGTGCTGGATATAGTATTGTCAATACTCTTAAATGTGGCTTCGACTTGCTTTGTCTGTGCTTCCAGTTCTGCAACGTTTAACGAGATAGTCGCCTCGATGGTCTTGATCCGCTCATTGCTGGCGATTTCTTCCATCTTGACGAGGAATTCGTCTGATTTTTTAGTGGTATCTTCAACATCTTTTGCGGTTTTTCTGGCGGAATCGCCAATAACAGCAAAGGCTCCTGTAGCTTTTATAGAAGCATTGTCAATAGCCGTAAAGACTGGATTTCCATTTTCATCCCAGGTTTTTTTTAGGTTTTTAATAGACTCATCGTTAAACTCAAATCCACCTTTAACAGCCAACCCATTTTCAGAAATATCTTTCAGCTTATCTAATGAAACTATTGCGCTTGCTGTAGACGGTTCTATTTTGTTTAGTACAGCAAGAATGCCATCATAATCTTTTACTGATTCGCTTGTCGCCTTGCCAGCATCTTGATTTGCTTTTGCAAAATTTTCTACAGATAATTGAGCGCGTTTATTCGCATCAGCGAGTGAATTGAGTTTGTCGTTGGTGGCGTCTGTCGCCAAAGCCCATCCATCTTTTAATTCCTTAGCATTTCTGTCTGCGGCCTTTGCGAACGAATCAATTGATGCAGCAATCCCTGGCAGGACTTCATTTTTTAACCGATTCCGCTCAATCCAGTCGCCATTGGTTAATTCAAGGAAAGCCAATTTAGCTTCAGTGATAACTTCGGCGATTTTTAATGCGCCAAGCGCCGTCAAATCAAACGTGATTTGAAGCGTGTTGATGGCCACTTTCAGAACGCCAAAAGCTCCAGATGCCGATTTCGCCCATTCAATGCCAGCTTCCGACGCCAGCAAAATGGCCGCAGCGACTTTCGGGCCGGTCGTAACAATAACCTGCATCGTTCCGATGAATTGGCCGAAATCTACCCGACTAGCTTCATCCAGTTGCGCAAATCCTGTCACGGCACCGCGAATAGATTCAGCAAAGGGCTTTAATGATTTAATGATTCCTTCCAGCGAGTTTACAAATAAAGTCCCAACATTAACGATAGATTGTAAAGCATCCCGCAATCCCTCAACTGTCGTTAAGTCAATTTTGCCAAACAATGAGTCGAGCAAGTCGCCGAACGCAACCCCGAGGTTCTCCAGCGCCGTAGCGAGCGGCGATAAATCAACTCCAGCAAATGCCTCCGGCAAGTTCTTGGCAATGGCGCGGAATGTTTCTGCTAATTCCGCGCCCTGTCGATCCAATACATCAAACAGAGGCTTAAGTGCGCCGCTGTCAACGAGCTTTTGAAAAGCTTGAGCTAATTGCTTCAGCGAATCAGTCACGTCCAGCGTCACTGGAGTTAGCTTTTCGCCCAGCGCCGCTAATAGATTGTTAACGGATTGTTCAAAACGGGAAAAAGCGATTTCGGCTTTTTTTAATGCTCTTTCAGTTTCTTCTGCAATAGAGCCTGTGCTTTCCTTGATCGCCTGTGCCGCTATTGCTGTAGAGCGTGGCCATGTGTCCAAAATGTTCTTAAATTGATCAGCCCGTTCTGACGAAACCAGCGTTTGCGCGGCGCTCTTTTTCTGTTCGTCCGTCAAGACAGGCCATTTATCCGCAATTTTGGTCATGGCCTGATAAAATGACCCTTGAATGACGCCTGCATCATTCAACGTAATACCAAAACCCTCTAAAGCGATTGCCGCGTCTTTCGTTGGCTTTGAAATTTGTCCGATAATCGTGCGTAAACCATCGGCTGCTTGCGAGCCGGACTGGAAGAGTTCAACGCTGGAATTGATAATGGCAACGAACTGTTCAGCGGATGCCCCACTGGTGCTGAATGATGGGGACAATCCAGAAACAGCAATCGCCAGTTCCTTAAAATCTGCTTTCGATTTGTCGGCAACGAAATTAACTAAATCGCCCCAGCGGTTTAATGTCTCAATGGTGTTTTCTTGTTCGACATTCAGACCCGACATAAGCTTTTTGAGTAGATCGGTCGATGTTGCTGCGTCTAATTGTCCAGCAACAGCATACTTCAGTGCTAACTCAGTCAGCTTAAGTGAGTCCTGGATTTTGAAGTTTGCCGCCGACCAATCCGCTGTTGACTTGGCAATATCATTCGCCGAAATGCCGTATTCAACAGCCAAATCTTGAAAAGAGATTTTATAGTCGTTTGCGCTGCCTTCGCCCGCTTGCAAAAATCGATCTAAATCAGACAGCGCGGATGAAAACTGCGTAGCTGCTTTTACGGCGACCGTTCCGATAACAGCAGCCATGCCGCCTATGACAGCAGCGGTGAGTTCGATTTGTTCAGCGAGTTCCGCGAAGGGATCGGCAACCGCTTCGGCGCTGGCGGAAAGCGCATTCAGCCCTGAACCGATACTTTTGGCGGTCTCACTGGCATGATCGACGCCCTCAAATACGAGTTCGATCACCTGTTGTAGAGTGGCCATTATTTCGAGTCCCTGGACTTATCCTCGTAATACATCCCCCACAATTCGCACTCTACCGCTGTGAGCCGCCGTGGTAATAAATCGGGTAGAGCCTCAAATAGGAACCGCCCTTTTTTGTCGCACAGCGATAAAGCAATGCTCACGCGGGGGTCGCTGTAGAGTGCGGCGCTTTTCCCACATCCGCCCCCAACCCGGTCAATTCCAGGATTTTGTTGGTGAGCGTGAACGCCACGACCGGATAATGGCTGAACAGCCGTACCGCAATATCGCGGTCAATGACGGGCTGGATAGAGCAGAACACCAGGTGATCCAATCGCTTGGCCAGGTCTTCCGGCACACTGGCGCCGTAGCCCAGTAGTTCTTTCAGTGCTTCGGTTTGCTGCGCTTGCGCTGCTGACGCACTGGCCAGCGCCTCAACCGCCACGCCCACCAGTTTATGCCGCGCACTGGCCTCATTGCTGCGGGCGATTTCTTCGCCGGTCAGTCCGCGCACGATCCATTCAGCGGGCGCATCGTTAAACCAGTGCGCCAGGTCAGGGACCGGTACAGTCGCTTGGCGCGGCGCTAATGCCGCGCCGCGAAAACGCTCGATGTCAAATGTCACTTTTCAATCCCCTTTTTTGCGCGGCATTCTTTTGGTTATCAGCAATAGGGCCGGTCGCCTGGCAATCCAAGCAGCGCAGCCAATACGCAAATTTATTAGTCACCCCAGCAATTTCCTGTTTGCTAAAAGTGATTTTTGAAGATGCGCAAAATGGACAATTAGCGGGCCTGATGCTTTGATCTAAACGCTCATCAATATTCATAAGCGATCTTATTCCTGATGCATTGCAAAATTTCTAGCATAATCGCATCAATATAGGAGATAAGATCGCCTCCGTCTGTCTTGATCGTCATGACGCAAAATCTACGGACTCTTGAAGTGGTGATACCGTAAAGCTGACCGTTGGATTAGCACCAACTGCAAACGACCGCGCTATACCCAGCACCCCCTGGGTAATCTGATAGGGCACCTTGTTCTTATCCGGGACGAATTTGAACAGTAGGTTTATCCCGCGCTTGGCTAGTAGGGCATCGGTCACTCCATCCGTCAGCGCCGCTTCGAACGTGGCCTGATTGAGGCTGGAACTATAGTTGCCGAGGGTAAGATCATAATACTGTTCGGAATTCGTCGAGTTGCTGGTTTCCGCCGGTACCCAGTTGCGGGCGCGGCTGATTTCGGCAAAAACCGGCGTGGCGACGCGGGCATAAACCAGCTTGGCGGCGGTGGCGGCAGCGACAGCCGAAGTGCCATGCGTCAGCGGCAACGCAGCGGAGAAAGTAATCTGCCCCCGAATCGGATCGGTACTGTAGACCGGATAATCGTACCTCTCCAGGCTATCGCCGACTACTTGATAGATTTCGCTAGACGCCACCGCCGCCGCCGTTGATGTGGTCAGCTTGACCTGAGCCACTTCGATGCTGCCCAGCGGGATAGAGGGTGGGCCGCCCGCAGCGCCGCGCGTGGCTACAAAGGCGGTAGATCCATCCGCTGCTACCATCGCCGCAGCGCCCGCGCTGGTGATCGTGAGCGACGAAATCCGATAGGCCGTCCCGGCACTGGTGCCACGGGTAGCGGTCAATGAATCATCGGTCACAGCGCTCACCGTCACTACGCCCGTCGTCGCGCTGGCACTCGCCACGGCAGGCATCATCGCCGTCATGGCAGCCAGCCGCACTGAATTGCTGGCTACCCCTGCCGTGACCTCGCCGCCGGTCATCACTCCATAAGGCCCGACCGTATAAGGATCGACGCCCGTAGTAATGACGACTGAACTCCAAGGCTTTGAGGTCAAGCTGTAGGTGGTGCGAGCAGTATTTCCGGTCATCGCAGCGAACGCCACCGGGGTTTGGGCGCTCTCATAATAAACAGCAGCAGCGGTCAAAACGGCCATATTAAGCTCCTATCAACTGGGCTGATCCCAGCGGTAACAATAACTGCCATGATGGCCAATCAGGCGACTGGCCGCATTATCGATCATGAGCGGATAACCCGCCTCGCGGGCTTTCCAGAAAAACGGGGTGTCCTCTGTCGAGTACGTTCCCGATTCCGCGTCCCATTGGATTGGAAACCAGGGCTGCGGAATGGCCTCGAATACCTCGCGGGCGATTAGGCACATGCCGAAACCAGCAGCGCCGGCTTCCTCCAAATCGGGCGAATCGGCGCGGGTTTCGATTCGGGTTTGGAAGTCTGGCGCGAACGCAGAAAACGGCATCCCTTGAAAGCGAATGCGGTAATTGCAAGCGACCAGCGGCAATTTCCGGCGAAGCAGCATCATCGGAACTGCCGGCGCAAAACTCATATCGTCGTCAATGAACAGGATATGCGTCGCGCTTTCGTCCAGCGCAGTGCGCGCCAGATATTCCCGCCCATTGCTAATGCTGGAAGACTGGTATTGGCGCAATACGATATGCTGGCGCGGTTCATTCGGATCAACCGCTTCCACCATAAAATTCATGCAGAACTGCGACAGAGACAGCGCATATTCGGCTCTTAATAGGCCGCTGGTCGGAGTGCAAACACTCAGCGAAATCATGGGCGATAATCGAATTCCAGGTTAATCTGCAAAACCGCCTCGTTGCTATTCGGCGCGGGTGCGAAAAATGAGGCGCTAGTTTCCTGCACGCGCAGGGCATTTCCGCCCCACCAGGCGCCAGTCAAAGCATCCTGGTCAATCACAGCGCGAATCGCGGCTAGTGCATCGTCCAGCGTACTATCATAGGTCGCGGTCGCTGTGACCTTGGCTTCGATAGTCACCCGCCGGGTGAATGTTAGATCACTGTAATCTTGATCAGCGGCGCGAGAATCACCAGTGCTGTAAATCGTAATGACCGGCAAGGTGGCGCTGGTCGTTTCTAACGCCGCACGCCCGGTCAATGGGGTATAGACCGTTGCGAGTTGTACTTTCAGCGCGGCAATGGCCGCCTTGGCGCTCATGCTGCAATCACCGCGAACTTCTGTAGATAGCCATCGTCAGTCAATAATTGCGTGGTTTTCCAGAGCGTCGGATCGGGATTAGCATCCTCGTCGGTCGGGTCATTCTCTACCGAGAAAGTATCGCCGATAGACGCAGCCAGAGCTTTATCAAGTTCGATGGTATAGCGCATTTCCATCCGCTCGCCGAATTCTCCCGTCGGCACTAATTCGGATTGCAGGATAATCGTCACTGCAATTTCGTCGCCATAAGAATTGGTGTGCGTCGCGGCAATCCCGAACACGTTTTCCAGTGCTGGAATTGCCGTGTCTCGCATAATCGTATCAAATAACGATGCGGGCATTACTGGCTATTCCCAGCCGATAATGGCATAGATTTCAGTCGCCAAATCTTCCAGGCCATTCGTGAGATAAGCCCATGCCGGAATTGCGCTCATCGCCGCTCACTCCTTCATGCTGTGGCGATAATCGGGCCACCGATCAGCCGGATTTTGACTGTCGTGGAAGACGTGGCCGCCGCTTCCCAAATATTGCCGATGGTGTATTTCCCGGTTCCAGCCACGCCGGAAACAGTCACAACCTTCAGTTGCGAACCCGTGGAGCGGTACATCGCCCGCAGGCCAGCCGTCTTGGCCCCAGTGGCGACAGAGGCAACCGAAAACACGCCTTCCAACGCCACGCCGATTTTCTGGCCGGCGCCAGTCGCCGCATTGAGGGCAACTCCGGCCATACGACCGAGTACTAGCAGTTGGCCGTTGGCCACCGCCCCGGTGGTGGTGTACTGATAAACTTCACCGTCTTGTAGACTTTGAGCCATGATCAATCTCCAGTAGTAAATTCGTGACAGCCTCGCCAGAAGGCGAGGCGTCTTTTCATTAGTTGCCGCGATACTTATGCACGGCCCGGAAGTCCAGAGCAGACACGCCGAAATCAATGCCGACGACGTATTCGACGCCCTGCAAGTCCCAGCTTTGGTTCTCGCGCAAGTAGGGTTCGGCAATGCCGTTGAGGAATGCGACTTCAAAGGTGTCGTAGACATTGGGATCGGCGAACAGATACCAGGCATAGGCACCGTAAGTCTGGCCGTCCAGCCGCGCGTCGGTGACGACCTCGAACCGACCGCTGAACGGATTGGGCGGCAAGGTGCCCGCCGTGCCAGCAGGATCATACTGGGCCGCCATCAGCACCCTGGCGGTAGTTTCCAGCGCCACCGGCACCACCAGATAGCGCGGGCGGATATTGAGCACGGCGCTGGTGTTGGGGTCGGTTTGTTTCGCCATTGCCGCCGTGGCAGTCGTCAGTGTAGCGACTGTAGGAGCAGTTGCCGCAGCGACATAATTCTTATGGGTGGAGGTATCCCATAGCGCCGTACTATCCTGAGTCAAAGTCGGGCC
>JAKLIY010000056.1 GCA_022709365.1 Pseudomonadota bacterium
TTGCTGGTATGCTCTTTCATGGGTCCGCTCCGCACTCTCGGTTGATGTGATGGTGGTCAACATCCATCATTTTGCCCGCTTGGGGCTCGTTGGAGGAGCGGGGCGGACCATCCCATGAGTCTCTAAGACTATGATTTTTCCAAGCTATTCATAAAATAGAGAAATTAGGGTTTCAGATTCCCCCCAAAGTGAACCGGGCATCTGGAGTGATCCGCACCCACTCCCCCCAAAAAGCTGTACAATGAATCGGAACTTAGAGCTAAATTAATATTTATATCAACAAATTATCAAAGATCATCTGTTCTTGCCTGAAACCATCTGCTGGTTTATATCAACGACGCAAAAAAGACTAAACCGGATCGTCGATGAGAACTGCCCCATGATGACTGAATTCTTCTTCAAACTGCGCCAAGTCGGCATTCCGGTCAGCCTGACCGAGTTTTTGACTCTGCTGGAGGCGCTCAATCAGCGGGTGACCGCCCACAGCGTCGAAGACTTTTATTACCTGGCGCGGGCGGCGCTGGTCAAGGACGAACGCCATTACGACCGTTTCGACCAAGTGTTCGGTTCGCACTTCAAGGGTGTGGCGACTTTGTTCGACGAGATGGTCGGCGCGACGGTCCCGCTGGAATGGTTGCATCGGCTGGCGGAACTGACCCTGAGCGATGAAGACAAGGCGCTCATTGAATCGCTGGGCGGCTGGGAAAAGCTCATGGAAACCTTCGCCCAGCGTATGGCCGAGCAGGAGAGCCGTCATCAGGGCGGCAACAAATGGATCGGGACCGCCGGCACCTCGCCATTCGGCGCTTACGGCTATAACCCGGAAGGCATCCGCATGGGGCAGGAGACCTCGCGCCATCGTCGGGCGGTCAAGGTCTGGGATCGCCGGGAGTTTCGCAATCTGGACGATACCGTGGAACTGGGAACCCGCAATATCAAGGTCGCGCTGCGCCGGTTACGCCGTTTCGCCCGCGAAGGCGCGGCCCAAGAACTCGACCTCGACGACACCATCCGCTCCACCGCCCGCAACGCCGGTTATCTCGATCTGAAAATGGTCCCGGAGCGGCATAATGCGGTCAAGGTGCTGTTGTTCCTGGATGTAGGCGGGTCCATGGACGATCACGTTCAGGCGTGCGAGGAGCTGTTTTCGGCGGCGCACGGTGAGTTCAAGCATCTGGAATATTTCTACTTTCACAACATGGTCTATGAGGGCGTGTGGAAGGACAACCGCCGCCGCTACACCGAAAAGACCGACACGCTGACGGTATTGCGCACCTTCGGCCCGGATTACAAGCTGATCCTGGTCGGCGACGCCACCATGAGTCCCTATGAAATCACCTATCCGGGCGGCAGCGTGGAGCATTTCAATCCCGAAGCCGGCGATGTGTGGATGAGTCGGTTGCTCAGCGCTTGGCCACACGCTATCTGGCTCAATCCGCAGCATCAGAACCGCTGGAGCTATGTGCCTTCGATCCAGATGGTGCGGGACTTGATAGGCGAGCGCATGTATCCTCTGACCCTGGAAGGATTGGAACAGGGCATTCGCGCTTTGCAGCGGGCGCGGTAAACAATGCTCCTTGTTCCTGACGCACCTGCCGGGTCGGAACGGTCAGCCGGTTAGTTTTGCGCCACCCAGCGCCGGATTCGTGCGTAAACCTCGCGGCTGCTGAGCAAATCGAAGTGGTTTAATCCATAGCAAATGGCCTGGCGCGAAATGGGAATCGGCAGCGCCAGCGCCGCATTCTCATGCTGACCCAGCGCGCTTTGCACCGGAACCAGACCATCGCCCGGCAGCCGCGCGCCCGGGTTGTCGAAGGGCGGATGCTGGGTCGCCGCGATCATGAAACATTGCGCCCCCTCGGGCAGCGGCGCCTGCCGTCGCCGATCATGCGGATGTTCGCTGCCGTGTCTTTCCCAATCCTCATCCAGAACATTGCCGTGGCGCAGGTCCTTGACGCCGGCGCTGCGGATCTTGCCCAGCCGGGTAAACGGAGCCGTATAGGGGCTGGTCCCCGCGATCATGTTCACCCAGTTGCCCACCCGCTCCAGCGGCGCGCCATGGTGGGGCGTACCCAGGCAGATCAGCTTTTTCAGGTGACGCAGCCACGTATGATTCGCCTGTTTTGCATAGTAACCGGCGCTGCGTGACACCAGACCGCCCATGCTGTGACCGACGATAACCAGTTCGCTCACCGGGACCGGCCATTCCTGAACCAGCCGTTCCAGGAGGGCGGCGAATTCTTGACCATTCGTCGAGATGTGCTGGCCGCTGTTGTAATGCAGGTAGAGAGGGGTATATCCCAAATCTTGGGCTAACGAAGCACCGTGGTCGTGCCCCTCGCGTTGCCATTCCAGATCGTCCATGCACAGGCCATGCACCAACACCAGTAACTTGCCACTGGAATGCGCGAAGCGGGTGGCGAGCGCCTGGCGATCCAGTTCCACAGGCCGCCCCTGCTGGCGCAGGCGCATGGGAATCGCCAGCGAGTTATGCGAGGCCACCAGATAGTCCCCCAAGACGCCATTGAGGGCTGCCAACAGCGCTTCGCGACGCGGCGAAGGACCGTGGTGAATCAGCAGCGGCGTCAGCGGCGCCAATGCCGCATCGAGGCTGAAGCCGACCACCCGGGTGACGCCACGCACGCTGCGATAAACCAGTCCAGAAATGCCTCGCGCCTGACCCGTGGGCGCTGCGCCCACGATCGGTGAGGCTTGGGCGATATTGCGATGCATGTCCTCGACAATAGTCGTCACTCCCGCGACCGCGGTGACGATCAATTGACTGACGCCCCGTAAATCGGAAAAGGCCCCATCGTGAGTTCTGCGGTGCTGGGCCAGATTCTCTGACATAGCGACCTCTCCCAAATGAGGCGTTGCCGCACGGCTCGGAGCTTTGCTAATCATGTTGGCGGTGACTTTTGCAGTCCGATATCCACTTCATCCGTCCAGACCTTGAAACTGGTCAGCGTATTGAGGCCAAACGTGTTGCTGATAGCGACATCGGCGGCGTCCCGCCCTTGCGCGATCAGCACGCGGCCAATCCGTGGCGTGTTGTTCCGGGCGTCAAAGGTATACCAATGACCACCCAGGTAGACTTCGAACCACGCCGCGAAATCCATCGGGCCGTAAGGCGGAGGCGTACCCATATCACCCAAATAGCCGGTGCAGTAACGAGCTGGAATATTCAGGCAGCGGCAGAACGCGACAGCGAGATGCGCGTAATCGCGGCAGACGCCGGTCTTTTCATGAAAAACCTCCCAAGCCGTCCGGGTAGCACGAGCATGTTCATAACCAAAGGTGATGTGTCGATGCACAAAATCACAGACCGCCTGGACACGCGCCCAACCCGGCGGCGAATGACCGAACAAATCCCACGCCGTTTGGGAAAGCCGATCGGTCTCGCAATAGCGGCTCCCCAACAGAAACACCAGGGTCTCATTAGGCAGGTCTTGCACCGGAATCTGCGGGGCTGTCGGGACGACGATATCGACCTCCCCCGAATCGTTCACGACTGCATCAGTGGACAGTCGGATTTGGCCTTTCGGCGCAACGATTCGGCTGCACCAGTTGCCGAAAGCATCGCGATAGGCCGTGATGGGAACAGTGGGATGGGTGATGAGATGATCGGGAGCGAGGATATCGGAGACGCGGGTAAAATGGATATTAAGTGTCAATACCATCGGCGTCGGTTGAGGACAGTCGTAGATCAATTCGTAGCCAACCCGGATTTGCATAATGAGCCTTTTTCAGTGGTGCGCTATCGTCAGCGCGCACAGAAACACTACCTGATTGGCGGAATGTCAGCAACGAATGACTTAAGCAGCCCCACGTATTTTTAGAAATAAAGTGTATCATGAAAAGTAAACTGGGGACTTGCTCCATCCACGCAAGGCGCTGCACGGTTCAGAAATGCCTGACGACATCAAATCTTCCCCCCGCCGACTGGCGATCACCGGCATGAGTTGTGCCGGCTGTGTAGCCATGGTGGAAACTGCATTGCGCGGCGTTCCCGGCGTTGCCCAAGCCAGCGTCAATTTTGCCGAACGCACCGCCCAGGTCAGCGGCGATGCAGCGACCGCTACACTGATTCAAGCGGTCCAACAGGCCGGCTACGATGCTTCCGAACTGCGCGACGACGACGCTGAGGCGGAACGCGACGCCGCCGAACAGGCTCATTATCAACGGTTGGTGCGTAACACCATCGCTGCCGGAACGCTCGCTGCGCCGTTGATGATCGCGGAAATGGCCGGCTGGCTGCCAGCGTTGACCAGTCCCGCTGGCCGATGGTTTTGGATCATCACCGGGTTACTGACTCTGGCGGTCATGATCTATAGCGGTGGCCACTTCTTCACTGGTGCCTGGCGGCAATTTCGCCACCATAACGCCAATATGGATACCCTGATTGCACTGGGGACAGGAGCCGCCTGGAGCTATTCGATGTTGGTTGCCCTGTTCCCGGCCAGCGTCCCGACCCTGGCGCAACACGCCTATTTCGAAGCGGCGGTCATGATCATCGCCCTGATCAATCTTGGTTCCGCCCTGGAAAGCCGGGCGCGGGGTAAAGCCTCGGCGGCGATTGCCCGTCTGCTCGGTCTGCGACCGAAAACCGCCCGCATCGTCGAGGGCGATCAAGAACGGGATGTACCGATTGAAACGCTCCAGGTCGGCGCGCTGATCCGGGTGCGTCCCGGCGAGAAAATCCCGGTCGATGGTGAAATCGTCAGCGGCCATTCCACGGTCGATGAATCCATGCTCACCGGCGAACCGTTGCCCGTTGCCAAACAGGTCGGGGATTCAGTCACAGGCGGCGCAATGAATAAAACCGGCAGCTTCGTCTTCCGCGCTCACCGGGTCGGCGCGGACACCATGCTGGCCCAAATCATCGCCAGCGTGCGTCAGGCGCAGAACAGCAAACCGCCCATTGGCCGGTTGGCGGATCAGGTCGCGGCGGTCTTTGTCCCGGCGGTGCTGATCGTTGCCGTCCTCACCGCGCTGGCCTGGTTCAATTTCGGCCCCGAACCCCGAATGAGCTACATGCTGGTCACGGCGTTGACCGTACTGATTATCGCTTGTCCCTGCGCTCTGGGATTGGCGACGCCCATTTCGATCATGGTCGGCGTCGGCAAGGCCGCTGAATACGGCATCCTGATCCGCGATGGCGAGGCGTTGCAACGGGTGGGGCAACTTACCACGGTGGTGCTGGACAAGACCGGCACCGTGACTACGGGCCGACCGACGGTGACGACGGTCATAGCCCGACCCGGTTTTAGCGAGGATGAAATTTTCGGCTGGGCGGCTGGATTGGAAGCCGGTTCGGAACACCCGCTGGCTCATGCGATTCTGGATGCGGCGCGGGAACGCGGTCTAGCCCTTCCTGCCGTGGAACAATTCGAAGCTATTGCCGGTCATGGCGTGCGTGGCTCGGTGAGCGGTCGAGCGCTGTGGGTCGGTAACCGGCGATTCTTGGAGAGGCAGGGCATCGACGTTGCGCTGCTCCAAGTTGAGACGGAGCGTTTGGCGGCGACTGGGCAAACACCAATCTTCGTCGCCGTTGAGGGACAAGCAGTGGGCATCGTTGCGGTCGCCGACCCGATCAAACCGGACTCGGTTGTTGCAATTCATCGCCTGCGGGAACTGGGTTTAAAAGTGGTGTTGTTAACCGGCGATCACGCCGTGACCGCTCAGGCGATTGCCGCTCAAGCTGGTATTGATCAAGTTCATGCCGAAGTCTTGCCGACCGACAAGGCGGGGGTGATTGCCGCCTTGCAGGCTCAAGGCGAGGTCGTAGGTATGGTCGGCGACGGCATCAATGACGCGCCCGCACTGGCGCAGGCGGATGTTGGGTTAGCGATGGGCGGCGGGACGGACATCGCTATTGAAAGCGCCGGCATGACCTTGGTGCGCGATTCCCTGCATGGCGTCGCCGATGCGATTGCGTTGTCACGGGCCACCGTGGCCAATATCCGGCAGAATCTGTTCGGCGCTTTCATTTACAATACGTTAGGTATTCCGCTCGCGGCGGGGGCGCTTTACCCGATGACTGGTTTGTTGCTGAACCCGATGCTGGCAGGGGCAGCCATGGCGCTGTCTTCCTTCACCGTAGTCAGCAATGCCAACCGGCTGCGGGGGTTTCGCCCTGCTCAACCCAGGTAATTTGACATGACCGCACTGATCATCAATCTCGCTGGACTGGGCCTGATCGGCCTGATCGTCTGGTGGTTCTGGATCGCTCATTCCCCATGATGAAAAAAATTCCCTATCTACACAAACCTTCCTGGCTTAACCGGGCTGCCTTGACCGTGACCTCGGTGGTGGCTATAGCGGCGGGCTTCGTCCTCGCCTCAGCAATTTTCGCCCTGTTACTTGTGGTCGGAGTGGCGGCTGGCGGCTGGCTATGGTGGCGGCTCCGCCAGTTAACCCGCCAGACGCGACAGGCTGCTCCTGAAATTATCAAAGGCGAATACACCGTCGAGCCGATGCCGCCCCTGCTGGAAGATCATCGGTCTTCTCCGCCATCACTAGGGAAGACGCCGCACCGCCGCTCACAGTAAACCCCCTCTACGATCTACCCGCATGACCGATTCTCTGGATCGACGTATCCACGCTCAGCAGGTGTGCTTGCTGTATGCCCAGGCCCCGATGGGATTCATTCCCAGCGTACTGATTGCACCGATACTGACGCTGATTCTCTGGGACGTGATTCCGCATCAGGTATTGTTGATTTGGCTGGCGTTGCTGGAAACCACCCTGCTGATCAGGATCGCACTGACCGTCGCGTTCCAACGCTGCCCCCCAGTGGATCATGACCCGGTGCGCTGGGCAACCCGTTACATCATCGCGTGTGCCGCCAGCGGCGTTTGCTGGGGCGGAACCGTGATCCTGCTCATTCTCTCGCCCTCACTGGTTTACGACACGCTCATCGCGCTGATCATCGGCGGTGTCCTCATGGGCGGGGTGCTGACCATGACCCCGGTACTGAACGCCTATTTGGCCTACGCCCTGCCGCTGGTATTGCCGCCGGTACTCTGGCTATTGCTGCAAGACGATCTGATCCGCACCACCATGGGCGTCACCGGCATCCTGTATCTACTGTTGGCGGTGGGTACGGCGCACCGCTATCACCAGACCCTGACTCAGTCATTACGGCTGGCGCTGAGTAACGGCGAACTGGCCCAATCCTTTGCTGTCGCCAAGGAGCAGGCTGAAGATCACTATCAGCGGCTGGTTGAAGCGTTGGCGCAAGAGGAACGCCTGTCAGCCACTGCCCAAAAACAGCAAACCCTGTTGGCGCACGCCTCGCGTCTCAACACGCTGGGCGAAATGGCCTCGGGCCTGGTTCACGAAATTAATCAACCCATCACCGCCATTAATCTCTATACCGAAGCCGGCCTCGCCCGGTTGCGTAACCAAGCGTCTGCGCCCGCCGAGCTTAGGGAAACCCTGGAAAAAATTGCGGCACAGAGTGCGCGGGCCAGCGCTATCATCCAGAAAATCCGCAGCTTTGCTCGTCAAGGTAAACCTCAGTACGCCCAGGTACATGTCCACGAACTGCTCGACGAAATTGCCGACTTTCTGAACCTCGAAGTTCGGCGTCACGCCATCCGCATCAGCTACGACGCCTCGCCGGAACTGCCGCTGGTCCTGGCTGATGGTCTGCAAGTCCAGCAGATCATTCTTAATCTGGTGCGTAATGCGATCGACGCTATGAGTACTGGCCAGAGGGACGCCCGTATCATCGTGATCTCGGCCCGCTCTGACCAGAAGGTCGTGGAGATTGCGGTCAAAGACACCGGGACAGGACTCGATCCAGACACCGTCAGTCAGTTGCTGCATCCTTTCTTTACCACCAAGCCCAACGGTCTGGGCCTGGGGTTGCCGATCAGCCAAACCATCGTTGAGGCGCATGGCGGCCGACTGTGGGCAACCGCTAACTCTGGAGCCGGGGCTACCTTCCACTTCACTTTACCTACTGCTAGTTGCGCCGACCATTCTGAATATCCGGTGTTGTCCGCCACCATCAATGAGCAGAGTTGACCGAGGTGGTCCTTGAAGCTGGATAACCGTACCTATCCCGCCCTCTTTAGCCTGCTCTACATCGTGACAGGCTGGCTCTGGCTGCTGATCGATAATTTGGTGTTGACGGTCTGGATGGGCGGCGCGGCGCCCGCGCTGCTGCCCACCGTCTTGAAAAATACGGTCGTCATCATAGCCAGCGGCGGTCTGTTCTACGGATTGCTGCGCGTTCATATCCACATGACGTGCCGCACCCGCCAGCAGCAAGAGGAGATTGAGGAGCAGTTGTGCTGCGCCCGCGATGATCTGGAAACCCGGGTTCAGGAGCGCACGACTGAACTTCTGAAGATGAATTCTACCCTGACGCAGCAAATGGCGAGCCGTGTGCAGATGGAAATCGCCCTGCGTGACAGCGAGGAACGGTTTCGCCAGTTGGCTGAGCATATCCGGGAAGTGTTCTGGGTCTACGGTATTGTCGAAGAGCGGGTCCTGTACGTCAGTCCGGCCTATGAGGAAATCTGGGGGCGGGCGGTGCAAAGTTTTGATGAACGGCCACTGGACTGGCTCGAAGCGGTGCATCCTGACGACCGGCTGCGTATTCAGGAGGCGCATGTTGACAAGCATCGGCTGGGCCATCTCGATGTGGAATACCGGATCGTGCGGCCCGATGGTGCGATTCGCTGGATTTGGGATCGCGGCTTCCCGGTGCGTGACCAGACCGACCATGTCTACCGTATCGCCGGACTGGCCGAGGATATTACCGCCCGTAAGCTGGCCGAAGATCAATTACGGCGGCAACAAGTCGACCTGGCGCGGATGTCCCGGCTCAGTCTGGCGGTGGAATTAGCGTCCAACCTCGCCCATGAATTGAATCAACCACTGGCGGCTATCGTTGCTTATGCCCAGGCTTGTCTAACGCTGTTACGGCAGGGACACACCGATCCCCGTGAACTCGTGGGGACCTTTGAGGGAGTGGTTAACCAAGGCTTGCGCGCCAGCGAAATCATCCGCCATTTACGGCAATTGGTGCAACGGCAGGTGGCCATGCAGACGCCACTGGACATCAATGCTCTGCTCCACGCAGTCATTCATTACGCCCAACTGGAATTACGCCAAGCCCGGATCGACCTGCACCTGGAACTGACCGAATCCTTGCCCAAGACGCTGGCGGATGACTTGCAGATTCAGTTAGTCGTCCTCTATCTGATCCGCAATGCGGTCGATGCGATGTGCCAAATGCCTGAAGGATCGCGGCAACTGATCGTGCGTACTGCCCTTGCCAGCGCCGATTGGATACTTGTTACTGTCCACGATACCGGTCACGGTCTCAGTCCGGAAGCTGCCGAGCGCTTGTTTCAACCCTTCTTCACCACCAAACCTGGCGGCATGGGTCTGGGATTGCCGGTTAGCCGCTCAATCATCGAAGCCCAGGGTGGACAATTATGGGCGACACCGAATCCCGATAGCGGCGTCTCGTTTCACTTCACTCTGCCGGTTTACGCCCCGGCTCACTCGCCATACTCTGATCATGAACTCGATGCCCACCGTCTTCCTCATTGATGATGATCCCGCGATCCGCGATGCGGTCGGATTGCTGTTGCGCGCCAACGGATTAGCAGTAGAAACGTTCGCCAGCGCAGTCGATTTTCTGGAATCCGACGCCGTTCAGCGACCGGGTTGTTTGTTGCTGGATGTGCGGATGCCGGGCATGAGCGGCCTGGATTTGCAAAAGCGCTTGCAGGAGATGGACTGCCGGATGCCGATCATTTTCATAACCGGTCATGGCGATGTACCCATGGCGATTCGGGCGATGAAAGCTGGAGCGTTCGACTTCGTGGAAAAACCGTTTCAAGCACAGGCGCTGCTGGATCGCCTTCATGAAGCGCTGGCGCTCGATGCTCAGGAACGTCGTCGGCAAGCCCGGCGCAATGATGTGGCAGCGCGGCTGGCGTTGCTGTCGCCGCGCGAGCAGGAAGTCATGGAACGGGTCGCCGCCGGTCAGTATAACAAGGTGATCGCCGCCGATTTGGGCATCAGCATTTCTACTGTGGAAATTCACCGTAAACGGGTGATGGAGAAACTGCAGGCGACCTCGCTGTCGGATTTGATCCAGATGTTAGCGCTGGTGGGTGGTGAATAGGGAACAAGCCTCTCTACTTTCCCCGCGAAGAACGCCCACGCTCGACGAAAGCTCGTAGCGTTGCCTGCGCCTCCGGCGAACTGAGCTGTTCCACGAAATACTGGCTTTCCAGGGCAATCGTGTCCTCTACGGCTTGCGCTTCAGCTCGTTTGAGCAACGTCTTCGTCAGATGCACTGCCGCTGGCGGTTGCTGTGCCAGGCGTTGCGCCTTCGCCATCGCCAACTCCCGCGTCGCTTCGGCGTCGGTGCCGATACCGTTGATCAACCCCCAGTCCAGCGCCTGCTCAGCGCGGAACAGTTCACCCAGCAACAGCCACTCCGCAGCGCGGGGATAACCGATCAGCCGGGGCAGCAGCAGGCTGGACCCCGCTTCTGGACACAGGCCCAGATTGACGAAGGGCAGTTGTAAAATGGCCCCGGCCCGGACGTAGATCAGATCGCAGTGCAGCAGCATCGTCACGCCGATGCCGACCGCGACGCCATTCACTGCCGCGATCAACGGTTTGCCGAACTGACGCAGCGCCGCGAGAAACTGGAACACGGGACTGTCATCGCCGGTGGGCGGCGCAGCCAGGAAATCAGCAATATCGTTGCCACTGGTGAAACTGTCGCCGCTGCCGGTCAGCACGGCGACGCGCACTGCCGGGTCGCGCTCCGCCTCAATCAAGGCTGCGGTCAACCCGGCATACATCGCCAGTGTCAAGGCGTTCTTCTTTTCAGGGCGTTGAATGCGAATCTGCATTACCCCATCCTGCTGCTCGGTTACAATTTCCCGCACGTTCTCATTCGTCATCGCTCATTCTCCACGAAGGATTGAAGGTAACGCCATGCCGATTGCCGACAGCGTACTGTTGACCGACTTGTATCAGCTCACCATGCTCCAGACTTACCACGCTGCACGCATGCAGGAAATGGCCGTCTTCGACCTGTTCGTTCGCCGGTTGCCAGCGGAACGGGGTTTTCTGCTGGCAGCGGGATTGGAGCAGGCGCTGGATTATTTGGGAAACCTGCATTTTACCGCAGAGGAACTGGACTGGTTGACCGATTGTGGCCGCTTCAATCCATCCTTCGTAGCTTGGCTGGAAACATTCCGCTTCACCGGTGACGTGGATGCGTTGCCGGAAGGAACCGCGTTCTTCGCCAATGAACCGATTTTGCGGGTCATCGCGCCGCTGCCGCAAGCACAATTGGTGGAAAGCCGGTTGATCAATCTGCTGCACTATCAGACGTTGATCGCCTCCAAAGCGGTCCGTTGCGTACTGGCCGCGCCGGGCAAGCTGCTGGTGGATTTCGGGATGCGCCGCGCTCACGGCGCGGAAGCGGCGCTGCTGGCTGCCCGTGCGAACTATCTGAGCGGCTTTGCGGGGACTGCGACCGTGCTGGCTGGAATGCAATTCGGCATTCCGGTGTTTGGCACCATGGCCCATTCGCTGATTCAGGCCCATGACCGCGAGGAGGACGCCTTTGAACAGTTCGCCGCAGCGCAGCCGGGTAATGTCACATTGCTCATCGACACCTACGATACTGAGGCCGCCGCCCGCAAGCTGGTCGGACTCGCGCCGCGCCTGCAAGAGCGGGGTATCGCGATTCGCGGCGTGCGCCTCGACAGCGGCGATCTGGCGGAACATGCTTGCCAGGTCCGGCGCATTCTCGATGAAGGTGGTTTAAATCAGGCAACGATCCTCGGCAGTGGCGATCTGGATGAGCAGCGCATCGCGGAACTGCTGGCGGTCGGTGCGCCGTTTGACGGTTTTGGCGTCGGCACCCGGCTGGATGCCTCTACCGATGCGCCAACTCTGGATATGGTTTACAAATTGCAGGAATATGCGGGCAAACCTCGGCGCAAGCGTTCGGAAGGTAAGGCGACCTGGCCGGGCCGCAAGCAGATTTATCGGCGCAGCACGGACGATGGAACGCTCATCAGCGACTGCCTGAGCTTGGAAGATGCACCACAACCGGGCGAGCCGTTGCTCCAGCCGGTGATGCGCGAGGGCCAGCGGCTGGCACCGCCGGAATCGTTGAGCGCGATCCGTGAGCGGGTGCAACAACAACTGACGGCGCTGCCGCCTGCATTACGCGCCAATCAGGCTGACCCCCCGTATCCGGTGGAGATTGCCCTCGAGTTGCGCGAGATGGCGGCGCAGATCGATCGGGAAATGCATTAAATGCGTTGATTGCGAAGAGAAAATTTGCTGTCCAGCAGGTTGGATAGTCAGGTTTTTACACCGTCTCTAAAGCAGAAGCGCCTTAGTTTTTCCATGCTTCGATCGATTTGATAGCGATGGTTGCTTTTTTTCCAATAGAAGATCCCTGACTGCTAAAGCAACCGATTCAGCCAGTGTACAAGGAACCGCGTTACCGATCTGACAGTATACCTTGCTCTGTGGGCCGACAAATTCGTAGTCAGATGGAAAACCTTGAAGCAAGGCCGCTTCATCAACAGTGAGGCGCCTTAAATACTTAGGAACTTCAATATTTGATGTGGGAGGCATGCCATTCCGTAGCTTTTCATGATACTTCTCGACCCAGCTCTCTTTATACTCATATAAATGTTGTTCGTCGATAATCGGAGTTCTATTGCCACCCATACTTGCGGGGAGAGTGCTAGACCATCCATCAGGATTTAACGGACGTCCTTGACCATTGAAAAGCATTCCAGCATAAGGAGACTTGCGTAAGACCGGTTTTTCAGCAAGAGTAATTTTAGCTTTGCATATCTTGGGATTCGTTTTTGATCCTGCGGGACCCAGATGCTGAATGACATCTCGTACAGCCAGAGCTTTTTGCCTGTAGGCTTCCAAGAACCATAGTTTTGCGTCTTGCTTTACTTCAATAGTTCCGATGAAGAAAACTCGCTCCCGGTTTTGAGCCGAACCATAGTCCTTTGCATTTAATACGTTCATTGATACCGAATATCCGAGATGAGAGAACGACCTAAATAGTTGTTCTCTAACTATCTTGAATTTATCAAGAAACGCTAATGCTTTCACATTTTCCATGACGAAAACCCGCGGACGGACTGCCCGCACCACCTCCATAAACGAAAACACGAGCTTGCTGCGTGGATCATTGAGGTCCATCTTCCCAGCCACGGAAAAGCCTTGGCACGGTGGGCCGCCAAATACAACGTCTACGCCACGGAACGCCCCTAAGATCTCGATATACTGATCTATATTACCTTCAAACAACTCGGAGTCCTGGTGATTTGCTTGATAGGTTTTACAAGCAAAGGCGTCTATCTCGCTTGCAGCAAGAATCTTAAAGCCGGCCCGTTCAAACCCGACATCCATGCCACCCGCCCCACTGAAGAGGGAAATTGCTGTTAATGCTTTCATGGAATATTCCATTTTCGAATATTCCGAAAATTCTAGCACAATACTAAATCCATGAACAAGAGCAAATCGATTTATTCGCCTGAATACTCTGACCTGATCAAGCGATTGACCCGAGAAAGGAGGCAGCTCGGGCTTTCGCAAGTAGAGGTCGGTGAATCTATAGGTATGTCTCAGTCCGATGTTTCCAAGATTGAAAACCAGGACCGACGAATTGATGTTTACGAGTTTAGGAAGCTACTGACCGCCTATCGCATTCAAGATAACCCTCGACTCAAACGTTACGTGCGGGATTTCTTTGGAGTCATGATGAAAGTTGAAGAACGTAAGGAATTTGTTCATCACTGGCTGAGCGCTAGGCTAAGTTATGCAAAATCTCTTTCCGGGGAAGAATTCAAGAAAATCCACGATGAAGTTGCTATTTCTCAAGTTCTAACAGATTTGATCGAAACCAGTGCTAAAGGATTTCGCGGCGTAGTATTAACTTCTTTAGCGGGCTATCATGTTGATAAAAGCTTTAACCCGCTTGTTGATTTTTATGCATGTAATCCACGCTCTATTTTTGAGCAGATCATTTGGTATGTACTGACCGAGTACAATATTCCGTGCGGAAAATCTGACCCACTCAATGTTGCAAAAAACATCAACAAGCTAGATAGAAGTTGGGCTAAAGATCGACGGCCAGAAAAAGCTGCACTTGCCGCAGTTGCGTTTCTTGAACGTTACTTTGGTGAGAATAATACAGAGCAACAGTCTCTTTTAGAAGATTATTTTTTCTACAAACTGATCAAGTATTCAGAAAGCGTAGCAGCTATTGCGATTGTAAGCGCGGATACTTCGAGTGTTTCCAGACAATGGCTTGCAGAAAGCCTTATTCAATTATCACTCAATGCCCCTGAATCTGGAGCAACCTCCCAATTGCTCATTGCTTCTTTACTGAAGCAGATATTTAAAGGAGGCACCGTTATAGTTTGTGGTGGTGAAGAGAGTGTTTTTGGTACAAATACAACAGCAAAGAAGCCAGCAGATATTTGGTTAGAAGAGAATGATAAGGTGACATCGCTCTTTGAAGTGACTTTAAAGAAAATTGACCAGAAACGACTTGAGGACTGTCTCGAATCCATGCGCTTTTTACAGTTGGAAGCGGTTCCAGTTACATTCATTTGCAGGATCCCAGAAGATATTTCCACGCTTGAGGGAGTTAGTACTAACACGCTGTTGTATAAAGACCGGCAGATTGATTTCGTAGATTATTCATCGTTTATTCGGTCCTCATTCGCCCTTGTTCGCACGGAGGCGGCTGGCGAAATCTATGATTCTATGCAGGAGTTCGTAGAACGAATCACAACATCCGTAAAGACGAAGGGCGTTTGGAATTCGATCTTTAATGGCTAACCTGAAGCTATCCATAAACTTTTTCAAACCTTATCTTTAGTCATCACCCGCATCAGGATCAACTCCATGCCCACTGCTCATCCTCATCCCCTCCTGTCCTCGCAGCCTTTCACCCGCAAAGGCAAGATCGTCACCGCTGATGAAGCCGTGCGACTGATCCGCGATGGCGATTCCGTTGTGACCGGTGGTTTTGTCGGCATCGGTTTCGCGGAATATCTAGCCGTCGCGCTGGAAAACCGCTTCCTGGAAACCGGCCAGCCGCGCAAGCTGACGCTGGTCTACGCCGCCGGCCAGGGCGATGGTAAGGAGCAGGGATTAAACCACTTCGGCCATGACGGTCTGATCAAGCGGATTATCGGCGGGCATTGGGGCTTGGTCCCTAAACTCGGCCAACTGGCCATCGCTGGCAAGATCGAAGCCTATAACCTGCCCCAGGGCGTTATTTCCCACCTGTTCCGCGACATCGCCGCCCACAAACCTGGCACGATCACTACGGTCGGGTTGGGTACCTTCGTCGATCCGCGCTTCGGTGGCGGCAAAATGAACGCACTGACGACCAAGGATATCGTCGAGGTGATGACGATGGGTGGCCGCGAATATCTGTTCTATAAGGCGTTTCCGCTCCATGTCGCGCTGATTCGCGGCACGACCGCCGATCCGGATGGCAACATCTCGATGGAACGGGAAGCCCTGACGCTGGAAGTGTTGGCCATCGCCACCGCCGTCCACAACTCCGGCGGCGTGGTCATCGTCCAGGTCGAGCGGTTGGCCGAGCGCGGCAGCCTGCATCCGCGCAATGTGAAGATTCCCGGTGTGCTGGTGGATTGCGTGGTGGTCTCGCCGCCGGAATACCACTGGCAAACTTTTGTCACGCCCTACAACCCGGCCTTCAGCGGCGAAATTCGCGTCCCGCTGCAATCGATTCCGCCGATGCCGCTGTCCGAACGCAAGATCATCGCCCGCCGTGCCGCCTTTGAAATTCTGCCCAACAGCGTCGTCAATCTTGGCATCGGTATGCCGGAAGGCATCGCCAACATCGCCAATGAAGAGAAGACCATTGATCTGATGACCCTGACCGCTGAACCGGGCGTGCTGGGCGGCATTCCTGCCGGTGGCTTGAATTTCGGCGCGGCCAGCAACACCCAGGCGATTATCGACCAGCCTTCCCAGTTCGATTTTTACGATGGCGGCGGTCTGGACATCGCTTTTCTCGGTATGGCGCAGGTGGACCGGCAAGGCAATGTCAATGTCAGCAAGTTCGGCAGCAAACTGGCCGGCGCGGGCGGCTTCATCAACATCAGCCAGAACGCCAAGCGAGTGGTGTTCGTCGGCACTTTCCTGGCCGGCGGCGAAGTGGTGGTGGAAAACGGTCAATTGCGCGTGGTCCGGCCAGGTAAGGGCCGCAAATTCCTGGAAGAAGTGGAACACCGCACCTTTAGCGGCTCCCACGCGGTCGCCAAAGGCCAGCCAGTGTTGTATGTCACCGAGCGTTGCGTGTTCCAGCTCACCCGCGATGGCATGGAACTCATGGAAATCGCCCCCGGCATCGACCTGCAACAGGACATCGTCGCACAGATGGATTTCCCCCCGGTGCTGAAACAGCCGCCCCGGTTGATGGATGCGCGCATTTTCCAAACCGAACCGATGGGTCTGCGCCGGGCGCTGCTGCGGCTCCCCGTCGAAGACCGCTTTACCTACGACGCTGAAGAAGACCTGTTCTTCATCAATCTGGAAGGCTACGAAATCAAGACGCTGGACGATGCCGAAGCCATTCGCCGCGAGGTGACGAAACATCTCACACCACTGTGCCGCAAAACCTATGCGGTGGTCAATTACGACAACTTCACGATTGATCCGGATTTGATCGATCCCTACACCGACATCATCAAGGATTTGATGAACCGCTTTTATTCCGGGGTCACCCGCTACACCACCAGCGCCTTCCTGCGGATGAAGCTGGGCGATGCGCTCGAGCAGCGCGATGTCGCCCCGTATATCTACGAAAGCGCCAGTGAAGCCCGCCGCCATGTGCGCGAGGCGCAGGCCGGTCTGACCGAGGAAGATCTGGAAATCGCCAGCTATGGTGGGACAGGGTAACAACCTTGTGGGCTAAAATTAGCGCCTCTTTTGGGGCGCTTTGATTTAGTGGACCGGCGATTCAATGTGAACCCAGGTAAGGGGTTCCGGTATCGGGACGCGGTCTGGATGTCGCCTGAAACCCACTTCGCCAACAATCAACCTGGTAAACCCGTCATGAACGAACCACACCCTCCCCAGGCCCATTCCGTCTCCCTGCCTCGTCGGCTGGATCCCGCCGAGGCGTTCTTCTGGTTTCTGGATCATGTTTCCTCGATGAACTTTGCGGTCATCGCCGAAGGCGCGGGGACGCTTGACGATGACGCGCTGCGGGCGGCGCTGGCCCGCGCCCAGCAGGAACACCCGTTGCTGCGGGCAGGCATTTCGACCAATGCGGAACACCGTCTGATCTGGGTGGCTGCTCCCGATACCCCGATGGACTACGCGGTCATGGACACTGGACCGGAATGGCAAACGCCGCTGGCGGAAGCCATGGTGCAGCCCTTCCACCTGAACAGCGCGCCGCTGGTTCGGGCGCTGCGCCTCAACCGGGATGACGGACACTGGGTGGTGGCGCTGATTTTTCATCACAGCGCTGGCGATGGCCGTTCCGGCTGCCGTCTGCTGGCGGAGATATTGGTCAACGCCGCCAGACCGGATCACCCTGCGACGCCACACCCCGGCTAACCGCCCCTGCACACCCTGTACCCCTCGACCTACACCGGTGCGGCGGGTCAGGAAGCTATTCAGAATTTCAAAACCCAGCGCAAACAGGAATTGCAGCGATACGGCCAGTTCGACGAATTTCTAGGTTTTAACCGCCACGCCCCAACCAACCATAGTCTACCTAATAGTAATCCCTACATGATCGAGGAACTAAGTTATAGATAAATTGTCTGAATTGCTGTGATTCGGATTGATAGGCCACTATAAAATATGAAGATACTATCATGAAAGCTGAATGGT
>JAKLIY010000057.1 GCA_022709365.1 Pseudomonadota bacterium
AGATGAAGACAACCCTCTACCAAGTTAAAAACAACCTCTGGAGTGAGTATTTACGTCATGAGTTACGTAATCCGCGTATTCCAGTGTATCAACCCGCTTGATCGAGAAGATTGAGCGAAAGTCCTGGTTCAATATCTTTCAGCGTGCGCAGCGCCAGATAGAGAAAGTTGCCCGAACCACAGGCCGGATCGAGCACCCGGAAGGTCCGCAATCGTTCGAGAAAACCCTGTAGCGCCTGTTCCGCTGGCGCCCGTTTCGGCTTCTTAGCTGCCAGCAGTCGGACCATCGCCGCCTTGACTGTCGCCCATTCCGCCAGCAACGGCTCCCGAATCACCGGTTCAATCAACCGGCGAATCGACGCCGCATCGGTGTAATGCGCCCCCAGTTGCGACCGCTTGTCCGGGTCCAGACCCCGCTCAAACAGCGTCCCGAAAATCGCCGGTTCAATCGCCGACCAATCCAGCGCCGCCGCCGAATGCAGCGTGTCCAAATCGGCTTTTTCCAGTGGCAGACAGCCGTCATCATTGAACAATCCACCGTTAAACCAGGCGATCCGTTCAAACCCGAACCGCCCGCCCTGATGCATGGCGTGAAACAGGTCACGCGCTAAACCGGGAAAATCCGCCGGCGACCGTCGCGATGCGTCCACCAGCGTACTGAACAGCCGGTCGGGCAACAACCCAATATCCTCAGCGAACAGACAAAACAGCAACCGGGTCATGAAATGCGCCACCGGTTGCGGATCATGGCCGCGTTGCCGCAACTGTTGCGCCAGTCCACCCAGCAACATCGCTGCATCCTGCGTGACCGCCTCCCGCGTCCGGGACGGCTGCAACCGTTCCGGTTCCAGGAACGCCCAGCGCAACCGGTCCAGCCTGGCGGGATTCGCCAGGTCCTCCAAAGTCAGCCGGTGGGTGACGTTAACCGTGTTGGTGAAATGGGTATGAATCTCAATCGTTTCCATGTCGGAGACGATCAATAGCGGCGGATTATCCAAGGCCAGTGCGTACTGCTGCAACTGGCGCAGCGCTGCCGCCAAGTCCTTGTGCTTGCCCTTGTATTCCCAGGCAAAGCAATGGCGTCGCCAGACATCGGCCCACCCATCGCCGCCGCCGGTCTTCTTCGCGCCCTTTTCGAACGCAAACCAGTCACCGTGCGGATCAATCTCGGTTGGGGACGGGACGCCAAGCAACCGGCACAAGGCGATGAAATGCCCTTGCGAACCGCTGCGTTCCTTCAGAGTGCTGTCGCGCCAGAAGGTGATAAATCCGGCAATGTCGGCGGGGGTAGTCACGGCGCGTCTCCTGGAAACCGGCTTACAGTATCGACTCCCGATGGGTAGAAAATACAGATGCCGGGAACAGGAAAAGTTACCTCCCTCTGATCAACGGCAATACGACCTCGGCCTGAAAACCGCCCAGCGTGGCGGAACGCCCCAGGGTCAGCGTCCCGTCGTACTGCTCGACGATGTCGCTGGCAATCGCCAGCCCTAAACCATGCCCGGCGCGGGATTCGTCGATCCGGGTACCGCGCTGGCGCAGCCACTCCAGTTGTTCCGGAGGACAGCCGGGTCCATCGTCTTCCACCCGCAGCGCCAGACGCCCGGCGTTCACGTCAACCGTCAGCCGCACCGTCTCTGCGGCCCAGTGACAGGCGTTATCCAGCAGGTTGCCGAGCAATTCCAGCAGATCGTCGCGGTCGCCGGGGAACTGGCAACCGGGCGGAACCTGGATTTCAAACCGCAAATCCCGGTCGCGATGGATGCGGCCCAGCGTGTCCACCAGATCGGCGATTTCCCGCTCCAGCAGCACTCGTTGCCCCGGCGCACCGCCGCCGGCGATCCGCGCCCGCTTGAGTTCGCGTTCCATCAGTCTGCGCATCTGTTGAAGCTGCTGGCGCAGGTCTGACCACCATTCGGCAGGGTGAGAAGATGGCGGTTGTTCAGCGAGCTGGATCAAGGCGGTCAAGGGCGTTTTCAGGGCATGAGCCAGATTGCCCAGCGCCCGCCGGGACCGCCGCTGGCGTTGATCGAGCAGGGCTAACAGGCGGTTTAATTCAGCAACCAGTGGTCGTACTTCGTCGGGCGCATCGACCGGGAGTTGGGGAATCTCGCCCTGCGCCAACCGGGGCAATGCCCGGCGTAACTGTTCCAGCGGAGCCAGACCGCGCCGCACGATCAGCCGCTGGAACAACAGCAGCGCACCGAACAGCAGCAGGGCGATTCCGGCGACTTCCAGCAGCAGGCGTTGGATGCCTTGGCGCACTGGAGTGAAATCCTCGGTGACCGCGATGGTGATGGGTTGATCTTTAACCCGGAAGGCGCGACCGACCAGCAGCAGTTCCTGGTCTTGCGGGCCGATGACGAAACTGCGGGTCACCCGGTCGGCGGTCAGCGGCGGCAACGTCAGATCGGCGTCCCACAGTGAACGGGAACAGAGTTCGCCGCTGGGCGTTTCAATCTGGTAGTAATGCCCCGAATAGGGCTGGTGGAAAGAAGCGCTGATGCGTTCCCCAGGCAGCCGGGGTTGACCGGCAGGATCGAATTCCAGTGCGGCCAGCAGCGTTTCCAGATCGTGTTCCAGGCGGGCGGCGACGAAGTTTTCCGCCAACTGGTGCAATGAATAACCGCCGACTGCGACGGTCAGCGCGGTCAACAGGGCCAGCGCCGCGATCAAGCCGGCGGACAGCCGGGCTTGCAGGGAGGTCATACCGGGTCGGCGCTGAACACGTAACCCTGACCCCGGCGGGTCGCGATCCACTCGCGGCCCAGCTTGCGGCGCAGCCGGTTGATGTAAACCTCCAGCACGTTGCTGTCGCGCTCGGCGTCAAAATCATAGATATGTTCAGCCAGCCGGGTCTTGGACAAGACCTGGCCGGGATGGCGCATCAAATAGCGTAACAGACGAAATTCAACGCCGGTTAAGTCGAACCGTTCACCCGTAGCGAGCACTTGCGCGGTTTGCGTCTCTTCGTCCAGTTCCAGGCCGGCGACGCGCAGCGGCCCATGGGGTCGGGCGATGCCGCGCCGCAAAAGCGCTTGCAGTCGGGCGATCAATTCTGCGGTATGAAAGGGCTTGCTGAGATAGTCGTCAGCGCCGGCCTTGAAACCATCAACCTTTTCATGCCAGGCGTCGCGGGCTGTCAGGATCAGCACCGGCAGGGGATTGCCGGCTTCCCGCCAGTGGCGCAGCACCTCAAGACCGGAGCGGCTGGGCAGACCCAAGTCCAATATCACCATATCGTAGGGTTCGCTGCCGCCCATGAACTCGGCGTCTACGCCGTCCGTCGCGACATCCACCGCAAAGCCGGCCTGTTCCAGTTCACCGCGCAACCGGCTGCTCAACAGTACGTCATCCTCAACCAGCAGCAGACGCATGGCTATTCCTTCTCTTCTTTGCGTTCGACATGCCACAACTCGCCGGTGCTTGCATCATATTCAAATTTCCGCACTACGCCGTCATCGCCCAGGAATTTGAGTTCGTACAAATAGCGACCCTTTTCCAGTTCCAGTTCCGCATCCAGCAATTGACCGGATGGATCCTCGCGGCGATGCTGGGCGATGATGGTTTCCAGCGACAGAATTTTCCCGGCGCTGCGCAGGCGGCGAATTTCGTCATGATCACGCCCGGCTGTCGCTGACCCGGATAGACCCGCCGCCAGGAGCAGAGCAGCGGCCAAGGGCAAAGAATGGCGCATTGGCGCGCTCCCGTGAAAGAGCGGTTGTCTCAGGCCCGCTTGCGTCCGGTGACCATGGCGTGGGCGAGATTTTCGCGATGCAGCAGGCTTTCCCAGATCACGCCAGTCAGGTGCCCGACGACCAGAATCAGGGTGAAATTGGCAAAAAATTCGTGGACTTCCTTGGCCGTGTCGATCAGGCCATCACTACTGTTCATCAGCAGGCCCGCCAGCGGCCCCATGCCTTTATCCGCCCCGTACAGCATCAGTCCGGTGATGACCGTGATGGTCAGACTCAGCAACAGAGCGACGATCATCGCGCCGCCGGCGGGATTATGTCCGAGATAGCGACGGGCGCGCAGCAGCAGCACGTCTTTGGTGTAGGTGAAGATTTCACGCGGCCCATGAACGAAGTCACTGAACCGGGCGTAGCGTGATCCCGCGAAGCCCCAGAACAGGCGGAATATTAGCAGGCCGACGATGACATAGCCGGACCAGACATGGATGAGTTGCAGCCAGGCCCCGTCGATATTTTCCAGCAATTTCTCGAACGGTCCTTCCTGAGTGAAATAGGCGAGGGTAAAAGCAGCGACCAGCGTCCAGTGGAACAGGCGGACCCAAAGATCCCAGACAGTCGTTTCGGTCGTATGAGGGTCGGTCATGATCTTTAACCTTGATGAGGGCATCAGAAAAATCAAGCAGACCGGATGCCGACCGGCATCCGGACCTGATCACAGACTACTTGTCTTGTTTGTCATCAACCAGCGCGCCGGTCGAGATTTCGTAGTACGTCTCCCAGTTTTTACCATCCTTGCCCTTGATCTTGATTTCCCAGGTCCGCTTGCCTTTATGGCCGTCCTCATACGCCTTGGTGACTTCGCCGGGATGCGCCTTGAGGGCCATTTCAATCGCCTGCTCTTTGGTGATGGCGCCGGTCGCAGCCGGTTGACTGGCCGCTGGCGCAGCAGGACTCGACGCGATGGCGGGGACGGTGAAAGCAGCGGCAGCGGTCAGGGCCAGGGCGGCGAACAGTGCGGGACGAATGATCATGGATATTTTCTCCGTAAAGTGGACTCAGGTCATCACAGTCAACGACGGGTTGCGGCAGGTGAGCGCGCTTCCAGACCGCGACTTCGGCGAGTACTTTACGGCCTCGACCTTAAATCAAGCTGAAAAGGCGAAGTTTTTGATCCCCAACAGCCCAGGGCGTTGCCCTGGGCTAAAATTAGTGCGCCCCGTTGGGGCTTAAACGCGAAAAGTTTTGCAGTTTAGCCCTGAAAGGGCGATTTAATGTTAGCCCAGGGCAACGCCTTGGGCGATCTGGAAATCTCATGACCCCTCACGATTTCGTCGCCAAATGGCGGCAGGCGACGCTCAAGGAGCGTTCCGCCGCTCAGGAGCATTTCATCGACCTGTGCCGGTTGCTCGAAGAACCGACCCCGGCGGAGGTCGATCCTTCCGGCCAATGGTATTGCTTCGAGAAGGGCGCGAAGAAAGCCGGCGGTGGCGATGGCTGGGCGGATGTGTGGAAACGCGGTCATTTCGGCTGGGAGTACAAAGGCAAAGGCAAGGATTTGGACGCGGCGCTGCGGCAGTTACAGTTGTACGCGCTGGCGCTGGAATCGCCGCCGCTACTGGTAGTTTCCGATCTGGCAACCATCGTCATTCATACCGCCTTCACCGGCACGGTGCCGGAAACGCGCCGTCTGACGCTGGACGATCTGTTGCTGCCGGAACCGAGGCAATGGCTGAAATGGGCGTTCAGCGACCCGGAGCGATGGCGGCCCGGCCAGACCCGCGACGGGTTGACCGCTCAGGCCGCCGCCCGGTTTGCCGACCTCGCGCAGACCTTGCGGGAGCGCGGTCATGATCCGCAGGCGGTGGCGCATTTCCTCAATCGGTTGCTGTTCTGCCTGTTCGCGGAAGACGCCGGGCTGTTGCCGCAACGCTTGTTCACCCGCCTGCTGGATCAAGGGTTGCAACGGCCCGACCGCTTCGCCTCCCAGTTGCAAAACCTGTTTGCAGCGATGGCCGGCGGCGGCGATTTCGGGGTGGAATGGATCGACTGGTTCAATGGCGGGCTGTTCGACGATGCGCACGTTCTGCCGCTGGAACGCCCGGAACTGGACGCGCTGCGCGCCTTGGCGCAACTGGATTGGAGCGCGATTGAGCCGGCGATTTTCGGGACGCTGTTTGAACGCGGTCTGGACCCGGCCAAACGTTCGCAACTGGGCGCGCATTACACGGACGCCGGTTCAATTCTGCGCCTCATCGGGCCGGTGATCGTGGAACCGCTGCTGGCGGAGTGGCAAGCGGTGAAGGTGGCCATGAGTGGGGACGCCAGCAAGACCCGTAAAAAGGCGCAAACCGCCTATCAGGGTTTTCTGGAGCGGCTGCGCGGGTTCCGGGTTCTTGATCCGGCCTGTGGCTCGGGCAATTTCCTGTATCTGGCCTTGCAGGCGCTGAAAGATTTGGAGCATCGGGTGATGTTGGAGGCGGAAGCGCTGGGCTGGCCCCGGCAATTTCCCACGGTCGGGCCGGAATGTGTGAAGGGCATCGAACTCAATCCCTACGCGGCGGAACTGGCGCGGGTCACGGTGTGGATCGGTGAGATTCAGTGGATGCTGCGCCATGGCTACAGTCTCAGCCGCCAGCCGATTTTGCGGCCCTTGGAGACGATTGAATGCCAGGATGCGTTGTTGACCCCTCTCTCCCCCAACCCCTCTCCCACGAGGGGCGAGGGGAGTTCCGTTCGGGAAGCGGATTGGCCCAGCGCAGATGTCATTGTTGGCAATCCGCCGTTTCTGGGCGGTTCCAAGCTGCTGCGGGAACTGGGCGTGGATTACCTGACCACCCTGCGTCAGCGGTATGCGGGTCGGGTTCCGGGCGGGGCTGATCTGGTGTGCTACTGGTTCGAGAAAGCGCGGGCGCAGATGGCAGCGGGTCATGCGCTGCGGGCCGGACTGGTGGCGACCAACTCCATTCGCGGCGGCGCTAATCGCCAGGTGTTGGAGCGAATCATCGAAAGCGAAAAGCTGACGATCTTCAATGCCTGGGCGGATGAACCCTGGGTCAACGAAGGTGCGGCAGTGCGGGTGTCGCTGGTGTGCTTTGGCGCAGAACTCCCCTCGCCCGCTGGCGGGAGAGGGGTTGGGGGAGAGGGCGCAACGCTCAACGGCCAACCGGTGGCGGAAATTTACGCCGATCTGACCGGGCGCACGGTTGAAGCGGGCGGCGTCGATTTGACCCAGGCTAGGCCATTACGGGAAAACGCGGGTCTTTCGTTTCAAGGTTCGCAAAAAATCGGCCCGTTCGATATTCCCGGCGATCTGGCCCGGCAATGGCTGCCGTTGCCGAATCCACATGGCCGGCCCAATAGCGAAGTCCTGAAACCGAGTTGGAATGGGTTGGATGTCGTCCGTCGGCCCCGCGATGGCTGGATCATCGACTTCGGGACGGAGATGCCGGAAATCGCCGCCATGCGCTATGAAGCGCCGTTTGAGTACGTTTTGCAGCACGTTAAACCGGAGCGGGAACGAAACCCGCGTCCAGTCCGTGCAAAATACTGGTGGCGGCATGGTGATCCTCAACCGGCCATGCGCGCCGCCTTGAAACCACTGACCCGCTACATCGCCACACCGCATGTCGCCAAGCATCGGATTTTTGTCTGGCTACCCGTAAGCGTCCTGCCGGATAAAATGCTGATCATCATCGCCCGTTCCGGCGACACCACCTTTGGCATCCTGCATTCCCGCTTTCACGAACTTTGGGCATTGCGGCTTGGAACGAGTCTGGAAGATCGTCCACGCTACACGCCCACCACCTGCTTCGAGACCTTCCCTTTTCCAAAAGGCGTATTACTTGATGCTCATGCGCCAGCGATAGCCGCCGCCGCCCGTGAATTGCATGAACTGCGCGAGCGTTGGCTGAATCCTCCGCAATGGGTAGATCGGATTCCCGAAATCGTCCTCGGCTATCCCGACCGGCTGATTCCCAAACCGGAATTTGCCGCCGAATTGAAGAAACGCACCTTGACGAATCTCTACAATCAGCGCCCGGCCTGGCTGGCGAATCTACATCGCCAGCTCGATGAAGCGGTGGCCACCGCTTACGGTTGGTCCGTGGATTGGCCCGATGAGGAGATTTTGCGGCGGTTGCTGGCGCTGAATGAGGAACGGGCCGGTTGATCCTGAAGACTTCAAGAGCTGCCTGTCGCCGCGAAATCGCGTGCAGCCGTCTTGCGCCCTCCGGTGAATTTGGCGAATAATCCAGATTCAAAAGTCAATCAGGAACTGAACCATGTTGCAACTCAACATTCACGAAGCCAAAACCCATCTGTCCCGTTACCTGCCGGCGCTGGAACAGGGCGAGACGATCCTTTTATGCAAACGCAATGTGCCGATTGCCGAAATTCGTCCGTTGCCGAAAATGCCGGCCCAGCCGCGTCCGCTGGGGTTAGCCGCCGACCGGGGCGTCGAATTGCCGCCGGAATTCTTCGAGTCGCTACCTGCCGAATTGTTGGCCGCTTTTAACGGAGCGGGTGAGTGAACCTTCTGCTCGATACCTGCACCTTTCTGTGGATCGTGCGCGATTCCCCGCAACTATCGGCAACCGCCCGCACTCTGTTCAGCGATCCTCACCATACCGTCTACCTGAGCGCCGTGTCCGCCTGGGAAATCACCGTCAAGCATGGCTTGGGGCGACTGCCGCTGGCCGAACCCCCGCATTGCTATATTCCCAACGAACGGGCCAAACACGGGATTGCCGCTCTCGACCTGACCGAGGCGGCTGTTCTGGAGTTACGGCGTCTGCCGCCTCACCACCAGGACCCCTTCGATCGGATGCTGATATGCCAAGCGATTGCGCATAGCCTGACGCTGTTGACGCCGGACGATCACATCCAGACCTATCCGGTGCGGACCGCCTGGTAAAGGCAAAAGCATCCCAGGGTGTTGCCCTGGGCTAAAATTAGCGCGCCCCTTTGGGGCTTAACCAACTGAAATATCTTCTTTTTAGCCCTGAAAGGGCGATTCAATATTAGCCCAGGGCAACGCCCTGGGTGATCGAAGGTGTATGTGGGGTCTGAACGGTTACGTTCGCGCCAGGCAAAGCGGAAGGGCAACGGGTACACCGCCATGGGATCGTTGACGGCCGACAATCGCACCGATCACAGGGTTGCCCTGTCTCAGGCCATTCACTGATGATCTTGCACTACTATAGAGCGTAACCACTTTGCCTTATGGTGCAACACTCGTTTAATAACCTGATATTGATTGATATTAATTGAATGGCACAATTTTTGATAAAGCATCCTTTCAGGATTCGCGCTCCAGCGAACCTTCAACCACGATTCCGGGGGAAGCCTATGAAGAAGAATACGATGCCTAATGTTCGCCACTGGCTGGTGGCTGGCGCACTGACGCTGGGAACCACGCTGGCCTATGCGGCTGACACCATTAAAGTCGGCGTTCTGCATTCATTATCCGGCACCATGGCCATCAGCGAAACCACGCTCAAAGATACTGTACTGATGCTGGTGGACGAGCAGAACAAGAAGGGCGGTCTGCTCGGCAAGAAACTCGAAGCCGTGGTGGTTGACCCGGCCTCAAACTGGCCGCTGTTCGCCGAAAAGGCCCGTGAATTGTTGCAAAAAGACAAGGTTGATGTGGTCTTCGGTTGTTGGACTTCAGTGTCCCGCAAATCGGTGCTGCCGGTGTTCGAGGAGCTAAACGGCATCCTGTTCTATCCGGTGCAGTACGAAGGCGAAGAGTCCTCGAAGAACGTGTTTTACACCGGCGCCGCGCCGAATCAGCAGGCGATTCCCGCCGTGGACTATCTGATGAAGGATCTGGGCGTGAAGCGCTGGGTGCTGGCCGGCACCGACTACGTCTATCCCCGCACCACCAACAAGATTCTGGAAGCCTATCTGAAAGCCAAGGGGGTCAAGGATGAGGACATCATGATCAACTACACCCCGTTCGGCCATTCCGACTGGCAATCCATCGTCGCCGACATCAAGAAATTCGGCTCTGCCGGCAAGAAAACCGCCGTGGTTTCCACCATCAATGGTGACGCCAACGTGCCGTTCTACAAGGAACTGGGCAACCAGGGCCTCTCTGCTCAGGATATTCCGGTCGTCGCTTTCTCCGTCGGCGAAGAAGAATTGTCCGGTATCGACACCAAGCCGCTGGTCGGGCACATGGCCGCCTGGAACTACTTCATGAGCATCAAGGACAAGGCTAACGACGCCTTCATCAAGAAATGGCACGCCTTCATCAAGGACCCGAAGCGCGTCACCAACGACCCGATGGAAGCGCATTACATCGGCTTCAATATGTGGGTGAAGGCGGTGGAGAAGGCCAAGACCACCGATCCCGACAAGGTCATTCCGGCGATGGTCGGCATCGAATTCCCGAACCTGACCGGCGGCGTGGCCAAGATGTTGCCCAATCATCATCTGACCAAGCCGGTGTACATCGGCGAAATCCAGGCGGATGGGCAATTCGACGTGGTGTGGAAGACTAAGGAGCTGGTGCCGGGCGATGCCTGGTCCGATTTCCTGCCGGGCAGCAAGGACATCATCGCCGACTGGGCGGATCCCAAGATCAAGTGCGGTAACTACAACACCGTCACCAAGAAGTGCGCTGGGCAGAATTACTAAGCGCTGATTCGTTTCGATCCCCTCACCCCCAACCCCTCTCCTACCAGGGGAGAGGGGAGCGTTCCCCACACCACTCTTTTCAAGAGAGACACCCCGCATGGTATCCCGCACGTCGTTTCGCGCCGGGTTGGCCGGTCTCGCCCTGATGCTCCTCGCGCCGCTGGTCGTCCATGCGGCGGATGACTCCGCCTTGCGGTCCCTGCTTATGCAGTTTCGTGAGGCTGCCGATTTCACCGAAAAAACGGCATTGGTGGAAAAACTGGCCGCCCAGGATCATCCACGGACCGCCATCCTTCTCAAGGCGCTGGCGGACAGCCGTCTGTACTACCAGGCCGACGGCGACCGGGTGGTGATTGGCTTGAATGACGCGCCGGAGATGACCATCGAGGACGCCGTCAGCGGTGAAGCGTTGGGTCAAACCGGCAAACGCGAGCTGGATCGCGTCACCGCCAACAATCGCCTGCGGGCGATGATCGAGAATCTTCTGGCCAGTCTGGGACTGGCCAGCGCCGACCCCAAACAACGCAGGGCCGCTGTGGAGTCCTTTCTGCGCAATCCCGACCCGGCGGGCGTGGAACGGCTGAAGGCGCGGCAGGGAGTCGAACCGGATAAGAAAATCCAGGAATTATTGACGGCGGCGTTGGCACTGGTCGATTTAGCCAGTGAAGACGCCACCGTTCGCGCTCCGGCAGCCACCGCGCTGGGCGGCTGGACGCAGCCGGAGATTCGCGGCCCGCTGCTCCGGGCGGCGGCGGACGATAGCGATCCGGCCGTGCGCGAAGCTGCGAAAATCGCGCTGACTAAAACCGAATTTCGCCTGCAAATGCTGGGCTGGGCGGAAACTTTGTTCTTCGGCCTGTCGCTGGGATCGGTGCTGATTCTGGCGGCTATCGGCCTGGCAGTGACCTTCGGGGTCATGGGCGTGATCAACATGGCGCACGGCGAATTGATGATGCTGGGCGCGTACACCACCTGGCTGGTGCAGCAATGGCTGCCGGTCAACTGGTCCTTGCCGGTCGCGGTGCCGCTGGCTTTCCTGGTCACGGCGCTGGTCGGCATCGCCATTGAGCGCGGCATCATCCGCTTTCTCTATGGTCGCCCGCTGGAAACCCTGCTGGCGACTTTCGGCGTCAGCCTGATTCTGCAACAGGCGGTGCGCTCGATCTTTTCGCCGCTCAACCGCTCGGTCGCCACCCCGGACTGGATGAGCGGGACGATCCTGCTCGGCCCGCTGGAGGTGACGCTGAACCGGCTGGTGATTGTTGGTTTCTGCATCGCCGTATTTGCCCTGCTGTGGCTGGTGCTGCAACGCACCCGGCTGGGGCTGGAAGTGCGGGCGGTCGCGCAGAACCGGGCGATGGCGCGAGCCATGGGTGTGCGTTCGGCGCGGGTGGATGCGTTGACCTTCGGTTTAGGCAGCGGCATCGCGGGCGTTGCGGGCGTCGCCCTGTCGCAATTGACCAATGTCGGCCCCAACCTCGGCCAGAACTATATCGTCGATTCGTTCATGGTTGTGGTGTTCGGCGGGGTCGGCAATCTGTGGGGAACCCTGGTGGCCGGCCTCTCGCTGGGCGTCGCCAACAAGCTGCTGGAACCCTGGTCCGGTGCGGTGCTGGCCAAAATCCTGGTGTTGGTGTTCCTGATCCTGTTCATCCAGAAACGCCCGCGTGGACTGTTCCCACAGCGTGGCCGGGCGGCGGAGGTTTAAATCATGGTGCTTCCCCGCTGGCTGTTGGCTGACCGTGCTGGATTAGTGCTACTGGCGGTGCTGGCCGTCATTAGCATCGGCATCCCGGTGCTGAATCTGCTGGTTCCGCCGGATCACCCACTGCACTTGACCGCCTATACCGTGACGGTCCTCGGTAAATATCTGTGCTATGCCCTGCTGGCGGTGGCGATTGATCTGGTCTGGGGCTATATGGGCATCCTCAGTCTCGGCCACGCCGCGTTCTTCGCGCTCGGCGGGTATTGCTTTGGCATGTACCTGATGCGCCAGATCGGGACGCGCGGAGTCTACGGCGATCCGGTGTTGCCTGACTTCATGGTGTTCCTCAACTGGCAGGAATTGCCTTGGTATTGGCACGGTTTCGACCTGTTCTGGTTTGCCGCGCTGATGGTGCTGGTCGTCCCCGGCCTGCTGGCCTTCGTCTTCGGCTGGTTCGCCTTCCGCTCGCGGGTGTCGGGAGTTTATCTGTCGATCATCACTCAGGCGCTGACCTATGCCCTGATGCTGGCCTTTTTCCGCAATGAAATGGGCTTTGGCGGCAACAATGGTTTGACCGATTTCAAGGATGTTCTCGGTTTTTCCTTGCAGGCCAACGAAACGCGCATTGTGCTGTTCGTCCTGTCCGCTTTGGCGCTGGCCGGAGGCTATTTGCTCTGCCGCTGGCTGGTGTCTACCCGGCTGGGACGGGTGCTGGTGGCGATTCGGGATAGCGAAGACCGCGCCCGCTTTCTCGGTTACCGGGTGGAGCGGGTGAAGGCGCTGGTTTTCACCCTGTCGGCGATGCTGGCCGGCGTGGCGGGAGCGCTGTATGTGCCGCAGGTGGGCATTATCAATCCCGGCGAATTTGCGCCCCTGAACTCCATCGAAGCGGTGATCTGGGTGGCGGTCGGCGGACGCGGTACGCTGGTCGGCGCGGTGGTCGGCGCGGTGCTGGTGAATTACGCCAAAACCTGGTTGACCGGGGCGTTGCCGGAAATCTGGCTCTTTGCCCTGGGTGGCTTGTTCGTGGCGGTCACCCTGTTACTGCCGCGTGGTTTGATTGGCTTATTACGGCGGCGGGAGGCGACGACATGAGCGAACTGGTTTCGGACCTCGACGGCAGCGGTCTGCGGCTTCGGCAGGAGTCGGTCGACGCCCGGCATGGCATCCTGCTGTATCTGGAAGAAGTGACTGTCACCTTCGACGGCTTCAAGGCGATTGACAATCTGTCGCTGTACATCGGCGATGGCGAATTGCGTTGCATCATCGGCCCTAATGGCGCAGGTAAAACGACGATGATGGACATCATCACCGGCAAGACCAAGCCAGACAGCGGGCGGGTATTTTTCGGCCAGACCATCGACCTGCTCAAACTGGACGAACCGGCGATTGCCCGGATGGGTATTGGCCGCAAGTTCCAGCGCCCGACGGTGATTGAACCGTTGACCGTGCTGGAAAATCTCGAACTAGCCATGTCCGGTGCGAAGCGCTTCCGGGGACTGATCACCACCCGACTCAGCGGTGAAGAGCGCGACCGCATTGATGCCGTGCTGGAAAAAGTGGGCCTGACCGAGCACAGCGGGCGGCTGGCCGGCATTTTGGCTCATGGTCAGAAACAGTGGCTGGAAATCGGCATGTTGTTGATGCAGGAACCCCGGCTGCTGCTGGTGGACGAGCCGGTCGCCGGCATGACACCGGCGGAGATGGATCGCACCGCTGAATTGTTGCGGTCGCTGGCCGGCAGTCATTCGGTGGTGGTGGTGGAACACGACATGGGCTTTGTCCGCTCCATCGCCGATCAGGTCACGGTGCTGCATCAGGGACGGGTGCTGGCGGAAGGGCGGCTTGAAGAGTTGCAGATCGATCCCATGGTCATCGAAGTCTATCTGGGAGCCGGCGATGCTTACCATTGAAGGGTTAAACCAGTTTTACGGCGAATCACATACCCTGTGGGATTTAGGTCTGGAAGCGCCGGAAGGCGTCGTTACCTGCCTGATGGGCCGCAACGGCGTCGGCAAGACGACGCTGCTGAAATGCATCATGGGGTTGTTGCCGATTCGCTCCGGCCAGATGATTTTCGCCGGTCAGGAATTGAACCGGCTGCCGGCGGAACGACGGGCGCCGCTGGGCATTGGTTATGTGCCGCAGGGCCGGCAAATCTTCCCGCTGCTGACCGTCGAGGAAAATCTGAAAATCGGTCTGGCGGCCAATCCGCGCCGACCCCGCCAGGTTCCAGAGTTCATCTTCGAGCTGTTCCCGGTGCTGAAAACCATGCTCAAGCGGCGCGGCGGCGATCTGTCCGGGGGGCAGCAACAACAGTTAGCGATTGGCCGCGCCCTGGCGCTGGAACCGCGTTTATTGATTCTCGATGAACCTACCGAGGGCATTCAGCCGAATGTAGTGCGGGAAATTGGCCGGGTGATCCGCCGGTTGAATCAGGAGGAACTCGAACGGGCGCGTGAACAGGTCAACGTTGTTCGGGAGATCGGCTTGGCGGTGCAGCGCGTCAGCCAGGAACGAGGGATGACCGTGTTGTTGGTGGAACAGAAACTGCCCTTCGCCCGTTGGGTCGCGCAACAATTTTGCATTGTGGACAAGGGGCGGGCGGTGGCGACTGGGGCGATAGCGGATTTGGAAGATGGGCTGGTGCGGCAGTATTTGACGGTGTGAGGCTCAATTCCAGCGACCCCGCCAGACCGCAGCAAATCCCCTGACCGCTTTCCTCCCACTGGTCAACGTTGTGATTCAGCCGCCGAACGGCTATGTTGATAATCCAGGTATTATGCGAGGTAAACGGCATGCTCTGTAGCTACACCGCCAAATACACCCGACTTGCACAGGGTTATATGGGTCAGCTTGTCGAATGGCCGGAGGTAGTCACCGAGGGTGCTGATCTCGATGAGTGCAGGGCCATGTTGCGTGATGCGCTCCGCGAGATGGTCTTGGCCTATCGTGATCTCGACAAGGAAATCCCTTCTCACAATGCGTTGATTGAGCAACTTCCCGTGGAGATCGACCTTGTCAGTGAGCCGGCGTGATCTGGTGAAATACCTCGAGTCCAATGGATTCCGCCTACCCCGCGAAGGGGCCAATCACTCCATCTACACCCACGGTCAGAAGGCGATTCCCGTCAAGCGCCACCGGCAGTTTGATCGCATCACGGCCAACGAACTTTGTAAACAAGCTGACCCCAAAATACTGACTCTGGCTAATCTCGCTCGTCGCCCGATCAAAAGGTAAAACGTAGGGCTGGTTAGGGTGTTAGTGGAGTCGGCGGGTTACGCTCCGCTAACCCGCCCTACACGCTAACCTGCCCTACCGCGCTACCGCGCTATCAATAGTGATACCGACACGCGAGAATGCGAATTTTCTCAGACGTGACTTGATAAATCAGCCGATGTTCCTGATCAATCCGTCTTGACCAACAACCAGCCAGTTCGTATTTCAGCGGTTCCGGTTTGCCGATTCCACGAAAAGGATCGCGTTGCGCATCCTTAATCAATTTGATGATTTTTAGTGCCTTGTCGCGATCCTGCTCGATCCACCAAGCCAGATCTTCAAAAGCTGATGCGTCAAATTCCAAGCTTTTCACACGCTTCCTCAAAAGGAATGCCATCTTGGCGGTTTTTAGCGTCGAGTAGGCGGCGTTTCATGGTTTCACTTCTCAGCAGGTAGGCTGTTTCCCGTTCCACCTCGATTTCCCGCCAGAGTTCAATGGGCACGATGACGCTAATAGTATGGCCGGTCCCATCAGATACGTATTGAATGTCGGTAGCGCTCATCCTGTTCGTCTCCAAAATATCGAGTAAAAGGCGTCAATCCGCATGGATGTCGTTGAGCCTGTTAAAAAGTTTGCCATATCTGCCACCCGACTGGAAAGCAAACTATAGCAAGACGTAGATACCGTCTTGAGAGTCAAGACGGTATCTACGTGCTCACTCCCCAAAACCCGCCGCATCGGTCAGTTCAGGATGGCCCGCCCAATCCAGCGGATACACCCCATTTTCCACGAAGCGGTGAAAGCTCGAATGGGGCCAATCCGCCACCCGCGTCACAAGGCCATGTTTGACCGGGTTGTAATGAATGTAGTCGCAGTGGTGTTCAAAATCCTGTGGATCGCGAATCGCATGTTCCCAGAACCGGCGTTGCCAGATGCCCCGTTCGCCTTTTTGTTGCCGCCGATCCGACAATCGTTCCCCAAGCGCGATGGACCGGGCAAACGATGCCTTGATCAACCGCCATCGCGTCGAGTAATCCGCGTCGTCCGGCGGTAAGGTCCACAGGCCATGAAGATGATCAGGGAGGACAACGATGGCGTCGATGCGGAACGGTCGTTGACGCCGCACAGAAGTGAACGCGGTGCGCAAGGCGTTAATGTGTTCCGTCAGGAGATGACGGCGGCGTTCCAAGAGAGCGACCGTGAAAAAGTAGGAACCGCCGGGGGTATAGGCGCGGACGTAGTGAGGCATGAAGGAGAGTTTGCCGCATCTATCGCCCGATCAAAAGGCAAACAGTAGGGCGGGTTAGGGCATCAGCCCGTAACCCGCCATTGGGTGGGACGGCCATCCGGGACGGCGGGTTACGCTTCGCTAACCCGCCCTACGCGCTTCATTCATCATTACAATGCGATGCTGCCTATTAATCAAATTGGGTAAGGTAATCATTCGGGCAGCAATTCCCGGTCTCCTTATTTAACCCTGCTTTTCAATAGGCCAAGCAATGATTTTTGTTCTACCTAATAAGAAATACAAAAAAGCCTCTTGAGCGTTTAAAGACGCCCAATTAACTATTATAAAAATCACCCGAAGTTTCAGACTAAGGAAAGAGAACACACCGACAGACCATGGTGAAACTAAGGATCTGCGCAAAAATAACTTGGTTATTTTCCCGATGCTCTCGGAACGATGGTGTAATTCCATTCACCGTGAAAGGCGTCCCGCTCGATCTGTACCGCAGCCCACTCGTCATCGGTGACCTT
>JAKLIY010000058.1 GCA_022709365.1 Pseudomonadota bacterium
GCACTTCTAAAATTACAGGAACTTAAAGAAAGAGTTCAATCGTTCTTTAGTCTCCCTGAGACTCAATATGCGGGTTCTCAAGTGTCTCCGGCATAAGCTATGGGGGATCACTATTAGGAAAGCTATGAGGAGTTTCTCAAGCTCTATGTCGCTTACAAGGCGGAGACCAATTTTGTGGACGTTGTGCCGCAAACCAAGCGGTTGCGCCTGTCGCTAAACATGACTTTCGCTGAGATCAATGATCCCAAGGGCTTCTGCAAGGACGTTTCCAGTCTCGGTCGTTGGGGCAACGGCGATGTCGAGGTTGGTCTCGCCACACTTGATGAACTGCCCTATGTCATGGGACTGGTGCGGCAATCATTTGAACGGCAGATGGGGAACGGAGAAGTGGCATAGTTTGACACCGATTTAAGTTCAGCCTATGCTTGGCATATACCAAAACTTGGAGACGCCGCCATGTCCAACTCCCTTGCTGCTGAACGCCATGCCCGCCTGTTCCGCAACGGTCGCAATCAGGCGGTGCGGATTCCGCGTGAATTCGAATTACCCGGCCAAGAAGTCATCATCCGCAAGGACGGCGACCGCCTGATCCTGGAGCCAGTCAGGAAATATAACGACCTGGCCGAATTACTGGCCTCGTGGGAACCACTGGATGAGGAGTTTCCTGATGTTGATGAAGGCCTGTTGCCACTGGATGACGTCAAGCTATGACTGACGACCTGCTTTATTTGCTGGACACGAATATCGTGTCCAATCTGGCCCGGCATCCACAGGGGTTAGTCGCGCAACGGGTGATGACGGTCGGTGTTCAACGGGTCGGCATCAGCATTGTGGTCGCCTGTGAAATCCGCTTTGGCTTGGTCAAGCGTCCCCAGCCACGCCTCAGCCAACATCTGGAACCATTGCTGGACCATGTTACGTTACTCAACCTGGAACCACCGGTCGAACAGCACTACGCCGATATTCGTAACGCGCTGGAGTGTACAGGGACACCTATCGGCCCCAACGACCTGCTCATTGCCGCTCACGCCCGTGCGTTAGGTTTAACGCTAGTGACGGATAACGTGCGCGAATTCTCCCGCGTACCGGGACTCGCTGTCGAAAACTGGCTCACTGCCAACGCCTGAATTAGCGTATTAAAGCCCGATGTAACCACCAAGATATTCAGGAAATTTCCCATACTTTTATCCGATAATTAAAATAGTAAAAATCAGAAAAACTCCTGCCCTAAAATTGTTGTCGTGCTATCCAGTACTCTAAGGCGAACCGCAACGGAGCGTAGGCGCGGCTGGCCGGATCGCTGATCTCCAGCACCGCCAGCGGATAGGCGAAACTTTCCATCAATATTTGAGCGCATGACCCATATTTCACCAACGGGAGAAAGCGATGGACATTCAGGAACAACGCCAAGGCGACGTCATCGTGCTGGGACTGGTGGGCCGACTGGACAGCCTGAGCTGCCGCGAGTTTGAAGGCCGACTGCTGGGCGCGTTGAGCGAGAGCGGCGCGGTGGTGGTGGATTGCGCGGCGATGGAGTACATCAGCAGCGCCGGGTTGCGCGTCTTGCTGGTGGCGGCTAAGCAGGCCCGCGCTGCTAATAGCCGGCTGGCGCTGGCGGCGCTGCGCGATAATCCCCGCGAAGTCTTCGATATCAGCGGCTTTTCGGCGATTTTCGCCATTCACCCCACCGTCGAAGCAGCGCTCGCTTCCTTCGACTGATTTCGCTTGATGGTTTTCGACAGCCGCCGTCGAGCAGGAGCGTCGCCATGCTGCCAGCCGGTTCTATGCTCGGCGCTTATCGCCTCGAGACCCTGTTGGGACGCGGCGCGATGGGCGCAGTTTACCGGGGTGTTCGCGTTGACGACGGCGCGCTGGCGGCGATCAAAACCATCCATGCGGACCTGTTGGCGGGGCGGGAGCGCGACGCTATGCTGGCCCGTTTTCGCCAGGAAGCCCAGATCGGTATGCAGTTGCACCATCCTCTTATTGTGCGGGTCTACGATTGCGGCGAGCAGGACGGTCTGCTCTATCTGACCATGGATCTGGTCGAGGGGCAGGAGCTGGGACGCCTGTTGAACCAGCGACCGGCGCTACCGCTGGTGATGAATCTGGCTATCGTGCTGCAAGTCCTTAACGCCCTGGCCTACGCTCATCAGCACGGCGTGATTCATCGCGACATCAAGCCGGCTAACATCATGGTTCGGCAGGACTACACCATCGCCCTGACCGATTTCGGCATTGCCCATCTCAGCGGTTCCCAACTGACGCAGGTCGGCGAATTGCTGGGATCGCCATTGTATATGGCCCCGGAACAGTTGTGGGGTGAACCAGTGGACTCCCGCACTGACCTGTTTTCCACCGGGGTGCTGCTGTACTTTCTGTTGACCCATCACAAGCCGTTTATGGCCGATTCACTGGCAGCGCTCATGCAAAAAATCCTGCATGAAGAGCCGTTACCGCCTTCAAGCGTTAACCGGACTTTACCGGCTGTTTTCGATGTCGTGCTGCAACAGGCGCTGGCCAAAGACCCGGCGCAACGTTTCGCCAGCGCCGCCGAATTCGCTCATGCCCTGCGCCAAGCGCGCACTGAGGCGCTGAATGCCACGGTGATCGCGTCGTCGCCCCGGAGGCGTCGGCCCGTCATCCCCTTGAATCAGACCGGTGCAAATCAGGCCACGGTGGTTGTTCCGACCGTGGAAGCCAGGATCGAATCGATGACCGCCCTGGTGCGGGAATGTTTGACGGAACGGGCGACCGTGAGCCGATTGGACCGGCTGGCGGAACAACTGGCGGCAGCCTTGATGTTAGTGGGGCGCGCTCCCGCCGGGGATAATGAAACGGCTGATCGGCGGCGTTTGCGGCAATGGTGCGTCAACCTGCCGTTGACGGCGCTGGCGGAACAGATCGAGCGTGATGCGCCACTGCCGGGCCGAATCCTGCAAGAGGCCCGTGGCGACTGGCTGGAACTCGTTCGGTTATTCGCTTTATTGAGGAACGCTGGACGGCAGATCGGCAATATCCCGGAGTTGGACGCCGCTCGCGACCGGATCATTGAGAGACTGACCGACGCCTTCCTGAATTACTCCAGCGTTTTGAACCCACTGCTGTTCAGCGTGGATGGCCCGCAACTGACGCGCCTTTCCGCTGACCTGATGCGGCTGGATTTGCTGCAACTGGCCCTGGAGGAACTGGAGGCGGATGCCGAAGTGCGCCATGTGCGGCAAACTTTGCTGCTGTTCGCCAATCAGGTCATGAGCCGTATTAACGCCCTGATCCGGCAGTTTCTCGAAGGTCACGATCCGCTGGTGCGGTTCGATGTCGCCAACCTGCTGGTGGAAGTGGATGAGTTGATTACACTGGCGGAACGGTTGCTTGCAGGAAGCAGCGTCATTGTAGCGACCGGCCAGCCGAGCGGCGCGGCGATGGCCGAATTCATCGAGAATGCCAGAACTCTGGGCAGAGTACTGGCTGATGAACTCATCCGGCAAATTCAACAGGAACAACGGCACACGGTCGGGATCGAGCAACCGTCTTTCAGTTCCGGTCAGACGGTGTTCGTCGGCCGGTTGCGGCAACTCGGATTGTTCTACCGCTTCGTCGCCTATTGGCAAACCAGTGATGGGCGGATGGAATCGCTATGTCTGATGGCTACGGAGATGCATTGTCAATTGGAAGACATTACTAATGCGCTGTTGGCTGCACTGCAAACGACGGCCGATGCGGAGTCGTCCGTTGCGGCAGATCTGCTCTGGGCGCGGCTGACGATCATCGCTGATCTGGCTGAACAATTTGGCTGGCCTGCACTGCATCAGCGGGTTTTGTTGACCGCCCGCAGTTGGGTGCAAATGACCTGATACGATTTTGCCTATCCCAGTTGAAAAGCTGGGCTATGAGCATCGTTCCCGGTTGAACGCGGCACGGTTCAGGCCATCAAAATGGCGCTTTGCCATTGACGCACGGCGTTGATGAGGTAGATGCCTCGCGCCTGACCTAAGTCAGCGCAGGTCAGCACCCGTTCCCGGATGCGGCCCTGAGCCAGCAAGGCTCCCCGAAAAGTGCCGGCCAGCAAGCCGCTCTGCACCGGTGGCGTCACCCAGTCGCCAGCCAGATCCAGCACCAGGTTTGCCGTACCGGCCTCGGTCAATTCGCCGCGTTCGTTCCACAGAATCACCTCGTCGCAATCCAAGCGGCTGGCGCGGGCCGCAGCGTAGACCTCACGGCGAGTGGTTTTGTGATACAGCCACAGATAGCCGGAATCCACCGGTTCTCGCGCCAAACCCACCCGCACCGGTTGTGGCAGCGCCCCCCGTGCCAGCGGTTCCGCTTCCAGCGTAAAGCGCCCGTCCAGATCGACGCGCAACCGAATCTTGCTCGCTTCCTTCAGGGTCAGCGCTTGATCAGCCAAGCTGGCTTCAATCGCTAGGCGGTCGAGTGGAACGCCGAAGTAAGCGGCGGTTTCCATCAACCGCTCCAAGTGCGCCGCCAGCAGGAAATAACCACTATTCGGCTCCCATAACAGCGCTTCCAGCAATTGAAATGACGGGCGCGGCGTCGTCAGCACCCGTGCTTTCAACCGGCATTCCGCATATTCGTCAGCCGCGTCCGAATCCCACACCAGGCCGCTGCCCACGCCATAACGGGCCTGCTGCCGGTGCTGATCGATCAGCACGGTGCGAATGGCGACACTGAACTGCGCTTGCCGATCTGGGCCGATCAAGCCGATGGCGCCGGTGTACACGCCCCGTGGATACGGCTCCAGTTCCCGGATAATTTGCATCGTGCGCACTTTGGGGGCACCGGTGATCGAGGCGCAGGGAAACATCTGCGTTAAAATTTCGGCAACTGAAGCTTGCGTTCGCGCAGTGACCGTGGAGGTCATTTGCAACAGGGTCGGGTAGCGCTCCACGGCGAATAATTGGGGTACGGCGACGCTGCCAATCTGCGCCACGCGCCCGAGGTCATTGCGGATCATATCCACGATCATCAAATTTTCGGCCCGGTTTTTTTCCGACTGCCGCAAGCTAGCAATCTGCGCTGTATCTTCCGCCAGCGTGCGCCCACGGGGCGCGGTGCCCTTCATCGGTTTCGCGGTCAGTCGCTCGCCATCTAATTGAAAAAACAGTTCCGGCGAGGCCGAGCCGATGACAAAACGGCCCATTTGATGAAGGCGGCGTACTCGGCCTGCTGTGCCATCGCCAGTTGGGTGAATAGCGCCCACGGGTCGCCGGCGAAATCGGCATGCAGTGGAAAGGTGTAGTTGACCTGATAGCTATGGCCGTCCGCGAGGTAATCCTTGATGCGGCGCACCGCTGATTCATAGTCGGCAAGGCTGATCGCGGGTTGCCAGTCGTTGACCGTACCGGCTGGAGAGACGGGCTGTTGGGTGAGCAGCGCGCGCCAATCGCTGATCGGCGTCGCCTGTTCATACAGGCCAAACCAGAGCAGCGGCAAATCCGGCAGCGGGTCATGCACGGCCAGATCGTAGGCGGCAGCAGCTTCGTAGCTGATAAATCCCGCCGCGTACTGGCGGCGTTGAATCACGGCGGCTTCAATGGCCTGTAGGGCCGGAACCACCTCATCCGCCTGCCGGGCGACCACGATACTCACCGGATGGTTGAAATGGAGGCCGCCTCGGCCCTGCTGAAGCCACACGGTGTTGGGCATTATCGGAATGCGGCTATCACCGTCCATCATCGTTGCGCCTGCCTTTAGTGATGTTGGCGACTGCCAGCCAGCGCTAACCCCGTGTCGTTGGCTGGACAAATGGCCGAGAGTACCGAATGATACGCAGGCATCGCCCGATCCGGGCCATTTAAGCGGTTTCTTTGATCACTATAAACTGATAGGGATAAATGACATGCGTTTTCGGTGGTTGTTACCGTTGCTGTTGGCGCCGGGCCTGAGCTGGACCCAGGAGGCTGCGAAACCCGCCAGTTTGGAGCCGATTCCTGATGGTCCGCCGGAGGTATCAAGAGAACAGAATGTTCCGGCCCCGGAAATCACGATCCGCCAGTTAGGCGATCAGGGTTCCGTCGAGGAATATCGTGCGGGCGGGGTGCTGTACATGGTCCGGGTCAATCCGACCAAGGGTGCGTCGTATTATTTGGTGGACACCGACGGCGATGGCAATCTGGAAACTCGCTACAACGATCTGCAAAGCAATTTGGCCATCCCGGCCTGGGTGTTATTGCGGTGGTGAACGAAGGAGGAGTAGGAGGGTACGCAGTGCGTACCCTACGGGACTAGCGCCGCACGTGGCGCGGTCAGCGGTCGATCACCAAGCGCCGCAAAGTGTTTCATATTCCTGCTTTCGATAGTGAGACTCTTCATAGCCGTGCTTAGACCAGGTATGGATACCGCGCGCTTCCCGCTCTTCTAATTGCATGATCCGTCGTTTCATATCCATGCATTCCTTTTCAACCTCGCCACTGCGCGAGGGGGATGTTGCGCTGACAGCTTGTTGTCGCGCTTTATCGCGCTCTTCAAGATAGGCTTTGGCGGCGTCGCTTAATCCCGCGCCGGTTCCGGTCGGCGAGGTTTTGATATGGATGGTCTCGCCGCCCCCTTGGGGCGTACAGGGCATTTGCTGGAAATTCACCACGCCCGCTGCATTGGGGCATTTGTACATGGTCTGCCCGAACGCGGGCGCAATCAGCAGCAGGGACAGCAGGATGGGCTTGTACATGATGATTCCTCCACAATCAGAAATGAATAGTCTACGCCGAAGGTTGAGAGTGTCCACAATAGGACACAATGCACCCTCCCTAGCACGGGGCTTCCTAATAGCTCAGGGGCGACTGTTGGGCCTGCTTACGGGCCAAAGCACGCACCTTGCGCACGGACAACGGCGGGTGCAACACGGCGGTAATGAATTCTTTGTCGAGGGTCAGCACACGGTCGAGGTGCTGCTCAGCCAAAACCGTCAGTCCTTCCAGTTCGGTCCGGGTTTCATCAAAGTGTTCCTGGCGCAACTCGCTACTGCTGCGCAGGCCATAGGTGAACCGAATCCGCTCGTTGACGGCAAACCCGGCGCTGCCCTGCCACTTGCAGCGCAGATCAATCCGATAAATCAGATCGTGGATCACTTTCCACTGTTCAGCGCTCAAGGTGGGTTGCGGGGCGGGCTGTTCCGCTAGCTCCTTCACCCGCTCAAGGCCACCGGGCAAGACAGGTTTCAATCCGCGCCCGCCAATAATGACGGGCGAAACACGATCACATCCACCCGATATTGGCCGCACATCAACCCCGATAAATGGACAGTATCTGGGGGCAACAACCCGTGCAGGCGCGCAGCGTCATCGCGCCGGTTGTGGAGTGATCCACTTTTTTTGGCGCTTCGACATGAGCGTCGTAACCGGAGGCGTGCAGGCGTGGAGAGGACTCGACAGTCATCGTAATATCCTTTCCCCAATGAACGGCCGCACATCAGTCGCTAGCATCCCGGCGCAGCGGGCGGCTTCCAGGCCGGAATCAGCATCCTCGAACACCTGGCAATCGCACGGCTCCACACCGAGTCGCCGCGCTGCTTCCAGAAACAAATCCGGGGCCGGCTTCGGCGGCAGGCCATCATCCGCCGTCAATACGACTGGAAAGAGCGCCCACAACCCGGCGGCCCGCAACGCCCGCTCCACATTGGCGCGATTGCTGCCCGACACGACCGCCATCGGCAAATGACCGTGATAGCGTCGCGCCAGCGCCGCCACCGGCTCTATCGGCGGCGTCTGATCGAGTCGGGCATACGTTCGTCGCTCCTTGTCCTCGGTAAACCGCACAACATCGATAGTGCAGTCAAATTCAGCGTTATACAGGGCGACAATCCGGTCGGTCGGCTTGCCGTTATGCCGGAAGAGAAAATCCAGCGGACACGACTGACCTAACTCGGCAAAAGTCTCTTCCCAGGCGGCATAATGCAAAGGCAGGCTATCGACCAGGGTCCCGTCACAGTCGAAAATCAGCCCACGAATTCTATCGGGAACTATCAGCATCGGTGATATATCCACTTTGTTCATTTTCAGGCTCATGCGGGACGTAACGCAGGGCGCAGAGTAGCAGGCGGCGGGAATAGTTCGTGTCTGCATCACGGATCAACGGATTAACAGATTGCACGGAAAGTTTTCATCAGTGAAATCTGTGTCATCCGGTAGTCGGGTGAATCCGTGATTCAGACGAGGAGGGCTGAGTAGTTACGAATTTTTATCAGGATTCAACCATCGCCGCACAACCGCCGCGCCGGGGATCGCCTGCGCCGTCGCCCGCCGGTGTGGCGACGTGGACCCCGCCGAAGTACAAATCCTGCACAGGCCAACGATTCAGCGACCAGCGTTGTTCCAGTGCCGCGAGCGCCGCTGCGCTGAAACCCGGCTCGGCTTGAATCTGCTGGCCATCCCAGTGCAGGCGCGGCGCTTCGACCGCGGGTTGCGGACGCATACCGAAATCCACCCGATTGCTGATCACCTGCAAGAGAGCGGTGCGAATACGCTTGCTGCCGCCACTGCCCAGCACCAATTCCACTTGGTCACCGGCCAGCAGTAGCGACGGGGCCATCATCGACGCCACCCGCAAGCCGGGCGGACTGACATGGAAACCTTCAGGATGGAGATCATCCTCGCCCATCATGTTGTTGAGCATGATGCCGGTCTGCGGGGCGAAGTAGCCGGAGCCTTCGCCATTGGTAGTGGTCATGCTGGCGGCGTTGCCCTCGGCGTCACAGACGCTGATATGTGTAGTGCCGCCGGAGGCCAGGCGCACCTGTTCCTGACTTTTCGCAATGCCCGGCTGGCCCAGATCGGCGGGGCTTAAATACCCCTCGGCACGGCGGCGATCCACTTCCTGCATCACCGCCGTCAGCAGCGCCAGATGGGTCGGCGTGCCGAAACCCAACCCCGCGATCTCACGCGCCTCGAGCAGCCGCAGCGACAACGCCAGCAGCGAACCGCCGAAGGAGGGCGGTGGATTGGTCAGCAACCGGAACCCGCGGTACTCGACCGGCAGCGGTTCGCGTTCAATGACCTGATAAGCGGCCAGATCGGCAGCGGTCAGCAACCCACAGCCCTCCCGCATTTCCTGATCGATGCGGCGGGCCAGTTCGCCTTCGTAAAACTCCCGCTCGCCATCAAAGGGCAGAGTTTCCAGGAACGCCGCCAGATCAGAATTGCACTGCACGTCGCCCTCGCCCAGAGAATGTCCATCCGGCGCGAACAGTGCCCGGCCTGGGGCGGTCAGGGTCATGATCGGCGTCAACAGATCGAGAAGATAAGCCTGCTTGGGATTGATCGCCACGCCTTCCCGCGCCAGGCAAATCGCGGGGGCCAGCACTTCTGCTAACGGCAGCCGGCCCAGTCGGCGATGAACATGCAGATAGCCACGCAGAACGCCGGGAACGGCCGCTGATCCCAGACCGACATTGAAAATCTGCTCGCTGCTCGGAAACCGGACCGTAATCGGCAGGAAATGTGGTTCAATTTCACCGGCTCGCAAGCCATGCCCCGGCGTGTTGACGAAGAAATCGAAGAGCGCCGCGCGGCCCTGAGCCGTGCGGGCCAGCAGAAAGCCGCCGCCGCCCAGACTGGTCAGCGCCGGTTCGGTCACAGCGGCGGCGAAACCGGCAGCGAGGATCGCGTCGAAGGCGTTACCGCCAGCGCGCAGCAGGGCGCAAGCGGCTTCGGTCACTTGCGGATGGCCACTGGCGACGCTGCTTTTGGGAGAGGGAGTCATGGGTGGGCGATCCAGCGCCGGACTTTCAGCTACGATGAGCTGGCCGCCGTTGATGCGGCGACCGGCTGCGGCCACGCGGTTCGCCCCCCGGCATCGGCGGACGCCGCCGCTCCATCCGCTTGGGCGGCTTGAATTCCAGCAGCAGTTCCGCAGTGATCGGTAATACGGGAAGCTTCTGGCCGATGAAGTCCTCAATCTCCGGCAGCGAGTAAACATATTCTTCACAGGCAAAGCTGATGGCGTCGCCGCTGGCGCCGATGCGGGCGGTGCGGCCAATGCGGTGGACGTAATCTTCTCGATCTTGGGGCAGGTCGAAATTAATGACATGCGTGACATCGGGAATATGCAGACCGCGCGCCGCTACATCGGTCGCGACTAAAATGGGCAAATCGCCCCGCTGGAACGATTCCAGTAACTGCATCCGCTTGTTTTGCGGGATGTCGCCGGACAACACCCCGGCTTCGTAGCCGTTACCCAGCAAGTAGCCGGTGACGCGATCCGCCGCCCGCTTGGTGTTGACAAAAATCATGGTGCGCTTCGGTTCCTGCTGGCGGAGAACGCCCAGCAGAAGTGGAATCTTGTCATGCGCCGAGACATGGTAAAGCCCCTGACGCACGTTGTCCGCGGTGATATGTTCGGCCTCGATCCGAATGACTTGCGGATTGTTCATGTGCTCATAGGCCAGTTCCATCACCCGATTGCTCAGGGTGGCCGAGAACAGCATGTTGATGCGCTGGCCGGGCGGCGGCATCCGCCGCAGCAAATAGCGAATATCGACGATAAAGCCCAAATCGAACATGCGGTCGGCCTCGTCGAGAATGACCACTTCAATGTGGTTGAGTTTGTAAATGCCCTGTTTGTAGTAGTCGATGAGTCGACCCGGGGTGCCAATGAGGACATCGACCCCCGCTTCCAGTTGGCGGCGCTGGCTGTCGTAACCGGTCCCGCCATAGACCACCGCGAATTTGAGTCCGGTGTAGCGACCCAGTAATTCGGCGTCGCGGTGAATCTGCACCGCCAGCTCGCGGGTTGGGGCGATGACGATAGCCCAAGGACCGACTGCGTCCTCAGCGACCGGGGTTTCCATCAGATGATGCAGGGCGGCCAGTACATAGGCCGCCGTTTTGCCGGTGCCGGTCTGCGCCTGGCCAGCGATATCCTGCCCCTTGAGCGCTAGCGGCAAGGTAGCGGCCTGAATCGGCGTACAATAGGCAAAACCGGCGTCCTCCAGGCTTTCCTGCAGCGAATCGTTCAGGCCGAGCGTGGAAAAGGGGACGTGGGTGAGATGATCTGTTTGCATGGGTGTGCGGCTATCCCGAGTGAGCAGGGTGAGGGGGGCCAGCGCCCGTCCGGGCGGAAAGGCAACGAAAGATTTGTGCCCCGATAGATTATTTTGCCACAATATCCCTCGTTGAACGCCGCGCGCCGCCGATTTTCGCCGGACGCTTCTCGGTGACGGTTCCTTCAGGAGCGACGGATAGCCGCTCATCCTGCTTATCTTCAGCGTATCCCGCCGCCACATTGCCACTTTTGTATCGGAGAACCCTTCCATGAGCGAGAATATCGTGCATATTACCGACGACACTTTTGAAGCCGAGGTCCTCAAGGCCGAACAACCGGTCCTGGTGGATTACTGGGCGGAATGGTGTGGTCCCTGCCGGATGATCGGGCCGATCCTCGACGAACTCGCTGTGGAATACCGGGATCGTGTCAAGGTCTGCAAACTGAATGTCGATGAGAACCAGAACACGCCGCCCAAGTATGGCATTCGCGGCATTCCTACCCTCATGCTGTTCCGCAACGGTAATGTTGAAGCCACTAAGGTTGGTGCGCAGTCCAAATCGCAGTTGGCCGCCTTCCTCGACAGCAATCTACGCTAAGATGCGCCGCGCGGCGTCTGCCGATTGACACGGGTAGACGCCGTTTCGCGACCGTGTTAGCTTAACCCCACATCACGGTGATAAATCGTTTTGTCATCCCGTAACACCGCTCCGCCGCAGTCCGGCCCGCATTCCCCGAGACGCCAATCCCGACCCCCTCCCCGTGGGCATCACTTCTCAACGCCCGCTCGCCTCGAGCATCCAGTTTCCATGAATCTGACTGAACTCAAAAAGAAATCTCCCGCTGAACTCATCGCCATCGCCCAGGAACTGAAACTCGAAGGCACAGCGCGGTCCCGCAAACAGGATGTCATCTTTGCCATCCTCAAGGCGCTAGCCAAGAGCGGTGAGGACATTTCCGGCGATGGGGTGCTGGAAATTTTGCAGGACGGCTTCGGCTTCCTGCGCTCCGCTGACAGTTCCTATCTGGCTGGCCCCGACGATATTTACGTCTCACCGAGCCAAATCCGGCGCTTCAATCTGCGCACCGGCGACACGGTCAGCGGCAAAATTCGCCCGCCCAAGGAAGGCGAGCGCTACTTTGCCCTGCTCAAGGTGGGCGACATCAATTTTGAGCCGCCGGAAGTTTCCAAGAACAAGGTGCTGTTTGAGAACCTGACGCCGCTGCACGCCACCCAGCGTATGACGCTGGAGCGCGGCAATGGCAGCACCGAGGACATTACGGCGCGGGTCATCGACCTGATTGCGCCGGTCGGCAAAGGCCAGCGCGGGTTGATCGTTTCGCCGCCGAAAGCCGGCAAAACCATGATGCTGCAAAACATCGCCCAGAGTATCGCGATCAACCATCCCGAATGCTATCTGATTGTGTTGCTGATCGACGAGCGTCCGGAGGAAGTGACCGAGATGCAGCGCTCGGTGCGCGGCGAGGTGATTTCCAGCACCTTTGACGAACCGGCCACCCGGCATGTGCAGGTGGCGGAAATGGTGTCGGATAAAGCCAAGCGCTTGGTGGAACATAAACGCGATGTGGTAATTTTGCTGGATTCCATCACCCGGCTAGCGCGGGCTTATAACACCGTGGTGCCAGCTTCCGGCAAGGTGCTGACTGGCGGTGTGGACGCTAACGCCCTGCAAAAGCCCAAGCGGTTTTTTGGCGCGGCGCGCAATATCGAAGAAGGCGGCTCGCTGACCATTCTCGCCACCACCCTGGTCGATACCGGATCGCGCATGGACGATGTGATCTATGAAGAATTCAAGGGCACCGGCAACATGGAAATTCATCTGGACCGACGCATTTCCGAAAAGCGGGTTTTTCCGGCGATTGACATCAACCGTTCCGGCACCCGCCGCGAGGAGTTGCTGACCGATCAGGATGATTTGCAAAAAATGTGGATTCTGCGCAAGTTATTGCATCCGATGGATGAATTGCAGGCGATGGAATTCCTGCTGGAGCGCTTGAAGAGCACCAAGACCAACAAGGAATTTTTCGAGTCGATGAAGCGCTGAGCGCGAAATTTCCCGCCCCTGTTTCCGCATCCTGTTCACGCCATGAAACCCTTCTTTAAATTTCCGCCCCGTCCGACGTTACCTGCGCCGCTGGCGCTGCCCTTCCAACTGATTCCCGGCGCGGTGCATTCAACCGTCCTGACGACGGCGCTGAACGTGCTGTTTGCCGGGCGCATTCAACAAAGCGGCGAGTTTGACTTTCTGCGCGACCAGGTGCTGGCGATCCGGGTGCGCGACGCCAAAGTTGAATATCGCTTCCGCTACGCTGGTCCCGCCGGTTTTGTCCCCGGTCAGAGCGATCAACCGCCGGATTTGACGATTAGCGGCGCGATTTATGATTTTCTGGCGTTGGCGACCCGCCGGGAAGATTCCGATACACTGTTTTTCAACCGGCGGGTGGTGATGGAAGGGGATACCGCGTTGGGGCTGGAATTGAAGAATGTGCTGGACGCCATGGACCCGGAAGCGCTCGGTCAGCCCTTGCCGTCTTTACTGCAGGCGGCGAACCAGTGTCTGGCGGCGTATGAGCGGTTGAGCCATTCAGACTCGCCCACGCCTTGATTACCCAGGAAAGCTTCCCAGGGCGACGCCCTGGGCTATAACATTGAATCGCTCTTTCAGAGTTGAACTGCATCATTTTTCCATGCGCTTAAGCCCCAAAGGGGCGCACTAATTTTAGCCCAGGGCAGCGCCCTGGGTGATCTGGATTTCCGCGACCCGCCTGCTTAATCCGCAATCCTGATTTTTATCTGTTTTATCAGATTTCCGCGATCTGTCGGCCTTTAGCCGAGGTCTGCGACCTGTCGCAGTCCGGCCTGACCCCGCCAGTAACCGTCGCACGCGCCATAGGGCAGGGCCGCATTCAGCGCCCGCGCCGCTTCCAGCGGCTCGCGCTCCCCGCGCAAGCAGGCGGCGAAGGTTTCAATCACCGCTTCGGTATTCTCCGCCTGTGGACTGATCCGCATCACGTCCACGTTTAATTCCTGCAATTCCGCCAGTTCCGGCAACAGGTTGCTGGCCTGCGCCGATTGGGTTTGAATGCCGTTGAGCGTCAGAAACGGTTGACCTTCGCGGGTGCTGAGGGTCAGTCCTTCGGGATCGTCCAGACAGCGGTATTGGCAGTCGTCCTTGGGCAGGTTGTGATAGCGGGCGGTGAAGCAGCGGGCGGAATAGGCCAGCGGCATCCGCCCGTAGGCGAACACTTCGGTTTCCACGCCTTCGGGCCGACCAGCCTGGATCGTGGCTAAGGTCTGTCGCGACAATTCCACCGGCATCACCCAGCGTTTCGCGCCCAGCCCGGCGAGAAAGCGCAAGGTTTGGTCGCTGTAGACATTGATCCCGGTGCCCAGCACGAACGGCGTTTTGCGTTCGGACAGCAGCCGCACCGCGCCCATGTCATTGGCTTCTACAGTGAAGCGGCCGTTTTCGCACAGCCGGCGCAGGGTTTTCAGTTCCGATTCCGCCTCCAGCAGCGCCATTGTGGACAGGATGATTTCCTTGCCGGTCGTACTTAACCGTTCCGCCAGCGCCAGCCAGTCTGCCGTGTTCAGGGCATGGCGTTTGGAACAGACGGTTTCGCCCAGGTAAATGATGTCCAGCGGCGCGGCGCTGATCCGGTCGTAGAAGTCCAGCAGTTGTTCTTTCGGCCAGTAATACAGCACCGGCCCCAACGCCAATTTCGGTTGATGTTCGATCATGGTCGCCGTCCTCACTGCCAGGTTCGATGATAAGCGCCGAGCGTGGTCTGCTGGCCCTCGGAGACTTTGCCCAGTTCCTTCAACCATTCCGGTTTGGGCGCGTAGGCGGCGGGGTTGCGCGCACAGGCGTCAATCGCCGCCCGCCAGACTTTGGTGACCTGGGTGACATAGGCCGGACTGCGCTGCCGGCCTTCGATCTTGATCGCGGCGATGCCCATGGCCTGCAAGTCCGGCAGCAATTCCAGCGTATTCAAGCTGGTCGGTTCTTCGATGGCGTAATAGGTCTGGTCATTGACCATGAAGCGGCCTTTGCACAGGGTGGGATAACCGGCCGGTTCGCCCGGCGCGTAGCGGTCAATGAGCAGACCGCCGAGCCGCGTTTCCAGACCGCACGGCGTTTCCTCCCAGCGCACCGCCTTGGCCGGGGAGCAGACCCCGCACATGTTCGGCGATTCACCGGTGACGTAGGAGGAGAGCAGGCAGCGGCCTTCGACCATGATGCACAGCCCGCCGAAACCGAACACTTCCAGAGCGACCGGGCTGTTTTCCAAAACGTGCTTGACTTGCGACAGGGAGAGGACGCGCGGCAGCACGACGCGGCGGATGCCGAATTGTTCGTGATAGAAGCGGATGGCTTCGTAATTGGTGGCGGAGCCTTGCACCGACAGATGCAGCGGCAGGTTGGGATGCTGGCGGCGTGCGTAGTCGAGGACGCTGATGTCGGCGGCGATCACCGCGTCAACGCCGAGATCGGCGGCCTGATCGACGGCGCGTTGCCAGCGTTCCCAACCGCTGGGTTGCGGGAAGGTGTTGAGGGCGACGAATACGCGCCGGCCTTTGGCGTGGGCGTATTGGACGCCTTGTGCGGCGGTTTTGGCGTCGAAGTTCAGGCCGGGGAAATGCCGGGCGTTGGTGTCGTCGCGGAAGCCGATGTAGACCGAATCCGCGCCATGATCGATGGCAGTTTTCAGTGAGGGCAGGTTGCCGGCGGGGCAAACCAGCTCCAGCGGTTGAGCGTTAGGCATGGGGAATGAGGCTCGGTGTCAGGATGTTGAAGAAGTCAAGTGGCATCGCGCACCCAGACCAGGGTGCGGTTGTTGACCGGCATGGGATAGTCTCGCTGAAACCGCAGGCCGTTGTCCCGCGCTAATCGGTCGAGATCGGCGAAATCGCGGATGCCGCTGGCTGGGTCGCGCTGTTTGAGCAGGGTGTCGAATTGGGCGTTGCTGGCGCTGGTGTAGCGACCCTCGTAATTGAACGGTCCGTACAGACAGAACGCTCCGCCCGGTTGCAGCACGCGCCCGACGCCCCGGAACAGGCTTTCTACAGCGGGCCAATGCATGATGTGGGTGGTGTTGGCGGAGAATGCGCCCGCCGCTTGCGCAATCGGCCACGGTTCGCGGCAGACGTTCAGTTCCAGCGGCGGGCGCAGGTTGGGCAAACCGGCTTCGGCGATCCATTGTTGAATGCCCGGCAGGTAGTCAGCCTGATCGGTGGGTTGCCAGTCCAGATGCGGCAAGGCTTGCGCAAAGTGGATGGCGTGTTGTCCAGTGCCCGCGCCGATTTCCAGAATCAATCCAGGTTCGGTAAAAACTTCGCACAATACGGCCAGAATCGGCGCTTTGTTTTGTTCACAGGCTTCGGAATAGGGTTTGGCGTAGGGGTTCATGGCGGTTCGGGAAGTCATTTGTTAATCAGGGCTGGAGCTATTGAGCGTCTGATACCCACAGTTCTACCCGTCCTGGGTGATTCGGGTCAACTGACTTTGGACTCTCACTAGGGCGATAAATTTTTGCGATGAAGGGGCGATGGTTTTCTTGAATAAGCTGTTCTATTTTAGGAAAAGTTGCAATGAAGTTTTTCCTCCTGTAAATTCTCCTGTGATCCGAACGATGGAGTGGGTAGGTGAAGCGAAAACTACTTAGAAGGATCAAGGGGTTGGATGTGGCTGACGCCCTATCCTCGCGCTGCCATAGTTTATCCAATAGATATCCAGACATACCTTACACAGGGGCCTCTTCGAGATTGGCATACTGAGTCGTGGGAAGCTTGAAAAATGAGCGAATTCTTTCAATATTTTTCTTCAATTTTTCCAGAC
>JAKLIY010000059.1 GCA_022709365.1 Pseudomonadota bacterium
CCGGGCGACAACATTCGGATGTCGATCAACCTGATTGCGCCGATTGCGATGGACGAAGGCTTACGCTTCGCCATTCGGGAAGGTGGCCGCACGGTCGGCGCCGGCGTCGTCGCAAAGATTATTGAGTAGTTTTTTCAACGTAGTATGGGTGGAGCGTCGGATTGTCGGTCCACCCCGTCTGTGAATACAGGCCAGTAGCTCAATTGGTAGAGCAGCGGTCTCCAAAACCGCAGGTTGGGGGTTCGAGACCCTCCTGGCCTGCCATCTCTCTTATGGCAAGCTTCAGACGCCGCTCATCGGAAAAAACGATGAGCGGTCATTTCCTGGAGACCACACAGCCACCATCCGCATGAATCCGACCAAACCTGAAACGCAGACCCTCAATCGCGCTGACACCCTCAAATTGGCAGCGGCGGGTGCCTTGATCCTGATCGCGCTTGCAGCCTTTTATCTGTTCGCCAACCATTCTCTGTTGGTGCGAGTGATTGGATTACTGATTGCGGCTGGAGCCGCTGTAGTGATCGCTTTAAAAACCGAGCCGGGTACCGAAACCTTGGAGTTTCTACAGGGTTCGCGTTCCGAATTGCGTAAGGTGGTTTGGCCAACCCGCGCCGAAACCACACAAACCACATTGATCGTCATCGCCATGGTAGTCGTTATGGGAGTTCTGCTCTGGTTGCTGGATGTCCTGTTATTCTGGCTGGTTCGCTTGATCACCGGGTAGGAGAACAGCGGCATGGCGATGCGTTGGTATGTAGTCCAGGCCTATTCCGGTTTCGAGCAGCAAGTCAGGCGATCGCTGCTGGAGCGGATTAACCGTGCGGGCATTAATGACCAGTTCGGGCAGATTCTGGTGCCCACTGAAGAAGTCGTCGAAATGCGCGATGGTCAGAAGCGCAAGAGCGACCGCAAATTTTTCCCCGGCTATGTACTTGTGCAGATGGAACTGGATAACGAGACTTGGCATTTGGTCAGAGAGACCCCCAAGGTACTTGGCTTTATCGGCGGAACCAGTGACCGACCAGCACCGATTTCCGAGAAGGAAGCTCAGGTTATCCTGCAACGGATTCAGGATGGCGTCGACAAGCCTAAACCCAAGGTACTCTACGAACCCGGGGAAATGGTGCGCGTTACCGATGGACCCTTCAATGATTTCGAAGGGGTGGTTGAAGAAGTTAATTACGAAAAAAGTCGCCTGCGGGTAGGGGTTATGATCTTTGGCCGCACCACGCCGGTAGAACTGGAATTCAGTCAGGTCGATAAGGTATCTCGTTGATCGGCTGCTGCCGGTCGTTTTTCCCGCCCTAACCGGCGATTCATCCGGGGAGCCGTAAGGCGTTCGCACCCGACAGGAGCCTCCATGGCTAAGAAAGTTACTGCCTACGTCAAGCTGCAAGTCGCGGCCGCCAAGGCCAACCCGAGTCCGCCGGTCGGCCCTGCGCTGGGCCAGCACGGCGTCAATATCATGGAATTCTGCAAGACGTTCAACGCCCAGACCCAACACCTGGAGCCAGGTCTGCCGATTCCAGTGGTGATCACGGTCTACAGCGACCGCAGCTTCACCTTCATCATGAAGACCCCGCCGGCTTCGGTGCTGCTAAGAAAAGCGTTGGGCCTCGATAAGGGCAGCTCCAATCCTAACACCAAGAAGATCGGTACGATAACCCGCACCCAACTGGAAGAAGTAGCCAAGGCCAAGATGCCTGATCTGACTGCCGCCGATTTGGATGCAGCGGTGCGCACCATCGCCGGCAGCGCCCGTTCCATGGGCCTCAACGTCGAGGGGGTTTGAGTCATGGCCAAGCTTTCCAAGCGGATGAAAGCGATTCGCGCCAAGGTTGCTCCGGGCAAGTTTTATCCGGCCGATGAGGCGTTCAACCTGCTCAAGGAACTGTCCAGCACCAAGTTCCGGGAGGCGGTGGATGTCGCCGTCAATCTGGGTGTGGATCCCCGCAAGTCGGATCAGGTAGTGCGCAGTGCTACGGTGCTGCCGCATGGCACCGGTAAAACGGTGCGGGTTGCCGTATTCGCCCAGGGTGCTAACGCCGATGCCGCCCGGGCTGCCGGTGCCGATATCGTCGGTTTCGAAGACCTGGCTGATTCGGTCAAGGCCGGTAATTTTGACTTCGACGTGGTTATCGCCTCGCCCGATGCCATGCGAGTAGTCGGCCAACTCGGCAAAATCCTCGGCCCGCGCGGTCTGATGCCTAATCCCAAGGTGGGTACAGTGACCCCCGACGTGGTAGGCGCCATTCGCAACGCCAAGGCCGGCCAAGTTCGTTATCGCACTGACAAGGCGGGCATTATCCATTGCACCTTGGGCAAAGTGGATTTCACGCCGACCCAGTTGCAGGAAAACCTGCAAGCCCTGCTGCACGATTTACAGAAGGCCAAACCCTCAACTTCCAAGGGTGTCTACATGCGCCGGGTGACCGTTTCCACGACGATGGGACCGGGACTAGCGGTCGATCAGGCCACGTTATCATTCTAAATCATTCAATTAAGGTGCGTTGAGCGAGAGCTGAACTCACAAAATGACTTTGGGCCGGCCGGCTTTGCTGGCCAGTGTCAAAGACCGCAGGTGCCTTCGGGCTTAATCGCGTTTGGCCTCGGCCAAAGCCGCCCGCGCAGACGGCAGGGCCCTACCGGATTTCCTGGTCAGGCTGCCGTTCCCCTTTTCTCCACCCGTGGAGAAAAAACTACGAGGAAAACTGATGAGTCTCAATCTGGCAGAAAAACAGGCTGTGGTGGCCGAAGTCGCCAAGGTGGCTGCCAGTGCGCACTCCGCGATCGCCGCCGAGTACCGGGGACTGAGCGTTGCTCAGCTCACCACCCTGCGCGTCAAGGCGCGGGAAACCGGCGTCTATCTGCGCGTCGTCAAGAACTCCCTGGCGCGGCGCGCCGTGCAGGGCACCGAGTTCGAATGCCTGCAACCCAGTCTGGTCGGACCGCTGATTCTAGCGTTCTCCCAGCAGGAACCAGGCACGGCGGCGCGGATTTTCAAGGAATTTCTGAAGGAAAAAGCCAACGACAAACTGATCGTCAAAGCTTTGGCCGTCGGTGGACAAGCCTATCCCGCTCAAGATCTGGATCGACTGGCCAGTTTGCCGACCCGCGATGAAGCGATCAGCTTGCTGATGGCCACTCTGCGGGCGCCGCTCGACAAGCTCGCGCAAACCCTCAATGAAATTCCCGGAAAACTGGTGCGTACGATCGACGCGATCCGGCAGCAGAAGGAAGCGGCCTGAACGGCGCAACCGCCTGATTTTGCAGTTTCCAGGTTCCTAACCAGGAGTAAATTGGTAATGGCTGTTTCGAAAGAAGACATTTTGGATGCCATCGCTGGCATGACCGTGATGGAAATCGTGGAGTTGATTTCCGCGATGGAAGAGAAGTTTGGCGTGACCGCCGCGGTCGCGATGGCCGCCGCGCCGGCCGCCGCCGCCGCCGCGCCGGTCGAGGAAAAGACCGAGTTTGACGTCGTGATGACCAGCTTCGGTGAGAAGAAAGTCGAGGTCATCAAGGTCGTGCGCGCCCTGACCGGATTGGGGCTGAAGGAAGCCAAGGATGCGGTCGAAGGCGTGCCCTCTACCATTAAGGAAGGCATTCCCAAGACTGAAGCCGAGGACGTCAAGAAGAAACTGGAAGAAGCAGGCGCCAAGGTCGAAATCAAGTAATGCGGCGATCCCCACCGCGTGGGAATTCGTTGCATTGCCTTGCCTGGCTTGGATGGACCCAAACGGGAACGGCTGGCGGCTTCGGTCGCCGGCCTGTTTTCGTTTGAGTCTGTCAGAGATCGCCAGCGTTCGCGGCCCTGCGGACCCGCTATGGCAACAGGCAGCCCCCGTCTTTGACTGGCACTCCCGAGAGAGGAATCCCGATGGCTTACACTTTTACTGAAAAAAGACGCATCCGTAAAGACTTCGGCAAGCGCTCCAGCATCCTCGAGGTCCCTTATCTACTGGCGATCCAGCTGGATTCCTATCGTGAGTTTCTGCAAGCCGCCACGCTGCCAGGAGAACGTGGGGAGGCGGGGTTGCACGCCGCTTTCCGCTCGGTATTCCCGATTGTCAGCTACTCGGGTAACGCCCGACTGGAGTATGTCAGCTATCGGTTGGGCGAGCCAGGATTCGATGTCCGCGAATGCCAGTTGCGTGGGCTGACCTACGCCGCGCCGCTGCGGGTGCGCCTGCGCCTGGTACTCATGGACAAGGAAGCCGAAGCCGGCGCGCCCAAGATTAAGGACATCAAGGAAAACGAAGTCTACATGGGCGAACTGCCGCTGATGACCGACAATGGCACTTTTGTCATCAATGGCACCGAGCGGGTCATCGTCTCGCAGTTACACCGCTCGCCTGGTGTGTTCTTCGATCACGACAAAGGCAAAACTCATTCCTCCGGCAAGTTGCTGTTTTCAGCGCGAATCATTCCCTATCGCGGCTCTTGGCTGGATTTCGAATTCGACGTAAAAGATGTGCTGTATGCGCGCATCGACCGCCGCCGCAAGTTGCCGGTGACCATTTTGCTGCGGGCGCTGTTCGACGATCCTCATCCCAATGATCCCGGCGCTCGCAGCGTCAATGAACGAATTCTGGAAATTTTCTTCGAGACTAACACGGTGCGCGTCGCCGGCGAACAGTTCACCCTGGATCTGGTGCCTGAGCGGCTGAAGGGCGAAACCGCCAGCTTCGATATTCTGATTGGCGATGAGGTCGTGCTCAAGGCTGGCGCACGGATCACGGACCGACACGTCCGCAAGCTGGAAAAAGCCGGCTTACAGAGTCTGGCCGTGCCGCGTGAATACCTGATGGGCAAGATCCTGGCGCATGACCTGGCCGATCCCGAAACTGGCGAACTGCTGGCGCAGGCCAACGATGAGCTGACCGCGGATAAGCTGGAAAAGATCCAAGCCAGCAGCACCAGCGAATTCCAGACCCTCTACGTCAATGACGTCAATCGTGGCTCCTTCATCTCCAATACCTTGCGCGCTGATTCCACCCACAATCAATGGGAAGCCCAGGTAGAAATCTATCGGATGATGCGCCCGGGCGAGCCACCGACCAAGGATGCCGCCCAGCGGTTGTTGCACGACCTGTTCTTTTCGGCGGAACGCTACGATCTGTCCGAGGTGGGCCGGATGAAATTTGACAGCCGTGTTGGCCTGCGCCGCGAGCCGATTCCCGGCATCCCCATGAAGGAACATGCGCCCGGAGTGTTGTCCATGGAAGATATCCTGGCGGTACTCAAGACGCTGATTGACATCCGTAATGGTAATGGCGTAGTCGACGATATCGACCATTTGGGCAATCGTCGCATCCGTTGCGTCGGTGAGATGACCGAAAACGTGTTCCGCATCGGCCTGGTTCGGGTAGAGCGGGCGGTCCGGGAGCGGCTGAGTCTGGCGGAATCCGAAGGTCTGACCCCGCAGGACTTGATCAACGCGAAGCCAGTAGCCGCGGCGATCAAGGAATTCTTTGGCTCTTCGCAGTTGTCGCAGTTTATGGATCAGAACAACCCGCTGTCCGAAGTCACCCACAAGCGCCGGATTTCCGCGCTGGGGCCGGGTGGCCTGACCCGCGAACGCGCCGGCTTCGAGGTGCGCGATGTCCATGCGACCCACTACGGCCGGGTCTGCCCGATTGAGACTCCGGAAGGGCCGAATATTGGTCTGATTAACTCGCTGGCGGTCTACGCCCGGACCAATGCCTATGGCTTCCTGGAAACCCCTTACCGGCGGGTCGAAAATGGTTGCGTGGTCGACCAGATCGATTATCTGTCGGCGATTGAGGAAGGCCAGTACGTCATCGCTCAGGCCAATGCCTCACTGGATGAGAACGGTCAGCTCACTGACGATCTGGTGTCCTGCCGCCATCAGAACGAGTTCGCCCTATTTAACGCTGACCGGGTGCAGTACATGGACGTGTCGCCCAAGCAGATCGTCTCGGTGGCGGCGGCGCTGATCCCCTTCCTGGAGCATGACGACGCCAACCGGGCGTTGATGGGTTCCAATATGCAGCGCCAGGCGGTGCCGACCCTGCGCGCCGAGAAGCCCCTGGTAGGCACTGGCATGGAGCGCATTGTCGCCCGCGATTCCGGGGTCTGCGTCATCGCCCAGCGCGGCGGCCTAGTGGATTCAGTGGACGCGGGACGGCTTGTAGTGCGGGTCAACGATGCCGAAACCGAGGCCGGCGAGCCGGGGGTGGATATCTACAACCTGACCAAGTACACCCGTTCCAACCAGAACACCTGCATTAATCAGCGGCCGCTGGTGCAAGTCGGTGATTGGGTGGCGCGCGGCGACGTGCTGGCGGATGGGCCATCGACGGACATGGGTGAACTGGCGCTGGGCCAGAATCTGCTGGTCGCCTTCATGCCGTGGAATGGCTACAACTTTGAAGATTCAATTCTGATTTCCGAACGGGTCGTACAGGAAGACCGCTTCACCACCATCCATATCGAGGAGCTGTCCTGCGTGGCCCGCGACACCAAACTGGGGCCGGAGGAAATTACTGCGGATATCCCCAACGTCGGTGAAAGCGCCCTGGCCCGACTGGACGAGGCCGGGATCGTGTTCATCGGCGCGGAAGTCAAGGCCGGCGATATTATGGTCGGTAAGGTGACTCCCAAAGGTGAAACGCAACTGACCCCGGAAGAGAAACTGCTGCGGGCGATCTTCGGCGAGAAAGCCTCGGATGTGAAAGACACCTCGCTGCGGGTGCCTTCCGGCATGGACGGCACGGTCATCGACGTGCGGGTTTTCACCCGCGACGGTGTCGAGAAGGACTCACGGGCCAAGCAGATCGAAGAAATGGAGTTGAAGCGGATTCGCAAGGACCTGAATGATCAATTACGCATCCTGGAAGATGATCTGTACCAGCGCATGGAACAGATGTTGATCGACCACCCTGCCGAGGGCGGCCCCAACGGGTTGCATCGCGGGGAAACGGTCACGGTCGACTACCTGCAAAATCTGCCGCGCCGGTACTGGTTCGAAATCCGCATGCAGGCCGACGAACTCAACGAACAAATCGAAAAGATCAACCGGCAGCTTGACCAGCAGCGCAAGGATTTTGACGAGAAGTTTGAAGAAAAGCGCCGCAAGCTGACCCAGGGCGATGATTTGGCGCCGGGCGTATTGAAGATGGTCAAGGTCTACCTGGCGGTCAAGCGCCGCGTTCAGCCGGGCGACAAGATGGCTGGCCGCCACGGCAACAAGGGTGTGGTGTCGATGATCGTGCCGCAGGAAGATATGCCTTACCTGGAAGACGGCACACCCGTCGATATCGTGCTGAACCCGCTCGGTGTGCCGTCGCGGATGAACGTGGGTCAGGTACTGGAAACCCATCTGGGCTGGGCCGCCAAGGGCCTGGGACTCAAGATCGGCCGACTGCTGGACGCCCAGGCGCAACTGAGCAAACTGCGGTCGTTTCTGGAGCAGATTTACAACGGGATCGGTACGCAAAAAATCGACCTACAGCAGATGGGCGATGCAGAATTGCTGACGCTATGCCGCAACCTGCGCGGTGGCGTGCCCGTCGCCACCCCGGTATTCGATGGTGCCACTGAAGAGGAAATGCGCGAGTTACTGCGACTGGCGGAACTGTCGGAGACCGGTCAAACCACGCTCTACGATGGCCGAACTGGCGACCCATTCGATCGTGAGGTTACCGTGGGCTATATGTACATGCTCAAGTTAAACCACTTGGTCGATGACAAGATGCACGCCCGTTCTACCGGCCCCTACAGTCTGGTGACTCAGCAACCGCTGGGTGGCAAGGCGCAGTTCGGCGGCCAGCGCTTCGGTGAGATGGAGGTGTGGGCGCTGGAAGCTTACGGCGCGTCCTACACCTTGCAGGAAATGCTGACCGTCAAGTCGGACGATGTGAACGGCCGTACCAAGGTTTACAAGAACATCGTCGACGGCAACCACCGTATGGAAGCCGGCATGCCGGAGTCCTTTAACGTGCTGGTCAAGGAAATCCGTTCGCTGAGCATCAACATCGATCTGGAAACCGATGCTGAGACGCCGCACGCCGAGTGAGTCCGGTTAACCCGAGGGTGAAAGAGTGATGAAAGACCTGCTGAATCCGTTCAAGACCTTCGACGAACTCGAGGATTTCGACGCCATTCGCATCGGGCTGGCCTCGCCGGAGATGATCCGCGCCTGGAGCCGGGGCGAGGTGAAAAAGCCTGAAACGATTAATTATCGGACATTCAAGCCAGAGCGCGATGGCCTGTTCTGCGCCAAGATCTTTGGGCCGAACAAGGACTACGAGTGCCTGTGCGGCAAGTACAAACGGCTCAAGCATCGCGGCGTCGTCTGCGAAAAATGCGGCGTCGAGGTGACGTTGGCTAAAGTGCGACGCGAGCGGATGGGCCATATCGAACTGGCCAGTCCAGTCGCTCATATCTGGTTTTTGAAATCGCTGCCGTCGCGCATTGGTCTCCTGCTGGACATGACCCTGCGCGACATCGAGCGGGTATTGTACTTCGAGTCTTACGTGGTCATCGATCCGGGGATGACTCCGTTGGAACGTGGCAGCCTGTTGAACGATGAACAGTATCTGGATGCGGTTGAGCAGCACGGCGATGAGTTCGACGCCCGGATGGGCGCTGAAGCAGTCCACAAGTTATTGCACGACCTGGATCTCAAGCAACTGGTCACCCAGTTGCGCCAGGAAATCCTGGAGTGCAGCTCGGAAACCAAGCTCAAGCGGCTGTCCAAGCGGCTCAAACTGGTGGAATCGTTCCTCCATTCGGGTAACAAGCCGGAGTGGATGGTGCTCACCGTATTGCCCGTGCTGCCGCCCGACCTGCGGCCACTGGTGCCGCTGGATGGCGGGCGCTTTGCGACTTCCGATCTCAACGACCTCTATCGTCGGGTGATTAACCGCAACAACCGGCTCAAGCGGCTGTTGGAACTCTCCGCTCCGGACATTATCGTCCGTAACGAAAAGCGGATGTTGCAGGAAGCGGTGGATTCGCTGCTGGATAACGGTCGGCGCGGGCGGGCCATTACCGGCAGCAACAAGCGGCCGCTGAAGTCGCTGGCGGATATGATCAAGGGTAAGCAGGGCCGGTTCCGCCAGAACCTGCTCGGCAAGCGAGTGGACTACTCCGGTCGTTCGGTGATCGTGGTTGGCCCGACCCTGCGCCTGCATCAGTGCGGACTGCCCAAAAAAATGGCGCTGGAGCTGTTCAAGCCGTTCATTTTCAGCAAGCTGCAATTTCGCAACATGTCCACCACCATCAAGGCCGCCAAGAAGATGGTGGAGCGCGAGGACCCGGTGGTGTGGGACATCCTGGAAGAGGTGATCCGCGAACACCCGGTGCTGCTCAACCGCGCCCCGACCCTGCACCGGCTGGGCATTCAGGCGTTTGAACCGACGTTGATTGAAGGCAAGGCCATTCAGTTGCACCCACTGGTCTGCACGGCGTTCAACGCCGATTTCGATGGCGACCAGATGGCCGTGCATATCCCATTGTCCATTGAAGCCCAACTGGAAGCCCGGGCGTTGATGATGTCCACCAACAACATCCTCAGCCCGGCAAATGGCGAACCGATCATTGTTCCCTCGCAGGACGTGGTGCTGGGCCTGTACTACCTGACCCGCGAGCGGATCAACGTTCCGGGCGAAGGCATGGTGTTCGCCAACCTGAAAGAGGTGCATCGGGCTTATGAGACCCGGCAGGTGGAACTCCACGCTCGCGTTGAAGTGCGTTTGCCGCTAGAGCAGACCGATGAGGAAGGCCACGTCCAAACGATGCTCAAACGGGTCAAGACGACCGTTGGCCGCGCATTGCTGTCCGATATTTTGCCCGATGGTCTGTCCTTCGATCTGGTCAATCGGACGCTGAACAAGAAAGCGGTTTCCCGATTGATCAATGAGTGCTACCGGCGCCTGGGCTTGAAGGAAACCGTCATTTTTGCCGACCAGTTGATGTACACCGGCTTCCACTACGCGACCCGTTCCGGTTCGTCGATCGGTTTTGAGGATTTCAAAATTCCCGACGAGAAAACTGCGCTGCTGGAAAAGGCGGAAAAGGAAGTCAAGGAAATCGACAGCCAGTACACCTCGGGTCTGGTGACTAAGGGCGAACGCTATAACAAGGTCGTGGACATCTGGTCGCGCACCAATGATCAGGTCGCCAAGGCGATGATGGACAACCTGGGCAGCGAGTCGGTGATTAATCGCGAAGGTCAAGAGGTCAAGCAACCGTCGCTCAACGCCGTCTTCATGATGGCTGATTCCGGGGCGCGCGGTTCGGCGGCGCAGATCCGTCAATTGGCCGGGATGCGCGGCCTGATGGCCAAGCCCTCCGGCGAGATCATTGAAACCCCGATTAAGGCCAATTTCCGTGAAGGACTGAGCGTGTTGGAGTACTTCATCTCCACGCACGGCGCCCGCAAGGGTCTAGCCGATACCGCGCTCAAAACCGCCAACTCCGGCTACCTGACCCGTCGCTTGGTCGACGTGGCACAGGATATGGTGGTGACTGAACCGGATTGCGGCACGGATAAAGGCGTCTGGATGACCCCGGTCATCGAGGAAGGCGACGTGAAAGAACCGTTGCGCGACCGGGTGCTGGGCCGGACCGTGGCGCGGGATGTCCCCCATCCGGGCAGCGATGAGATTGCCATTCCCGCCGGTACACTGCTCGATGAACACTGGGTCGCGCAACTGGACGAATGGGGCATCGACCTGATCATGGTCCGGTCTCCTATCACCTGCCACACTCGCTACGGTGTCTGCGCCTCCTGCTATGGCCGTGATCTGGCGCGAGGTCATCGGGTTAACAGTGGCGAAGCCGTCGGGGTGATTGCCGCCCAGTCCATCGGCGAACCGGGCACCCAGTTGACCATGCGCACCTTCCACATCGGCGGCGCCGCTTCCCGGACCACAGTGGTCGACAGCGTGCGGGTCAAAGCCAAAGGTCTCCTGCGCCTGCACAAGATGAAGGTCGTGCGCCGCCGCAACGACCATCTGGTCGCCGTTTCACGCTCGGGTGAAATCACACTGGTCGACGAGCATGGCCGTGAGCGGGAGCGCTACAAGGTCCCCTACGGCGCGGAACTGTCGGTTGAAGACGGCAAACCGGTCGAGGCCGGCCAGGAGATCGCCCACTGGGATCCTTACACCCATCCGATTATTACCGAGGTGGCCGGCTTTGTCCGCTTCGCTGAGTTTGAGGAAGGCATCACCGTACAGCGGCATGCCGACGAAATGACCGGCCTGACCAGCCTGGTGATTATGGACCCCAAGCAGCGTGGCGCTTTGGGTAAGGATAAGCGGCCCATGGTGCGGTTGCTGGACCAGTATGGCAACGACCTGTTTATTCCTGGCGCCAGCACCCTGGCGCAATACCCGTTGCCGTCCGGGGCGATCGTCAACCTGGCCGATGGCGCGGAAGTCGCGGTCGGCGATGTGATCGCCCGGATTCCACAAGCGTCCTCCAAGACCCGCGACATTACCGGCGGTCTGCCGCGCGTCGCTGACCTGTTCGAGGCGCGCAAACCCAAGGAACCGGCGATCCTGGCGGAAAAATCCGGCATCATCGAATTTGGCAAGGAGACCAAGGGCAAGCAACGGCTGGTGATCCGCGACAAGGGCGGCGAGGTTCTCTACGAAGAACTGATTCCCAAATGGCGGCATGTCAACGTGTTCGACGGTGAACATGTCGAACAGGGTGAAATGATTGCCGATGGCGAACCCAACCCGCATGACATCCTGCGGTTACTGGGCGTCCAGGAGCTGGCGGCCTACCTGACCAAGGAGATTCAGGACGTATACCGGGTGCAGGGCGTCAAGATCAATGACAAGCACATCGAAGTCATCGTCCGCCAGATGTTGCGCAAGGTCGATATTATCGATTCGGGCGAAACCCCCTTTATCAAGGGTGAACAGGTCGAGCGGACCCGGGTGTTGGAGGAAAATGACCGGGCGACAACCGAGGGTCGAATACCCGCAGTTTGGCAACCGATTCTGCTGGGCATCACCAAGGCTTCATTGGCTACCGAATCGTTCATTTCCGCCGCCTCGTTCCAGGAAACCACCCGCGTCCTCACAGAAGCAGCGGTGCGTGGCCTGCGCGACGATCTGCGCGGGTTGAAGGAGAATGTCATCGTCGGTCGGCTGATCCCCGCCGGCACCGGGTTGGCCTATCACCTGCTGCGGCGCGAAAACTGGGTGCCCAGTCGGCCGACGCTCAACGCCAGCCACGTCTTTGAGAGCAGCGAGGTCGAGGTGAAAGTCATCGCTGAAGATAAGGATGATGATAGCGAACCGGAATCCAGCGAGGCGGTAGAGTAACGGGTTATCTCACCCCAACCCTCCCCCACACCCAGGGGAGGGAGTCTTTATCGGACCCGGTTGCGGGTTCCCACTCCCCCGGTTCTGCTGAATGCCCGCCTTGCTGGAAACCCACGGTCTGGTCAAACACTTTCGCGGCGTCAAAGCCGTCGATGGTGTTAATCTGACGATCAACGCCGGTTGCTGTTTTGGCCTGCTGGGACCGAACGGCGCCGGTAAAACCACCACGGTTGAACTGCTGGAAGGCATCCAGCAACCTACGGGCGGCGCGATTTGCTACCAGGGTGAACCGCTAGGGCCGCGCTTTCGCCAGGACATCGGCATCATGTTCCAGTCCACGGCGCTCCAGGATCACGTCACCGGCCGTGAGAACCTGCGGATGTTCGGCCATTTCTACCCGCGCGCCCTGCCGATTGCTGAACTGGCGGAAACCTGTGCGCTGGGCGACTTTCTCGACCGTGACACGCGCAAGCTGTCCGGCGGCCAGCGTCAGCGCTTGCTATTGGCCATCGCCCTGGTCAACGATCCCGAACTGCTGTTTCTGGATGAACCCACCACCGGCCTGGACCCACAGGCCCGGCGCAATTTCTGGGAGCTGATCCATCGTATCAAGGCACGGGGCAAGACGGTCCTGCTGACTACGCATTACATGGAAGAGGCTTATCACCTCTGCGATGAAATCGCCATCATGGATCATGGCCGGATCATCGCCCAAGGCTCTCCCCGCGAACTGCTGGCGGCGCATTTTGATGATGTGGTGCTGCAACTGCCACTGGCGGATTTTCCTGCCCCCACCCCGCTCGCCTCACACACGGTGATCCAGGGCCGGGATACCGTGGAAATTCTGACTTGTGATGTCAACGCCGCTATTCAGGAATTGCTGGCGCGGAATATCTCGCTGGCGCGGCTGCAAATCCGCCCGCGCACTTTGGAGGATCTGTTTCTGGAACTGACGGGACGGGAGTTGCGCTCATGAATGGACGACGGTTCTGGGCGGTGTTCATCTGCCGCAACCGGGAATTTCTGCGCGACCGTTCCGCACTGACCTGGAATTTATTATTCCCGGTATCGCTGATAGCCGGTTTCGCGTTCGCCTTTTCCGGGCCGGGTTTGGACCTCTACAAAGTCGGCGTACTGGGCGACGCCAGCGTGTGGCAAGGCAGCGCGTTTTTCACGACCCGTTATATCCAGTTCATCCCGGTCGTCGGCCAGTCACTGGCTTTGACCAAGGTCGAGCGCCATCAACTGGATATGCTGATTGATCCCGTCAGTCGACGGTATTGGATCAATGACGAAGCGCCCAAGGGCTATGTACTGGAACGAGTGCTACGCGGATCGGAGCGCGCCGCTTCCCTGTTCAGTAAGCAAACGGTCAGCGGCCGCGCCATCCGTTATGTGGACTGGGTGATGCCGGGGGTGTTGGCGATGAACATGATGTTTGGTTGCCTGTTCGGTGTCGGTTATGTGATCGTGCGTTACCGCAAGAACGGGATGCTTAAGCGGTTGAAGGCGACCCCGCTGACGCCGCTGGAATTTCTGGCGGCCCAGGTCACCTCAAGGCTGTGGCTGACCCTGGCGACAACTGTGGTGGTGTTTATCGGCACGAATCAATTTATCGGCTTCCCCATGCACGGTTCGTATTTCGATTTATTTCTGGTTTGCCTGGTCGGAGCGATCAGTCTGATCAGCCTGGGGTTGATCGTGGCGGCTCGCACCACCAGCGAGGAACTGGCGGCGGGTTTGTTGAACCTGCTCAGTTGGCCGATGACCTTTCTGTCCGGGGTGTGGTTTTCCTTGGAAGGAGTGCATCCATTCCTGCAACAGTGCGCGCAACTGGCGCCGCTGACGCACATCATCGATGCGGCGCGGGCGATCATGCTCGACGGCGCAGGACTAAGTGATGTCTCCGGGCATTTGCTGGCGCTGACCGTGATGAGCCTGGGGTTCATGGCGGTCGGGGCCTGGCTGTTTCGGTGGGAATAAAAGCGAGTGGAAGATGGATGATGCCGCCCGCTACGGTCATGACGGGCGGTAGATCCGTTCAATATTGATTGAGCCGGGCAATCCGTTCCTGGTAACGGGCGCGTAAACAACGCACCTCCGCGCCGCAACTGTTGCGGGCGTTCAGCCAGGACCGCTGATCCTGACGCACCCGTTCCGCTTGTCGGAAAGGCAACTCGTTCAGCAGCGAGCGATACAACACCGCCAGCTCCTCATCCAATTGATTGAGGCCGGGATTGGCGCACACCTCAATTTCAGCGGCAGTGTCGGCGCGGGTACAGTCATAACTGGCGGCCTGCGCCGACGGGGGTAACAAGCTGGCGCAGAGTAAAGGCAGGGACAGCAATTTGAACACGACGGTTTCTCCTCATTTTTTGCGCTGGTTCCAGGGTTGGCGATGCGGTTGCGCTGGTTCCGTAGCGTGAGAGTTAACGATAGATTATCATAAGTTGGTCACTGCTTCCGTAGGCGACCCGTCCCACTTCTGCAAGGGAGGCGATGTTGATGAATCCCCTGTCCTATTATGACCCCGATGACCCCTATCCTGAGAGCGATGGTCAGCCCATGTCGGAGAATACCGAGCAATACGACTGGCTCGTCAAGATCAAGGAAAATCTGGAAATTCTGTTCGCTGACCGTGAGGATGTCTTCGTCGCCGGGGATCTCCTGTGGTATCCCGTGCCGGATCGGCAGGTTTCTGGACCCATCGCCCCGGACGTGATGGTGGCGTTCGGACGACCCAAGGGGAAGCGCGGTTCCTACCTGCAATGGGAAGAAGCCGGCATCGCACCTCAGGTGATATTCGAGGTGTTGTCGCCGGCCAATAGCCGAATGGAAATGGCGAACAAGTTGCGCTTCTATGACCAGTATGGCGTGGAGGAGTACTACATCTACGATCCAAAGCGCCATTATCTCGAAATTTGGCTGCGGCAACGGGAACACCTGAAACGGGTCTCGCACCTGAAAGGCTGGATCAGTCCCCGATTGGGCATCCGCTTCGTGCTCATGCCAGACACCCTCGAGATCTATGACCCGGAAGGTCAGCTCTTCCTGAACTCGGTGGAATTGGCCAAGTGGGCGAAATCCGCTGTGGCTCGCGCTGAGCAAGAAGCGGCTCGCGCTGAGCAGGAAGCGGCTCGCGCTGAGCAGGAAGCGGCTCGCGCCGAACGCTTGGCCGAGCGCCTGCGCGCCTTGGGTGTCGACCCAAACCATCTGGAGGATTGAGGAGAAGCTCCATGTCGTGGCTGCACCGCAATCTCCAAATGCCGCGTCCCGAAGAAGCCCTGCCTGGCCGGGTGACCGCCATGCCCATCCCAGCGCGGCACTATGTCAACAATCATCCCCTGCAACCACCGTTTCCCGCCGGTCTGGAACAGGCATTGTTCGGCATGGGCTGTTTCTGGGGCGCAGAACGGAAATTCTGGATGCAACCCGGGGTTTACAGCACGGCGGTCGGTTATGCGGGCGGCTTCACGCCCAATCCGACCTATGAAGAAGTATGCAGCGGTCGAACCGGTCACACTGAGGCGGTGCGGGTAATCTTCGATCCGGCGGTGATCCGCTACGAGCAACTGCTCCGCATCTTCTGGGAATCGCACGATCCGACTCAGGGGATGCGGCAGGGTAACGATGTCGGAACGCAATACCGCTCCGCCATCTATATCGGTAACGACGCCCAGCGTACCGCAGCCCTCGCCAGTCGCGACGCCTATCAGCAGGTGCTGACCGCTGCTGGCCATGGGCCGATCACGACGGAAATCACCGATGCCTCGCCGTTCTACTACGCTGAGGATTATCACCAGCAATACCTAGCCAAAAATCCGGGTGGCTATTGCGGCTTGGGTAGCACGGGCGTCCGCTGTCCGCAGGGGCTGGCATTATGACGGTGATTTGCCGCATAGGCTCGTTCAAATCGGTATAGAGCGCCTCGATCGGGTAATTCAGATCGTTGTGGCTGGCGTTTTCCCATTCCAGATAGTCGTCGTAGGTAAAAGCCAGGCGGTGTGCGGGGCAGGACATAAGGTAATTTCCTAAAAAGAGTTTACCATTTCAAGCGGTTTGATCAGGATATCCCATTTGGGTAAAAGGGGGTTCCTTTCCAATTTTTTCTCGACTTCACGCATCGCTTTTTTGGTCAATGAAATCCCTTTTTTATAGACTTTTTTGCTTAGTTGAATCACCGGTTCAAGGCCTTTCCAAGTCATGCTTTGAACCCATGCCAACATCGTTCCTCCTGTAAATTTTCCTGTGATCGCCCACGAATTTGCAGCCAATCGTAATTGTTCCGAGTCGTTAGCGGCTTCAGTGGAGAACCAAAAGTACTTCCATTGGTGATTCAATTCTGTAACTCTTAAAATACCTAGACTCCGACTTCCAGCTTCACACCAACTCATCCCTTTTTTCTTCTGACGATGGCCAACCACTTGATCACAACCTTTCTCCATATAA
>JAKLIY010000006.1 GCA_022709365.1 Pseudomonadota bacterium
GGCCTGGCGACCCTAGCGCGCGGGAACCACCCGACCCCATCCCGAACTCGGCCGTGAAACCGCGCCGCGCCTATGATCGTGTGAGAGTACTCATGCTAAAGTCGGTCATCGCCAGGCTCCTATTCCAAAACCCCCTCCCTGTCTCAAGGACGGGGGTTTTTTTATGATCTGAAAAACTCTCGTTGTTCCCAATGGGAAAGTTTGTTATAACCTCCCCCAAGTAGTGCAAATTCCGGCCTATGCCGGTTGGAGAGAAGTCCGATGTCCAGAGTTTGTCAGGTGACGGGTAAGCGCCCGATCACCGGAAATAATGTATCTCATGCCAATAATAGAACCCGGCGCTGGTTCCTACCGAACCTGCACGAGCATCGGTTCTGGGTGGAAAGCGAACAGCGTTTTGTCAAGCTGAGGGTATCTACGCACGGTATGCGAATTATCGATAAAAAGGGAATCGACGTCGTTCTTGATGATCTGCGTACCCGTGGCGAGAAAGTTTGAGGAGCAAAGTCATGCGTGACAAAATTAAACTGGTTTCTACTGCTGGCACCGGGCACTTCTACACGACCACTAAGAACAAACGAACCACACCGGAGAAACTGGAGATGAAAAAATATGATCCGGTGATTCGCAAGCATGTGCCTTATAAGGAAGCCAAAATCAAGTGAAAATATTCGGATCCATTGAATGTGCAAACGATAGCCCGCCCGATTTGGCGGGTTTGCCATTTGCGGGGTCTGAAAACCCGCCTGAAATCCGTCGCTATTGTATTTTTTTCGCCACCAGCCAATAGCCGATGCTTAAAGCTAGGATAACTGCAGCGGTTGCCCATATATACTCAGGCTCCAGAGTCTTGTAATCCAGTACGATAACCTTTCGGGCGATTGCCATCAGTGCGGTAGCAAGCACCAGTTTGACATGCAGCACATCATCGCGCAGGTACAACACGATATTGAGAAAAATTTCGATGGCGATCAGAGTTACCATGAACGCGCCGAATGAGGCCAGAATGTCATTGACGTTGAGTAATCCCACGGGCGACGCTATCACCCGCTGATAAATCACCCAAGCGACGTCGGCGACACTCCACATGATGACCATCGTCATGAGTACTGCCAGTATTCGAACACAAAAGCGGATGACGACAAGCAGCCAGTGAACGAATGGCTCCTCGCTTTCATTAATATTCAACCCTTCGGCAGTATCGTGTTCAGTAGTTAAGGAAGATTCGAGATTTTTGTCCATGGTGGGATCAGCTACAAAATAGTTTAGGCTTGGGTCATGCAGAGATTCTATAATAATGCCCCCTGCAGGTTAACACTGGTCGAAAATATCGCGATGGCTGAAATCCTGGCACAGGTGGAACGCCTAACCCGCTGCTATGGCGAGATCCGGGCGGTCGACGAGGTCAGTTTCACACTTCGACGTGGACAGGCACTGGGATTTCTGGGACCTAACGGTGCGGGTAAATCGACGACGATGCGGATGCTGGCGGGTGTCTTGGCACCGGATGCCGGACGCATCATCATCGATAGTGTCGATTTGCTGGACCAGCCCGCTCAAGCCAAGCGATCACTCGGTTATCTACCCGAACAGCCGCTGCTCTATCGGGAAATGACTGTGGATGAACAGTTGCATTATAGCGCCCGCCTGCATGGACTCAGCCGCACGGCCAGTCGCCAGGCAGCTGCGGACATCAAGGAGCGCTGCGGATTGACCGACGTCAACCGCCGCCTCATTGGTCACTTATCTAAGGGTTATCAACAACGGATCGGTATTGCGCAGGCGGTATTGCACGATCCGTCTGTGGTGGTGTTGGATGAACCCACGGTAGGTTTGGATCCGCTCCAGTCGCACGAGATCTGCACCCTCATCCGTGAACTGAGCCAGGATCGCGGCGTGATTCTCTCCTCGCATCGGCTTTCGGAAGTCCAGGCAATTTGCACCCATGTGCAGATCATGCGGGCCGGGCGGTTAGTCTACGCCAGTTCACTCGCTGATTTGGAACAACAGCAACAATCCACTCGGTTGCGAATCGGTTTGAAAATGCCACCGCCATTGGCTCGTTTGACGCAACTGCCGGGCGTAGAGCGCGTTGAGGCATTGGGCGAAGGGCGTTTTCGCCTCCATCACGCCGCTGATGCCGCGCCGTATCAAGCCTTGGTTGAACGGGCCAGCGCCGAAAACTGGGGGTTGTGGGAATTGGCCCCGGAACAAGTCAGTCTGGAGCAAATCTTCGTTTCTTTCATTCTGGAATCTGAGATTGCCGAATGATCGTGGTCATTACTGCTCGCGAGTTGCGCAACCTATTCCTATCACCGCTGGCTTGGACGTTGCTAGCGGTGGTTCAAGGGCTGCTGGCTTGGATGTTTCTATTGCTGGTGAATGATTTTCGGGAGTTGCAGGGGCGGTTGGCCAGTCTGGACAATGCCCCGGGCGTGACCGATCTGGTCGCAGCGCCCCTGTTCCGGGTAGCGGCTTGGGTACTGTTACTCCTCATTCCGCTGTTAACCATGCGACTGTTTAGCGAAGAACGCCGAACCGGTACTCTCGATCTGTTGCTCTCAGCACCGGTGACGATGTCAGAGATCGTGTTGGGTAAATATCTCGGAATTTTAGCATTTCTGCTGATAGTGATTGCTCTGATCGCGCTGATGCCTTTGTCGTTGGCGCTGGGCGCGACGCTGGATATTGGCAAACTGCTGGCGGGTATCCTGGGACTGAGTCTGCTGACCGCTGCGGCTTCAGCGGCTGGCGTCTACCTGTCCACTTTGACCACACAACCGGCGGTGGCCGCCATCGCGACGATGGGGCTTTTGCTGGCGTTATGGATGATCGATGCCGCTAGTACAGCACCAGGTGTGACAGGTAATCTATTCGGTTACTTTTCCCTGCGACGCCATTACGACGCCTTCCTGCTCGGCCTGTTCGACAGTACCGATCTCGTCTACTACCTGCTATTCAGCACGGCGTTCTTGGGGCTGACGATCCGTCGACTCGATGATTTGCGTTTGCGGGACTGATTCATGCGCCTCGATGCTTCCACTCGCCGACGATTATGGCTCCAGCATCTGCTGTTCCTACTGCTGTTTGGCTTGGTGATCGGCCTACTGGCCTGGTTGAGCGTCCGCTATCCGATCCAGGTTGACTGGACGGCAAGTGGGCGCAATACGCTGTCAGTCGCCAGTCAGGCGTTGTTAACCCGTCTGGATAAGCCGATCTGGGTCACTGCCTATGTCCGCGACCGTTCACCGCTGCGTGAGAGCATTGTCCGACTGATTGAGCGTTATCAGCGCTACAAGCCCAACATCACGCTACATTTCATTAATCCCGATCTACTGCCGGATCAGGTTCGCCAACTCGGCATTAGCGTCGACGGTGAGTTATATGTGGAGTACGGCGAGCGCGGTGAAAAGCTCCAATATCCTGGTGAACAGGCGCTGACCCAGACCTTGCAGCGCCTGAGCCGCCCCCGGGATCGGGCCGTGGTATTTCTGGATGGTCACGGCGAGCGCAAGCTACAGGGCGTTGCCAATCATGATTTAGGCGCGTTTGGACGAGAATTGGAGAAAATTGGCATTCAAGCGCGTCCGCTCAATCTGGTGAAGGAATCGCCGATTTCAGCGGATGTGGCGGCACTAATCATCGCCAGTCCGCAAACGCCGCTGTCGCCGGATGAAATTCGAGCGGTGTTGGACTATGTGCGGCAAGGCGGTAACCTGCTGTGGTTGTTGGAACCGGATGATCCTGCCGGGTTGCCGGCGTTGGCAGCGTTAGTGGGCATCACCCTGTTACCCGGTGTGATCGTGGATGCGGATGCGCCTCGGCTCGGTATCAGCCATCCTGCGTTCATTCCCATCGTTGATTACGGGCCGCATCCCATTACCACGCCTTTACGTTCCCCCGCCCTGTTGCCTCAAGCCGTCGCGCTGGAGGTTCAGCCCGTTGCCGATTGGCAAGCGGCGGTATTGCTGGAAAGCCAATCGTCGAGCTGGACCGAGACCGGTGCGCTGGACGGTCAGCTCCAGTTCGATTCGGACACCACTGAGCGTTCTGGCCCATTGACCGTTGGCGTGGCCTTGTTTCGGCCCAAGCCCGCTGTTGGAGGCATGGCCCAACAGCGGATTGTGATCATAGGCGATGGCGATTTTCTCTCTAATACCTATTTGGGCAACGGTGCCAATTTGGAACTGGGATTGAATATCCTGAACTGGCTGGTGCTTGATGAAGCGTTGATCATGATTCCGCCCAGAGCCGTTCCCGATCCGAACTTGCAGCTTTCCGAAAGTACGCTGGCGTGGCTGGCGATGGTTTTCCTGGTGATATTACCGGTGGGATTGATGACCAGTGGCTGGCTGATCTGGTTTTATCGGCGACGGCGTTGATCATGAACGTGCTGATGCGGCGGCGCTGGATCAATCTGGGCCTGCTGGGTCTGGCGGTCGGACTGGCGGCGCTGACATGGTTCGATCCGGGTAGGGAACTGCCCGTTATTCCGCCACTATTGGTAATGGTAGCCACGGACCCGATTGAACGCATCGAAGTGCTGCGTGCCGACCAGGAAGCACTGGCTTTTGAACGACGGGAGGGTCGCTGGCGAATGACCGCGCCCCATAGCGGCTGGGCTAATCCGGTCCTGATCAATCGGGTGCTGGAAGTCACTACTGTCCGTTGCCCCCTGCAATATCCCGCTGCTGAACTTGATAGGCCAGCGCTGTATCTTGAACCGCCCCGATTGCGGTTGCGGCTGGATGACCGGGAAATTCGTTTTGGCGCGACCACTCCTACTGACGGTCTGCGTTATTTGCAAGTCGGCGCTACGGTCCATCTTTGCCCGGACCGCTTGTATCCACTGCTGACCAGCGTCGCCGCTGGTTTTCTGACCTCGACGATTGAATCTCCAGAGCCTCCTGCACCCAAGGCGGAATGATGCCTGAACTGCCTGAAGTTGAAACCGTCCGACGCGGCATCGCCCCGCATGTGACCGGCCAAACAGTCACACAGGTCATTGTCCGGCAGCCTCGATTACGTTGGTTGGTTCCTGAAGACTTGGCAACGATGTGGCCGGGGCAGACCATCCAGCGCGTTGACCGGCGCGCCAAGTACCTGTTGCTGCGCAATGAGGTCGGAACCGCGATTTTCCATTTGGGCATGACGGGTCGGTTGCGTATCCTGTCCGCTGATGCGCCCGCAGGGAAGCACGATCACGTCGATGTGCTGCTGGCTAACGGGCAATGTCTGCGTTTCAACGACAGTCGCCGCTTCGGTGCGGTGCTATGGACGGCGGAACCTCCGGAACAGCATTCTCTGCTCCAGATGCTTGGCCTGGAACCGTTCGATGCGACGTTCTCCGGGGCCTGGCTTCACCAGCGGGCGCAAGGACGGGCGCTGGCGGTCAAACCGTTCATTATGAACCATCACATCGTGGTCGGTGTGGGCAACATCTACGCCAGTGAAGCGCTGTTTGCCGCCGGGATCAGCCCGCTGCGTCCAGCGGGGCAGGTGACCTTGGCCGAATATGAACGGCTGACGGAAGCGATTCGGGAAATTTTAGGTGAGGCTATTCGCCAAGGCGGCACGACCCTGCGCGATTTCGTCGGCGGCGATGGCGAACCCGGCTATTTCCGCCAACAACTCTGCGTCTATGACCGTTACCGGTTACCTTGCCGCGCTTGCGGAGCGTTGATCGACCGTTGCCGGTTAGGGCAGCGATCAACTTATTATTGCCCGCATTGCCAGCGTTAGCGTGTTTCCAACAGCGCGGGCGGGTTTGTAACAGGAGGCGTCGCCGGAACCGCAGGGGATTCTGGCGGAACGGGTGGGGTAGACCCGGCTTGCGATTCAACAATGGGAGTTGGTGCCGGTGAAGTGCCGGACGGCTCAACAGTGGGTGGAATCGACGGTGCCAGTGAATCGCTGGTCAAAGGCGCGGCTGGGGAAGGTGGCGTCACTGGCTTTCTAATGGTTGGCGTGTAGACCACTGCCACGGCAACGGTGTCTTCACCGCTGAAGCGTTTGATAGCCGCCGCCGGGGGGCGTTGTCCATCACGCAAGCTTTGTAACCCAGGGTCGTCTTTAGCCGCCGCTGTCACTAACTCACGGATTTGCATGAAGCGACGCACACTCGGTTCGCTGTCATCATAGCCGCTGGCGGCGGTTTGAATCTCGTTTCGGCTGATCTCATCAAGGCCATTTTGCCATCCCGTATCATCGCCAGTAGCCAGTCCCACAAGCGCTTCAGTCGCATGGGTAGTGGCAATTTTTTCAGCGTCGACACGCAATTTGTCCTGAGCCACTGGATCAGGATGAGCGCCGACCAGGTTGAGGGCGTAACCCACTAGGGTCAGTTCACCCGTGGCATTCACAACGATCAATCGATGACCGGCTGGCGGAATCAGCCCGGCCTCAATCTCGGCCAAAATCTGCCGCAGACCCTCCTGAATCGAGGTCGTTTCGATGGCGTTGGCGGTAGGGCGGGTCAGCCGGGTAGCGGTCTTGAGTGTGGTAACCAGATTCACCTGGATCGAGGGTTTGGCCGCATGGTCTTCAACGGAGTACGCCACAAAGCCGCGCGCCAGAATACGCAACGCCTGTTCCCATTTCTCCGCGTCATTAGCCGCCAGATTAATCAACGCTAACCGAATTGCATCATCCTGCTCCAGACTTTCGGCGACTTTCCGCCGGGCCTCCGGCGTCAACGCCCGCAAGCATCCGGCTAACCGAGTGCGGGCCTCAGTGAAGGCCTTGAACCGGGCTTCCTGCCGGGAGCGGCGCAACGCGACCGGATTATCCGAGGCCGAATAGGGCATATTACCGGTCGCTACCCAGCCGAAACCCGCACTAAACCGGATCATCTGGCAACCCGTAGTGTTTTGGCTGATCGCTGCACTAATGGCGGCCTGAGCCGTTCTCGCCTGGAGCGCCGGCTCACCGGTTAATTCGTCTTTGACCTTGCGCACCCGGTCAGAACTGCGCGGCGCGGAACGCGGCGCGGTAATCTGCAACGGTACCGCGAATTCTTCGGAAGCGGGTTTATTGGCGGGCGCTGGCGGCGTCCACAGCAGTATGCCCAGCATAATCCACAGGTAATATCCGTAGCGCATAACAGTATTCCCCAAGGTATGGCTGGTCGTCCTGCAAACCGCAGAATCGGGGTAGAAACTTCGTGGTAAAAGAGGCCGACCGCCTAAAGTGCGAAAGATCGCCAGTTTGGATAGAGTCTAGGGGCTATAGCCCGGAATCTGGTTTAAGTCTACCGCATCGATCTGGTCGGGCAGTAAATACTGGCGGGCATAATCCATCCAGACGCCCTCGCGAACAAAGACATTGAACAGATCGGCGTCGATTTGATGGTCCTGCACCATCCGACCGAGAATGGTGAGCACCTCGCTGAGCATCTTGCCGGGTTTATAGGGACGATCACGAGCGGTCAGCGCTTCGAATACATCAGCTAGGCAGATGATGCGCGTCGGCAGTGGCAGCGCGGCTTCACTGAGACCCCGGTGATAGCCACGCCCGTCGAGCCGTTCGTGATGGCATCCGGCATATTCAGGAACATTGCGCAGCGTTGCAGGCCACGGCAGGTTATCCAGCATCCGCATGGTCAGCGCCACATGTTCTTCAATAATCGTGCGTTCATCGGGGTTGAGCGTACCCCGAGAGATGCACAGATTGCGAATTTCATCTTCAGACAGGAAATCGCATTCCTGGCCATCGATGCCGACCCAGCGGCGGGCGGCGATGCGCCGAATCTGTTTTTGGGCGGCGGCGTCCATAAATTCGCCCCCGGTATTATTACGGCGCACAAACTCCCGGTCTGCTTCCAGTTCAGCCAGACATTGCGCCAACTGTTGTTCAGCCGTGGAGATTGCTGCCGAATCGCCGCACGCTACTGCCGCCAGTTTTTCCTTGAGGAATTCGATCTCGGCATCGCGCTTGAGCACCTCGAAACGGGTATCGACCAGGTGAATGCGGTCGAAAATGGTTTCCAGTTTAGTGGCCTTGTCCACGACGTGTACGGGCGTGGTGATTTTGCCGCAATCATGCAGGAGTCCGGCAATCTTGAGTTCGTACAATTCTTCGGGCGCCGGGCGAAAATCCTTGAGCAGTCCAAGTTCAGAGCGCTGGGCCGCCTCGGCGATCATCATGGTCAGGATTGGCACCCGTTGGCAGTGCGCGCCGGTGTAGGGGGATTTATGGTCGATAGCGGTGTTGATCAGCGCAATCAAGGCTTCGAACAGGTTCTTCAGTTGTTGAATGAGTTGATGATTCGTCAGGGCAATCGCGGCCTGGGAGGCCAGCGATTCCGCCAGTTGCCGGTCGGCTGCGGAAAATGTTCGCACCTGCCTGGTTCCTGGATCGAGGGCATTGATGAGCTGAAAGACGCCGATGATATGGTCTTCGTGATTCTTCATCGGCACGGTCAGGAAAGAGCGGGAGCGGTAGCCGGTTTGCTGATCGAAACGGTGCGTTCCAGAAAAGTCAAAATTTTGCTCGGCATAGGCATCGTCAATGACCACCGTGGTATCGTTCAGCACGGCGTAGGTCACTACCATACTGGCGTTGGGCTGACCGGTCGCATCGTAGAGCGGGATCGGCGGGAACGGAATGAGCGTTCCGGTGGTGCCGCCCATGTGGAGTTGGAGGGAATCGTTGTACAGAACCTCAAAACGCAATTGCTGGTCGTTTTCCTCCAGTCGATAGAGGGTTCCGCCATCTGCATACAACAGCGTCTTGGCGGCGATGAGGATCGTTTCCAGCAGCTTTGATGTATCCCGTTCTTTGGACAGCGCGATGCCAATGCGGTTGAGCTGTTCCAAGCGTTGCAGCGGATCGTTGGAATGTGATGGATGCATGGGCGCTCCTTCGGATTCGGGCTGAACTGGGAACAACGAATTTTTTGTATTATACCCACGCGATGGTGACCCATCGTGGAGAATGTTGCAGACCGTGGGCTGGCAATCTTGCCGATACCCTATCATCTTGACGTCATCCAATCCCGACGCTGTGAAAGTCGATGAGCGAACCTGTTATCGAATTGCGAAATATCTCGAAAACCTACGGTGCAAACACCGTGCTGCACAACGTCGGTTTACAAGTGGAATCCGGGGAATTTTTGACTCTGCTGGGACCGTCAGGTTGCGGCAAAACGACGATTTTACGGTTGCTGGCCGGGTTCGAGAAAGCCGACCGCGGTGAAATTTATATCGGCGGCCAGGACATGCGAGTGTTGCCGCCCGAGGCGCGCCACGTCAATACCGTCTTTCAGAGCTATGCCCTGTTTCCCCACCTGACGGTCTTTGAAAATGTGGCGTTTGGTCCCCGCCTGAAGGGCGTTCGGGGCGGGGCCTTGCGTGAACAGGTGGCCGACGTATTGCGCATGGTCAAGCTCGAAGAATTCGCCCAGCGCAAGCCGGGCCAGTTATCCGGTGGCCAGCAGCAACGGGTAGCCATCGCCCGGGCAGTTATTAACCAGCCACGGGTGTTGTTGCTCGATGAGCCATTGAGCGCGCTGGATTACAAGTTGCGCAAGGCCATGCAAATTGAACTCAAGCAATTACAGCGCCGGTTGGGGATCACCTTCATTTTTGTCACCCACGACCAGGAAGAAGCGCTGTCGATGTCCGACCGGGTGGCGGTGATGAACGCCGGCCGCATCGAGCAGTTGGGCACGCCTCGACAAATCTACGAAACGCCTGATAATCTGTTCGTCGCCCGCTTCGTCGGTGAAATCAATACCCTGCAAGGTCAGGTTATTGCTGTTGCCCCGCCCCGCTACGATATTCGGTTACATGACCGGGTATTCAACCTCAAGTCGCAATACGCCTTTGCGGTCGGTGACCCGGTCAGTGTGCTGGTTCGCCCTGAAGATTTGCGCATCTGGCGCGAGCATGAGGGCAGTGACGAGGAGCGCGCTCATTTATTCCCGGCGGCGGTGGAAGAAGTGGTCTACAAGGGCAGTATGGTGGACTTGATTATCCGCCTGGATCAGGGCGATCTGCTGTCCACGACCCAGTTTTTCAATGAAGACGACGCCGCCATTATGAATCTGGATTTTCGGGTCGGCGAACGGGTTTTCGTGGACTGGGTACATGACTGGGAAGTGATTTTGCCCCATGAAGATTAAGGCGCGGTATCCACTGTGAGAATTCGGGAACCCTTTAAACTGATCGCGATTGGCGCGCTCTGGTTCTGGCTGATCGCTTTTGCGTTGTTACCGAATCTGTTGGTGGCGGTCGCCAGCGTTCTGACCCGGGGTGATAACGAGTTTGTAGTCTTTACGTTGACGCTGTCCAGTTACCGGCGTTTGCTTGATCCGCTCTATCTGGACGTGTTGCTGGATTCACTGTGGTTGGCGGCGGCCACTACGGCGCTGTGCCTGTTGCTCGGTTATCCGTTTGCCTATCTGTTAACCCGGTCGCCGGTCCGTTGGCGGCCTTTGCTGTTGCTGCTGGTCATTGTTCCGTTCTGGACCAGTTCGCTGGTGAGAACCTACGCGATCATGATTGTCCTGAAGACTCAGGGTTTGTTAAATCAGACCCTGCTGGGGCTGGGGCTGATTGCTGAACCGTTGGAACTGCTGTACACCGAGTCGGCGGTCATCCTGGGCATGTTGTATACGCTGTTACCGTTCATGATCCTGCCGTTATACGCCGCGCTGGAGAAGCTGGACCCCCGGTTGATTGAAGCAGCCCGTGATTTAGGCGCGGGAAAGATCACCATTTTCCTGCGTATCGTCATTCCGCTGACCCTGCCCGGGATCATTGCCGGCAGTCTTTTGACCTTCCTGCCGGGTTTGGGCATGTTCTATGTTGCGGATTTGCTGGGTGGAGCCAAGACCCTGCTGGTCGGTAATCTGATCCGCGACCAGTTTCTGTCCGCCCGTGACTGGCCGTTTGGCGCAGCAGCCAGCGTCTTGTTGACTCTGCTGATGGGGTTGCTGTTGTGGGCTTATTATCTCAGCGCCCGCCGCGCCAACCGGGGATTGCCATGACCGGGAAACGCCTAGTTCAGGTCGCCTATCTGCTGCTGGTTTATGGATTTTTGTACATCCCGATCGGAGTGCTGATCGTCTATTCCTTCAACGATTCCAAATATTCGCTGGAATGGCGGGGGATGACCTGGGAGTGGTACGAGACGCTGTTCGATGACCCTGATTTGTTACAGGCGGCGTTGAATTCGGCATGGATCGCGACGCTATCGGCGACCGCCGCAACCGTCATGGGCACACTGGCGGCCGTAGCGATTTACCGCTATCAATTTTTCGGCAAGCAGTTGCTCAACGCCCTGTTGTTCGTATTGATGATGACGCCCGACATCGTCATGGGCATCGCGCTGCTGATCCTGTTCGCCAGCCTCAGTCTGCCGCTGGGGTTCTGGACGTTGCTGTTGGCCCATATCACGTTCAACATTCCGTTCGTCGTGGTCACTGTGCTCAGCCGGATCAGCGGCTTCGACCGTCATCTGCTGGAAGCCGCCCAGGACTTGGGTGCGACTGAATTCCAGATTTTTCGGCGAATCGTGCTGCCGTTGTTGATGCCAGCCGTCGTCGCCGGTTGGCTACTTAGCTTCACGCTGTCAATGGATGACGTCATGGTCAGCTTTTTTGTGACCGGGCCAACCTTTGAAATTCTGCCGCTGAAAATTTATTCCATGGTGCGGCTTGGGGTGACGCCGGAGGTCAATGCTTTATGCACCATCATGCTGGGCGTCACGCTGATCATGATCCTGATGGCCCAGTTGCTGTTGCGGGAAAAGACCTGAACCTGCCTCATGCGTGACGATTGCGGCTGGGTTAATATGGTCTACAGCAATCCCGCGTTGATTTTATCGTGGTTGACTCCTATGAACCGATTTTACCGCCGTTTGCTGACAACCCTGGTCGCCGTTATGCTGACCGGGTGCGCGCCCACCAGCGAACTTTTGAATGACGATCCTGATCCCCTTGAAGGCTACAACCGCGCCATGTTTGCGGTGAACGACGCTGTCGATAAGGCGCTGTTCAAGCCGGTTGCCCAAGTCTATCAAAAAGCACTCCCCGATCCGGTCATTACCAGCATCGGCAACTTCTTCAGCAACCTGAACGATGTCGTGGTGCTGGTCAATGACGTGCTGCAATTTGAATTTCATCAAGCGGCGCAGACCAGTAGCCGGCTGGTTTTTAACACCACTTTTGGCGTGTTGGGCTTGTTCGATGTCGCCAGTCGCATGGAGCTGCCCAAGAATCGCGCCGATTTCGGTCAAACCCTGGGCCGCTGGGGATTCGGCGAGGGTTATTTCATCGTGCTGCCCTTCCTGGGACCCAGCACCGTGCGCGACACTTTTGGATTAGTCGGCAATTTCTTCGTCAATCCCGTGACTTGGGCGACGGATTCCGACAGAGTCATGTGGAGCCTCTGGGGCTTGGAACTCATCAACCGTCGGGCCGGATTGTTGCAAATTGAACGAGCGTTCGCCGATGCCCAGATCGATCCGTACTCGTTCCAGCGCAGCGCCTACCTGCAACAGCGGCGCAATCTGGTCTACGACGGCCAACCGCCCCAGCCTGATTTCGATTTTGAAAACCCGGACCATCCGTTGCAATGAGTCGGTACTTGATAGGCGCTTTGTTACGCCTGACCGCCGCCCTGCCGTTATCGTGGGGCCACGCGCTGGGGACGTTTCTGGGTGGACTGTTGTGGTGGATTCCCAATCCGTTGCAGCGAATCGCCGAGCGTAATCTGGCGTTGTGCTTTCCTGAACAGCCCACGGCTGAACGGAACCGGCTGTTACGCCGAAATTTGATGGAAACCGGCAAGGGTCTGCTGGAACTGGGTCCCCTCTGGCTCTGGCCCCGCGAGCGGGTGTTGCAACTGATCCAGGGACCGGTGGCCGGCGAGGAGGAACTAGCCGCTGCCGTGAACTGCAAGCAAGGGGTGATTCTCATTACTCCTCACTTGGGGGCCTGGGAGTTGGCTGGCCTGTACTATTCCAGCCGCTATCCGTTAACCATTCTCTATCGTCCCAGTCGGCTGGGGCTGGATGCGATCACTCGCCGAGGGCGCGGACGTTTGGGCGGTCAGGTGGTTGCGACCGACGCGGGCGGTTTGCGCGCCTTGTTGATAGCGCTACGCCGGGGTGAAGTGCTAGGCATTTTGCCCGATCAAGATATCAGCGGCATCGGCGATGGGGAGGGGCTGTTTGCGCCGTTCTTCGGTATGGCCGCCGGTACGATGACTCTGGTTTCGCGACTGGCGCTGAAACATAACGCACCTGTTTTTCTGACCTGGGCGGAGCGGTTACCACGCGGCCAGGGTTACGTCCTACGCCTGCGGGCGTTGCCCGATGTGATCGCTGCTACATCGCTGGAAGAATCGGTGGCGGCCATGAACCAGGGTATTGAAGCGGCGGCTCGTTCGCTGCCCGCGCAATATTTGTGGGCCTACAAACGATTCAAGACGCGGCCGCCGGGCGAACCTAAACTGTACTGAACAATCATGATAAGGGGGGATTCATCATGACCAGCAAAACTGGATTATCGCGCGTGTTGATGTTCGCTGCCAGCTTCGGTGTCGCCGTTTCCGCGCAGGCCGCTGATCCACCCATCACGATTAGCACGGGCAAGAGCGGCGGAGGTTACAACACCATCGGCGAGCGGTTGAAAGGCGTACTCGTTGAACAGGATCTGTCGGCGCAGGTCTTGACCAGCGCTGGCTCTATCGAGAATCTCACCCGCCTCGCAGATCCCCAAAGTCCAGTCAATGTCGGGCTGACCCAGGCCGACGCTTTGCAGTACTACCTCAAGGAGCATCCCGGCTTCGCTGACCAGTTCATCAGTCTCGGGGAGATTGGCAAGGAGTGCGTGTTCATCGTGACCGGCAAGGACAGCGAGATCAAAAGCGACAGTGACTTGCAGCAAAAAGGCAAGAATTGGCTGATCGCTGTACAGTCGCCCAACAGTGGCGTGGCAGTGACATGGGAATATATGGCCCTGCTGGAACCGGCTTTCAAGAATACGGCACCGGCCTTTGTCGATGGCGCTGAGGCGCTGTTGCAGATCAAGAGTGGCGGGAAATCGAGCAAGATTCAGGCGGCGATGGTCGTGCAAAAGCCAATGGCTAAATCCACCGAGATGCAGGTGGTGCTGGAAAATCCCAAGGATTTCCGGCTGATTCCGGTTAAGGACTGGGATTTGAACGACAAACTGCCGGATGGCAGCGCCGTGTATACTTTTGAAAATGTGACCGTGGCCGAGAAGAAGTGGGGCTTCGATACTGCGGTGGACACCATCTGCACCCGTGGATTGATGCTGGCTAACAAGACCAAGCTGACTGCCGACCAGCGCACGCGCCTGGCCAAAGTCATGCTGCTGGCTGCCAGTCGGGTGGTCGGGGAGTCCGGCAAGTAACTGCCCATGCAGCATGGGCGTGTCGTTGTTTAATCAGAAGCGGCGCTTTCGGCCTAATTTTCCGGGAGATGAGCGCATTGCGAACGGTCTGACGGGGGGTATCCACTTCGTGTCAGAGGAAAAAATGCTATGCCTCATAACATTGCCCTGATTACCACCATTGCCGTCAGCTTGGGACTGGCCTTGGCAATGGGCTTGATTGCCGTTCGTCTCAAGTTGCCGGCGCTGGTTGGCTACCTGATGGCCGGCGTCATGATTGGCCCGGCCACGCCCGGCTTTGTTGCCAATATCGAACTGTCCAGCCAACTAGCCGAGATCGGCGTCATGCTGCTGATGTTTGGTGTCGGGCTGCATTTCTCGCTCGATGATTTGCTGGCGGTTCGCCGCATTGCCGTGCCGGGGGCGATTGCCCAGATTAGCGTAGCGACCGCGCTTGGGGCGGGAATGGCGATGGGTTGGGGCTGGAGTTTTGGCGCGGGACTGGTTTTTGGGCTGGCGCTCTCAGTAGCCAGTACCGTAGTACTTCTCAGGGCGCTGGAACAGCATGGCATTCTTCAAACGGTCAATGGTCAGATCGCGGTCGGCTGGTTGGTGGTGGAAGATTTGGCGATGGTGCTGGTGTTAGTGGTATTGCCGCCATTATCCGGCTGGCTGGGTGGTGCGAGCAGTCACGCTGAACCCGCCGCCGATGGCGATTTACTGAAAACGCTCCTGATCACCCTCGGCGAGATTTCACTGTTTATCGCCCTGATGTTGTTCGTCGGGCGCCGCATTCTGCCGTGGCTGCTGTGGCAGGTCGCCGGCTCCGGTTCCCGCGAGCTATTTACGTTAGCGGTGATTGCAGTGGCGGTGGGCATTGCCTACGGCTCGGCCGAACTGTTTGGTGTCTCCTTCGCGTTGGGGGCGTTTTTTGCCGGCATGGTGTTGAGGGAATCTCCGCTGAGTCATCGAGCCGCGCAGGAGTCGTTGCCGTTCCGGGACGCTTTTTCCGTGCTGTTCTTCGTCTCGGTCGGCATGTTGTTCGATCCGCGAGTCGTGATACAACAACCGCTTCCCTTGCTCGGCGTGGTGGCGATTATCGTGGTCGGAAAGTCCTTGGCGGCATTGCTGCTAGTGCTGGCCTTGCGCTATCCGCTCAATACCGCGCTGACGGTCGCCGTCAGCCTCGCGCAAATTGGCGAGTTCTCATTTATTCTGGCGGGATTGGGGGTTGCGCTGGGCATTCTGCCGCGTGAGGGTCAAAGCCTGATCCTGGCCGGGGCGATCCTTTCGATAGCCATTAATCCTTTTGTTTTTCAACTCGTTGAACCAGTACAAGCCTGGATTCGCTCCCGTTCCCGGTTGGCCCGCGCCTTAGAGCGTCCAGCGGATCCCTTGGCAGAATTGCCGATGACCGTCGAATCGCATCAGGTAACAGGCCATGTCTTGCTGGTGGGCTATGGCCGCGTGGGCCGACGCATCGGCGAGGCGCTGACCGAACAGCGATTGCCGCTGGTCGTGGCTGAACAGAATCGGGATCGGGTCGAGCAACTGCGCGAACGCGGCATTCATGCCGTCGCCGGTGATGCCTCGATCCCGGCCGTCCTGATTCAGGCGCATGTGGCCCGTGCCGGGGTGCTGGTGATTGCAACCCCCGACACCGTGCGCGTGCGCCGCATGATCGAAATCGCCCGTGCGCTCAATCCCGACATCAAAACGCTGGTTCGCACTCATAGCGAAGAAGAAGCGGCGTTATTGCGGAAGGAGCAGGTGGGGACGGTGTTTTTGGGCGAGCAGGAGCTGGCGCTCAGCATGATCCGTCATGTGCTGGAGCACGTCGCAATCAGGCAGGGTGAACATGCTTGAATGGCCGGGATTTCAGAGCTGCATTTCGATACAACGCAATAATGTCGTCAGCGCACCGCGCTGGCGCTCCACCACTGCCTGTCCACGCTGTCCAGCATTCCGACGCCGTTCGGGATCGGCCAGCCATCGATCAACGGCTGTCGCCAGTTCCGCCGCATTCGTCACTTGCACAGCGGCTTTCGCGTCCAGTAATCGTTCACCCGCCTCGGTGAAATTGAACATATGCGGGCCGAATAGTACCGGCAAACCGAGCAGGGCCGGCTCCAGCACGTTATGCCCGCCGGTGGGAACCAGACTACCGCCGACAAAAGCCAGATCGGCAGCGGCGTAGAACAGCAGCAACTCACCCATGCTGTCGCCGAGAAAAACGGCGGTTTCCGGGCCACAGGGTTGCCGGTCGCTGCGCCGGACAACGTTGAAACCCCGTTGCTGACAGAGCGCCGCGACGCCGTCAAAGCGTTCCGGGTGGCGCGGCACGAGGAGGAGCAACAGGTCCGGCCAGTGAGTGCGCAGTTGGGCGAATGCTTCCAGAATTTGCTCGTCCTCGCCGGCATGAGTGCTGGCGGCGATCCACACCGGACGGTTCTCGCTGAGCCGTTCACACCGCAAAGTCCGTCCTTGTTCCAGCAGTTCGTCCGGCAATTTCAGGTCATATTTGAGATTGCCGACCACCTCGACCCGTGGCGCGCCCAGCGCCCGAAACCGTTCTGCGTCCGCCTCGGCTTGAGCGGCGATCAGGGTGACATCCTCCAGAATCGAGCGCGTCAATCCGCGAATCCGTGCGTAGCCCCGCGCCGAGCGTTCCGACAACCGGGCGTTAGCGATGAGAACGGGGATTCTGGCGACTGCGCATTGCCGCAATAGATTCGGCCACAACTCGGTTTCCATAATAATGGCGATGCGGGGTCGGGCCTTGCGCAGAAACTGTGTTACGGGGCCGGGCAGATCATAGGGCGCGTAGACATGCAAAATCCGGTCGCCCAGCGCCTCCTGCACTTGGCGAGAACCGGTGAGTGTGGTCGTCGTTACCAGTAGCGGTTGCTCAGGATGCCGATCCAGCAGCGCCCGGATCAGCGGCAATGCGGCGCGGACTTCGCCCACCGACACCGCATGAATCCACAGGCAACCGGGTTCCGGCAGAGAGGCGATCCATCCCAGGCGCTCGCGCCAGCGCTGACGATGCTCCGGATCGCGGCGACCGCGCCAGTACAGCCGCAACAGCGCCAGCGGCAACAGCAGATAGAGCAGACCGGTATAGATCAAGCGCATTACCGGATGCCTGACGCCGGTATTTCCCGCGCCCACATCAGCGTCGCGCCGATCACCGCCGCCGGCATGGCCAGAAAGTTCACGATCGGAATCAGCGTCAGCAGCAAAACCATGCCGCCGAAACCCAGTGTCAGCGGCCAATGCTGACGCAGCAACCGGCGCTGATCCCGGAACGACAGGCCCCGGTTGGCCAGCGGGTAATCCGCATATTCCAGCGCCAGCATCCAGGCGCTGAACAGCACCCACAACACCGGCGCGGCGACGTTGACCACCGGCACGAATGACAGCAACAGCAGTGGAATCGCCCAGCCGATGAAGTACAGCAGCCGGTTCAGTCCTGCCAGCGGACTCAGGATCAGCTCCTTCCAGTTCAGATCAGTAGCAGGTCGGGGTGTATTTCCGGGCTGGGCCAACCGTTCGACCTGTTCCGCCAGTAGACTGTTGAACGGTGCGGCCAACAGGTTCGCCACGACTGAGAAGCTGTAGAACAGCGCGATCAGCACGGTCAGGGCAAAGATCGGCCAAATCAGCCAATGCAGCCAGTCCAGCCAGGTCGGCAGCCAGCCTTGCAGGACTTGATCAAAGTATTCGAACTGGCCGTAAGTCCACCAGATACCGGTGCCGAACAGCACGATATTGATTAGCAGCGGCAGCGCTACAAAGCGGCCCAGGCCATTTTTGGGGAGCCAGCGCAGGCCAGTGAGGGCATAGCCCGCGCCTTTCATTGAGGAAGCACTCATCAGTTTCGGGAACCTTCGCCGGTAAGCGCCGGCATTCGTTTCAAAACGCGGCAATCTACGTTACTATTTTCCGCTAACCAAACGTCGCCTTAACCGAGCGGCGTCCCATTATAAGACTTGGCGCTGCGGTCTCGAATTCTGAATAGCTAAATGGCGCCGCGGTGCCGGGCCGGGTTTTTTCCGTCACCACCAACAACATCATCATTGAGGAGCATTAGCATGAAAACCCCTGTTCGCGTCGTGATCACCGGTGCCGCTGGCAACATCGGCTATGCCATGGCCTTCCGCATCGCTTCCGGCACCATGCTCGGTCCCGACCAACCGGTGATTCTGCAACTGCTGGAAATTACCCCGGCACTGCAAGCTTTGCAGGGCGTAGTGATGGAGCTGAACGACTGCGCGTTCCCGTTACTGGCGGGCGTCATCGCTACCGACGATCTGAAAACTGCCTTCACCGACGCTAATTTCGCCATGCTGGTCGGCGCCCGCCCGCGCGGTCCCGGCATGGAGCGCAAGGACCTGCTGACCGCCAACGGCGCTATCTTCGGGCCACAGGGCCGGGCGATCAATGACTACGCCGCCGCCGATGTGCGGGTATTGGTGGTCGGCAACCCCGCCAACACCAACTCCCTGATTGCCGCCTGCAACGCCCCGGATCGGGATCGCCGTCAGTTCCACGCCATGACCCGGCTGGATCATAACCGCGCCCTGAGTCAGTTGGCCGAGAAGACCGGCTCGCATGTTAACGACATCAAGAAGATGACCATCTGGGGCAACCATTCCTCAACCCAGTACCCCGACATCAGCCAATGCACCGTGAAGGGCAAGGCGGCGACCGCGCTGGTCGACCAGGGTTGGTACCGCGATACCTTCATTCCTGACGTGCAGCAGCGCGGCGCGGCCATCATCAAGGCCCGTGGCGCGTCCTCAGCGGCGTCCGCCGCGTCCTCGGCGATTGATCATATGCGCGATTGGGCGCTGGGTACCCCGGATGGCGACTGGGTCAGCATGTCCGTCCCATCGGATGGTTCCTACGGCATCGGCGAAGGCGTGATTTACTCCTATCCGTGCGTCTGCAAGAACGGCAACTACGAGATCGTGCAGGGTTTGCCGGTCGACGATTTCAGCCGCGAGAAGATGAAGGCGACGGAGCAGGAGCTGCGTGAAGAACGCGCCAGCGTCGAGGATTTGTTGAAGTAATCGGTGTCCCGCCGTCTTCGGATGATTTCGGAGGTGGCGGGCAGGAAATTTCCCAGTCAGCGACTAAACTATATTTTCGCGATAACCATAACGTCGCATAACTACCGAAGCCTTGAGGATGCAATCGCATGAATTACGAAGAATTCCATCGCTGGTCCATTGACGATCCCGAAGGTTTCTGGGGCGAACAGGCCCAGTTGATCCACTGGAACAAGCCGCCGCAGAAAATCCGTGACTACAGCAAGCCGCCGTTTTGCAAATGGTTTGTTGGCGGTGAAACCAATCTCTGCTACAACGCGGTGGACCGGCATCTGGCCGACCGCGCCGATCAGCGGGCGCTGATCTACATCTCGACGGAAACCGACGAGACCAAGATTTACACCTACGCCGAATTGCACCGCGAAGTGAACCGCTTTGCGGCAGTACTGCAATCGCTGGGCGTCGGGAAAGGCGACCGGGTCATCATCTACATGCCGATGATCGCTGAAGCGGCGTTCGCCATTCTGGCCTGCGCCCGGATCGGCGCGATTCACTCGGTGGTATTCGGCGGATTTGCGGCCTACAACCTGGCGGTGCGCATCGACGACGCCAAACCCAAGGTCATGGTTACCTCCGACGCCGGTATGCGCGGCGGCAAGGCGGTGCCCTACAAGCACCTGGTCGATGAGTCCTGCAATCTGTCCAAATTCCCGCCGGAAAAAGTGGTGATCTGCAATCGGGGTCTGGACAAGGGCCTGACGCTGGTGGAAGGCCGCGATCTGGACTACGCAACCCTGCGCGCCCAGCACATCGACGCCGAGGTGCCGATCACTTGGCTGGAATCCAACGAGCCGAGCTACATCCTCTACACTTCCGGCACGACCGGCATTCCCAAGGGTGTCCAGCGCGATGTCGGCGGTTACGCGGTGGCGCTGGCCTCGACCATGAAGCATCTCTACCACATCAATCCCGGCGAGACCATGTTCGCCACCTCCGATATCGGCTGGGTGGTGGGTCACTCCTACATCGTCTACGCACCGTTGATCCACGGCTGCCCCACGATTTTCTACGAGGGTCTGCCGATCCGCCCGGATCCCGGCATCTGGTGGAAGATCGTCAATGAATATAAAGTCCGGTCGATGTTCTCGTCGCCGACGGCGGTGCGCGTCCTGAAAGGGCAGGACCAGAAGTACATGACGATGCACGACGTGTCCTGCCTGCGCTACCTGTTCCTGGCCGGTGAGCCGCTGGACGAGCCGACCTCGCGGTGGATCACCGACGCACTGAAAATTCCGGTCATCGACCACTACTGGCAAACCGAGACCGGCTGGCCGATGCTGTCCTATCTGCCGGGCGTCGATCTCAAGCCGAACCGCTTTGGTTCGCCGGGGTTCCCGGTTTACGGCTACAACATCCGCGTCATCAGCGAAGGCACCGGCGAGGAAGTGCCGCGCGGCGAAAAGGGCGTGCTGGTCGTGGAGCCGCCGCTGCCGCCGGGCTGCCTGAGCACGGTGTGGGGCGATGACCGGCGCTTCGTCCAGAGCTATTTCACCAGCTTCAAGGAGATGCTGTACACCTCCTCCGACTGGGCGGTGCGCGATGAGGATGGCTATTTCTTCATCCTGGGCCGCACGGATGACGTGATCAATGTCGCGGGCCATCGCTTGGGCACCCGTGAGATTGAGGAAGCGATCCAGGCGCATCCGGCGGTCGCTGAGGTCGCAGTGATCGGCGTGGCCGACAAGGTCAAGGGCCAGGTGCCGGTCGGCTTCTGTCGGCTGAAGGATCCGACGCAACTGGACGCGCCGGGCGCCACCGAGCGGATGGAAAAAGAAATCATTGCCAAGGTGCAGGAACTACTCGGCGCAGTGGCCAAGCCGCATAACGTCCACTTCGTCAGCTCCCTGCCCAAGACCCGCTCTGGCAAGTTGTTGCGGCGTTCGATCCAGGCGCTGGCTGAAGGCCGCGACCCGGGCGATTTGTCTACTTTGGATGATCCGAACTCGCTGGAAGAAGTGCGGCGGGCAGTGGAGCATCACTAAGTTCAACCCTTCTTCCCGCCAGGCGGTATGACGCCTCGGGATGGAAGTGAATATGTGGCGCATTTAGAGCAATCCCTTCCCCAATCGGGGAAGGGATTTTTTGTAAGCGGCCTACAAAAACCAACTCTTTGAACTGTATATCTATGGAGTCAGCTTCTAGCCGGCTTAATAGGCTAAAAAAATCGGGAAAAATTATTTTTATCAAAAGGATAATTTTGAAATGCTGTTGATGATCGACAACTACGACTCCTTCACTTACAACCTGGTGCAATATTTCGGCGAACTGGGCGAAGAGGTATGGGTGTATCGCAACGACCAAATTACTCTGGAACAGCTCGCCGAGCTGCAACCGGAGCGCCTGGTCCTTTCACCGGGTCCCTGCACGCCCAATGAGGCGGGGGTGTCGTTGGCCACTGTTGAACGCTTCGCCGGCCACTTTCCCATTCTCGGGGTTTGCCTCGGCCATCAGAGCATCGGCCAGGCTTTCGGCGGGCGCATCGTCCGCGCTGGCCAGGTCATGCATGGCAAAACTTCCGAGGTTTACCATACCGGCCAGGGCGTGTTCACTGGACTACCGAATCCTTTTACTGTGGTGCGTTATCATTCTCTGGTTATCGACAAAACAACCCTCCCGGACAGCCTGAGCATCACTGCTTGGACCCAAACCCCGGATGGCGACCTCGACGAAATCATGGGGGTGCGCCACAAAACTCTGCCGGTGGAAGGCGTACAATTTCACCCCGAATCGATTCTGACTGAACACGGCCACGCCCTGTTGCGCAATTTTCTGACCCGGCACTGAATCGCCCCGGAGAACGTTCTCATGTCCATTACTCCCCAGGAAGCCCTGCAACGCACCATCGAGCATCGCGAAATTTTCTACGATGAAATGCTGTCGCTGATGCGGCAAATCATGGCTGGCGATATTTCCCCAGTGATGACCGCCGCCATCCTGACCGGCCTGCGGGTGAAAAAGGAAACGATTGGCGAAATTACCGCTGCTGCGACGGTGATGCGTGACTTGTCCACCAAAGTTCACATTCCCCCGCCGCACGAGCATTTTGTGGACATCGTTGGCACCGGCGGCGATGGCTCGCACACCTTCAATATCTCCACGACCAGCATGTTTGTCGCTGCTGCTGCTGGCGCTCGCGTCGCCAAGCATGGCAATCGCAGCGTGTCCTCCAAATCGGGCAGCGCCGACGGCTTGGAGGCGCTGGGCGCGCGCATCGATCTGAACCCGGAGCAGGTGGCCGAATGCATTGAAACGACCGGCATCGGCTTCATGTTCGCGCCGAATCACCATACGGCGATGAAAAATGTCGCCCCGGTGCGCCGCGAAATGGGGGTGCGCACCATTTTCAATATTCTCGGCCCACTGACCAATCCCGCTGGCGCGCCGCATCAGCTTCTGGGCGTCTTCCATCCCGATCTGGTCGGCATCCTGGTGCGGGTCATGCAGCGCTTGGGCGCGCAACACGTTCTCGTGGTGTGGGGCAAGGATGGCATGGATGAAATCTCGCTGGGCGCGGCCACGCTGGTCGGCGAACTCAAGAACGGCGAGATTATGGAATACGAAATCCACCCCGAGGATTTTGGATTAGCGATGGTGTCCAATCGCAGCCTCCGGGTTGAGAACGCGGAACAGTCCAAAGCCCTGATGCTGGCGGCGCTGGACAACCATCCGGGCGCGGCCCGCGACATCGTCGCCTTCAACGCTGGCGCGGCGCTGTATGCGGCTAACATCAGCGCCTCCATCGACGATGGCATCTGGCTGGCGCGGGATGTTCTGGCCAATGGTGCAGCGCGAGCCAAGCTCGATGAATTTGTGCGTTGCACCCAGAAATTGGCCTCATGAGCGACGTATCCGACATTCTGCAAAAAATCCTGGCTCGCAAGGTTGCGGAAGTCACTGAGCGCAGCGCGCAACTGGGCCTGCCGGAATTGCGTCGCCGGGTTGAAGATTTGCCGCCGCCGCGCCCGTTCCGGGAGCGCATCGAACAAACCATCGCCCAGGGTCGGCCCGCGGTGATCGCTGAAATCAAGCGCGCCTCGCCGAGTAAGGGTTTGTTGCGCGATCCGTTCCTGCCGGCAGACATCGCCCGCAGTTATGCCGGCGCCGGTGCCGTTGGTCTATCCGTGCTGACCGACCACGATTTTTTCCAGGGCCATGAGGACTACTTAAAGGAGGCGCGGGCGGCTTGCACCTTGCCGGTGTTGCGCAAGGACTTCATCATCGACCCGTATCAGGTCTACGAGGCGCGACTGATCGGCGCTGACTGCATCTTGCTGATTGTAGCGGCGCTGGAAGATGCCGCATTGCGAGTTCTGGCGCAACTCGCGGCGGATTTGCAGATGGACGTGCTGGTTGAAGTCCACGATGCCGGGGAACTGGACCGGGCGTTGCGGATTAATGCGCCGCTGATTGGGGTTAACAACCGCAATTTGCGCACGTTCGCCACCCGGCTGGAGACGACGCTGAATCTGTTAGCACAGCTTCCTGAAGGTTGCACCGTGGTCACGGAAAGCGGGATTCATACGCCGGACGATGTAGCGCTGATGCGTCAACACGGCGTTCACGCCTTTCTGGTCGGTGAAGCGTTCATGCGCGCCCCGGATCCGGGGGCGAAACTGGCGGAATTGTTTGGCCACCCCTCACCCCCAACCCCTCTCCCACAAGGGGAGAGGGGGACTTTATCATGATCTGAGGATTCGAAATGAAAACCCGCATTGTCTGGCTGGAAGACATGACCTACGTCGCGCAATCACCCAGCGGTCATGCCTTGGTCATCGATGGGCCACCGGAATTGGGCGGTCACAACCTCGGGCCGCGGCCGATGGAAATGCTGCTGATGGGCATGGGCGGCTGCACGGCGATTGATGTCGTTAACATTCTGCGCAAGGCCCGGCAGGATCTGCGTGGTTGTGAAATCGAAATTGCCGCCGAACGGGCGGATAGCGATCCCAAGGTGTTTACGCAGATTCATGTACACTTTATTCTCACCGGCCAGGGTCTCAGCACCAAACATATTGAACGTGCTATCCACCTGTCGGCGGAAAAATACTGCTCAGCTTCGATCATGCTGGGGCAGACCGCCAAGATTACCCACACTTTTGAAATTCGCGATGACCACCCCCCGGTTCTACCATCGGCTTAAATCCAGTAAGTTGTTCCGGTCATCACCTTGGCGACGCCCTTCATCAAGGCGCGAACCGGCAGTGGCAACCGGGCGCCGCCGGCCTCCAGCGCATGGGTAGCGTGGCGGGCCTCGTCTTCCTTCATCTGCTCCAGAATCGCCCGGCTGGGCAGATCCTGGGCGGGCAGGCGGTTCAAATGCGTATTCAGATGTTCGACCACCTGATGCTCCGTCTCTGCCACGAAGCCCAGACTCCAGCGATCTCCGACCCGCCCCGCTGCCGCGCCGATAACCAATGCGCCAGCATAGAACAGTGGGTTGAGGACGCTGGGATAGCTGCCTAATTCTTTCAGCCGCTGCTGACACCAGGCCAGATGGTCATTTTCCTCGATACTGGCTTGCTCCATGCGGTCGCGCACCTTATCCAGCCGTGCGGTCAGCGCCTGGCCCTGATACAGCGCCTGGGCGCACACTTCGCCGGTATGATTGACGCGCATCAGCCGCCCCGCCTCCTGCTGTTCTACCGGCTGCAACTCGGCGGCGGGCGCGCTGGCAGCGGGATTAGGCCGGCCGGTGGTGACCGGTTGCCCGAAAATCGTGCGGAGCGCCTGATCAACATGGATCAGCAGGGTATCAACCGGGGTATAGTAACGGGTTGTCATGGGCGGAAACTCGAAGCCGGGGGAAAATATAACGTGTCCTATTATCGCCATCATGTCTTTTTTTGCACCAATCTACGCGACGACGGCTCGCCATGTTGCCAGCAATACGACGCACAGGAGGCGCGCGACTATGTCAAGCAGCGCGTCAAGGCATTGGGTCCGGCTATTCCGCACAAGGTGCGCATCAATAATGCCGGTTGCCTGGATCGCTGCGCCGAAGGACCAACCATTGTCATCTATCCCGAGGCCGTCTGGTACACCTATGTGGATCATGCTGATCTGGACGAAATCATTGACGAGCATCTAGTCAACGGTCGTGTAGTGGAACGGCTGCGCATCTAACTTTGTTCTACTACCACTGACCACCGAACAGCCCCTTGTCAAACCCCCGTCGCTTGGGTACGATACGCGACTTTCCCAGCGGATACGGATTTTGCGGAGTGATGTCAGAATGAAAACTTTCAGCGCCAAGCCGGCCGAGGTCAAGCGCGACTGGTATGTGATCGACGCCACGGACAAGGTTCTGGGTCGGCTGTCATCGGAAATCGCCCACCGCTTACGGGGCAAACACAAGCCCGAATACACTCCGCATGTCGATACCGGCGACTATATCATTGTGGTCAATGCCGAGAAAGTTCGGACGACCGGGCGCAAAATCAGCGACAAGATGTATCATCGGGTGACCGGCTACATCGGCAACCTGAAATCCATCTCGCTGGACAAGATGTTGCAGCAGACGCCGGAGCGGGTTATTCAGATCGCCGTCAAGGGGATGTTGCCCAAAAACCCGCTGGGCCGGGCGATGTTCCGCAAGCTGAAGGTTTACGCTGGCGCTGAGCATCAGCATGTCGCGCAGCAGCCTCAGCCGCTGGACCTGTGATCGGCTGACGTATTTACCGGAACGGAACAAGCAATGATCGAAAATCAGCATTACGGCACTGGGCGGCGTAAGACCGCTACGGCGCGAGTTTTCCTGCGGCGCGGAGCCGGTAATATCACCGTCAACCAACGCCCTCTGAACGAATATTTCGGCCGTCAAACGTCTTGCATGGTCGTGAATCAGGCCATGGAAGCCGTCGATCTCAAGGATAAGTTCGATATTTACGTCACCGTCAAGGGCGGTGGCATGACTGGCCAGGCCGGCGCGATTCGCCATGGCATCACCCGGGCGTTGATCGAATACGATGAGAGCCTGCGCGCTCCGTTGCGCAAGGCGGGTTTTGTGACCCGCGACGCCCGCGAGGTGGAACGCAAGAAAGTGGGCCTGCGCAAGGCCCGGCGTGCGACGCAGTACTCCAAGCGTTAATCTGGCTTTTTGGGGGATCGTCTAGCGGCAGGACTACGGACTCTGACTCCGTCAACCTAGGTTCGAATCCTAGTCCCCCAGCCAAACGAGTCAGCCCACCTCTGAAAGGTGGGTTTTTTGTTGTAAAAAATATAAAAAGTTGTTTTTTTGACTATAACCAGAAAAATTTGTGTTTTTTTTGAAAATATCAGTTGCATTTTCGCTCCTGAGTGCGTATAAATCTCTTTAACGAATTGTAAGCGCCCTTTTGTTGTGTCGATACAACATAAACCTAGGAGTTTAATGTATGAAAAAGTCTACTCTTGCGCTGGCTGTCGCCGCTGCGCTGGCTGGTTTTGGCACGGTTGCCCACGCTGATACCACTTTGTACGGCTCCGCCCGGGTGTCCGTCGATTATGATGAGTACAACTCCGACTATGCGCGGGGTCCTAATGGTGGACTGATACGGCTCAGAGCCGGTACTGACGCTTGGGATATGTACAACAACGCTTCCCGGCTGGGCGTGCGGGGTGAGGAAGACCTGGGCGGCGGTCTGAGTGCTATCTACCAGTATGAATTCGGCGTAGACGTCACTGAGGGGGGCAACTTCAACAACAACCGTCCGAAGTGGGTGGGACTGAAAGGTTCCAGTTGGGGTTCGATCACCGCCGGCACGCAGTGGACGCCGTACTACAACGTGGTTGGTGTGGGCGATATCTTCAACAGCAGCAAGGTGTTTGACAACACGACCTACCTCGGTAACAGTTTCGGGCTGCGCATGGACAACAGCCTGATCTACACCAGCCCGAACTGGAGCGGCTTCAGCGCCCAGGCGATGCTGGTGATGAATGGCTCCTGCGGGACCAGCGATCCACAGACGCCCTCTGAACTGTGCAAAACAAATCCCGATAACAAGTTACCTGGTAACCTGAGCGATAGCGTAGACCTGTGGAACATCGCAGCGACCTACAAGAACGGCCCGTTCTTCGCCGGCGTCACTTACATGGCGCTGGAAGGTGATGATTTTAGCGATTTCATTACTGCGCCCACTTACGACGGCGATCAGTGGGGTCTGGCGTTCGGTTATAACTCGGGTCCCTTTGCCGTCACCCTCGCCTATGAAGATGGTGATGTGAATACCCTGAACTTCGGTAAAACCCAAAACTTTTACCTGACCGGTCAGTACACCTTTGGTAATAACATCATTCGGGGTTCGTATGGCTACAGCAGCCCCGATGATGGTCAGTACATCTTTGCGGATGGGACCAGGTTGGTCCAAAGCGACATGAACAACTTCGCCTTGGGCTATCAGTACAACTTCAGCAAGCGTACCCGGACTTGGGTTGAGTGGAAGCTTAATGATGTTGACTCCGATTTAGTGGGTGATCGGCAGGTGGTCTCCATCGGCACCCGCCACGACTTCTAATTCTCTTTAGGTTTGAAGTCTGCTTTGATCAACGGACGCCTTCGGGCGTCCGTTGGCGTTTCTGGGTTCAAAAGTTGCTTTAATACAAAAAAGTTGTATTTTTCACAAATTAGTAGTTGCTTTTTTACCGCAATAACGATATAAAGTTCTCCAAGGGTTCTTCGAGACGGCTTTCCCATCAAAACCTGACTTGATCGGAAAACGAATTTCGAAGCGTTAATCGGTTTATAGACCACTTGGAAATCACGTCATGAAAAAGTCTGTTCTCGCTCTGGCGGTCGCCGCCGCTCTTGCTGCTCCACTGGCTGCTCAGGCCGATACGATTCTGTACGGTTCGGCGCGGGTGTCGGTCGACTACAACGACGAAGACACCAACGATCCATTTAATGGTGATGGCAACTGGGATGTCGTCAATAACGACTCGCGCTTGGGTGTTCAAGGCGTCGAGGATTTGGGTGGTGGCCTGAGCGCCGTTTACCAGTATGAGTTTGGTGTGGACGTGACTGAAGGCGGCAACTTCGAGAGCAACCGTCCGAAGTTTGTGGGCCTCAAGGGAGGCTTTGGCACGGTGACTTTGGGCACCCAAGAAACACCCTATTACCATGTGGCGGGCGTGACTGACATCTTTAACAGTGCCAAGTCGTTTGGCCGTACTGCGTGGTTAGGTGGTTCGTTTAACGGTTTCGAGATTGATGCTTCCGGAAACACATCGCGGGGTCTCGGTTCGCTGACCCGATTGGAAAACAGCCTCTATTACAGCACACCCGACTTTAATGGCTTTAGCGGCGAAGCCATGCTGGTCATGAATGGCGCCCAGAATGACACCGAGGGCTACTCGAACAACATTGATATCTGGAACATCGCCGCCAAGTACAGCAATGGACCGTTCTTTGCGGGTGCCAGCTATATCGCGCTGGACGGCGACAGCAATGTGTCTCTCGGTGATGGTTTTGCCGTTGACCTCGACTTGGATCAATGGAATATCGGTCTCGGCTACTCGTCAGGACCGTTCAGCGTGGGCTTTATCTATGAGCAGGGCAAGCTCAATGTGTTCGGCTTGTCCAACACGATCACATTTGATGGCGTTCGTTTGCTTAGCAACGACAACGCGAACAACTGGTACCTGACCGGCGAATACCGGTTTGGCAATAACACAATACGCGGTGCCTACGGGCAACTGGATACCAAGCTCGACGTTCCCGGGTTCGACGACAAGATCGACAATTACCTAGTCGGCTACCAGTATGACTTTAGCAAGCGCACTCGCGTTTGGATTGAGTACATCGGGCGTAGTGCCAATGATATTGAATTCGGAGATGCTGATGCTGTGTCCATCGGTACTCGCGTCGACTTCTAATCAGCCTGAACAACAGGCGTAAGGGCAGACGGGCGCGGCCTTCGGGTCAGCGCCCGTTTTTTTATGCCCGCGCTGCGTCAGGCCTGGATCGTTTGCACTCCATCCGCCGTCCCCAGCAGCAACACATCCGCCGGACGTTGGGCAAACAACCCGACAGTCACGATGCCCGCGATATGGTTGAGTTCCGCCTCCAGCTTGGTCGGTTCCAGGATTTGCAGGTTGTAGACATCCAGGATCAGGTTGCCGTTATCCGTGATAAAGTTCTCCCGCAGCACTGGCTGACCGCCACGCTTGAGCAACTCGCGCCCCACATAGCTGCGCGCCATCGGGATCACCTCGACCGGCAAGGGAAACGCCCCCAACACGTCGACCCGTTTGGACTGGTCAGCGATACAGACAAATTGTTCACTGGCAGCGGCGATGATTTTTTCACGGGTCAGTGCGCCACCGCCCCCCTTGATCATCTGCAACTGGTGGTTCACTTCATCCGCACCATCCACATACAGCGGCAACGGCCCGGCGGCGTTCAAATCCAGCACGGGAATCTTGCAAGCCTTTAACCGCTCCGTGGTCATCGCCGAACTGGATACGGCACCCTCAATCCGGTGCTTGATACGCGACAGAGCATCAATAAAATAGTTGACCGTCGAACCGGTGCCGACGCCTACCACGGTATTTTCTTCAACGTACTTTAGAGCCGCTTCGGCGGCGCGTTGCTTCATCTCATCGCTGGACATAGCGGTGTTCTCCTCTTAGCCTTCCAAACTTATTATGCACGACTACATCAAAAAGATTCTCACTGCCCGCGTCTATGATGTCGCCATCGAATCGCCACTGGATGTGATGAACCGTCTGTCGCGGCGCTTGAACAACCGGGTGTTGCTCAAACGCGAAGACTTGCAGCCGGTGTTCTCCTTCAAACTGCGCGGCGCTTATAACAAGATCGCCGGTCTGCCGCGTGACGTGCTGGAAAAAGGCGTGATTTGCGCCTCCGCCGGCAACCATGCCCAGGGCGTTGCTCTGGCTGCCCAACGGCTCGGCGCGAAAGCCACTATCGTCATGCCGCGCACCACACCGGCGATCAAAATTCAGGCGGTGCGTGATCGGGGTGGCAAAATCGTGCTGTTCGGCGATACCTATGACGAGGCTTATCAACACGCCCGGCAACTGGAAGCGGAAAAGGGCTTGACCTTTATCCATCCCTATGACGATCCAGAGGTTATTGCTGGCAATGGCACTATCGGCATGGAAATTCTGCGCCAGCACCCGGACCCGATTGAAGCCATCTTTATTGCGGTCGGTGGCGGCGGTCTGATCGCCGGGGTAGCGACTTACGTCAAGTTCCTGCGGCCCGACATCAAAATCATCGGTGTGGAACCGAACGATGCGGCGTCCATGCATGAAGCGCTCAAACAGGGACACCGGGTAACGCTGGATCAGGTGGGACTTTTTGCCGATGGTGTCGCGGTCAGGCAGGTCGGCGAGGAAACGTTCCGGCTGGCCCAGCAACTGGTCGATGACGTGATTGTGGTGTCCACTGACGAAATTTGCGCCGCCACCAAGGATATTTTTGACGATACCCGCTCTATTGCTGAACCAGCGGGCGCGTTGGGCATTGCTGGCCTGAAAAAATATGTGGAACGCACCAACGTCACCGGCGCATTGCTCATCGCGCTTAACTGCGGCGCGAATATCAATTTTGACCGGCTGCGGCATGTGGCGGAACGGGCTGAACTGGGTGAACGGCGCGAGGCCCTGCTGGCGGTGACGATTCCCGAACAGCCCGGCAGCTTCCGCAAGTTTTGCCAAACCATCGGTAAGCGGGCCGTCACCGAGTTCAACTATCGTTACGCCGACTCCCGGCAGGCGCAGGTCTTCGCGGGCATCCAACTCAGCGAGGGTGAGGAGGAAAAGCAGCGGATCATCGACGTTCTCCGCGAACACGGTTATCCGGTGATTGATATGAGCGACAACGAAATGGCCAAACTGCATGTGCGCTACATGGTGGGCGGTCATGCGCCGGGCCTTCACGATGAGATTCTCTATCGGTTCGAGTTCCCGGAACGACCCGGTGCCCTGCTGAAGTTTTTGACCGGCATGGCCCATGGCTGGAATATCAGCCTGTTTCACTATCGCAACCACGGTTCGGATTATGGCCGAGTACTGGTCGGCATCCAGGTGCCGGAAGCGGAACGGTCAAAGTTCCTGCAGTACATCCACGAACTCGGCTATCCGTTCTGCGAAGAGACCGACAACCCGGTCTATCGGCTGTTTCTGGATGGGCGGAATTAACCCGGCGACTCTGCGAAAACGCGCCAGGTTTTCTCGGTCACTGCCGCATACAGAGGGATATCCCACGGTTGCCGAATCAGCACCTCGACCCGCTGGAATTCATAAGCCAACCCAATCAATCGGGGTCGGTGACCTGACCTAGCCGGGTCACGCAGAAATGCGAAGCTGCGGTCGTAAAATCCCCCGCCCATGCCCAGGCGCGTCCCGGTCAAGTCAAAGGCAACCAGCGGCGTCAGCACCAGATCGAGCGCTGACGGTGGTAACCATTCGGCTGGAGAAACCTCGGGTTCGGGAATTTGGAAGCGATTGCGGCGTAGCGGCGCGTTCGGTCGATAAGGCGCGAACTGGAGCGCATCGCCGGCCAGCACCGGGAGATAAACCGCTTTGTCCATCGCCCAAGCGTGCTCTAGCAGCGGCGCTGGGTTCAATTCGCCGCGACAGGCCCAGTAACCGGCCACGGTCGACGCTTCAAGGAATTCAACAGCTTCCATCAATCGATGTGCTACCACTAACGCCGCCACCTGCTGCTCGGCGACAGACAGAAGCAGACGCTGGGCGCGTAGTTGTTGACGAAGCGCGTCAAGAAGTGAGGTTGGTGATTTCACGAAAAATAAAGGCGATGCCTAAGCACCGCCCTCTAAAAGGGGACGCTCTCCGCCTGTGCCGTCTCGGACTTTGCCCTTGAACCGTGTGGTTCAAGTGGGGAGCAGAGTGGCGTATCAGGCTTTCCGCAACGAGGCGGACATGCACACCCACGCCAGCGACCATGCTTCCCGGGTATAATCAATTAGGATCAAGGGGTTACCCAGTCCACTACTCGAACACTGCAGAGAACGCCCGAACTTAATTTATTTATTGAACATGCGCAGATTATAAACCAATCCATGTTGCCTTGCTAAAGAACCTCATCCACTTTGTGCAATAAATCCTGGACCTGATGGCTGATGATCGCGTCGATGTCCGCTGCATGGCGTTGCTGGCGCAGCAGCTCATGACTGAGATTGAGCGCAGCCATCACCGCCACCGCTTCCAGATTCAGGTGTTTACCGTGATCACGAATCTTGCTCATTCGGTCATTCAGATGGTGGGCAGCTTCCAGCAAGTCATCCCGCTCAGCGGGTTGGCAGGTAAACCGGTATTGATAACCGATCAACTGTATGGTAACGCTGTGGGTTTCCTGGCTCACGAGTCTTGCTCCAGATCTCTCAGACGCACGACCATGGCGTCGATGCGCGCACGGGACTGCTCACTTTTCTCGCGCAGGGCGTCGCGCTCAGCCTGTAAAACCGAGGTCTGCTCGTGTAGCTCCCGGTTTTCCTGAGCGAGTTGTCCGCAAAGCTGCACTAGCCGTTCGACCCGTTCGGCCAGCAGCGCCAGATCGGTCATGGCGGTTTCAGATCGACTGTCAAAATCACTCAATTCAACCGGTGCGATATTTTCGTTCAAGTTTTCATTATCCATGAAAATACTATAGAGCGTTTATTCCAACGGGGTCAATTCCACAGTGCCTTTGGAACCCAGTCAGGGGATGCTAGGATGACCTGTCAATGCGCTATCTGTTATGGTTCCGGAGTATTCCATGTCCGCTCATGCCCCATCCCTGTTTGAACGTTTGCAGCCGTTGCTGGACCCGCTCGACCCCGCTGAATTGCACGGGCTATTGTGCAGCCTGTTATGTCTCGACGCGGATTTGGATCGTGACCGGTGGCTGGACTACGCTCGTGAGGCGTTGGCGGATGGCGGCGAATGGTCTGAGCTGGTGGCTGACCTGTTAGCGAAACTGCTGGAATTCGGCACCGCCCAGATGAATGCGCCCGACTGGCCGGTGACTCCATTGCTCCCTGATGACGATGCGCCCCTGCGGCAACGGGTTGATGCGCTTAGCCACTGGTGTCATGGCCTGTTGTACGGACTGGGGCTGGGTGAGGTGGAACTACGTGGCGTCCTGTCCGGGGAAAGCTGGGAATTTTTGGACGACGTGACGGATATTGCCCAAATCGGTTTCGACACGGATGAAGCCGGCGAGACCGATGAAACCGCCTATACGGAAGTGGTCGAATATCTGCGGGTCGGTCTGCTGATGATTCAGCAGGATATTCAGCAATCGACTGCATCCTCTTCTCCCCGCCTACACTAAATGTTGGAACTTTCGCCCATGCTCGCCCGTGCTATCCCTTCAGCGGTTTTCGCCCGCCGCCGCCGTGCATTAATGGAGTCCATGGGGCCGGATTCGGTCGCCCTGCTGCCCGCCGCGCCGTCCGTGCCTCGCAATCGGGATATCCACTATCCTTACCGTCAGGATAGCGACTTTTATTACTTGACCGGCTTCCCGGAACCGGAAGCGCTGGCCGTACTGATTCCCGGTGCTGAACAGGAGTTTCTGCTGTTCTGCCGTGATCGCGATCCGCAGATGGAAATCTGGCATGGTCGCCGGGCGGGTACACAGGGCGCGATGGAACGCTACGGCGCGGCTAACGCCTATCCTATGGCTGATCTGGATAAAATTTTGTTGCCACTGCTGGAAAATCGGGAACGGGTGTTTTACGCCATGGGCTACTGCCCGGATTTTGACCAGCAGGTGATGGGCTGGATCAATCAGACCCGCGCCAAGGCGCGAACGGGCGTGCGAGCGCCGGCGACGTTTATCGCTCTGGAGCATCTCTTACACCCCATGCGCCTGCGCAAGGAACCCGAGGAAATCGCGGTGATGCGCGAATCCGCCCGGATCGCCTGCGAAGCCCACTGCCGGGCGATGCAGACTTGCCGACCGGGGATGATGGAATACCAGATTGAGGCCGAAATTTTCCACACCTTCATGAGCTATGGCGCAGGCTGGTCCTATCCGGCTATTGTTGCGGGCGGCGATAACAGTTGCATCCTGCATTACACGGAAAATAATGCGGAATTGCATGATGGCGACGTGCTGCTGATCGATGCTGGCGCGGAATTGGATGGTTACGCTTCCGACATTACCCGCACCTTTCCGGTCAATGGCCGCTTTTCCGGGGAACAGCGGGCGATCTACGAACTGGTGTTAGCAGCGCAGCAAGCCGCCATTGACCAGGTTCGGCCCGGTCGCCATTTCAACGAACCGCATGATGCCGCAGTCCGCACGCTGACCGAGGGATTGGTCACGTTGGGATTGTTGCCGGGTGATGTCGACGAGTTAATCAAGGCGGAACAGTACAAAGCGTTCTATATGCACCGCACCGGTCACTGGCTGGGCATGGATGTGCATGATGTCGGCGATTACAAGACGGGCGAAGACTGGCGGGTGTTTGAACCGGGTATGGTAACGACGATTGAACCGGGTTTGTACATTCCGGTGGGCGGTAAGGTCATCGATGCGGGCTGGGCGCGGTTGGGAATTCAGCTTGAAACCGAGGTTGATGAGCGCTGGCAGCGGATCGGCGTCCGCATTGAAGATGACGTTCTGGTTACGGCTGGGGAACCGGAAGTACTCACCGCTGCCGCGCCCAAGGCGGTGGATGATATTGAGGCTTTAATGAGGCGCTAAAGGATGACTCAACCCGACTATGATCTTCTGATCATCGGTGGTGGCTTGGTGGGGGCTAGTTTGGCCTGTGCGCTGGACAGTCTGGAACTGCGCATTGGCTTGGTCGAAGCCGCACCGCTGACCGTGAGCGCGCATCCCAGTTACGATGACCGCACGCTGGCCCTGGCTCAGGGAACCCGGCGCATTTTCCAGACGCTAGGTCTGTGGGAAGCGCTGGCCGCGACCGCGACGCCGATTCAGCGCATTCATATTTCGGAACGCGGCAGTCCCGGTTTCGCCCATCTCGATAGCCGTGAAGAGAGTGTGGAAGCGTTGGGCTATGTGGCTGAGGCGCGGCAGGTCGGCGCGGCGCTGTTGACGAAGTTGCCGAACCTGCGCGGTGTGGAACTGTTATGTCCGGCGCGGCTGGAAACGGTCGTTATTGAACCGGAAGCGGCTTGCGCCACGATCCGCCTGGGCGATAACGATACTGTCAAACTCCGCACCCGGTTGCTGGTCGCGGCGGATGGCGCGCAATCGCCGGTGCGGGAACAACTGGGCATCGCCGCCTTGCGTTGGGATTATGGTCAACAGGCGGTCATCGCTAACGTGACGCCGACCCTGCCTCATCAAAATGTCGCCTACGAGCGCTTTACCCAGGACGGGCCGGTGGCGTTGCTGCCGATGAGCGAGAACCGTTGCGCAGTCGTTTGCACGGTCAACGAGACTGACGCCGTAGCGGTCATGGCCTTGGACGATGCCGGATTCGTGGCCCTGTTAAAGGAACGTTTCGGCGACCGGCTCGGCCTGTTTCAGCGGGTCGGTCGCCGGCAAGCGTATCCGCTGTTCCTGCTGAAAGCCCGCGAACATGCCCGTCAGCGGGTTGCCATCATCGGCAACGCCGCCCATACCCTGCATCCCATTGCTGGCCAAGGCTTCAATCTTGGCATCCGCGATGTAGCAGCGCTGGCGGAAGTAGTGACTCAAGGGTGGCGTAGCGGCGAGGACATCGGTGATTTGCGGGTGCTGAACCGTTACGCCGACTGGCGACGCTGGGATCAACGACAGACCATTGCGTTCACCGATGCCTTGAACCGACTGTTCGCCAATCCGCTGTGGCCGGTGCGCGTCGCTCGCAATCTGGGCCTGCTGGCGTTCGATAGATTGCCGCCGATTAAGCATGAGTTTGCTCGCCAAACTATGGGGCTGCATGGACGCTTGCCGAAACTGGCGCGAGGGCTGGCTTTATGAACACTGATTACGACCTCATCATTGCCGGTGGCGGCATGGTGGGCGCGGCGCTGGCCGGCGCGTTGGGCGAGACGGATTTACGCATCGCCCTGCTGGAAGGCGCAGCGCTGGATCATCTTCGTCCGGGCGATGAACCCGATCTCCGGGTATCCGCCATCCATCGCGCTTCGCAACGCATTTTCGCCGCCATCGGCGCTTGGGATGGGATGACAGCTTGGCGGGTCAGCCCGTTCCGGGATATGCGCGTCTGGGACGCTGCGGGTTTCGGGCAGATCCATTTTGACAGCGCCGACCTTGGCGAACCCCTGCTGGGCTGGATCATTGAAAACCGGGTGATTCAATACGCCCTGCTGGAACGGGTGCGGCAATTATCGACAGTCGATCTGCTGTGCCCGGCGACGCTGGACACAGCGCAACCGTTGGCGGAAACCGGCTGGCGGGTGCGTTTGCATGATGGGCGTGAATTGACCACCCGGCTGCTGGTGGGCGCAGATGGCGCACTGTCCAAAGTTCGGCAACTGGCCGACATCGACACCCACGGCTGGAATTACGATCAAAAAGCGGTGGTCGGCCATGTCCGCACCGCGAAACCTCATCAGGAAACCGCTTGGCAGCGCTTCTTGCCGACGGGACCGCTGGCCTTCCTGCCGCTGCATGATGGACGCTGCTCTATCGTCTGGTCCACAACGCCGGAACAGGCCGATGCCTTGCTAACTCTGAATGAATCCGCCTTCGCCGAGGCGCTGGCGGATGCCTTCGACCAACGGTTGGGATCGATCATCGAGGTCGGGCCGCGCGGCGCGTTTCCACTCCGTCTGCAACATGCCCACGCCTACGTTAAACCGGGCCTGGCGCTGATCGGCGACGCCGCCCATGTGGTGCATCCCCTGGCCGGCCAGGGGGTCAATCTGGGTTTGCTGGATGCCGCCACGCTGGCCGAAGTGATTCTGGACGCTTTGGCCGCCGGTCAGGATTTCGCCTCATTCAAAACGCTGCGCCGCTACGAACGCTGGCGCAAGGGCGACAATCTGTTGATGCTGGGGGTGATGGACGGTTTCAAACGACTCTTCGGCAATCCGTTGCCGCCGGTGCGCCTGCTGCGTAACGTCGGCTTGAATCTGACCGATACCATCGGGCCGCTCAAGAATCTCATTGCCCGCCGGGCGATGGGACTGGAGGGCGATTTGCCACGGCTGGCGCGGGCGGCGGGCTGAAGTGACCGAATCCGCCGTCATCCTCGTTCAAGACCTCAGCAAGCACTACGGTTCGGTGCGGGCCGTAGACGGAATCAGTTTCACTGTTGCTCGCGGCGCGACCTGTGCCCTGCTGGGCGGCAATGGCGCCGGCAAGACCACGACGATCGCCATGCTGTTGGGCCTGCTGCTGCCAACGAGCGGCCAGATTGATATTCTCGGCGAAGAAGTGCCGCGCCACCGTCAGCGGGTGCTGCCCCGCATGAACTTCTCCTCGCCCTATGTCGATCTGCCGCAACGGCTGACCGTGGCGGAAAACCTGACTGTTTACGCCCGGCTGTATGGGGTGCGCCGCGTCGCTGAACGATTAGCCGTATTGGGCCGGGATTTGGACATTGCCGCCTTTTTTCAGCGTCCCTACGGCAGCCTGTCCGCAGGCCAGAAAACCCGCGTGGCGCTGGCCAAGGCGTTGTTGAACGAGCCGGAAATCCTGCTGCTGGACGAGCCGACTGCCTCGCTGGATCCTGACACCGCCGACCGGATGCGCAGCATTCTGACCGACTACCAGCGGCAAAGCGGCGCGACCTTGTTGCTGGCCTCGCACAATATGAGCGAAGTCGAACGGCTGTGTGATCAAGTGATCATGTTGCGGGCCGGCCAAATTGTCGCTACAGGCACGCCGCGTGAACTCATTCACCGCTACGGGCGCAAGGATATGGAAGAAGTGTTCCTCGACATCGCCCGGGGGATTCAAAGCGGCGAGGTTCTCGAATGAACGGTATTTCTCTGTATCGCATTGGCGCGTTAGCATTGCGCTATCTCTACCTGTTGCGCAGCTCCCGAATTCGCATCATCGAACTGGCCTATTGGCCGACTGTGCAGATGATTCTGTGGGGCTTCATCACCCAGTATTTGATGACCCATAGCAGCGTGTTGCATCAGGCGGCGGGATTATTGCTGTCGGGCGTCTTGCTGTGGGATGTGCTGTTTCGCAGCCAGTTGGGGCTGTCCGTGGTGTTCTTTGAGGAAATGCACGCCCGCAATCTGGCGCAGTTGCTGATCAGCCCGTTGCAACCGATTGAGCTGATCATCGCGCTGATGTTGATCAGTCTGGTGCGCACGCTGATCGGCGTCGGCATTGCAATGCTGCTGGCGATTCCGTTCTACGGTTTCAACTTGTTCATGCTGGGGCCGCCGTTGATCGGCTTTTTTCTCAACCTGCTGCTGATGGGCTGGGCGATTGGCTTATTGGTATCGGCGCTGGTGTTGCGCTACGGGATGGGTGCGGAGAGCATTGCCTGGGCGGCGATTTTTGCGCTGGCTCCTCTCTGCGGTATCTATTATCCCGTCGCTACCCTACCTGTCTGGCTGCAACTACTGGCCTGGACCCTGCCGGCCAGTTATGTGTTCGAGGGGATGCGGGCGGTGTTGCTGGATCACACCTTCCGGCTGGATTATCTGCTCTATGCGTTGCTGTTGAACGTCGGCTATCTTGGCTTGGGCATTGGCGTGTTCCTAGCCACGATCCACAAAGCGCGGGAACGGGGATCGCTGTTGCAGTCGGGGGAATAGTTCTCATCCGAGCAGCGCTACTGCCTTGATTTGCGCCCACATCGGTTTGCCGGGCGTCACGCCCAGATGATCGAGAGAGCGGCGGGTGATGCGGGCGATGATGGGCGTCCCGCCAGCGTCCAGCCGGACCAGGACATGCGCTGGCGTGTCAGCGTCGGCTACTTCCATGACAGTCGCCGGTAACAGGTTACTGATACTGGTGCCTTCAGCGCGGGTCAGGGTCAGACTGACATCGCGGGCATGAACGCGAAAACGCAGTCGGCGGCCAATCGTTTCCGGGCGGCGGGCAACAACCACGCTGCCCCCCGGAAAATCCAGCCGGGTCAGGTGATAGGCTTCGTCGTGATCCGCCACCACTGCCTCGATCACCACGCCCGCATCTTCGGTAAAGGCGGTCGGCAAATCCAGCCGCGCCAGGGTCTCGCGCAGACCGCCGGTAACGATGACGCGACCTTCAGCCAGCAGCACGACCTGATCCGCCAGCCGTGCGACTTCATCGGGCGAGTGGCTGACATAGCACACCGGAATTTCCAACTCGTCGTGTAGGCGTTCCAGATAGGGCAGAATTTCATTTTTGCGTTTCAAATCCAGCGCCGCCAATGGCTCATCCATCAGCAACAATTCAGGACTGGTCGCGAGCGCACGGGCGATGGCGACCCGCTGGCGCTCGCCCCCGGACAGCCGGTCGGGCATCCGGCCGAGCAGATGGCCGATGCCCAGTAATTCCACGGCATGATCCAGCGAAACCTTATGCCCGCTGTTCACTCGCTTGCGCCCGTAATCCAGATTCTTCCGCACCGACAGATGCGGAAACAGGCTGGCTTCCTGAAAAACGTAGCCAATGGGCCGCTGATAAGTGGGCAGAAAAACGCCGCGTTCACTGTCCTGCCAGATTTCACCTTTGAAATGCAGGAACCCGTTACTGTTTCGTTCCAATCCAGCCAGGCAGCGCAACAGGGTGGTCTTACCCGAACCGGAATGCCCGAACAGCGCAGTCACGCCGCGACCGGGCAGATCGAGATCGACGTCCAGAGTAAATCCCGGCCAGATGACTTGAAACTGGGCATGAATCGCCGGTAGCACCATCATTTCCATGATGTGGCTGCCTTGCGGGAATAAAGGCCCAGCAGCACCAGGAAACTGAACAGCAACATGCCGCCGGCCAATATGTGGGCCTCAGTGTATTCCAGCGCCTCGACATGGTCGTAGATGGCGACCGACACGACGCGGGTCTTTTCGGGAATGTTGCCGCCGATCATCAGCACCACGCCGAATTCACCGACCGTGTGAGCGAAGCCGAGAATGGCTGCGGTAATGAAACCGGGTTTGGCCAGCGGCAAAACGACAGTGAAAAACGTATCCCATGGACTGGCGCGCAGGGTCGCGGCGACTTCCAGGGGTCGAGGGCCAATCGCCTCGAAAGCGTTCTGCACCGGTTGCACCACAAAGGGCAGCGAGTAGAAGACCGAGGCGACGACCAGACCTGGAAAGGTAAAGGGCAGCAGCCCGATGCCAAGCCATTGGGTGAACTGGCCGACGGGGCCATAGGGTCCCATCGCCACCAGCAGATAGAAGCCCAGCACGGTCGGCGGCAGCACCAGCGGCAGCGCCACGACCGCTCCCACCACGCCCTTCCATTTTGAGCGGGTGCGCGCCAGCCACCAAGCAATCGGCGTACCCACAAACATCAGGATCACCGTCACCACGCTGGCCAATCTGAAGGTGAGCCAGACAGCGGCCCAGTCCGCATTACCCAGGGCGGGATGGAATTCGCCGAACACGGCGCTATTTCTCCAACTGCTCGCCGGGCAGGACGAAACCGTAGTGGATCATGATGGCGCGGGCCTCCGGCTTGCCCATAAAGTCGGCAAAGGCGGCAGCCAGCGGATTGTCCGCCGCTCGCCGGGTAATGATAAAGCCCTGTTCCAGCGGCTCATGCAGGCGGTCGTCGATGAGATGGTAACCCCCCGCCTTGGCGAGCGTCGGATTGAGCGCCAGAGCCAAGGCGATAATGCCAACCTCGGCATTGCCAGTCTGGATGAACTGGGCGGTTTGAGCAATGTTCTCCCCCTGCACCAGCCGGTCCTGCAACTGATCCCAGATGCCCGCCGAGCGCAGGGCCTCCTCGGCACGCTTACCATAGGGAGCATGGCGCGGGTTGGCGATGGCGATTTTGCCGATCTCTGGAGCGGTGAGATCCTTGAGCGTCATCTTGCTCGCGTCGCGGACGTTGCTCCAGAGTACGATTCGACCGATGGCATAAGGTCGAACCGGACCCGCCGCCAGACCCATTTCCGCCAGCGTGCGCGGGAAGGCGATGTCGGCTGAAAAATACAGATCGAAGGGGGCGCCCTGCTGGATCTGGGTGTTGAACTTACCGGAGGAGCCGAAGATGACATCGATCTTGTCGTCTGGATGGGTCTTGCGGAAGGCGTTGACGATCTCCTCCATGGCAAACTTGAGATCGGCGGCGGCGGCGATGGTCAGGTTGCCCGCCGCAAAGACGGGAACCAGCGCCACCCAGGCCAGCAAGAGCGCTGGAATAGTCAAATAACGGCAGATGGCGCGCATGGCTTTTTCTTCCTCAGGCTTTTCGATGTTCAGTGAGCGTTTCCCCCAGTGCGGCCAGTGCGCCCTTCCCCATCGCCCCATAAACCGGCTCCAGCGTCTCCAGCAGCGATGTTTCCCCGCGCCAGAACGGAAACGGCCCCAGTCGTTGCAACAGGGCGGCAGATGGGGTCGGCGCGATCAACGGACCCGTGACAGTCTCCGGCAGTGGCGACATGGTCCAGAAGGCTAACGGATCCTCGGGCAGCGGTTCCGGTTCCGCCGGCGGCCAACCGTCATCATTGCCCGCTACTTCCCCCAGTTGCGCCAGCAGCGCCTCGCGCTCCATGCCGCGCAGCTTGAACATCAGAAAAGGGTCCCGATCAAACGCTTCGCCGAGCAGGTAATAAACCGCGGCGATGTGCTTGCAGGGATTCGACCAGTCCGGGCAGGAACAATCGGTTTCCAGGTCGCCGTGCTTTTTGGGAAACAGCGACAGGTTTTGCTCCTCAAACAGTTCCTCAATATCGGTCGGCATTTCGCCGGCCAGCAGCTTGGCGCTGAACCGCGCTTCCGCCGCCATCGCCGCCGTCAGTTTTCGCCAGTTCGCCGCGCTGAGCGGCTTGAGCTGAATACTGACTTTATAGGGGGTAGACCGCGAACCTTGCACCTTGGCCTTGACCTCGCCGGGCGCAATCTGGATGTCCAGCACTTGACCTTGACGGGCGTAGCTGCGGCCCCGCCCCAGCCGGGCGCCGATATCGAAACTTTCCAAAACCGCAATCCAGCGCTTGGCCCACCAGCGGTTGGCGAACGCCCCGCGCTGACTCTGCGCTTTGATGCCGCCGCTGACCTGAACAGGCCGGCTCGGCGGGAAATAGTCGTAGTAGCCCATGCTTCAATCCTCCACCGCTTCAGTGCGCAACCGGAACAGGTTCTTTAATTCATCGGTAGACAGTTCGGTAATCCAGCCTTCGCCGCTGCCCACGATCTGCTCCGCCAGGGTTCGTTTGCGCTCGATCAATTCATCAATCCGCTCCTCCACCGTTCCCAGGCAGACAAATTTATGCACTTCCACCTGCCGGGTCTGGCCGATGCGAAAAGCGCGGTCAGTGGCCTGATTCTCCACTGCCGGGTTCCACCAGCGGTCGAAATGGAATACGTGGTTGGCGCGAGTCAGATTCAATCCCGTACCGCCGGCCTTGATGGAGAGAATGAACACCGGCGGCCCGGATGACTCATTCTGAAACCGCTCCACCATCCGGTCGCGCTGGGTCTTGGACAAGCCGCCGTGCAGGAACAGCACCTCCCGGCCCAACTGCTCGCGCAGGTAGCTTTGCAGTAAATGCCCCATTTCGGCGAATTGGGTGAATACCAGGGTTCGCTCGTCCATGGTCTGAATCTCTTCGAGCATTTCCGTCAGCCGCGCCAGCTTGCCGGAACGTCCCGGCACCGGGGAATGATCGGCCAGGAATTGCGCGGGATGGTTGCAGATCTGCTTGAGCCGCAGCAGCGTACTCAGAATCAGCCCGCGCCGGCTCATGCCCTCCGCGCCTTCCAGAACCGCTTCGGCCTGTTGCACCACCGCGGCGTAGAGACTGGCCTGTTCCCTGGTCAACGTGCAGTAGACCTTCATTTCCAGTTTGTCCGGCAAGTCCTGAATAATCGCCCGGTCAGTCTTCAACCGGCGCAGCACGAAGGGGCCGGTCAATCGTTGCAGACGCTTCATGGTGTCGGTGTCGCGCTGGACTTGTACCGGGATAAAGAACTCCTGCCGAAAGCGGTTGGCGGAACCGAGAAAACCGGGATTAAGAAAGTCCTGAATCGACCAGAGATCACCCACATTATTTTCTACCGGGGTGCCGGTCAGCGCGATGCGTCGTTCCGCCCGCAACGCCCGCGCCGCTTTGGCCTGTTTGGTCGCGGCGTTCTTGATATTTTGCGCCTCATCCAGAATCACCGCCGACCATTCGACGCCTTGCAACAGCGGTAAATCCCGGTGCAAGAGTCCGTAGCTGGACAGCACCATGGCGTGAGATTGCGCTTGGGCAATGAACGCCGCGCTTTTTTCCCGCCCGATGCCGTGATGAATCATGACGGGCAGTTGCGGCGTGAAGCGGGAGGATTCCTTGTACCAGTTGCCGACCACCGAGGTCGGACAAATCAGCAACGCGGGACGGGTTTCGCCGGCCTCGCGGAGCCGTTGCAAAAGCGCCAGGGTCTGCACGGTCTTGCCCAGCCCCATGTCGTCGGCCAGACACGCGCCCAGCCCCCAGCGGGTCAAAAATTCCAGCCAGGCATAGCCGCGCACCTGATAGGGCCGGAGCGTACCGGTCAATCCCGGCGGCGGTTCCAAAGGCGCGATGGATTCGCCCGCTGCCAGCCCGGCCAGCAACTCGCCCAACGGACCATCGGCTTCAACATGGTTCACTTCCAAACCGCTGGCTTTTTCCGCCCCCAACGCCAACCGCAACAGTTCGTGGCCGGTAAATGTGTCCTTCCCGCGCTTTTGCAACGCGAGCGCCGCCTGGATTTCCGCCGCCGACAGTTGCACCCACTGGCCGCGCACCCGCACCAGCGGAGCCTTCAATCTCGCCAGCGCCAGCAGTTCCCTGGGCGTCAGACCGGTTTCGCCCAGTACGATTTCCCAATGCACATCCAGCACCCGATCCAGCGTCATGCCGGCCTTGGATTCAAAGCGGGTCTTGGCCTGGGCGCGGGTCGCCAGCTTGACGCGGCGTTTGCCGGTCCAACTGGCCGGCAGCATCACTCCAAAACCGTTCTGCTCCAGCAGCGTCGCTTCTTCGCCCAGAAAGTGGAAAGCGCCATCCGTATCCAGCGCATAACCGACCGGCGCGGCATCCTTCAGACTCTCTTCAATGGCCGGACACAGCGACGCGGCCTGACCGAGCGCCGCGAGCAAACCCTCCCGCACTTTCGGCCCCAGCGCTTTCAGAGCCGTCTCGGTTCCACGTTGCGGTTTCCACACGATCTCGGCGGGAGCCAGCAAGCTTGGATCCTCGCGAGCCTGGAGCAGGTAATGAATGCGCCACTCGGTTTGGGCGTCAGGGAAAAATAAATCGTCCCAGTCCTCCGCTGCGCCTTCATCGTCCATTCCCGGCTCCTCCAGGCGGAAGCAGAGGCGGAATGGGGCGTTGATCAGTCGTAGGAAAGGCCGTTGCCAGTCGCGGATTTGCTGGGCCAAGCGCTGGCTTTCGGCCCGGGTCAATTTTGGCTTTCCTTCCGGTTGCCGCAGAGCTTGCATCCATTCTTCGTGGAGATTGAATCCGCTGGTTTCTGCGCGTTTGATCACCGGGAGCGGCGCGGACTGACGCACCAGCCCGTCAACGATCCAGGCCAGAAAGGTTCGTAACACGTCACGCGGCGCGGTGACGGGCGGAAGGCGAACATCCGGGCCGACAGCGCGGGCGGCGGGCGGCATCGCACGGGCTAAACGTTCCAGCCGCCCGCCATCCTCGCCCAGAAAGATCGGGGTCCAGCAGGTCCGGTATTCGCCCTGCCGTTCCACCAGATCGGGCAAGACCTGCCGGCGAAAGGCCAGACCGCCCGCTAAATGCAGCGCCGCACTCCAGTAGCGCAGATCATCGCCGACCGCCACACCGGGCATGAGGGCCGTGCCATCCTGAACCGTAGCCAGCAGCGTGATGGCGTCGGCAGCGCACAACGTCAGCGTGGGAAGCTGCCAGGCGGCCAGCGTGGGCGCTTTGCGGGATTTGGGCGGATCGGCGACCAGTGGCGAAGAGGGTAAGGGCGCATCACCCTGGGTGGGCAACCAGAACCAGGGTTCATCCATCACCCGCTGGTCAGACTGAAACCGGAGTCCCGCCTCGGCCAGACGTTCGCGCAGGACCGCTACCGGGGTGCGATAGGGAGAGAATTTGACCAGAGAGTGAGATTTTGGCGCATCCTCCGCGAGCGCCGATTCGCCCCAGACCTGCAAGCAGTCTTCATCAAACGCAGCGTGTAGCACCAGCATCGGCATCCATCCCCGGTTGAGTCATTTCAGGCATTCTGGATTATCATTGATCAGTGGTCAGTGACCGTGAACGATGTTGATTGATAACTTTACTCATAACCGAGGAAAACTTCATGCGATTGATTCTGTTGGGCGCCCCGGGCGCAGGCAAGGGTACGGTGGCCAAGCTGTTGACCCAGGTGGACGGCTCGGTGCAAATTTCTACCGGCGACATCCTGCGCGGCGCAGTGCAGGCCGGCACCGCACTCGGCAAAAAGGCGGAAGCCTTTATGAAAGCCGGCGATCTGGTGCCCGATGACCTGATCATGGGCATCATGGAAACGCGCTTGCAGGAACCGGATTGCGCCAAGGGCTTTTTGCTGGATGGCTTCCCGCGCACCATTCCCCAGGCCGAGGCGCTCAAGGCGCTATTGGCCAAGCTGGGCATCAAGCTGGACGTGGTGGCGAATATCGAAGTCCCCCGCCAGGAAATCCTCAACCGCCTCACCACTCGCCGCACCTGCGTGAATACCGAGTGTCAGGCGATCTACAACGTCCGCAGCCAGCCGCCCAAAGTCGAGGGGGTGTGCGACAAATGCGGCAGTCCCATCGTACAGCGCGATGATGAAACCGAGGAAGCCATCAGCAAGCGGCTCGATACCTACGACGAGAAAACCTCTCCGCTGATCGAGTTCTACCGTAAGGAAGGGTTGTTGCTGGTGGTGGACTCCCCCAGCAGCGAGGGCGTAGTCGCTGCGATCACGGCACGAGTCAGCGGCTGATTGTGCAAAATCCCTCCGATCTCCGGGCAATGGGGATCGGGGATCGACTGAATTTCTAATCGTAACTACTCAGCGCTCCCCGTCTGAATCACGGATTCACCGGATGACACAGATTTCACGGATGAAAACCTGCCGTGCAATCCGTTAATCTGTTAATCCGTGATTCAGACATGAACTATTCCTGTCTAGCTCCCTGGCTTTGGCATGGGCACGAGATTCAAAGGGGTGCTGAGTAGTTCCTTTGATCAAAGCTGACATTGCCGAAACAGGCGTGATCTTCTTGTGCCGCACTTAAATCAGGGAATCCCTTCATGCCGCTGGCTACCATGCCCTTTGTTTCCCTGCTGACCGCCTTCGCCGCCGATTTGACGGCTAAATTCGCCACGCCTCTGCATTTTAACCCCGAAGATCAGTTGAAAGCGCCGATGTTGACCCTGTTGAAGGGGACAGCGGCGGCGCTGGGGCTGACCGTGGAAGTGCTGACCGAGGTGCAGGATCGCGAGCGTTCCGGGCGGCCGGATATCGGCGTGGTCGCGCAGGCGCTGTTGGCTGGATATGTGGAATTGAAAGCGCCAGGTAAAGGCGCTGATCCAGCCCAATTCAAAGCGCAGGATCGGGCGCAGTGGGAGAAATTCCGCGACCTGCCGAACCTGATCTATACCGACGGCCATCAGTGGGCGTTGTATCGCAATGGCGAACGGGTCGGGCGGCTGATTCGACTGGCGGGCGATGTAACGACGGAGGGTGCCAAGGCAGTCAGTGAAGCTGATGCGGCAGCGGTGTTGGCGCTGTTGCGGGATTTTCTGTTCTGGCAGCCGACGGCCCCGGCGACGCCTCGCGCTTTGGCCGAAACCCTGGCCCCATTGTGTCGGTTACTGCGCGCCGAGGTGCTGGTGGCGGTGCAGAATCCCGATTCCGGTCTGGCCTCGCTGGCGGTGGACTGGCGGCATTACTTGTTTCCCGACGCCGATGATGCGCAGTTCGCCGATGCCTACGCGCAAACCTTGACCTATGCGCTGTTGCTGGCCCGCTGGTCCGGCGCGGTGGAATTGTCCACCACGCAGGCGACGAAAACCCTGCGTCCGCAACACGGCTTGCTGGCTGAGGCGCTGAAAATCCTGGCCGATGAGCAGGCGCGGACCGAGATCGAAACGCCGGCCAAGGTGCTGGAGCGGGTGATTGGCGCAGTGGACCCGGCGGCGCTGGCGAGTCAGTGGGTGGGCGGCGACCCCTGGTTGTATTTCTATGAGGATTTTCTGGCGGTCTATGACCCGAAAATGCGCAAGGATCGCGGCGTTTACTACACGCCGGTTCCGGTCGTCCGGGCGCAAATTGCGCTCATCGGCGAACTGCTGGAAAGCCGGTTCCATGCGGAATTTTCCTTTGTCGATCCGAACGTGGTCACGCTCGATCCAGCGGCGGGCACCGGCACCTACATTCTTGCAGCGCTGGATCATGCGTTGGAACGGGTGGCGGCGACCCAAGGGCCAGGAATGCGGGCGCAGGCGGCGACGATTGGGGCGCGTAATCTCCATGCGTTTGAGATTCTGGTGGGGCCGTATGCGGTCGCCCATTTACGGTTGAGTCAGCGCGTGTTGGCGGAAGGCGGAACCCTGCCCGCAGACGGCGCGCACGTTTATCTCACCGATACCCTGGAGCCACCGACATCCACGCCGCCGGGACATTTGCCGTTAGCGTATCGGGCGTTGGGTGAGGAACATCGGCGAGCGCAGAAGGTGAAGGCCGACACGGCGGTTCTGGTGTGTCTAGGCAATCCGCCGTATGACCGGCAAGTATTGGACGCCGGGAATCACGGGCAAACGCGCAAGGGTGGCTGGATTCGTTATGGCGACGCGCATCAAGAAGGCGCGGGTTTGCTCAAGGATTTTATCGCGCCGTTGAATGCGCTCGGTTTGGGCGTTCACGCCAAGAATCTCTACAACGATTACGTCTATTTCTGGCGCTGGGCGTTGTGGAAAGTGTTTGAGAGCCAGTCCGGGCCGGGCGTCATCGGTTTTATTACCGCTTCTTCCTATTTGGCGGGTCCGGGATTCGCCGGAATGCGTCAACTCATGCGCCGGACGCTCGATGAACTGTGGATCATTGATCTGGAAGGCGACAATCTGGGGGCGCGGAAAACCGAGAACGTGTTTGCGATTCAAACCCCGGTGGCTATTGCCATTGGCGTTCGTTATGCCGAGCCGCAACCGGACACGCCAGCGACCGTGCGTTATACCCGCGTTGAAGGTTCGCAAACCGCTAAATTGGAGCGGTTGAGTCAGGTGCGATGCTTTGCTGATTTGCCGTGGAAAGAGGGGCCGACGGATTGGAACTTGCCCTTTTTACCGGTGACCGGCAGCGTTTATTTCCGTTGGCCGTTAGTGACGGATATTTTCCCGTGGCAGGAAAACGGGGTGCAGTTCAAACGCAGTTGGCCGATTGGCGAAACGGTCGAAGTGCTGGAACAACGCTGGCGGGCATTGTTGATGGCCAAAGACCGTAAGGCCGCATTTAAGGAAACCCGCGACCGTAAAATCACCGGCAGCTATCCCAGCGTGGGCGATAAAGAGACCCGCTTAACACCATTGGTCCGTCTTGAACCCAACGCGCCCATGCCTGAGCTTAGCCGCTATGCTTTTCGCAGCTTTGACCGGAGGCTCGCCATCCTGGATAACCGCTTATGCGACCGGATACGCCCTGATCTGTACTACTCCTATGCCTATCGTAGTTTTGATCGGCGGTTTGCCTTGTTTGATAACCGACTCAGCGATTATCTGCGTCCAAGCCTGCATCGCGCTTACGGCGACCAGCAGATTTTCATGACCAGTCTGCTGACGGCTGTTTTGGGAGAAGGCCCAGCGGCAGTCGCTACAGCACTCATTCCTGATTTGCACCATTTCTGCAATCGAGGCGCAAAGGATGTGATTCCCCTTTGGCGGGATACCGCCGCGACGCAGGCCAATATCACGAGCGGCCTGTTAGAGTTTCTAAGCGAACGCTATCCTCCCACTCCAGATCTTCCCCGCACGGGGGGAGGGAGTCTTTGCCCTGAAGACCTGTTTGCCTACGCTTACGCTCTGCTGGCGACGCCCAACTACGTCAAGACTTTCTGGGATGAATTGGCGTTGCCCGGCCCACGTTTGCCATTAACCCAGGACGCCGCGTTATTTGCCGAAGGCGCGGCGCTGGGTCGGCGGTTAATCTGGCTACACACCTACGGCGAACGCTTTGTTCCGCTAGGTGAAAAAGCGGGCCGCATTCCGTCGGGCGTGGCCCGTTGCCAAATTGGAACCCCCGCAGACCCAGCGGGCTATCCCGACCGCTTCCATTACGATCCCGCGACTCAGGAACTGCATATCGGCAAAGGCGTATTTGCCCCGGTGCGGCGCGAAGTCTGGAGTTTCAGCCTGTCCGGCTTCGAGGTGGTGAAATCCTGGCTGGCCTATCGAATGCGCGACCGCTCCGGCAAGAAATCCTCGCCGCTGGACGACATTCGCCCGGAGCGCTGGATTTTCGACGGGGAGCTGCTAAACCTGTTGTGGGTGCTGGATCACACCGTCGATTTACAACCGACGCTGGCGGCGCTGCTGGAAAAAGTGCTGGCCAGTGAGTTGTTCACGGCGGCGGAATTGCCCCAACCGGATGAGGCGCAACGCCGGGCCATAGTGGAAAAAGCGGAGAAAACGGAGTTGTTTAATTGACATCCTCCCTAGCCTAAAGACCGGGGATTCCTCTGTAGAGCGTATGCTTGAATTTTAAGGCCAGCAGACCATGGCATTCCGTTTCCTGAAATCCTTTTTGACTGCACCCGCCGGTCCGCCGGGCAAATATGCCGATGCCGTGATCGAAGCGGCCATCGAGCGGGTAGTAGACGGCACCGATCCGCGCCTGCGTGCGGTGAGCCGCTACCGTCATAAGTTGTGGGACGCCGTGGCGCATTCAGTCAAGTATACGGTGACGCTGATGAATCGCCTGCCGCCGCCCGTCGATGCCAGTCATCGCCACTTCACCAGCACCCCTCTGTTGCGTGCTGCATTCGTTTCTCCCGATCATCTCCGCGAGACGCTGAGTTTCAGCAAGCACATGCACGACTATCAATACCAGAATCCCGGGTTGCTGCCGGCGGAACTGTACGGACTGCTGAGCATGGAACGGGTTGAAAAAACGGTGCTGGGCATCGAGCGGCAAGGCGACATGATCCGCCGCGATGTCCCCCAAACGACCGTCAACTTCCGTAATCACCACTTCACCTTTCCTGCCGAGAGCGAGCAAGGGACTCGCCAGGAATTGACCAAACGGGCGTTTGACTCACTGATCGAAACGGCGTTGATGCAACTGACCGATACCCGCATCCGCCGGCAGGAGCTGGAACAACAACAACGTCAGCTCCTGCAGAAAAAAGCCAGCGCCATGCAATCGGGGCAGATGGGACTCGGGCCACTGTTAGCGTCGACTCCGCTGAATCAGGCCGACGCCTCGACGCTTGAACGGCAATTGTTCGATATTCAGGAGGAACTGAAGCAGATTCGCGCCGATTCAGCGACCATCGAACATTTGCTGCAGCGGGTCATCGCGACGTTGAGCAAACCGGAAAAGCATCTACGGCTGGAGCGGATCGCGCTCACCCTGGATCACATGAACATCAAGGCATCGCCTGATTCGCCCCAGGTGGTTAACGCGCTGACGTTTGATGAAGTTCTTTTAGGCAAGGACGGCCACATGACCCTGCTGCTGGTGCGCTTCCCCAGTAGCGAACTGTTGCCGCAGCCGGACTTTTTCCAGGAAGCCCGGAAATTGCTGACGCCACGGTTGATGACGTAAATCTGCCCGTATTCAGCCCGACGCCAGCCGATGAGCATGGCGGGTCGTTTCCGGCAGCCGGTAGCGGGTGCAGCAGGCCATGACATATTGAATCGCTGTAGCCAGGCTAATGCGGTGGCCGGGCGAAATGTAGAGCGGTTTAACACCGGGCCGGGTGCGCAACACCGCGCCAATCACCTCATCCTCCACTCGCAGCGGCGTCCACGCCCCGCGCTGATTCAGCGGTTCCTCGTGCATCCCGCACAGCCGGGTCTTGGCGACGCCGATTGAGGGAATATCCACCAACAGCCCAAGATGGCTGGCTATACCAAACCGGCGTGGATGGGCGATGCCTTGGCCATCGCACAGCAGCAAGTCCGGCAGTTCCGACAACTGCTCCAGCGCCTCCAGCACCGCCGGCAATTCGCGAAACGACAGCAGGCCCGGTATATAGGGAAACGTCGTCGGGCGACGGGCGATAGCGGTTTCCAGCAGTTCCAGTCCGGGATAACCCAACACCGCCACCGCCGCCCGAGTCACGGTTCCCCCTGCTTCGAAACCGACATCCACTCCCGCAACCCGCTGCACTAATCCCAGCCGGTCATCGAGAATCAGTTGCGTGCGCAACTCCCGCTGCAAGGCGATGGCCTCAGTGGAACTCAGATTCCAGGGATGCAGGACATGTAATTTCATATGATCAGTTTATTCACTGGCCCGGCATGGTTAAACTGGTAACCCTTTTTCGCCACCCCGATTCCGGATTCATCACCATGCGGCAACTCAAACTTGGCATCCCCAAGGGCAGTCTGGAAAGCTCCACCATCGCGCTGTTCGGCCAGGCCGGTTGGACGATCAGTCCGCACAGCCGTAACTACTTTCCCACCATCAACGATCCTGAAATCGGTTGCGCGCTGGTTCGCTCCCAGGAAATGGCTCCCTATGTCGCCCAGGGTACGCTGGACGCCGGTCTGACCGGGCTGGACTGGATCATGGAAACGGAAGCCGATGTAGTGGAAATCGCCGAACTCAGCTACTCGAAAAGTTCCGACCAGCCGGCCCGCTGGGTGCTGATTGTACACGGTGACTCGCCGATCAATGCGCTGGAAGATTTGGCTGGCAAACGCATCGCTACCGAACTGGTCGGCTTCACCCGTCGCACCCTGGCGGAGCGCGGCATCGCCGCCACCGTAGAATTCTCCTGGGGCGCCACCGAAGCCAAGGTCGTCGAAGGTCTGGTCGATGCCGCGGTGGAAATCACTGAAACCGGTAGCACCATCCGCGCCCATGGGCTGCGCATCGTCTGCGACTTGCTGCACACCACCACCCGCCTGATCGCTAACCGCGCCGCGCTGGATGATCCCTGGAAAAAAGCCAAGATCGAGCAAATCGCCCTCCTGATCCGCGCCGCGCTGGCCGCCCGCCATAAGGTCGCGCTGAAAATGAATGTCCCGGCAGCGCAACTGGAGCAGGTGGTGCGTCTGTTGCCCAGCCTGCACGCGCCAACAGTCAGCCATCTCTATGACCGTGACTGGCTGGCGCTGGAAACAGTGGTGGACAGTGATCGAGTGCGCGATCTGCTACCCCGCCTGATTGCTGCCGGCGCTCAGGGGATTCTGGAATATGATCTAAAAAAAATGGTCTAATTGTTCCAAATCCGGTGAATACATTGCCCGCCCCCCCCAAATATCGCTAAACTTCATTCATCAAACTCGACATTGCGTCGGGTTCATTCCATGAATCCTTGTCCCCGTTTCGCTTACCCCGAATTTACCCGGAGTCCTGCATGGCTGTTGAACGCACCCTGTCCATCATTAAGCCTGGCGCTGTCGCCAAGAACCTCATCGGCAAGATCATCACGCGCTTCGAGGAAGAGGGTTTGCAGATCATCGCTGCCCGGATGATCCATCTGACCCCGGAGCAGGCTCAAGCCTTTTACGCGGTTCATCGTGAGCGCCCGTTCTACCCCGAACTGGTGGCTTATATGACGGAAAGCCCGATCATCGCCCTCGTGCTGGAAGGCGAGAACGCCATCGCCAGAAACCGCGATCTGATGGGTGCGACCGACCCGAGCAAAGCTATGCCCGGCACGATTCGCGGCGACTTCGCCAAAAGCATTACCCGCAACACCGTCCACGGCTCTGATGCCCCGGAAACTGCCGCCACCGAAATCGCCTTCTTTTTCAGCCAGGCGGACCTCTGTCCGCGCGCCTGCTGAATGATTGATAGCCCAGCGCTTGTCATGGCCGTAACCGCTAGCAAGATCAATCTGCTCGATCTGGATCGCCGCGATCTGGAAGCGTTCTTCGTCGCGCTGGGCGAAAAACCCTTCCGCGCCACCCAGGTTATGAAGTGGATTTACCATGAGCGGGTCATCGACTTCGCCACCATGACCAATCTGAGCAAAGCGCTGCGGGAACGACTGGCCGACTGCGCCGAAATTCGTTTGCCCGAGGTAGCCCTCGATCAAGCCTCCCGCGATGGCTCCCACAAATGGCTGATTCGGCTGGACAGCGGCAACTGCATCGAAACGGTGTTCATCCCCGAACCGGATCGCGGCACCTTGTGCGTCTCCTCGCAAATTGGCTGCCCGCTCGACTGCTCGTTCTGCGCCACCGCCCAACAGGGTTTCAATCGCAATCTCACGGTCGCCGAAATCATCGGCCAAGTCTGGCAGGCCAGCCGGTTGCTGGGCGAACGGCGCAACGGCGACCGAATCATCACCAATATCGTGCTGATGGGCATGGGCGAGCCGTTGCTGAACTTCGCTAACGTGGTGAAAGCAACCGACCTGATGCAGGATGATCTGGCGTTCGGCATTTCCAGGCGCCGGGTTACGCTCAGCACCGCCGGCGTGGTCCCGGCGCTCTATCGGCTGCGGGAGGTCTCCGAAGTCAGTCTGGCGGTTTCCCTGCACGCGCCGACCGATGAGTTGCGCAACGAACTGGTGCCGCTGAATCGCAAATATCCACTGGCCGAACTGTTGGCAGCTTGTAAAAACTACATCGTGGACAAACCGCACCGCCGCATCACCTGGGAATATGTGCTGCTGGCGGGGGTCAACGATTCTGAGCAACACGCCCGGGCGCTGGCGGCGTTGATCCGCGACATCCCGTCCAAAGTCAACCTGATTCCGTTCAACCCGTTTCCGAATACCCGCTACCAGCGCTCCAGCCCGGACGTCATCGACCGCTTCCATGCAGTGCTCATGGCCCATGATCTGACGGTCGTGACGCGCAAGACCCGGGGCGACGACATCGCCGCCGCCTGCGGTCAACTCGCTGGGCAGGTTCAAGCCCGTGGCCGCCGGCTGGGACGCTCCGCGCCCCTTGCGGTCGCTTAAGCGAGAACCTCATGCGACTATCGCAAATCTCTCCGTTCCTCTTGTTCCTGACCCTGCTGCTGGGCGCTTGCGCCAGCACCCAGGAACGGGAATTCAATGACAATGTCGCCGAGGCCAATTTCAAACTGGGCATTGGCTACATGCAATCCGGCCATTTCGAAGTTGCCACGGAAAAGCTGCTCAAGGCGCTACAATTCAAGGATAATTACCCGGAAGCCCATAACGCCATCGGCGTACTTTACGAGGAAATCCGCGAGTATGGCCCGGCTGGAACCCATTATAAAAAGGCCATCGACCTGAAACCTGACTACACCCTGGCGAGGCTGAACTATGCGCGGTTCCTGTGTCTGCGTGAACCGGTGCGCACCGCCGAAGGCGAAAGTGAATTCCAGAAGATCATCACTGATCCCGCCAACGCTGGCGCCAGCGCCTCCGATGGCTACACCGGTCTGGCCCTGTGCGCCCGCCAGCGCAATGATCCAGACCAGGCGGAGACCTGGCTGCGCAAGGCGCTGGAGATCAATCCCAACAATACCAGCGCCCTGCTTGAAATGGCCCGACTCAGCCAGACGCAGGGGAAGACCCTGCAGGCCCGCGCTTTCCTGCAACGCTACCACAGCCAAACCCGTCCCACGTTGCAAAGCCTGTGGCTGGGCATCACCATTGAATCTTCTAAGGACGGTGATCCGCTGCTGCATCGGGACTATAAGGCGGTCCTGGTTGCGCAGTTCCCGAATTCTGATGAAGCCCGTCGCCTGAAACAGCCGGAATAAATCATGTCCAACGAGATCGCTACCGATTTCACCCCCGAAACCCCCAGTGCCCACGCTGAATCGTTGGGTGCCTGGTTCGCCCAGGTTCGCACCCGCTACGGCCTCGAACTCCGCGAAGCGGCCCGGCATCTCATGCTCAATCCCACGATCGTGCAAGCCATCGAGGCCGATGATTTCGCCCGGCTGGGACCGCCGGTGTTCGTGCGCGGCTATCTCAGCCGCTACGCCCGTTTGCTGGACATGCCGGATCATGAGGTGCTGGAGCGTTTCCGGCAGCAAACCCATGTCAGCCAGGAACCGCCGCCGCTGCAAGTCGTACATCCGCTGCGTCGTCAGACCCGGGCGCGTGATTTGCGCGGCTTGGTTTATCTGGCGTTGCTGGTCGGCGTCGGCTGGACCGCTATCCAGCATCTGCCTGATCTGGATCCAAGCCGCTTGGCCGGGCTGTGGTCGAATGATCAACCCAATAAGGGGAGCCAGACCGACCGCGATCTGACGAATGCCACGGCTCAGACTCAATATCCGTTCCAGTCCCCATCGGCGGAAACGGCAGCTCCCGCACCGGCTACATCGCTCGCCAGTGGAACGTCCCCGGCCACTCCTTCATCCGAATCCGCCCTGGCGGCAGTCGCCACTCCGGTGTCGGCTCCGCCCTCAGTGGTCTTCACGGCTTCGCCCGATCCCGCGCCGATGTTGTCGGTGTCCGGAGTCCCAACCACCACGGACTCATCGGCACCCTTCGTCGTGCGGGCCAGTGATCCCGCTGCGGTGACTGGCGAAAACGGCGAGGCTAAGCTGCTGTTGGAATTCAGCAACGATTGCTGGGTGGAAATCAAAGATGCCCAGGGCAACGTGCTGACCAGTGGTTTGATGAAGGCCAATACGACGCACACCTTATCTGGCCCTGCCCCCTTCAAGGTTACGCTGGGCAATGCGCCTGCCGCCCGCATCGTTCTGGACGACCGATTGGTTGATACCACGATCTATGTCCCCCGGCGCGGCACCGTCAGCCGCTTTACCCTGGATCGTGAATAATCCCATGGCCAAGCCGTTCCAAGCCATCCGGGGCATGAACGATATCCTGCCCGCCGAATCGGCCTTGTGGCAGGCGCTGGAAACCACTGCTCGCGAGGTGCTTGCTGCCTATAGCTATCAGGAAATTCGCTTGCCGCTGGTGGAGAAAACTGAGTTGTTCGCTCGCTCTATCGGCGAAGTCACCGACATTGTCGAAAAGGAAATGTATACCTTCGATGATCGCAATGGCGAGAGCCTGACCTTGCGCCCCGAAGGCACCGCCGGTTGTGTCCGCGCCAGCATTGAACATGGTCTGCTGCACAACCAGATCCAGCGGCTGTGGTATATCGGCCCGATGTTTCGTTACGAAAAACCGCAGAGGGGCCGTTACCGCCAGTTTCACCAGATCGGCGCTGAAGCTTACGGCATGGTGGGTCCTGACATCGATGCCGAACTGATCAGTCTGACTGCCCGGCTGTGGCGGCGGTTGGGCATTCGCGAGGTGACCCTGCAACTCAATTCACTCGGTTCCAGCGCGGCCCGCGCCGCCTACCGGGAACAACTGGTCGCCTATTTCACCACGCGCCAGGGCGAACTCGATGAGGATAGCCAGCGGCGGTTGCAGACCAATCCCCTGCGGATTCTGGACAGCAAGAATCCCGCAATGCAGCCGGTGATCGCGGAAGCGCCCTCGCTGCTGGATCATCTTGACGCGGAATCCCAGGCGCATTTCGCCGCGTTGCAGGATTTGCTGGATCGTGCAGGCATTGCTTATGACATCAATCCCCGGCTGGTGCGGGGACTGGATTACTACAGCCAGACGGTTTTTGAATGGGTTACTAACACGCTCGGCGCGCAAGGCACCCTCTGCGCGGGCGGTCGTTACGACGGACTGATTGAACAGCTTGGCGGATCGGCGACGGGCGGCATCGGGTTCGCCATGGGCTTGGAGCGACTGGTCGCCATGCTAGCTGCGGCCGGCCGGTCGGGCGCTGATTCGGTCCCCCACGCCTACCTGATCGCGGTCGGTGACGCCGCGCAACGAACGGTGTTGGCGCTCGCTGAACGGCTGCGCGACGCCGGGCCGGCGTTGCGGTTGCGAATGAACTGTGGTGGCGGTGGATTCAAGGCCCAGTTCCGCCGTGCGGATCACAGCGGCGCACAGTTCGCGCTGATCCTCGGCGAGGACGAGGTCAATGCGGGTACGGTCGCGATCAAGCCATTGCGCGACGCCCAAAGCCCACAAATCACCCTGCCACAGGACCAGGTTGCCGCCTGGTTGTGCGTGGCGGCGCTGAGCAAAGTTTCCTGAGACTTTTCACCCTGGCCTCACCCTGAACCCCTCACCCTGAACCCCTCTCCCTCAAGGAGAGAGGGGAGTTAGTTGGAGAAGACAAGCTGATGGAGCAATACACCGACGACGAACGTGTCGAAGATCTGAAAAAATGGTGGCAGGAGAACGGCGTTAGCATCATCGTCGGCATCGCGCTTGGCGTCGCTGCGATCTTCGGCTGGCGCTACTGGGTCTCCCACCGCGACGCCCAGGCGAACCAGGCATCACTGGCTTATGACGCCTTTATCGAAGCCGTCGAAAAGCCGGACACGGATCAGGCCCGTCAGCGGGGTCAGGGATTGCTAGCCGATTTCCCTAATTCCGCCTATGCCGCGCTGGCGACGCTGCGGCTGGCCAAACTGGCGGTGGACAATGGCGATCAGGCGACGGCCATTCAGCAATTGCAGTGGGTCATCGATCACGCCAAACTGGCTGAACTCCAGGATATCGCCCGGCTGCGGCTAGCGCGGGTGTTCTTCGCCGCCGGCCAGTTGACCGAAGCGGAAAAGCTGTTAGCGCACGTGAACACCGCCAGCTTGACCGCCGAACGCGAGGAGCTGCGGGGTGATCTTGCTCTGGCTGGCAACGACCCCGCCAAGGCACGAACCGCCTATGCCCAAGCACTGGCGGCCGGTGGCGCCAGCCCGTTGTTGCGAATCAAACTCGACAATCTGGCCGTGCCGACTGCCGACACAGTGATCGCCGCACCGGTTCCACCACTGGCTGAACCCGCTACCGTAACGGTTCCTCCACCCGTTCCTGACGCGCCATCGGAAGCACCCGCCGAGACGCTATCGGCTCCCGAAGCGCCCGCCGAGACACCACCTGTTACTGCTTCCGAAACGCCGGCCGCCGAGGCTTCCGAAACGCCGGCCAAGGTTCCTGAAGCAGCGCCGGACGATGCCGCTCCAACTGCGCCAGCCGAACCGGTTCCGGTCTCCCCTGCTCCCCCTGCATCAGGTCCGCCGTCATGATCCGACGCACTACTCCTTTGCTCATTCTGATGCTGATCGCGGGTTGTAGCACGATTGGTGGCTGGTTCGGCGGCTCCGACAACTCGACTCCCCCCGCTGAACTGAAACCCATCGACCAGCCGATCAGCATCCAGCAACTCTGGGAAACCCGAGTGGGCGCCGGTGCCGACGACCAGTTCATCCGCCTGATTCCTGCCCTGACCGATGGACGGGTCTACGCCGCCAGTCATGATGGCATGGTCGTTGCTATGGACGCCCTCAGCGGACAGCGACTGTGGGAAGTCGCCACTCAATTGCCGATCTCCGGCGGCGTCGGCGTCAGCGACGATGGCTTGGTCCTGGTCGGAACCCGCAAGGGTGAGGTTATCGCGCTGCGCCAGAACGACGGTCAGGAAGCCTGGCGCGCCCGGGTTTCCAGCGAAGTACTAGCGCCCCCGCGCGCCGCCAGTGGCATCGTGGTCGTGCGCACCATCGATGGCAAATTTACCGGCTTCGACAGCCGTTCCGGGGAGCAGCGCTGGACGTACACCTATGCCATGCCCGCCCTCAGCCTGCGCGGCAACGCCCCGCCGCTAATGACTCGTGAGTTGATGATCGCCGGACTCGACAGCGGCAAACTGTTAGTGTTGTCCTTGGCTAAGGGGTTACCGCTGACCGAGAAAACCATCGCCGCGCCGCACGGCCGTACCGAGATCGAACGGCTGATCGATATCGACTCGGAACCTAAAGCCTTCGGCGACACCCTGTATCTGGCCGCCTATCATGGCAACGTAGCCGCGATTAACATGCGCGACGGCAATCTGGTCTGGAGTCGGGATCTGTCCAGCCACGCCGGACTGGACGTAGACGCCCGGCAGGTCTACGTCAGCGATGACACCGACGCCGTATTAGCTCTGGATCGCGCCGCTGGCGGGACGTTCTGGAAACAGCCGGAAATGACTGGACGCCGGCTGTCCGCTCCGGCGGCAACGACCGATCATGTGGTCGTCGGCGACTTCGAAGGGTATTTACACTGGTTGCGCAAGGAGGATGGCCGGATCGTCGGCCGGATTCGCGCGACCAATAAAGCCATCATCGCGCCACCGATCGTCGCCGGCGACATCGTGTTCGTTCAGGGCCAGGGCGGTTCGCTCGGGGCTTTCCGCGCCGGCGGCTGAATCGCCTCTCCTCTTGACCCCTCTCCCTGCCGGTGAGAGGGGAGTGAGCCACACGCTTGATTCTGCGCATTGCGGTTCCCTCGCGCCTGTACCGGACCTTCGACTACCTGCCCCCGCCGGATTGCGATCCTGCAACTCTGCAACCGGGCATGCGGGTCCAGGTTCCTTTCGGGCGACAACAGGTCGTTGGCTTCCTAGTGGAACTCGGCGCTGACACGGCGCTGGATATCGCCAGCCTGCGACCCGCGCTGGCGGTTCTCGACACCGAAGCGCTGCTGCCGCCGGATGTGCTGGCGCTGATCCAGTGGGCGCAGCGCTACTACCACCACCCGCCCGGCGAGGTGTTCACAACCGCCTTGCCGGTCCTGTTGCGCCAGGGCGAACCCGCTATCGCGCCTGCCTCTACCCCACTATGGCGTATCACCGCCGCTGGCCGGGCCGCACTCGCTGACGACAGTCTGCGCCGCGCCCCGGTGCAGTGGCGGATGCTGGACTATCTGGCGCAGTGCCCGGAAGGCGCTGAACCGGAAACCCTGCGTCCGGTCGTCAGCCACAGCGCCGCCACCCTGCGCACGTTACGGGACAAGGGCTGGGCGGAACAGAGCGCGGCCCTGGAAGGCGCTACTGCTTTTGCTCCTCACCCGCCGCCGGCGCTGAACGTGGCGCAGGCAGAGGCGGTCGCCGCAATGATCGCCGCGCTGGGCCGGTTTCAGGTGTTTCTGCTGGAAGGCGTTACCGGCAGCGGTAAAACCGAGGTTTACCTGCAAGTGATCGAAGCCGCGCTGGCCCAAGGCCGGCAAGCGCTGGTACTCACCCCGGAAATTGGCCTGACCCCGCAGTTGCTGGCCCGGTTCCGCGAACGGTTGCCGGGACCGCTGGCCGTGTCGCACTCCGGTCTCAGTGATGAAGAGCGGCTCAAGGCCTGGCTGATGGCCCGCGAGGGTCGCGCCCGAGTGGTGGTCGGCACCCGCTCCGCGGTCTTTGCGCCGCTGCAAGCGCCGGGCATTCTGATCATCGATGAAGAACACGATCCGTCTTTCAAGCAGCAGGACGGCTTTCGCTACCACGCCCGCGATCTGGCCATTGTCCGGGGTCAGCAACTGGGCATCCCGGTCGTGCTCGGTTCCGCAACCCCGGCGCTGGAAAGCTGCCACAACGCCCAGCGCGGACGCTACCAGTTGTTGTCCCTGCCGGAACGGGTGGGCGGTGGCGCGGAACCCCCGATTCATATTCTGGACGTGCGCCGTCAGCCGATGCGCGAGGGCCTGTCGCTGCCGTTGCTGGAACGCATCCGTGCCCATCTGGATCGGGATGAGCAAGTGCTGCTGTTTCTCAATCGGCGTGGGTTTTCCCCTGTTCTGCTCTGTCATGAATGCGGCTGGATCAGCCAATGTCGGCATTGCGACGCCCGCATGACCTTGCATCTGCGCCGCCAGCGCCTGATCTGCCACCATTGCGGCGATCAACGGGCGGTTGATACGGCCTGTCCGCAATGCGGCAGTGTGGATCTGCGCGGTCTGGGCCAGGGCACTGAACGGCTGGAAACCGCCCTCTGCCAGGAATTTCCCGAGGTCGGCCTCACCCGCATGGACCGTGACAGCACTCGCCGGCGTGGCAGTCTGGAAACTCTGCTGGCGGATATTCACACGGGTGGCCGTCGCTTGTTGATCGGCACCCAGATGCTGGCCAAGGGTCATCACTTTCCCGATGTGACCCTAGTGGGCATTATCGACGCCGACCAGGGACTCTACGGCATTGACTTCCGTTCCAGTGAACGAATGGCGCAACTGATCCTGCAAGTCGCCGGGCGGGCCGGGCGGGCGGAAAAACCGGGGACGGTGATCATACAGACCCATCATCCCGACCATCCTCTGCTCCGTACCCTGGTCTCGCGGGGCTATCCGGCCTTCGCTGCGGAAGCGCTGGCCGAACGACAAGCGGCTTTGTTGCCGCCCTTTGCCCACCAGGCCCTGCTGCGGGCTGAGGCGGTCGACCCGGAACGAGCGACCGCCTTTTTGAATGCCGCCCGAGCGTTGGCCGAACCGTTGGCGGACGGATTGGAAGTCCTGGGGCCGGCTCCCGCGCCGATGGAGCGCCGCGCCGGCCGTTATCGGGCGCATCTGCTGATGCAGGCCACACAACGCCAGGATTTACACCGCTTTCTCCATCGCTGGACCGCGCTGTTATGGGCGGATCGCCAGGATCGCCAAGTGCGCTGGTCGCTGGACGTGGATCCGCTGGAGCTTTATTGAGCAGTTTGCCGCACTTTAACCGCTCGTCGGCTGATCGCTGACTGTAATTGTTTCAAGCCATTAAAAAATAAGTGAACCGCAACACCTTTACTTGACGCCGGATAAAGCTAGAATTTAAGGGCTTGCGGCGCCTTTCGGCTATCAGGCAAGCCTCTAAGGGATGGATTACAGTCCACTCAGGGGCGTCCGCCGTTCCACCCACCACCACCTATGGGATATAACGATGCAACAAGACCTGGTGCGCGCGATAAAAAGTAACCCTAAATACCACGAACTGGTGTCTAAAAGAGCCAAGTTCGCCTGGATCCTGGCGATCCTCATGCTGTTGATCTACTATGGCTTTATTCTGATCATCGCCTTCAACAAAGAGTTTCTTTCCCAACACCTGTGGGAAGGCTCTATTACCACGGTGGGCATTCCCGTTGGCTTGGGCGTGATCATTAGTGCCTTTATCCTGACCGGCATCTACGTCTTCCGCGCCAATTCCGAATTCGACCGCCTAACCGCCGAAATCAAGGAGGAGGTGCTATGAGACTCTGGCAAAATGCATTGACGGCTATTGTCCTGAGCCTCGTTGCCGGCGCAGCGCTGGCCGCCGGTGATATGGGCGAAGTGAAGAAGCAAGCGGTTAACATCCCTGCTATCGTCATGTTCCTGGCCTTCGTCGCGGGCACCCTGGGCATCACTTACTGGGCCGCGCAGCGCACCAAGACCGCCAAGGACTTCTATTCTGCCGGCGGCGGCATCACCGGCTTCCAGAACGGCTTGGCCATCGCCGGCGACTACATGTCCGCTGCGTCGTTCCTGGGTATTTCCGGCCTGGTGTTCATCAACGGCTATGACGGCCTGATCTACTCAGTCGGCTGGCTGGTCGGCTGGCCGATCATCATGTTCCTGATGGCTGAACAGCTCCGCAACCTCGGCAAATACACCTACGCCGATGTGGTGTCCTACCGCTTCCAGCGGGTGCCGATGCGCACCATGGCCGCTACCGGCTCGCTGGTGGTGGTGGTGCTGTACCTGATCGGCCAGATGGTGGGCGCGGGCAAGCTGATCCAGGTGCTGTTCGGTCTGGACTACATCTATGCGGTGACGATCGTCGGCGTTCTGATCATCCTGTACGTCACCTTCGGCGGAATGCTGGCAACCACCTGGGTGCAGATTATCAAGGCCTGCCTGTTGTTGGGCGGTGCCACGTTCATCGCGTTCGGTGCTTTGCATGTCGCCACCGAGGGCTCCTGGAGTCCAGAGGCGCTGTTCCGCAAGGCGACTGAAATTCATGCCAAGAAAGATGCCCTCATGCGGCCCGGTGTCTTGGTGACCAGCCCCATTGAAGCCATCTCGTTGGGCTTGGCGCTGATGTTTGGCACCGCCGGCCTGCCGCATATTCTGATGCGGTTCTTCACCGTGCCGAACGCCACCGAAGCCCGTAAATCGGTCTTCTACGCCACCGGCTTCATCGGCTATTTCTACATCCTGACCTTCCTGATCGGTTTCGGCGCCATCGTGCTGCTGATGCCGGAGACTTCAGGCTACATGGTGACCGATCCGAAGACCGGCGCACTGGCGCTCAAGGGCGGCCAGAACATGGCAGCGGTGCAGTTAGCGTCGGCGGTAGGCGGTAACCTGTTGCTCGGTTTCATCTCGGCGGTCGCCTTCGCCACCATTCTGGCCGTGGTCTCCGGTCTAACCCTGGCCGGCGCTTCAGCGATCTCGCATGACCTGTACGCCAACGTGTGGGCGCACGGCAATGTCGACGAACAGCAGGAAGTGCGGGTTTCCAAAATGGCGACCGTGGTGCTGGGCATTATCGCCATCCTGCTGGGCATCGCCTTCGAGCAACAGAACGTTGCCTACCTGGTCGGCCTGACCTTCGCGGTAGCGGCCAGCGCCAACTTCCCGATCCTGATCATGTCGATCTACTACGGGAAGATGACCACCAAGGGTGCGCTGCTGGGCGGCTGGCTGGGCCTGGTCACTTCGACTCTGTTCGTCATTCTCGGCCCGACCGTCTGGACTGATGTCCTCAAGTTTGGCGCCGCCATCTTCCCGTTCAAGAACCCGGCGCTGTTCTCGATGATCATCGCCTTCGTGGGCATCTGGCTCGGCTCGATCATGGACAATAGTGAGCAGGGCAAGCGGGAATGTGAATCCTTTGAGGCACAGGACGTGCGTTGCCAAACCGGCATCGGCGCCGAGGGTGCAGCCAGCCACTAAGCGATCCATGACCCGTTGAGGAGATTGCCAGCGGATAGCAACCCCCAACCGGTCTGAATCCTGCTAAGATAAAACCCCTTCCGGCATCTGCCGTGGAGGGGTTCTTCATTCGTATCTGGCCTTCAGGATCGAACCGTCGTGACCACTCCGGACCCAACCGCGTTTCTCGCCCGTCTGCCCCCCTTCAACCGGCTCTCCGCCGCAGAACTGGAGCCGATCGCCCGGGAACTGACCGTGGACGACTATCCTGCCGGCGAGGTGTTGGTGAAGGCCGGCGAAATCCCCGCCTGCCTCTACCTCATCATTGAGGGTGCGGTTTATGAAGTGGACGGCGATCTTTCCACCCTGGGTCCGGAGGCGGTCACCCTGCCCGGCAGTCCGCTGTGGTGCGTGGTCTCACTGTATGCCGCCGAGGATATGTTCGACGCCCGCACCCTGCTGGATGGCGCCAGTAAACATAGTTTTGTGGTCAGTGAACCCACCCGCTGTTTTCTCTTGCCACGGCCCGCGTTCCTGCGCGCCGTACAGGGCCATTCTGCGCTGGCGGCGTTTTACCACCAGAAGATTTCCCAGCGACTCGCCACGCTGTCTGAGACCGGCGACAGCCGCGATTTATCATCTTTCATCTTGGCCAAAATTCAGGACGCCTATATTCATCCGCCGGTGTTTGTCGACGCCGGCAGCTCGATTCATGACGCCGCCCTGGCGATGAAGGCGCATAAAACCAACTCAGTGCTGGTGCAATACGGCGACGAACTCGGCATTGTGACCGCTACTGATTTACGCGAAGCCGCTATCATCCAGCGACGGTCTGTCAATGAGCCGGTCGGACCGCTGGCGACCTATGAATTGATCGATATGGCGCCGGACGACTTTCTGTTCAACGCCCTGCTGCGGATGACCCACTACAATATCAACCGGCTGGTAATCCGCGAGGGCCGCATCCTGCACGGCATCCTCGAACATATCGACCTGCTCAGTTACCTTTCTAATCACTCGCATCTGATCGCTCTGCAAATCGAACGGGCGCAGTCCCGGGAAGACCTGAAATGGGCCAGCCAAGATCTGGTCAACGTCATCCGTGATCTGCACGCTAAGGGCATCAAGATTCGCTACATCATGCAACTGGTGTCAGAGCTGAATAAAAAACTACTACGCAAAATCTTCGATCTGCTGGTCCCGCCGGGCCTGCTCGCAGATGCCTGTCTGCTGGTGATGGGCAGCGAAGGGCGCGAGGAGCAGGTTCTCAAAACGGACCAAGACAATGCCCTGATTCTCCGCGACGGCTTCGAGAACCCGAACCTGGCGCAGATCACCAGCGCGTTCACCGATTGCCTGCTCGACTTTGGCTATCCGCGCTGTCCTGGCAACATCATGGTGTCCAATCCGTACTGGACGAAATCGGTCGCAGCCTTCAAAGACGAACTCTTCCAGTGGATCGTCCATCCGACCCAGGATTCCTTCCTGCAATTCGCTATTTTCTTCGATGCCATGGCGGTCGCCGGCGACGATAACCTGCTTCGCCATGTCAAGGATCACATGTACCGTTTACTGGGCGATCATCGCGCTTTCTACGCCCAGTTCGCCAAGGCCACGGTCGCCTTTGAAACCCCACTGGGCTTCTTCACCAATTTCGTGGTCGAGAAGCATCGCGACGAACTGGACCTCAAAAAGGGCGGCATCTTCCCTATCGTGCATGGCATTCGCAGCCTGGCGCTGGAATACCGGCTGCCGCAGACTAACACTATCGACCGCATTCTGGCGCTGAGTCAGCGCAACCTGTTCCGCTCGTCCTTCGGTACGGAATTGATTGAGGTGTTCACCTATCTTTCCACCTTGCGGGTCAAGGCGGGTCTGAACAAAATCCAGCAGGGCCTGCCTCAGGACAACTATCTGAATCCCAAGGAACTGAACAAGCTGGAACGGGAACTGCTTCGAGATTCGTTCAAAATCGTCAATGAATTCAAGAAATTCATCACCTACCACTTCAAGCTGGGCATGATCAGTTGACCGGAACCCCCCTGCACGAGGCTTCCTCTTGAAAACGCATTTGCAAAATCTTATCGCTCAAGCGCTGCAACCCCTGCAACGAGAGGGGTTGTTGCCTAGTGCCGAACGGCCAGTCATCCCGCTGGAGCGTACCCGTGACCGGACGCATGGCGACTTCGCTTCGACCATCGCCTTGGCGTTGGCGAAAACCGCCCGTCGCAAACCTCGTGAACTGGCTGAGCGAATTGTCGCCGCCCTGCCGGTCTCCGACCAGGTTGTCAAAGTAGAAATTGCCGGGCCAGGCTTCATCAACTTCTTTCTAACCCCTGCCGCCTATCAAGCCGTAGTCGGCGAAATCCTGGAGCGCCGTGAGCGCTTTGGCCGGAGCGGGTTGGGCAGCGGTCAACGGGTGCAGGTGGAATTCGTGTCCGCCAATCCCACCGGGCCGCTGCATGTCGGCCATGGTCGCGGCGCGGCGTTTGGCGCAACCGTCGCCAATCTGCTGGAAGCTATCGGTTACCAGGTACACCGCGAGTACTACGTCAATGACGCGGGCCGGCAAATGAACATCCTGGCTGCCAGCCTCTGGCTACGCTATCTGGAGCATTGCGGCGAAAAGTTCCGGTTTCCCAGCAACGGTTACCGGGGCGAGTATGTGCGCGACATTGCCGTGCAGCTCTATATCGAGCATGGCGGCGCCTATGTGGTTTCAGCCCGGCAAATCTTCCGCGACCTGCCCCAGGATGAAATTCGCGATGGGAACGGCGACGTGGTCACGCCGGGGGACAAGGAAGCGCATATCGACGCCTTGGTGGAGCGCGCCCGGGTGCTGTTGGGCGAGCCGCGCTACCGCTATCTCTTCGAACTGGGCCTGAACACGATTCTCGATGACATCCGCGACGACCTGCAGCAATTCGGCGTGGTCTACGATGAATGGTATTCAGAACGCGCCCTGGCGGAAAGCGGCGCGGTCAACAAGACCCTCAACCGGCTGCGTGACGCCGGCTACGTCTACGAACAGGACGGGGCGCAGTGGTTTCGCTCCAGCGCCTTCGGCGACGAAAAGGATCGGGTGGTGGAGCGGGAGAATGGCCAGATGACCTACTTTGCCTCGGACATCGCCTATCACCTGGAAAAGTTCGAGCGCGGCTTCGACTGGGTGATCGATATCTGGGGCGCTGACCATCATGGTTATGTCCCCCGGGTCAAGGCTGCCCTGCAGGCGCTGGGCGAGAATCCCGACCGGCTGGACGTCCTTCTGGTGCAATTCGCCATTCTCTATCGCCATGGCGAACGGGCGCCGATGTCCACCCGTTCCGGCGAGTTCGTGACCCTGCGCGAACTGCGCCAGGAAGTCGGCAACGACGCTGCCCGCTTCTTCTATGTCATGCGCAAGAGCGAACAGCATCTGGATTTCGATCTCGACCTAGCTAAATCCCAGTCCAAGGACAACCCGGTCTACTATATTCAGTACGCCCATGCCCGGGTCAGCAGCGTGTTGAAGCAACTGCGGGAGAAGGGTTTGCCCCGCGATGAAGCGCGTGGACAGGCTCATCTGGCGCTGTTATCAGAACCGCATGAGGAAGCCCTGCTGGTTGCCTTGTCCCGTTACCCGGAAATCGTGGAAATAGCGGCGCTCGACCATGAACCGCACCAATTGGCGCACTACCTGCGGGAGTTGGCCAATGCCTTCCACACTTATTACAACGAACACCGGGTGCTGGTTGACGACGATGCCTTGCGTGACGCTCGGCTGAATCTGAGCCTGGCGACCCGACAGGTCATTAGTAATGGTCTCGCCTTACTCGGCGTTTCAGCCCCGGAGGTTATGTGAGCATGCGCTGCGATTACAAATCCATCTCGCCCCGGCAACGCCGCCGCGCGGTGCGCCGACATGGCCTGTTGGTCATCACCCTCATCCTGGCAGGCCTGTTTGGCGGTCTGCTGGCCTATATCAAGGGCGATCGCCCCAGGGGAACTCCAGTCGCCGCTATGCCGCATCCAGCGCCCGTGACTCCAGCGCCCGTGACTTCGCCAGCGCGAGCAGTTGTCGCCCCCCTGCCGGCAGCGCCTGAGTCCTTTAAACCCAAGTACGATTTCTATACCGAACTGCCCAAGCGTCAGGTCTTTATCCAGTAAAGAGAATCGCAGGTCCAATCAACGCTATAATTCAGGCGGAGATGACCAACCAGTAGATCAGACGACTCAAAGCTAGCCCCATGATGAACCTCCCCGACGTCGTTCGGTTCCACTTGGACCAGCACGGTTTTCCCTACCGGCTGATTGATTGTCCATCGGTCGAGAGTCTCGACCAGGCGGCGGCCAAGCTCGACATTCCTCCCCGGCAAATAGTGCGCACGGTTCTGCTCAGAGACAGGGCAGGGCTGGTGATGGCGATTCTGCCGTGTAGTTATATCCTGGATTTTTCGATCCTTTGTCAGGCGCTACAGCGCGATTTGGATCCGCTCTACGGCATCGAAACCCACCATTTTTTCGAACAGTACGGTTGCCAGACCGGTTGCCACCCGCCGCTGCCTGGCGCGTTCGCCATTCCTGCCCTGGCTGACGCCAGCCTGGTTGCGGACGAGGATGCCGAGGTTTACTTCGATGGCGGCAATGGCGATGTTCTGGTGAGTATGCGGGCGGTCGATTTCCGTCAGGTACTCGCCACAGCGCGCTGGGGCCATTTTGCAGTGTCAACCGAAGACCTGGATGCCCTGCTCAGTCAGCAGGCAGCGACCCCGCAAAATCTGGTTAATCTCACCCGGCGTTATACGCCTGCGCAGTTGCGTGAGGGCATTGAAGCCATTACCGAACTGCCCGTCATGCCGCAAACCGTGCAATGGATTATGGCGCTGCGCGCCAAGTCGGATGTGACGGTCAAAGAGATTCTGCAAGTCGCTGAGTATGATCCCAGCCTCGCTGCCCAGGTGGTGTATTGGGCGCGCTCTCCGTTGCATGGTTATCAAGGACCCGTGGATTCGCTGGAGACTGCTATCCAGCAGGTGTTGGGGATCGAGAATACGCTTAATCTGCTGCTCGGCTCCTGCATGGGCCAAACTTTTCATATTCCGGTCGATGGTCCGGTCGGTTTGCAAACGTTCTGGCGGCACAGCATCTATTGCGCCTCATTGATCAGCGAACTCGTCAAGCTGTTGCCCGAACCCACGAATGTCAAGCCTGGACTCGCCTATCTTTGTGGATTGCTGCACGATTTCGGTTATCTGGTGCTCGGTCATGTCTTCCCAGCCCGATTTTTCCTGTTCAACCGCTTTCTGGCGGTCAATCGCAGTGTGCCGCTCGATGTCGTAGAACGTTATGTCCTGGGCGTTGAACACTGGCATATCGGCGCTTGGCTGATGCAATCCTGGGCGATGCCCGAGGAAGTGATCGCTGCGGTACGCTGGCACCACAATGAGGATTGCACTCAACCCCATGCCGAATATTCCAACCTGGTGCTGATTGCCAACCGGTTACTGCGTTATGCTGGCCTCGGTGAGGAATCCAATCACCGGTTGCCGGCCCTGGTGATGTTCACCTTGGGCATCACCCGTGAACAGGCCATGGAAGCGCTGGACCGAGTGCAGTCCAGCATGGCGGAACTGGATAGTTTGTCGACGGCGCTGCGACTGCCTGCTGAAGGGTAGAAGAAAATCAGCAATCACTTTCTTCGCCCATCAGTGGTTGAGGGGATTCCATCTGTAAAAAACCGCTTCTCAGTGCTGACTGAGGACAGGAGATATCCATGTTGATCGTTCATGTCTTCGTCCATGTCAAGCCGGACTGCGTTGAGGCGTTCAAAGCGGCTTCACTCGAGAACGCCCGCCACAGCGTTCAGGAACCCGGCATCGCCCGTTTCGACGTAATCCAGCAGGTCGACGATCCGACCCGCTTTGTGCTGGTCGAGATTTACCACACCGCCGCTGCTCCGGTTCAGCACAAGGAAACGGCTCATTACGCCGCCTGGCGCGATACGGTGGCCGACCTGATGGCGGAACCCCGGAGCAGCGTGAAATACGTCAATCTGTTTCCGAATGATGCGAGTTGGCATAATCCGGCAGCGCTGGATGACTGAGGAACTGGACCTTCAAACGCCCTGGCCGCGGTTAACCGCACGAGTTTGGGGTCCCCCGGACGGGATACCCGTGTTGGCCGTGCATGGCTGGCTGGATAACGCCGCCAGTTTCGATACGCTGGCGCCGTTGTTGCCAGGTCTGCGGCTGGCGGCGGTCGATTTACCCGGTCATGGGCGCTCCAGCCATCGCCCACCCGGCGTACCGTATCATTTCGTGGATTTCATCCCCGACGTGGTCGCCGCCGCCGATGCGCTAGGTTGGGAACGCTTTGCCCTGCTGGGCCATTCCCTGGGCGGCGGCATTGCCAGTTTCATTGCGGCGATTCTGCCTGAGCGGGTGATCAAGCTGGCGATGATCGAAGGGCTGGGGCCGCCGACCAGCCAACCTGCTGACGGTCCAGCCAACTTGCGCAAGTCCATGGAGCAGATGGACGCCCTGCGGCGTAAAAGCACCCCAGTCTATCCCAGCGTAGAAGCGGCGATTCAGGCGCGCTGTGAGGGCAGTGGCTTGTCATGGTCGGCGGCGACGCGACTGGTCGAACGGGGTCTGCAACCGGTGGGTCAAGCCTTCGTCTGGCGCACCGATCCCCGGTTGCGCTTCGTTTCGCCGCTCTATCTCAGCGAACCACAGATTCTGGCCTATATGGAGCGGATTCAGGCTCCGGCGTTGTTGCTCTGCGGTGAAGCGGGTTATCTGGTCAAGCGGGCTTATATGCAGGACCGCTATGCCTGTATCGCTGATCTGAGCGTTAAAATCGTGCCGGGGGGACATCATCCCCATCTGGAAGACCCTGAATCCTGCGCACGCTGGCTGAGGCCATTTTTTGCTTCGTTGACGGGCAGCCCGGAAGATAAAACCGACAACAGCCCTAACTGACTGTTTTAATTGGTGCCGGGAGAGAGACTCGAACTCTCACGGTATCACTACCGGTGGATTTTGAGTCCACTGCGTCTACCATTCCGCCATCCCGGCATTAGGAGGGAAGAGCGCAATTATAAGGATTTTCTGCCGATGGGCAAGCGGGCGTGCGAGTTGGAAGCAAAAATGGTGAGCGCTAACCCGACTGATCATGCCGAAGCTGCGCCGGTCAGGTATCATGCCGCCCTTTCCCACTACCGCAACCTTCTACGCCCGGCGCTCATCGGATATGTTGACTCTCAAGACCTTCAAGGCAGAAGTTTTGTTATTGCTGGCGGCGATCATCTGGGGCTTTGCCTTCGTCGCCCAGCGGGTCGGCATGGATCACGTCGGCCCTTTCACCTACAACGGCGTCCGCTTTCTGATCGGGGCGCTATCGCTGTTGCCGCTGCTGTGGATTGGACGACGCTCCGGCCCATTGATTCGCCCAGGCGGCGAACGGCTGATGTGGGTCGGTGGTCTGCTGGTCGGGTTGATTCTATTCGCCGGCGCTTCGCTGCAACAGGTCGGCATTGTCCACACCACTGCTGGCAAAGCCGGTTTCATCACGGGTCTGTATGTGGTCGTTGTTCCGTTACTCGGCTTGCTGTGGGGGCAGCGCACGCCCTGGGGCACTTGGCTGGGTGCGCTGTTGGCCATAGCGGGTCTGTATCTGTTGACGATGACTGATCGTTTAACCTTGACCGAGGGCGATGGGCTGGTGCTGATCGGTGCGTTCTTCTGGGCCGGGCATGTCCTGACGATTGGCTGGCTGGCCGGTCGGCGTGTCGAACCAGTGTTATTGGCCTGTCTGCAATTCATCATCTGCGGCGTGTTGAGCCTGGCGATTGCGGTCGCCAGCGAGTCGATCACCCTGGATGGCTTGCGCGGCGCGGCCCTGCCCATTCTCTACGGCGGACTGCTGTCGGTCGGCGTCGCCTACACGCTGCAAGTCGTGGCCCAGCGCGATGCGCCGCCCGCTCACGCCGCGATTATCCTGAGCCTGGAAACCGTCTTTGCCGCACTGGGCGGCTGGCTGCTGCTCAACGAGACTCTGGCGGGACGCGGGCTGATCGGCTGCGGATTGATGTTCGCTGGCATGTTGCTGTCGCAACTGGTGCTGGGCAAAGCTGCGCCGCCGCCGACTGAACCGGCGATTGTTGCCGCGCCACTGCTAACGACTCAGTCGGCTCCGCCGCCGCTTCAGGAATCGTCACTGACGGCGAATCGTCACCGCCTTGCTCCTGATACCAGCACTGATAGCAAAGCCGCAGGCCGTTCTCGCTCAGAAAGCTGGCCGGCGGGCCGAATCCGCCGCAAAGATCGCAAATCAGATAGCTGCTGACCATCGTCTTTTCCTCGCTATTGCCCGTTGATTAGTTAATTCATAGTGGCCCCGTCTGCATTTTTCCACCCATGACCCTCCTGCCCGGTTGTGACCCCCGCTGTCCCGGCTGCGCCCATCGCACCTGGAGCGCTACGGCCAGCGAGGCGCAAAAAATGGAAGGGTTACAGCGAATGTTAGCGCCTTGGGCAAACCGACTGCGAGCGATGCGGACGGTTGCTGATGCGGCCCGCTGGAATTATCGGCGCAAGGTCTGCCTGTCGGCAGTCTGGGACGCAGCGGCGGGCTGGAATTTTGGCCTGTGGCGGCGCGATGAGCTGATCCCGATTCCCGATTGTCCGGTTCATGCTGAGCCGGTGCGGGCAATGATTCACTGGCTGCGACGGACATTGCCGCCGGTATTGGAATTTCCGCTGGCGTTCTTTGTGCAGTCTGGCGCGCAGGCCACGCTGATTCTGAAAACCCGGCATCTCCCGGTTCCCGACGGGTTCAACGAAACGCGACGGTTGGAACTGGCGGCCATTGGGCTGGAAGGCTTGTGGCTACATTTGCACCCCGCCGCTGGCCGCCGACTGTTCGCCCGGAATGGCTGGACCCTGTTATGGGGTCAGCCACGCTCGCGGGATGGATTCGGGCTGATCTACGGTCCGACCGCCTTCCAACAGCAAATCCCCGAACTGTACGGGCAGGCGCTGGATGCGGCGGAAGATTTTCTGGCCCCGGAACCGGGCGACTCGCTCGCCGATTTGTATTGTGGCATCGGCGCCAGCCTGACGCGCTGGACCCGGCATGGAGCGCGAACGCTCGGCGTGGAACTGAGTGGCGAAGCGGTGGAATGCGTGGGTGAGAATGCGCCAGCCGCGACTGTGCTGCGCGGCAAGTGCGCCGACCGTCTCCCCCAACTGCGCGCCTGGACGCCGGCGACGGGAACCCGATTGTTGTACGTCAACCCACCACGCACCGGGCTGGAGCCGGACGTGCGGGACTGGGCGGCAATGGAGTTCCGGCCCGAGCGGATGGCCTATCTGTCGTGCAGCGCCGGCACTTTGAGCCGGGATTTAGCAACGCTGACCGCAGCCGATTATACGGTAGAAGCGCTGACGCCCTATGACTTCTTTCCGCAAACCCGCCATGTTGAAATACTGGCGCTGCTGAAAGACGGTCCACAGCACCCTGCCTGATTTACAATCACTGTCCGCCTCACGCCCCTTGGTTTGTACCCATGCCGATTGCTCTCCCGTATCGACTCGCTCTGTTTCTGCTGTGCAGCGTTGGGTCAGCTTTCGCTGCTGACTCCTTGATCCTGCACGATTTTGAACGACCCACCAGCCCAACGCCGGAGATTAGCATGAGCGGTTGGACAACCGACCCGGATCAGCCGGCGGGTCAAATTCGCTATCGGTTCGAACCGGTGCAACGCGAGGACAGTCAGCGGGCGCTGTATCTCCAGTACCGTTTCCAGCCCGGCGCGACCGAGGCCATCGGCTGGCAACTGAGCCTGCCGGATCTGGACGCCTCCGCCTACGATCATCTGGAACTATGGATTCGCGGTGATGAGTACGCCGGTTTCGCCGAGGCGTTGAAGCTGGAATTCAAGCAACCGCTGACGGATGGGCCATTAGGTCTATTACGCCAAGGCAGCACGGTCATTGAGGGCATCACCGGCGACTGGCAACGTTTCCAGGTTCCGCTGCGCTGGATGAACGGCATTGACGACTGGACGCATCTGCGCCAACTGGCCCTGGTGTGGCAGCCACGCCGGTCGCCCGTGACGCAAGGTGCTTATTGGCTGGATAGCCTCGCGCTGATCAAGACCGGCCAACCGGGTCCCAATATTCATGATCGGGTGATACCGCCCAAGAAAACTGCTTGGGAAACCACGTTGGGAGGAAAAGACGCTGCGCAACCGCACGTTCATGCCCGACTGGCTGGCTGGCCGGAGCGGTTGACGGTTGCAGCAGCCGAACTACCTCAAGATAGCCCCGCATTTCTGGAGCGGCTGGTGCACGATACCTGGCGGGGACTGGCAGCATTGAGTGACCGCGAGCATGGTTTGCCGTTGGACACGGTGCGCTTGAACGGTTCAGTTGCCCCGGAACGCGCCTGGGTAGGCGATTACACGAACGTCACTAACATTGGCCTGTATCTGATCGATATCGTGGCGGCGCGGGAACTGGGGCTGATTAGCGCGGCGGAAGCGCTGGACCGGCTGGACCGAACGCTGGACAGTCTGGAGCAGATGGAAACCTGGCGGGGATTCTTCTTCAATTATTACGACACCACCACCCTGGAGCGCACCAGTCATTTTGTGTCGTTTGTCGATTCCGCTTGGTTGAGCGCCGGATTGATGGTGGTGCGCAACGCCGTTCCCGAACTGGTGGAGCGTTGCAGTCGCTTGATTGACCGGGAAGATTACGGGGTTTTTTACGACCCAGTCGATCAATTGATGATGCATGGCTATTACGTTCATTTGCCGCACCGGGCGGAATATAACTACGGGTTGCTTTACAGCGAGGCGCGGCTGGGTAGTTTGATTGCCATTGGCAAAGGCCACGTCCCGGAAGAACATTGGTATCGCATGGCCCGCACCTTCCCGCGCTATTTCACCTGGCAGTCGCAATCACCCAAGGGCCGGGTGATGAAGACCGTCAATGGCTATGCCTTTCCCGGCGGCCATTACGCCTGGAAGCAGGTGAAATATGTACCGTCCTGGGGCGGCAGCCTGTTCGAGGCGCTGATGCCGCTGCTGGTGCTGGATGAAGCGCATTACGCGCCGGACAGTCTGGGCCGGAATGCGGCGGCGCATACGGAAATTCACCGCCGTTTCGCCCTGGAGCATCTGGGCTATCCGGTATGGGGGCTGTCGCCGAGTTCCCGGCCTGCCGGGGGATATGGGGAATTTGGGGCGCGGGTTCTCGGTGTGCGCGGTTATCGGGCCGGCGCGGTAACGCCTCACGCGGCGGCGCTGGCCTTGATGGTGGAACCCGCAGCGGCCACAGCGAATCTCCGTGAACTGGTGGAACGCTATCCGATTTATGGCGATTTCGGGTTCTATGATGCGGTCGATCCGCAAACCAGCCAGGTCGTGTACAACTATTTGGCGCTGGATCAAAGCATGATTCTGATTGCGCTGGCGAATCATCTACGGGATGGTGTCATTCAGCGCTATTTCGCTGCCGATCCGATTACGCAGCGCGTGTTGCCGTTGCTGGGCGCGGAACGGTTTTTCGATTGATCGAGAGAATAAAATGGTTCCCGGCGAACTGGCTTGTGACGATCTCAGTAACCGTAAAATAGCAGTTATCTTGCTCTCCCTCCAAGCCGGATGAAACCCTCCCATGGCCGACGTGACGTTTGAAAACATCGACAAAATCTATCCGGGCGGGACTCAGGCTATTTTCGAGTTCAGCCTGGCCGTCGCTGATGGCGAGGCGCTGGCGCTGGTCGGCCCCTCCGGTTGCGGCAAATCCACCCTGCTGCGCCTGCTGGCCGGGTTGGAAACCCCTACCAGCGGCGTCCTGCGCATCGGCGGCGAGGTGGTCAACGACCAGTCGCCGCAACAGCGTAATGTCGCGATGGTCTTCCAGGACTACGCGCTCTATCCGCACATGACGGTGCGGCAGAATCTGGAATTCCCGCTGAAAATGCGCCGGTTACCCCGCCTGGAAATCGAGCAGCAAGTCAAGTGGGCGGCGGAATTGCTGAGCCTCGGCGAGTGGCTGAACCGCCTGCCCCGGCAACTGTCCGGCGGTCAGCGTCAGCGGGTGGCGATGGGCCGGGCGCTGGTGCGGCAACCGACGGTTTTCCTCATGGACGAACCGCTGTCCAATCTGGACGCCCGGTTGCGGGGACAGATTCGCGCCGAATTGAGCGAGTTGCTGGATCGCCTGGGTACGACCACCGTTTACGTCACCCACGACCAGGCCGAAGCGATGACTCTGGGTGACCGGGTGGCGGTGGTTGACCATGGCCGTCTGCAACAGGTCGCGCCGCCCCAAGAATTATACGAACAACCCGCCAATATCTTTGTCGCGGGATTTATCGGCAACCCGCCGATGAACCTGTTTCCGGCGCAGCTCACCATCGTCAGCGAAGGCCGGTTACGCTTGCGTCTGGGGGAACAGAGTCTGCCAGCGCCAGACTATTGGCGGCAATGGCTGGACGCGCCCTTGACCGCTGGCATCCGCCCCGAACATCTCGCTCTGACCAGTCAGGACAGCGGCTTGCGAGCGACCGTGCATGACGCGGAATATCTGGGCCACGAAACGCTGCTGTATCTGCGCATCGACGGCATCGCGCTGATCGCCCCGGTCATGGTCGCGCGCCTGTCGGGTATCCGTATTTTCCATAAAGGCGAGGCGGTGCGGCTGGCGCTGAATACCGCCCATCTGCACCTGTTCGACGCCGCCGGTCTGGCGTTGGATCATGGCATGACCGGCGGCGATGCCCGTCGCTGACCGATCCTGTTCCACCCTTCCCGGAGTTCCCTCATGTCCACTGAGCTACTCTTCCCTGCCGATTTCCTCTGGGGAGCCGCCACTTCGGCCTACCAGATTGAAGGTGCGCCGTTGGCCGATGGCGCGGGTCCAAGCATCTGGCATGAATTCGCCCACACGCCGGGACGAACCCGCAATGGCGATACGGGCGATATCGCCTGTGACCATTACCACCGCTGCCGGGAGGATGTGGCGCTGATGGCGGAACTGGGTCTGAACGCCTACCGCTTCAGCATCTCCTGGAGCCGGGTGCTGCCGGAAGGGCGCGGGCGGGTCAACCCGCCGGGATTGGGGTTCTATGAACGACTGGTGGATGCTTTGCTGGAACAGGGTATTCAACCCATGCTCACCCTGTACCACTGGGATTTGCCGGCGGCGCTGGATCGCCTCGGCGGCTGGCTGAATCCCGATAGCGCTGACTGGTTCGCCGACTACGTGCAGATTCTGTTTCGGGCGCTGGATGACCGGGTGCAGCTTTGGGTGACGCTGAATGAACCGTGGGTGGTAGTGGATGGCGGCTACCTGCATGGCGTGCTGGCCCCCGGTCAGCGCAACCTCTTCGCCGCGCCGCACGCTTCACACCACCTGCTGCGCGCCCATGCCGCCGCTGTGCAGGCTTATCGCGCTATCGGTCGCCATCAAATCGGTCTGGTGGTGAACCTGGAGCCGAAATACCCGGCTACGGCATCGGCTGAGGATTTCGCGGCTACCCTGCGCGCCGACGCCTACTGGAATCGCCAGTATCTCGATCCCGTATTTTTGGGCGCGTATCCGCCGGAACTGGCGGAAATTTTCGGCGCGGCCTGGCCGACATTCCCTGCTGCGGACCTCGACTTTATCCGCCAGCCGCTGGATTTCCTCGGCGTCAACTACTACAGCCGGCAGGTGGTGCGGCACGATCCGCAGGATTGGCCCCTGCAAGCCGCCCGGATTCGACAGCCGCGCCACACCTACACCAGTCTGGACTGGGAGGTTTACCCGCAGGGCCTGACCGATATTCTGGAATGGGTTGCCCAGCGCTATGGGCCGTTGCCGCTGTATATCACCGAAAATGGCGCGGCGTTTTACGACCCGCCGCAAGCCGATGATTTAGCAGATGATCCGCTGCGACAACGCTACCTGCGCGACCATTTGCAGGCGGCGCTGGCAGCGCGTCAAAAAGGAGTCAACCTGCGCGGCTACTTTGCCTGGTCGTTGCTGGACAATTTTGAATGGGCGCATGGTTATGCGCCGCGCTTTGGCCTGACACATGTGGATTATGCGACGCAACGGCGCACGATCAAGGCCAGCGGGCGCTTTTACGCTAAGGTGATTCGCAGTCAGGGCGCGGCGTTGCGGGTGGACGATGCCGGAGCCTGAGCGATTGAAAACCAGCCGATACGTGATAATAATGACAAAAAATGGATCTTGATGGGGAGGATGGGCATGGCCAAAGATATCAACGAATTGTTCAATCAGGCGGTCAACCGGTTTCGCACCGAAAAGGATCAGCGCCAAACCCGCCAGGAGCGCGTATTAACCGCGCTGGAACGGGATTTTGAGCGGGTCAAGGACGAGGTGTTGAAAATAAAACCGCAGATCGAAGCGCACCCCAGGGTCAACTACTTCTGGGTTTTCAACGACAAGATTCTCATCGACTTCCGCACCGGCCCGAACCGGCCCACCATCCAGTTGACCGTGCAGCTCTATCATCCCGGCAATAACCGCTATAAGAAAGGCATATTCGGCTATCAGGCGGACGGTTACGAAACCTCGCTGCCGACGGTCGATGAGGCGGTGGAGTTCATTGCCATCCAGTGCGGCAAATTGTTGGCCTGAACGGTGATTGCTTGAGATCAGCCAGGCGGCGTGGCCAAGGCAATCGCATTAAAATTTGGTCAAAAATTAATATTATTCAGCAGCCATTGCTGTTGATGGCCCCACGGCGTCGGGCGTCCCGGTTCAGCGGGACTGAATACGCTTTCGTCCAGCACTTTCTTGAACGTGCCGGATTCGTCGCGGGTCAGGTAGAGACTGACCGGCGCAGCCGGATTGCTGAACGTCGGGGTGATGAACAGCGGTTCACTGGTGGCGGCGAAGGCCAAGACTTTGGACTTGAAGCCGTCCGGATCATCGGCGCCCTCGGTGACGGTCTGCGGCGTGAGGGCTGCACCGGTCGAATCGGGAGGATCAGCGAGAGAAACAGGGCGATCCGGGTCGGTGGTTTCGTGGCAGCTCTTGTGGGCGATGTCTTTGGGCTGGTCGGTGAAGAACAGGTCAATGAACCCGGCGATGGCCATGCCTAGGGTGACGAGGGCGGCTTGCTGTTCGGGATTGAGGGCCACGTCAAACCGGTATGGCGCAAGCCTTTGTAGCGATGGGCGCGTTCAGCCGCGTAATTTTCCAGTATGCCGGGTATCTGCTAGGCGGCAGTGGCTTGGGTGATCGGATCGGGAAGGCCATCGTCCTGAATCTTGAGGGCCTGTTGCAGCAGGCGAATGGCGGTCATCGGCCCTATATTCACGGCGGTATCCAATAACAGCAGCGCTAAGCCATCGGGGAATGGATCGCCGTTGATCGGTTGCCAATAGTCGGTCTGGTAGAGATCAACAGCCCGCGCCAACGTCAAGGCCGGAGTGTCGAGCTGCGGATAGGCCCGCTTGGAAATGCCAAACTTCGTCTCGCCGCCCGGATCATCGGGATGGTTGATGTAGCCGCCTTCTTCGGCGAGGATCAGGTCGATACAGCGGTTGAAGTTCACCCATGAGGGTCTCCTAGAAGAATGGGCAGTAGCATCCAGGGGACGGCGGGGTTTGTCGCGGCGATTACGGAAAGTAGCGGAAAAAACCGGACGGGCGGAGCCATGGGAGTGGGTGCGGGAAAGCGTTGCGCTGGGCGAGTCATGAAATAGAGGCGGGCGGGCGGTGCAGCGTGAGACGAGTGTTATCTTTTGTGGCGGGAGGGTGTAAAACCACATTTTCCAGACGTATACTTTGGAGAAAGGTGCCGCACATCGGGAAGGTAGGACGCTCCGTCATCGTTGGCGTGATGAGTGACGGGTTTCGAGGCGAACGATCGGCGGGGTAACTCGGTAAATCAGCCTGTTGGCGCAAGAGTGCCGGATTAGGCGTCAAATTTGATGCAAGATAAGGCGTCATTTATGAGGTCTACCCGATACAGAGAGCAAATATGGATCAAAACAACCCTGCACGAAAGCCGATAGCGAAATGGGGGTTTGGGATGGCACCGCTCTCAGACACCATGAGAAAGCGGTATGATAATGCTGTCAGAAGATTGATTCTTTTTCTACGGGCAGAAATCATCGCAAGTGAGGTAGAACTCAACACTGTTTCTGAGCTTAAGGGTATGTTCAACCGCTCACTACGAAAAGATCAGTGGGATTGGTTCACTGTCTATGAACGGCTTGGTCACCCTCCAAGAGGAGAAATGCATTATTTTGTTTCTAAGCTAGCAAATTTGCGCATTAGTCTCAGAGATCGAGATGTTGAATCGGTAGAACGCATAAGAAATGATCTATTCAGCAGTACTCTACTCCATTACCTCGATTGTTGGTGGAATATAGAAGTGCAGCAAAAAGATGTTCAACATGGGTGGTTGTACATAACTTTCTACGAGAGACCAACCCAACCTCCTAAAGATCGGGATGACTACCCGTACTGTTCCAGAGAGAGTTAAAGAGATTAACTCAGCCACTGGCGTTCTGTATCCATTTTCTGCAAGAACAGTATACAAGGTAAAAGACCCAAGATCAGCAGAGCGACGTATTTTCCAATTACTTAGTGATTATCGTGTCCGTCAAGATCGAGAGTTCTTTGAAATCCCCTTCTCCGATGCCGCCAACATAATTGAAGATGCGCTTTTCTCAGAAGGTGCATTGAAGCGCACACAAGGTGCAGTAAAATGGTTCAGTGCGAAGAAGGGTTATGGTTTCATAAGCTATGATGAGGAAATGGATATCTTCGTTCACATGACTGAAATATTAGATGAGCGAATCAAATTTCTCGAACAGGGCCAACAGGTTGAATTTGAGATTAAGAATACAAGCAAGGGAACGACAGCGACAAGGGTAATTGTAGTTGATTAATGAGCATCGCCTGACCACTTAATGAACCAGACATGCCACATCTTAGTTTTATGAGTTTCGTAGGTTGAATTGCCGTCTTTTTGGCAACCCAGCATATTCAATCAACACGCCTAACTGGCTGCTACGCCGGAGACCGCGCCATTAACGGGCATTGGTGATGTTAAAGATCGCAAGGCGCAGCCCCGGTGAGCAAATTCGTTAGTCACAACAGGAGGTATAGATGTTCAACCTAACGAAAGCAGAGCTGGATGACGCATTTCACGCGATTAGGCATCATGGTTACAGCGCGATGCTCCCTGAGCCTCCAGAATGGGCAGCAATTGTCGCAAATTGGGTAACAATTAGAGATGCTCTTGAAAAGATCGATCTGGATACATACGAACCATATAAATTAATGCGAGTATATGCTCCGAAAAATCGAGCAAATATTCGTGTTGTTCATCTTTTACATCCTCAAGACTTACTGATCTATACCGCACTCGTACTCATTGCGAAAAACGATATTGAGTTAAATAGGGTTGCGCTTAAGGCGAAAAGGGTATTTTCGTATCGGACTGATATATCCAAGCAAAATATACTTTACGAGGCTAGGAATTCATACGCCAAGTACAGACAACAGCTTAGAGCAAAGTGTACCGTCGCTTCCGTAAAATATGTTGCAGTTGCCGATATCGCTGATTTCTACCCAAGGATTTATCAGCATCGGTTAGAGAATGTAATAGAAAGCGTAGCGACAACTCAGCGAGTTAGAGACGTAGCCAGGGTTCTTGTCCGAAAGCTAATCGGAAATCTGATGGAAAAGAATAGTTACGGAATACCTGTTGGCCCATATGCTTCACGTCTGCTTGGTGAAGCAATTTTAATTGATGTCGACGCAATGCTACAAGGAGCAAAATCAAATTTTGTAAGGTGGGTTGATGACTACAGCGTATTTTGCAAAACCGAATATGAGGCGCAATCCATTCTATTCACGCTAGGTGAATTCCTATTTTCAAAGCACGGTTTAACACTCCAATCGGCGAAAACAACTATTGTTCCTATTAGCGACTACCGTGCAAAGTATCTAACCGAGCACGAAGAGCATCTTTCAGACCGAGATGCTGCAATTAAAGCACTCCGCGAGCTTAGCGCGGGATACGAGGAAAGTGAGGAGATCGATGAAAGCAAAGTTGAAGATGTGCTTGCTATTCTTCATGGTCTTGACTTAAAGGGTATGCTAGAAACGTCACTGGCGGACACTACTCTTGTTGACTATGAAGCGGTCGTTTACGCACTTATGAAGTTACCTCGAATACTAAGCGCGTCTGCTGAGTTAAAAAGAGAGGTCTTAAATCTGGTAATTGATAATGCTGAGCTACTTTATCCGGTTGCCGAGCACATTACTAAGTATGTGTTGTCCTTCACTGATCTAACTGCACAGGAGCGAAAGAAGATCGCAAATAGTCTTCTGAAGCCACTGAAGAGCAAGAGAAATCCACCACCACCTTACTATGCAATGTGGGTGTTACACGTTTTCTTATCAGGATCGGAATGGAATCACGCAAAGGATATTGTGGCAATTTATGCCAATACAAAATCGGAGGTTGTTAGGCGTTATGCTGCGTTGGCGGTCAACACATCAGGCACTCGTGCTGACGTCGTGTCGATCAAAGACGATTATGTATCGGCTTCACCATTGTTAAAGCTTGCTATATTGGTGGCTAGTCGTCGGCTTGGCGCAGATGAGAGAAAACACTGGAAGCAGGCGAACGTACTTAATGGTGTTATCGACAAGTTGATTTAGCGGCGTAGATTAGTGCCGTCTTTTTGACAACCCACATTCAGCCAAGCCTAACTGGTTGCTGCACCGGAGACCGCGCCATTGTCTGTTGTGGGTGATTTGAAGTATGGCAAGGCGCGGCCCCGGTGAGCAAATTCGTTAGGCAACAAGAATAGAGACTTAACAACATTTTTGGAGACGAAACATGACGGAATTTCTAGCTGCAACTGGATCTTTAATTGTTATCGTAGGAACTTTATTTCTCAGTCAAGCCACGATAGGAGTAGGTATTATCTGTATTGGTTGCTTTATTGGCATTCTTGCACGAATAGCACAGGCATCTGCTCACCATAAGCAAGCTACGAATGGCATCGCTGACAAATCTTCAAGCTAGGGCGTTGTAAGTTGAGTTGTCGTATCTTTGCCAACGCAATAATTGATAACTAGCCTAACCGGGGCTTGCACCTGGCCCTGCTACGCGGGGCAGGTCAAGCAGATCGTTAAATATGCTATAGGAAATTCTGATTTTGAAAGAAGCTCGTAGGGCGGGTAGAGCAACGCGAAACCCGCCTGGCTGCTGCACCGGAGACCGCGCCATTTACTTTTGTTAGTGATTCAAAGGCCAGCAAGGCGCAATGCCGGTGTTAGGGGCATCGTGAATTACATGCGAAACTTTATAAGGAGTTATTATACAATGACCCAACTTGAAGAACTTCAAGTAAGCATTCGTAGCTTGCCTATTGAAGATTTCTCAAAGCTTCGAGACTGGTTTCTTGAGCTTGAAAATGAAATATGGGATCAAAAAATCAGTGATGATTTTAAAGCTGGAAAATTTAACAAACTTATTGAAAAAGCAAGAGCTGAATTTTCTCAAGGCAAGGCCCGTGAACTGTGAGACATTATACTTCATCAGATTTCTGGGAAATGTACTGGAAACTTCCTGCTGAGATTCGAGAACTAGCTGATAAAAACTATGAATTACTAAAGGAAAATCCACGCCACCCCTCATTGCAACTTAAACGAATTGAAGAGTTGTGGTCAGTACGGGTAGGGAAAAATTACCGAGCAATTGGTATCGATGCGTTGGATGGAATACAGTGGGTTTGGATAGGTAGCCATGCCGAATATGATAAGTTTATCGCCTGACCAAGCCAATCAGCCTAACGGGCTGCTGCACCGGAGACCGCGCCCTCACCCGCTCAGCCCTTGAAACGGTGATCGGCAGCGGCGAATCCATCAGCGCGCCCATATCGCAACGCCCGCCCCCCTAACCTCACCCCTCCCGCTGAAACTCTGATTCCGAACCAGCCACTCCACCAGCGCCGCCCGTAAAATGCGGTGATGACCGCCGACGAGGAAGGAATCCAGCGCGCGGGGATCGGGATTTTTCACGGCGGGGTACGGACTTTCTCGATTGGGCTTTCTTATAATTAAGACAATAATATCGAATTTCGATCAAATTTTAATACGATTGCCTTGGCAGCGCAACCAGCAACCGCCCGCCTTGATACAGGAACAGCAGGGCGTAAACCAGCAACAATCCCCCCAACCCTCGCATGACGAGCCGGTAACCGCGACTGCGCAATGCCCGCCGACTCCGACCCAGTCCCAGCGCCAGCAACACCTTCGATCCCACCAACAGGGCATAGAATGCGGCGATGAATGCCGCGACCGCCAGTCCACTGTCCTGCCAGGCGGCCAGCACCGTCGGCGCGCCGACGGTCAGCCAGAACAAATAGGGGCTGGGATTGAGAAAATTGGCAATGACCCCGCGCCACAGCGAACCGGAAAGCGGAGCCGGCGATAAGTCCGCGCCTTGAAAGCGCAATCCCTCAACCGCCAGCCAACCCAGATACAACCCGCCGGCCAGATGCAGCAGCGCCAGCGGCATTTGCTGGTCGGTCAGCGGTCGCAACACCAGCACGGTCGCCAGAATAATCGGCGCATCGGTCAGCAAGGGGGCCAGCGCCACCCGTATTCCCGCCGCTGCGCCATGGCGCAAGGTCTCGCTGGCTACCAGGGTCAGCAACGGTCCCGGCGCCAGCCCACCGCTCAGACCCAGCAACAGCCCAGCGAATAGAAAAGGCAGGATCGCCGTCATCGGCCCGACTTGACGGCAGTGTCCAGCGCGGTCCGCAATTGCCGGTAACTCTCCAGCCGACGCGGCGCAATCTCACCGCGTTGCACCGCCTCCCGTAATGCACAATCAGGTTCAACCTCATGGTGGCAATCGGAAAACCGGCAGCGGCCCAGATACGGCGCGAGTTCGGGAAAACCTCGCTCCAAATCACCGGGCCGGATCTCCCCCAACTCGAAACTGCGTACTCCGGGCGAATCGATCAAATCGCCACCATCGGGTAAATGATAAAGCGTGCTGGCGCTGGTGGTGTGTGAACCGTGGCCCGTCGCGGCAGACACGGCTTGAATGCGAATGTCCCGATCCGGCAATAATGCCTTGATCAGCGATGATTTGCCCACACCCGATTGCCCAGCGAACACGCTGGTACGCCCGCTCAGCCAGTTTCGCAACTCGGCCAGCCCATGGGCGGTATGGCTGCTGACCAACAGCAGGGAATAGCCGATGCGGCGATACGTTTCCAGCCGGTGAGTCAACGCCGCCAACGCCGGGGGATCCAGTAAATCCACCTTGTTCAGCACCAGCAGCGCCTGTACGCCAATGGCGGCGATGGCCGTTAAGTAGCCGTCGATCAGCGACTCGCTGAGTTCCGGGAAGGGCGCCAGCACGACCACGACCGCATCGAGATTGGCGGCGACCGGACGCAGTTGACCCCGGTAATCGGGACGGGTCAGCAGGGAGCGGCGTTCGGCTACAGCGGTGACGACCCCTTCCCCGCTGCTGGATGCCTGCCAAATCACTCGGTCGCCGCAGGCCAGCCGCCCCAGATTTTGCCGCACGGCGCAACGATGCAGACCACGGTCCTGATCTTCGACGATCAGCGCCCGGCCATACGGGGTAATCACCAGGCCAGTTTGTTCGGGACCTAGACTGCTATCATCACCGCACACCGGCTCCGGCTGATTGGCCCGATGGCGGCGACGATCCTGCGAATGCTGAATGCGCGCCTGTTGGCGCTGCGTTAACCGGCGACTGGCCTGGACTCCCAAACTCTCTCCCGCCAGCGGACGAGGGGAGTAAAATTGGCGACTCACTGCGAACGCATGGCGCATGCGTCCCCTTCCCACTTTGAATGGATCACGCGAATGTCTCCCGATAACCTGATCTGGATTGATTTAGAAATGACCGGCCTGGACCCCCAAACCGATCTCATTATCGAAATCGCCACAATAGTGACAGACAGCCAGTTGAACCTGCTCGCCGAAGGTCCGGTACTGGCTATTCATCAAGGCGATGCGATTCTGGCGGCCATGGATGACTGGAACCGTAAGCAGCATGGCCAATCCGGTTTGGTGGATCGGGTGCGCGCCAGTCGGATCGATGAGCGCGAGGCGGAACGGCAGACTCTGGAGTTTCTGCGCCAGCATGTTCCGCCCGGCCAGTCGCCGATGTGCGGCAACAGTATTTGTCAGGATCGGCGGTTTATGGCGCGCTGTATGCCGGAACTGGAGGCATATTTCCATTACCGCAACCTGGATGTCAGCACGGTCAAGGAACTGGGCCGGCGCTGGTATCCTGACCGGATCAAGGGCTTCAACAAGTCCTCGACCCATCTGGCGTTGCAGGATATCCGCGATTCCATTGATGAACTGCGCTTTTATCGGGAACGGTTGTTTGTGGCTCAATAGTGATAGCGACCCTGGAGGAAATCAATGCGCTCATCCGTCACCAGATAAACCAGCCGATGCTCCTGGGTAATACGCCGCGACCAGCTCCCTGCCGCCCAGTGCCTTAACGGTTCCGGTTTACCGATGCCGTTGAAGGGGTCGCGCATGACCGCCTCGACGAGATCAAACACCCGCAAGGCAGTCCGACGATCCGTTTCCACCCAGTAGCGTAAATCTTCGCGGAATTCCGGCTGGAACACGGCGTCGCGATGGATAACGCGAGCGCTCACTCCGGCGACCTGGCGTCATCAAGTCCAGCTTCGCGCCTTAGTTCGGCAATGGTTTGGGGTGTTCCGACCCGTTCCCGCGCGCGCGCCAGTGCATTGAACAATCGCTCAGCATTGGCGGGAGACCTGAGGAGATGCGCCGTTTCCAGCAGACCGGCGAGTTCATCAGCAGCGATCAACGCGACATCTTCCGCCCCGCGCCGGTGGATCATCACAATTTCGCGGTCGTTGACCGCCGTGTTGCAAAAATCCGCTAATCGATTGCGGGCTTGCGTATAGGTCGTTTGAATCGTCATTGCTCACACCTCAACCGGCAGATCAGGATCATTGCCCCACTGCGACCACGAACCTGGATAACCGCGCACCGTGGGGTAACCTAAATGGCGCAACACCCAATAGGTGTGTGCTGAACGGTGATGCGTCTGGCAATAGACGATGACCTCCTTGTCGGGCGTCACGCCCCGCGCCTCGAACAATTCACGCAACACCGCATCGGGCTGGAAGCGCCGTTGCGAGTCCATCGCCGCCGTCCAGTCCAGGTTGACGGCGCCGGGGATATGCCCGCCCCGTGCCGCCCGCACATCCCGTCCGGCATATTCAGCCGGTGTGCGGACATCGAGCAGCGCCACATCCGGCTGACCGAGGCGCGTCAGCAGGTAATCCCGGTCGGCAATCGCCGCCGGACTCAGGAATCGGGCCAAATAGGCGCTGCGGGCCGGACGACGGTTCAGCGTTTCCAGCGACCCGCCCGAGGCAACCCAGGCATCAAGTCCGCCATTGAGCAGCGCTGCTTGCGGGTGGCCAAGCGTCGCCAGCGTCCACAGCAACCGCGCGGCGCGCCCGCTGCCCTGATTGTCATAGGCTATCACCTGCCGCTCCGCCGTCAGCCCCAGCCGCGATAGTACATCGCTCAACTGCTTTTCCGTCGGCAGCAGACCCATAGCAGGCGGTTCTGCCCGCACCAGATCGGCATAGTCGAGAGATACCGCGCCGGGAATATGACCGGCGGCGTAACGAGCCGGATCGCACAGATCAACGAGCAGCACGGTGGGATCAGCGAGGCAGGCTTGCAGCGACGCGGGTTCGATAAGCAGCGGCAGGTTCGGTGCAGAAGACATGCAGACTCCTGGAAAAATTCAAAGGGAAGGGCGAAACCGGACGGTTAAGCCTGACATTCTATTTTTACCACGAAATCGCGGGCTTCGGCGGCGATGTCGGCGGTGGAACGGCTGGAGCGCGGACTGCGGCTCTGGTAATCAATACCGACCGCTTCCAGGAAACCCCGCGCCAGAGCAGCTTTAATGGCGAAATTCACGTTTTGGGGAATGTCGCCAGTCATTTCATGGACGCGCACCGCGTTCAATTTGGAACTGACCACGCCAACCACCGCGCCATCGTTATCCAGCAACGGCCCGCCGCTGTTGCCGGACTGGGTCGGGGCGGTAAATTGCAGGGAGCGGGTATCGTCGCCGGGGCCAATCAGCGAACTGACATTCCCGGTCGTGACCTGCGGCCCGGAGCCGAGTAATCCGCCCAGCGGATAGCCGATCACGATCACCGCCTCGCCCAGTTGCGCCTGTCGCCCATCGCGGAAAGTGGCTACCCCTGGCAGGGACGTATCGGCGCGCAGCAAGGCCAGATCGTTGGTGGGATCGGCGAACACCGGCTCCAATCGACAGCGCTGGCGCGGCGAACGGCCCAGAATCTCGTGAGCGCCGTCGATGACATGGTGATTCGTCAGGACATAACCGTCGGGGTGGACGCAAAAACCGGTGCCGCTAAACGCGGTCGGGCCAGCAGGCGGACGGGATCCCGGATCGGCGACGGGACGCGCTTCCGGGACGCGCAGGCCAAAATGCGCCGCCAGCGCCGGCAACCCCGCAGCGAACCCCTGGCCGACCGCCCGGAATTTCCATTGACCCTGATAGCGGTACAGTTCCGCCATGATCATCGCCGTCTCGCCACGACTGGCCGGCGGCAAGGGAAACAGCAACACAGGCAGATCGACGGCGTCTGTCAGCCAGGCGCGAATGACGGTGAACACCCCGAAGGTGACGCCGGGCGACTGACCAGGTTTGACCACCAGCACGATGGCGATGCGCGCCACGTCCGGCGGCACGGCGTCCAGTTCAATGCGAAATGCCGGAGGATAGCCGGTGAAAGTCACTGAACCGTCCGGGGAACCGGGTTGTTCAGCGCTGATCAGGTCAGACAGATCGTGCGCCTGTCCGTCCGCGCCCAGCAGCACCGCGCCGGTTTGGGTTTTGGCGGCGAAATCTTCGTGCGGCTCGCCGCTGACCCCGACCACGATGCACCCGCTACCGATGGGTTGATTCTGTCCTGGTTGCAGTTCCCGCATGATCCCCTCTCCCCCCACCCCTCTCCCACCAGGGGAGAGGGGAGTTATCTGCTAAGCGATGGGCAATAACTCGGAAAAATCATGAATCGCCGGAAATCCGTCCGGCATTCGGGGCGGATCGGCGGAATCGGGCCGCAACGCCGACACCAGATAGGCAATGCCGTACTGCTGCGCCGTCCGCAGAATGGTCAAATTATCGTCGACCAGCAAGGTCGTTGCTGGATCAAACGGCTCCACATTCTGCAACTGTGGCCAGAATGCCGGCTGTTCCTTGACCCGCTTGAGATCATGAGCGCAAATCAGGGCGTCAAAATACCCGGCCAGCCGGGTTTTCTCCAATTTCAGCGCCAGACTGTCCCGATGGGCGTTGGTGACCAGCACGATTCGTTTGCCGGCCACGCGCAAGGCGTCCAGGAATTCGACAACATGGGGATGCACCGCGATCAGATGCTCAATTTCGCGCTTCAGCGCCACGATATCCAGCGCCAAATCCTGCGTCCAGTAGTCTAAACAGTACCAGTTCAGTGTCCCTTCAATCGCCTGAGTGCGGGCCTTGACCTCGGCGCGGGCCTGGTCCAGCGGCAGGCCATGGCGCTCGGCGTAGCGTTGTGGAACCAGTTCCCGCCAGAAATGGTTATCGAAACGCAAATCCAGCAACGTGCCATCCATGTCAAGCAGGACGGTGCGGATTTCCGGCCAGGGCAATCGTGGGATCATGACAAAAGGCTCCACCGGCAAGCGGTTTGGGCTGGGTTTTGTGTAGAATTAAAGCAGAATGTAGGATGACTGGTTCACTTTCGCATGACCACCCTGACCTGCGAGGCTTTTCACGCCATGATCGACGTTCCTGACATTCCCTTATCCGCCCTAGCGGAGCCGGTTCAGGCCATCGCCCGGGAGGCGGGACGTTGCATTCTGGACGTGTACGCCGGCTCTTTCAGCATCACCGAAAAGGCGGATCAAAGTCCGATCACCGAAGCCGATCTCGCCGCTCACCGGTGCATCCTGTGGGGTTTGGCGCAACTGACTCCACAAATTCCGATCCTGTCCGAAGAATCGTCCGAAATCAGCTTCGCCGAACGCAGTCGCTGGGAATGGCTGTGGCTGGTGGACCCGCTGGATGGCACCCGTGAATTCATCCGGCGCAGCGACCAGTTTTCCATCAATATCGCGCTGATTCATCAGCATGAAGCCGTGTTCGGATTCATCCTGTCGCCGGTCGACGGTGCCGGTTATTACGCCTGGCGCGGCGGCGGTGCCTGGAAGAAACCGCGCAACCAGCCGCCTCGGCACATTCAGGCGTCCCGGACTTGTCATCAGCCGATTCGGGTCACCAGCAGTGAAGCCTCTTACCGGAGTCGCCGCTTGCAGGAGTACTTGCAGCAGATCGGCGAGTATCGGCACCTGTTCCTGGGCAGCGCCCTGAAATCCTGCCTGATCGCCGAGGGCGGAGCCGATCTGTATCCCCGCTTTGGCCCGACCGGCGAATGGGACACTGCCGCGGCGCAGATCATCCTCGAAGAAGCCGGCGGCCATCTGACCGACATGCAGTTGCGACCCCTGCGCTACAATGCCCGGCCGGTGTTGATCAATCCGGATTTCTTCGCCTTTAGCGACGCCAGTCGCGACTGGTCCCGGTATCTGCCGCAACGCCCCTCCCCGGTGTTGACGCCTTCCCTGTCCAGTTATTAACACCAGACTACGAGTCCCGCCATGCCCTACCAACGTTATCGCCTTGATCTGGAAAGGGAAGGTTTCCAGCATGATCCCGCCCAGGAACGAGCCGTTCTGCATTTACAGAAAGTCTACGATCAACTGATGGCTCAACCAGAGCCAACCCCCGCTAAAAAACCCGGGGGATTGTTCGCCCGACTGGCGGGCCGTGATAAACCCGCCGCCACCGGTGCGCCCGCAGTGCGTGGATTGTATCTGTGGGGCGGCGTGGGGCGGGGTAAAACCTATCTGGTTGATACGTTCGTGGATGCGCTACCGATTGAGCGCAAGCAGCGCATTCACTTTCACAGCTTCATGCGCGCCGTTCACGCCGAACTCAAGGAACTCAAACAGCAACAAGACCCGCTACGCCTCGTCGCGCGTCGCTTTGCCGAACAGGCGCGGGTGATTTGTCTGGACGAGTTCTTCGTGTCGGACATTACCGACGCCATGCTGCTGTATGGTCTGTTGAAGGAATTGTTCGCGCAGGGCGTCACGCTGATCACCACCTCCAACCTCCCGCCGGATGATTTGTACAAGGACGGTCTGCAACGCGCCCGGTTCCTGCCGGCGATAGAACTGCTCAAACAGCATCTTAATGTGCTTAACGTTGACGGTGGCGTCGATTATCGGTTGCGCTATCTGGAAAAGGCGGAGATTTATCATTACCCGCTGGATGACCGCGCTGAGCAGATTCTCAATGACGTATTCAATCACATTGCGCCTGAACCGGGGCATCGCGGCGGCGATCTGGAAATCGAAGGCCGGTTTATCCCCACGCTGCGCGAGGCGGATGACATTGTATGGTTCAACTTCCGGGCGATTTGCGATGGGCCGCGCGGCACCAGTGATTACATCGAAATCGCCCGTTGCTTCCACACCGTGCTGATTTCCAACATCCCGATCATGGACTGGCAGATGGAGAATCAGGCGCGCCGGTTTGTGAACCTGGTCGATGAATTCTATGACCGGAGTGTGAAGTTGATCGTCTCCGCCGCCGCACCGCCACTCGAACTCTACACCGGCCAGAAGCTGAAATTCGAGTTTCAGCGCACCGTCAGCCGGTTGCAGGAAATGCAGTCGCATGAGTATCTGGAGCGGCCGCATGTGCCGTAGGGCGCTGAGGCAATGAAATCAACGGACAGCCCATCCTTTACCCACGATCAACCTGCCTGTACCGGGATCTTGCTGACCAATCTCGGCACTCCCGACGCGCCCACGCCATCTGCATTACGTCGCTATCTGGCGGAATTCCTCTGGGATTCACGGGTCGTGGAAATTCCCCGGCCGCTCTGGTGGCTGATCCTGCATGGCGTCATTCTGCGCGTTCGCCCGTCCAAATCAGCGCACAAGTATCAGACCATCTGGACGCCGGAGGGATCGCCGTTGCTGGCGATCAGTCGTCGGCAGGCGGCGGCGCTGGCCGAGACATTAGCCAAGCGTTGCCCCGGCCCCATCCGGGTCGCGCTGGGGATGCGCTATGGCAACCCCTCCATCGCCGCCGCTTTGGCGGAACTACGTGCGGCGGGCGCACAACGTCTCCTGGTGTTGCCGCTCTACCCGCAATACTCCGCTGCAACGACCGCCTCAACTTTCGATGCGGTTGCCGCCGAGTTGCGAACCTGGCGCTGGCTGCCGGAGCTGCGGTTCATCATGCAATACCACGATGACTCCACTTATCTGGATGCGCTGGCCGCCCACCTCCGCGCCGCCCGTGCGGAACAGCCCGGCGAGCGGTTGCTGTTCTCTTTCCATGGTTTGCCTAAACGCAATCTGCTGGCGGGCGATCCCTATCATTGCCAGTGTCATAAAACTGCCCGGCGGGTCGCTGAACGGCTGGGGCTGGCGTCGGGACAGTGGGCGGTCGCTTTCCAGTCCCGCTTTGGCCGTGCGGAATGGCTGCAACCCTATACCAGCGTATTACTCGCCGACTGGGCGAAAGCCGGTGTCAAGAGTGTGGACGTAGCCTGTCCCGGGTTTGCCGCTGACTGTCTGGAAACGTTGGAAGAAATCGCCCTCGAAAACCGCCAAACCTTCCTCAACGCGGGCGGCGAACGCTACCGCTATCTCCCGGCACTGAACGATGTATCCGAACACATCGCGGCGTTGGCCGGGTTGATTGAGAAACATACTGCTGGCTGGCCGGAATTCAGCGCCGGTTATAATCCCCAGGCGGTCGCCGTTGAATGCGCCGCCCGTCGCGACCGGGCGCAGGTCATGGGCGCGGCAGTCTAGCGGGTAAAGGGTACGTTTTAGTCGCATTGTAAAAACGCCTTCTATACTCATTGGAACGACGGATTTCCCGCTATCCACGCGGCGCGGTCCCCCATCGATCCATTGAGAAAACCATGATCCACGGCGCTCTGTTTGATCTGGAAGGCGTGTTGTATATCGGCGGCTATCCCCTGCCAGGTTCCCGCGAGGCGCTGCTGAGTCTGCGTTCAGCCGGCATTCCCATGCGTTTCATTACCAATAGCACGCGCACGACCCGCAGTGCGATCGTCAATCGGTTAGCACGCATGGGTCTGGAAGTGCCTGTCCAGCACCTGTTCACCCCCGTAGTCGCCGCCCGCAATTATTTGATCGCCCGCAAGTTGACCCCGCACCTGTTGGTCCATCCTGATATCCAGGGTGAATTTGCCGATCTGCTCGGCCCATCGCCTGGCGCTGTACTGCTGGGCGACGCCGGCTCCGGCTTCAGTTATGAGGCGCTGAACCAGTGCTTCCAGTTATTGCTGGATGGTTTGCCCTTGCTGGCGATGGGTTCCAACCGCTACTTTCGTGAATGCCATCAGTTCAGCCTGGATATCGGACCGTTCATGGCGGCGCTGGAATACGCTGCTGAACTGGAGGCGGTGGTGCTGGGCAAACCCTCGCCGGACTTTTTTCTGGCGGCGGTCAACAGTCTTGGCCTGCCGCCGCAGGATGTCATCATGGTCGGCGACGATGCAGAAATGGACGTATGCGGCGCGTTGGCGGCGGGATTACGCGGCGCGTTGGTGCGCAGCGGGAAATACCGGCCCGGCGATGAATGCAAAGTCGAGCCGGCGGGCGGGCGGGTGTTCGATCATCTCGACGCGGTGGTGGACTACATCCTCTAAAGTTGCGCGGATTGCGGGTAAAATCGCTCTTTGCGCCTTTACCCTTAAAGCCCGGAGTCCCCATGCGCATTCTGTTTCCCGATATCAAACCGTATGCTACCCAGCGTCTGGCGGTGGATGATCTCCATAGCCTGTATGTTGAGGAATGCGGCGTTCCCGAAGGTCTGCCCGTGCTATTCCTGCACGGCGGCCCCGGAGCCGGCTGCGAACCGATGCACCGGCGCTTCTTCGATCCGCAACGCTATCGCATCGTCTTGTTCGACCAGCGCGGCAGTGGCCAGTCCAGCCCCCATGCCGAACTGCGCGACAACACAACCTGGCATCTGGTAGCGGATATCGAAAAACTGCGCGAACACCTGGGCATCGACCGCTGGCTGGTGTTTGGCGGCTCCTGGGGTTCGACCCTGGCGCTGGCCTATGCGGAAACCCATCCCGAACGGGTGACGGGATTGATTCTGCGCGGCGTTTTTCTGTGCCGGGACCAAGACATTCACTGGTTCTATCAGGAAGGAACCTGCCGGTTGTTCCCCGACCTGTGGGAACACTTTCTCGCGCCGATTCCCGCAGCGGAACGAAATGAAATGGTTCAAGCCTACTACCGGCGATTGACCAGCGACAATGAACTGGAGCGGCTGCGGGCAGCCAAAGCCTGGTCCATGTGGGAAGGGGCGACACTGGCCCTGGAATACCATCCGCAGATCGTCGAACAGTTTGGCGAAGCCCACCGCGCCCTGAGCCTGGCGCGCATCGAATGCCACTATTTCATCAACCAGTGCTTCATGGAGCCGGATCAACTGCTGCGAGATGCTGAGCGATTGCGCGACATTTCCGGCGTGATCGTCCATGGCCGCTACGATGTGGTCTGCCCGCTGGACAACGCCTGGGCGCTGCATCAGGCTTGGCCGGAGGCGGAATTGCGCATTGTTCCGACGGCCGGACATGCCGCCAGCGAGCCAGGAATTGTTGATGCACTGATCTACGCCACGGAACGCTTCGCGGATCAACACGGATGATCGGCCTGCTGCAACGGGTCAGCGCCGCGCAAGTCGTGGTGGTGGAGGAGATCGTGGGCGAGATTGACGCCGGGTTATTGGTCCTGATCGGCGTTGAGCGCGGCGACAGCGAGGCGCAAGCAGCACGATTGCTGGAGCGGTTGTTGAACTACCGGGTGTTTGCCGACGCCGAGGGCAAGATGAATCAAAGTCTGCGCGATGTGGGCGGCGGTCTGCTGCTGGTTCCCCAGTTCACCCTGGCGGCGGACACCCGCAAGGGCCTGCGGCCCAGCTTCACCCCCGCCGCGCCACCGGCGGACGGCGAACGATTATTCAATGCGCTCGCGGCGCTGGCCCGCCAGCAACTTGCGCCGGTGGCTACAGGCCGCTTTGGCGCGCACATGCAGGTCAGCCTGATCAACGATGGGCCGGTAACGTTTTGGCTGCGCGTCGCGCCGGATGCGGAATGACGACATCTGCCGCTGATCTGCCGCCAACAGGCCGGCATCGGCGACGAACGCGCTGCTGGACAGCTTCTCAGGCTTGATGCAGAATCGCGCCCTTCGCTTTGCACGGATTACCGCTTGAACCATGGCTAAACTGTTGTTACTGAACGGCCCCAACCTGAACCTGCTGGGGACCCGCGAACCTGAACTTTACGGCTCCGCCACTCTGGCGGACATTGAACGGCGCTGCGTGGAACTGGCGCAACAGCTCGGCGCGCATGAACTGGCCTGCTTTCAGAGTAACGCCGAACATGCGTTGATCGACCGCATCCACGCCGCCCGCTTGGAAGGTGTGGCTTTCATTGTCATCAATCCCGCCGCCTTCACTCATACCAGCGTGGCGTTGCGTGACGCCCTGCTCGGCGTCGGCATTCCGTTTATCGAGGTGCATTTGTCCAACGTGTTCGCCCGTGAGCCGTTCCGCCATCACTCCTACCTATCCGACATTGCGGTCGGCGTGATCAGCGGGCTGGGCGCACAAGGCTATGAACTCGCTCTGCAAGCCGCAGACCATTACCTCACTGCTTCGCGCCGGTAGCCGCCATGCCCACCGATATTCGTAAAATCAAGAAGCTCATCGAACTGCTCGAAACGTCGGGCATCGCCGAAATCGAAATCAAGGAAGGCGAAGATTCGGTGCGGATTAGTCGTCATCCCCAGGGTGGAACGGCGATGTCACCGCCGTTTTGGGCGGGCTACGGTTCACCGCTGCCCCCACCATCAGTCGCTGCGCCCGCACCCGCGCCCGTGGTTGAGGCAGCGGCGCCCATCACCGGCCATGTGTTGCGTGCGCTGATGGTCGGCACCTTCTACCGTTCGGCCACGCCCGGCTCCAAGCCGTTTGTGGAAATCGGCGAAACGGTCAACATCGGTGACCCGGTGTGCATCATCGAAGCGATGAAGATGTTCAACCAGATCGAAGCGGACCATGCGGGCGTCATCACCCGCATCCTGATCGAAAATGGTCAGCCGGTCGAGTACGACCAACCGCTGATGGTCATCGAGTAGCCCCATGCTCGAAAAAGTCGTCATCGCCAATCGGGGAGAAATCGCCCTGCGTATCCTGCGCGCCTGTCGGGAATTGGGTATTCGCACGGTCGCACTCCATTCCACCGTGGACCGCGAACTCAAACATGTCCGCATGGCCGATGAAACGGTCTGCATCGGTCCGCCGCCTGCCGCCGAAAGTTATCTGAACATGCCGGCGATCATCAGCGCCGCCGAAGTGACCGACGCGGTAGCGATCCATCCAGGCTACGGGTTCCTGTCGGAAAACGCCGATTTCGCCGAACGGGTTGAACAAAGCGGCTTCATTTTCATCGGCCCGCGCCCGGAGACGATTCGGTTGATGGGCGACAAGGTCTCGGCGATCCGGGCCATGAAGGAAGCTGGCGTCCCCTGCGTCCCCGGCTCTGATGGATCATTGGGCGATGATGATCAGGAAAATCTGCGTATCGCCCGCGAGATTGGCTATCCAATCATTATCAAGGCGGCGGGCGGCGGCGGCGGGCGCGGCATGCGGGTGGTGCACAGCGAAGCAGCGCTGTTGACCACGCTTGACCTGACCCGTAGCGAAGCGAATGCGGCGTTCAGCAACCCGACCGTGTACATGGAAAAATATCTGGATCATCCACGCCACATAGAAATCCAGGTGTTGGCCGATACACAGGGCCAGGCCATCCATCTCGGTGAGCGCGACTGTTCCATGCAGCGCCGCCATCAGAAAGTGATCGAAGAAGCGCCAGCCCCAGGGATTACTATCGCTCAACGCCGTAAAATTGGGCATATTTGCGTGGAAGCCTGTCAGCGCATCGGTTATCGGGGCGCGGGGACGTTCGAATTCCTGTATCAGGACGGCGAGTTCTACTTTATCGAGATGAACACCCGGGTGCAGGTTGAACATCCGGTGACGGAGTTGATTACCGGCGTGGATATCGTCAAGGAGCAATTGCGAATCGCGGCGGGCCACCCACTGAGCTACCGTCAGGAGGACATTCATGTTCGAGGCCATGCGGTGGAATGCCGGCTGAACGCCGAAGACCCGGAAACGTTCGCGCCCTCGCCGGGAACGATTACGCAGTATCACGCGCCAGGCGGGCCGGGTATCCGGGTCGATTCGCACATTTACAACGGTTATCGCGTGCCGCCGAACTATGACTCAATGATTGGCAAGCTGATCGCCCACGGCGAAACCCGCGAGGCGGCCATTGCCCGGATGCGCGGAGCGCTGGCGGAGCTGGTCATCGAAGGCATCAAAACTAATGCGCCGCTGCATCGGCGGATTCTCAGCGACGCCCGCTTCCTGGACGGCGGTATGGACATTCACTATCTGGAGAAGCAGTTGCTTGGAGTGCGCTGATGAGCAATGATGCAACAACCCCCTGGCTGCAACTCAGCCTTCAGGCGATAGATCACACCGTTGAGCAACTTGAAGACGCGCTGTTGCAGGTCGGCGCGCTGGCGGTGACCTTGCAGGATGCCGGCGATCAACCGGTGCTGGAACCGGGGCCGGGTGAAACGCCGCTATGGACGCAGACCTGCGTCACCGGCCTGTTCGACGCCCAAACCGATATTGAAGTCGTGAAACGCCAGTTGCAGTGTGTTCTCCATGCGCCAATCCTGCCGGAATGCCGCCTGGCCGAACTGGAGGAGCGCGACTGGGTGCGAGCGTGGATGGATAATTTTCATCCGATGCGCTTTGGCCAACGCCTGTGGATTTGCCCGACCGCGCAGACGCCACCCGACCCGAACGCGGTGAATATCCGCCTTGATCCCGGCCTGGCTTTCGGCACCGGCACCCACCCGACGACGGCGCTCTGCCTGGAATGGCTCGACGAGGCCGATTTGGCGAATCAGACGGTGCTGGATTACGGCTGTGGTTCAGGCATTCTGGCCATCGCTGCCGCCAAACTCGGTGCGCGCCGGGTCTGGGCCGTAGACATCGATCCGCAGGCGTTGTTGGCCAGTGATGACAATGCGGCGGAAAATGAGGTTGAAGATCGCCTTGAACTGGTGTCGCCCGCTGCATTGCCAACAGCGCTGACGGTGGATGTGCTGGTGGCTAATATCCTGGCCGGTGTGCTGGTGCGGCTGGCTCCAGAATTCGCCCGGCGGGTCAAGCCGGGGGGGCGGCTGGCGTTATCGGGCATCCTCGAAACCCACGCGGATGCGGTGCAGGCGGCGTTTTTTCATGACTTCGCGTTCAATGCGCCGCGAATGCGCGAGGACTGGGTATTGTTGGATGGGGTGCGCAGGACGCCCGATTAAAGCCTGCGCCGCATAGCGCTCAATTCTCACCCGAACGCGGCCAAGAAGGAATCCGCCAGTTCAACGCCAGTACCAGCAAGCGCAACCCTGCTGCGATTCCCGCCCCAGCTAACAACGCCTGCCAGGCCGCCGCGCCGACAAAATCCAGGCCGATGAACACCCAGCAACCGCAGAACGCACACAAGGCATAGGGCCGGTGATCGTGAAACACCACTGGGATTTCGTTGCACAGCACATCGCGCAGTACGCCGCCAAATACTCCGGTGATCACGCCCATCAGCGCCACAACGATCAGGGGCATCCCCGCCGCCAGCGCCAGTGACGCACCGGAAACGGCGAACAATCCCAGCCCTAGGGCGTCGGTCGCCTGCATCACCCGATCCACGCACTGATGGCGAAACACTCGCAACAACGGCAGCCCGACCAGCGTCAGAACCAGCACCAGCCAGACATATTCCTGATGCTGCACCCAGAAGAGCGGCCGACGGTCCAGCAACACATCTCGCAGGGTGCCGCCGCCGAACGCCGTCACAAAAGCCACGGCGAACACCCCGACTACATCCATCCGTTTGCGAACTGCCTCGATCAGGCCGGAAATAGCAAACACCACAATCGCGCTGATTTCGATGATGGCGAGCACGGGTTCTAGGGTCATAGCGGCGCACCGGGAGCAAAGGTGGCAAACTGTGAACGGTAGCGCAATGGAGTTCGCATCGCTACCGGGAAAATCCACAAAAATTTCGCTATCATAAACGCCCTTTTTTCTTCGAACGTTGGGCGAACAGGGAGCGCCTCGCGGCATGAACCAACTACCCTCTGAATCTCCGGACGATCTGCTGCCCGCCACCCCGTTGCGCCACCACGTCTACGAGGCCCTGCGCATCTATTTTCACAACCTGGGCGACCAGCAGCCGAGTAACCTCTATGATCTGGTGCTGCGGGAAATGGAGGCCCCTCTGCTGGAGATCGTGATGTTACGCACCGAGGGCAATCGAACCAAGGCCGCCGAACTGCTCGGCATCAATCGCGGCACCTTGCGCAAGAAACTTCGGCAATACAACATCGACTGAACAGATGGATCAACCTACGCAAGCATCACTACACGGAGCCACTCCATGAGTCTGGCGGTTTTCGATCTGGATAACACCCTGTTGGGCGGCGACAGCGATTATCTCTGGGGCCAGTTCCTGGTGGAACAGGGACTGGTCGACAGTGAGCATTATGAGCGTGAGAATCAGCAGTTCTATGAGGCCTACGAGGCCGGTACACTGGACATTGACGAATATCAGGGGTTTATGCTGCGGCCATTGGCCGGACGTCCCCAGGCCGAACTCCAGGCATGGCGGGAACGGTTCATGGCCGAGAAAATTCAGCCGATCCTATTGCCCAAAGCAAAGGAGTTGCTGAATCGGCATCGGGCGGCGGGCGACACCCTGCTGATCATCACCGCTACCAATCGCTTCATCACCGCGCCCATCGCCGAACGACTGGGCGTTTCGCACCTGCTGGCCACCGAACCGGAAGTGGTCGATGACCGCTATACTGGCCGCACGGTCGGCATCCCTTGCTTCCAGCAGGGCAAGGTGGAACGCTTGAACGCCTGGCTGGCCGACCAGGGCGTCGATCTGGTGGATAGCTGGTTTTACAGCGACTCGCACAATGATCTGCCCCTGCTCAACCAGGTGACTCATCCCGTGGCAGTTGACCCCGACCCGACCCTGGCCCGCCATGCCCAACAGCAAGGCTGGCCGATCATCAGTCTGCGTTAAGGCCCGGCGATTAGGAGGCCGGACTCTTCAGTTCCCGTTTCAATTCCTGGGCCGGCCCCAGCAACACCGCCAGCCAGCGACCTTCGTCCGTCGATTCGAGGGCGATTTTGACGATCATCGTCAGCGGCACGGACAGCAACATGCCGACCGTTCCCAGTAGCCAGCCCCAGAAGATCAGCGACAGAAAAACCACCAGGGTGGACAATCCGAGATCGCGCCCCATCCAGCGGGGTTCAATCACACTCCCCATGACGGTATTGATGACCATATAACCGGTGGCGACCAGCAACGCCGTCATCGGCCCCTGAAAAACGATCACTTGGGCAATAACCGGCAGAGTGGCAATGATCGAACCGATGTTGGGAATGTAGTTGAGCAGGAACGCCACGACGCTCCATAACACGAAATAGCGGACATCCAGCGCCCATAACAGGATAGCAACAACCAGTCCGGTGCCCAGGCTGACCAGTGTCTTTATAGCCAGATAACGATTGACGGCGGCGAGGAACTGGTCGATTTGCCGCAACTTCATTTCAGGATCATGCAATGCCAGGTGAATCTTGCGGGAAACGGAAGACGCCTCAAGCAGCATGAAAGTGACGGTCAGCAAGATCAGAAACAGATTGCCCATGACGCCGCCCAGACCGCTCAACAGTCGGATGGTCATGGACATCAGCGCACTGGGATTGAGATAGTCCATCAATTGCTGGCGATCCAAATGAATATTGAAAACTGCCAGCTTTTCGACGATCCAGCCGAGCTGACCGCCGATTTGCTGCCGGTACTCGGGTTGCAGGCGGGTCAGATCGGTCAGCGACCGCCCGACCAGCCCAGCCAGCAGCAAGCCCAGCAAAACAATCATGACCAGCACCACCGACAGGGCGGCCCACTGTGGCAACCGCCAGCGCATCAGCCAGTGAATCAGGGGATTGCATATAATGGCGATGAACATGGCCAGTAAAAAGGGCACCAGAATAGCGCTGGCAGCCTGGATGCCGGCCAGGATGACGACCAGCGCGGCGCAGACGAGCAGCATATTGCGCAGGGCTGCCGGTTCAATGGGTAGTATATGCATACCGTTTCCTTAAAAATCGCGATAGGCGATGTTAACCGGCTTGACGGGTTGACGCTGGCTAGGCTAAAAGCCCGGACTTAATCGACCCTCTTCATCTACAACCCTCGACTTCACGCCCATGCAAAACCTGTATAACGTCAATGTTGCCGCCCTGGAAGTCTTGCCGACTCCAGAAGAAATCAAGCAGCGCCTGCCTCTGAGCGAAACTGCGGCAGATACCGTATTCCAGGCTCGGGAAACGGTCAAGCGCATCCTCGACCGCCAGGATTCTCGCCTGTTCGTGGTCGTCGGCCCTTGTTCCATTCATGATGTCGAAGCGGCCCGTGACTACGCCCGGCGGCTGAAAGCGCTGGCCGACGAGGTGCAGGACACCCTGTTTATCATCATGCGGGTGTATTTTGAAAAGCCGCGCACCACCGTCGGCTGGAAAGGTCTGATCAACGATCCGCGTATGGATGATACCTTTCACATCGACGAAGGTTTGCAGATTGCCCGCCGCCTGTTGCTCGATCTGGCGGAGATGGGTCTGCCCGCCGGCACCGAGGCGCTGGACCCGATTGTTCCGCAGTACATTTCCGATCTGATCGCCTGGACGGCTATCGGCGCCCGCACCACCGAATCGCAGACCCACCGTGAAATCGCCAGCGGCCTGTCCATGCCGGTCGGTTTCAAGAATGGCACGAACGGCAGTCTGGAAGTGGCGATCAACGCGCTGCAATCCGCCGCTCGCCCGCACAGCTTTCTGGGCATCAACCCCGAGGGTCAGTCAGCGGTGATCCGCACCTTGGGCAATGGCTACGGTCATGCCGTGCTGCGCGGCGGCGACCGGCCCAACTATGACTCGGTGTCTATCGCCCTGTGCGAGAAGGCGCTGCGCGACAAGAAGCTGCCGGTCAATCTCGTGATTGATTGTAGCCACGCCAACTCATTCAAAGACCCGGCCATGCAACCTTTGGTGTTGCGCGACTGCACCCATCAGATCATGGAAGGCAATCGTTCTATTGTCGGTTTGATGATTGAAAGCAATATCGGCTGGGGCAGCCAGTCCCTCACTGCCGACCACAGCCAGTTGAAATACGGCGTGTCGATTACCGACGCCTGCGTGGACTGGGAAACCACGGAGAAGATGCTGCGTGAGACGCATGCCAAGCTGAAAACCGTGCTGCCGGGGCGAAACGCGGGCTGATTTTCCCTCCCCGATTGATCTCTTATCATTATTGACCGCCTCCCCCTTGCCGGGGAGGATGCTGAATCTGCCGTTCACCCGCGCAGCCTACCTATACCCTCTTGGCAAACGCCCGGTTTGGAACTATGCTACGCCTAAATAGGACTAATAGAGTTCTGATTGGATTAACCCGGCGGAGTATCCATGATTCGCATTACCCGCGAAGCCGATTACGGCATTTTGCTGATGACGGGCCTCGCCCAAACCGAGGGCCAGCCGCGTAGCGCCGCCGCCTTGGCGCAACAGCGCCGGTTGCCACTGCCGATGGTCAGCAAAATCCTGAAAACGCTGACCCGCTCCGGTCTGCTGAATTCTCAGCGCGGCGCGCAAGGGGGTTATAGCCTGGCGCGACCGGCTATCGAAATTTCTGCGGCAGATATTATTCGTGCCCTGGAAGGTCCGCTCGCCATCACCGAATGCAGCGCCGACGCCCATGACGGCTGCGCCCGGCAGGAGCATTGCGAAGTCAGCGGCCACTGGCCGCGCATCAACCAGGCTATTTACGCTGCGTTGCAAAGCATCAGTCTGATGGAAATGAGTCGTCCTGATCCGTCACATCCCGTTCAATTTCATCCCGCGCCCCGCGCTGTTGCAACGATCAACGCCGCCAACCGTTCCGCCTGAATCGCCGAATTCGCCAGCAGGAATCCTGACATGACTGACAGCACTCAAACCCTCGAACATCTCGCCGCCAGCGACTACAAATACGGCTTTGTGACCGATATCGAACAGGACACCGTGCCGCCGGGTCTGAATGAAGACGTGGTTCGGCTGATTTCGGCCAAGAAGCAGGAACCGGACTGGTTGCTGGAATGGCGGCTGGAGGCGTTCCGCCACTGGCTGACCCAGGCCCAACCGCAATGGGCGCGGGTTCACTATCCCCCCATCGACTATCAGGCGATTTCCTACTACGCCGCGCCCAAGCAGAAAGGCGAAGGTCCGAAGAGCCTGGACGAGATTGATCCGGAGCTGCGCCGTACTTACGAAAAGCTTGGCATCCCGCTGGCGGAACAAGCCATTCTGGCTGGCGTCGCGGTGGATGCGGTGTTCGACTCGGTGTCGGTGGCGACCAGCTACAAGGGCAAGCTGGCGGAAAAAGGCATTATTTTTTGTTCCTTTTCCGAAGCCGTGCGCGAACATCCCGACCTGGTGCGGAAATATCTTGGCACGGTGGTGCCTTATCGCGACAACTACTACGCAACCCTGAACTCAGCGGTCTTTTCCGACGGCTCCTTCGTCTATATCCCGCCGGGCGTGCGCTGCCCGATGGAGTTGTCCACCTACTTCCGCATCAACGCTAGTAATACCGGGCAGTTTGAACGGACGCTGATAGTGGCAGATGAAGAGTCATATGTATCGTATCTTGAAGGCTGTACGGCGCCTCAGCGTGACGAAAATCAACTTCATGCAGCAGTTGTGGAGTTAGTCACGCTGGACAACGCCACGATCAAATACTCCACGGTGCAAAACTGGTATCCAGGCGACGCCGAAGGCAAGGGCGGTATTTACAACTTCGTGACCAAGCGTGGATTATGCCGGGGTCGCAATTCCAAAATTTCCTGGACGCAAGTGGAAACTGGCTCGGCGATTACCTGGAAATATCCCAGTTGCATCTTGCGCGGCGAAAATTCGGTCGGCGAGTTTTACTCAGTAGCCATCACCCGTGATTATCAGCAGGCCGATACCGGCACCAAGATGATCCATATCGGCAAAAATACTCGCAGCACGATTGTCTCCAAAGGTATTTCCGCCGGACGAGGGCAAAACGCTTATCGGGGTCTCGTGAAAATCCTGCCGACCGCCGAAAATGCCCGCAATCACTCGCAATGCGACTCGTTGTTGATGGGCGATCAATGCGGTGCGCACACCTTCCCTTATATCGATGTGCAGAATCCCAGCGCTCAAGTGGAGCATGAAGCCAGCACATCAAAGATTAGCGAAGATCAGATTTTCTACTGCAAGCAGCGCGGCATCAGCGCCGAGGATGCGGTGAGTCTGATCGTCAATGGTTTCTGCAAAGAAGTGTTCAAGGAATTGCCTATGGAATTCGCCGTTGAGGCACAAAAGCTCATCGAGTTAAAGCTGGAAGGCAGCGTGGGCTAATTAAAAGTTAGACTTTTCAGAAACAGACAATGGAGAGAGAACGATGGCATCAAATGTAATTTCCTTAGAACAGGCTCTCAGTCACTTAGAGAGTAGGATACCTAATACATCAAATTGTAAAAAACAAATAATTGATCTAGTAAGGTGGATCATTTCTTGGAATCCAGATCGCTTATTGAACAATCAAGTTTTTAGTTTTATCAGAGAAGATGTAAATATTGCCTTTGCCTTAGACCGAGATGGCAATCGATTGAAAACAAGGAAACCTAATTTTATTGTGATCAAACTACCTCGTACTGATCGAGAGTTTAAAGATATTCACGCTGATTTTGACTTAACAGAGTCTGGATACCCGTTGTTATCGCAATACTTAATTCAAAGACCAAGCAATCCCCCTCGTTGGGTTAGCTTATGTAGACAAATTTCAGAGATGAATTTTGCTGATTTTCAGCAATTGTTCTTGATTGCTTACGAAAGAAAAGGTGGGATTCCTTGAAAAAAACCAACTGTCCTAACTAGCTTGTAGCCGACCCCGCCACGCTGGCGCTCACGGGACGGCTGAGATTTAGACATTACAGGTTATTAGCTACAGGAAATTGCAAACCATGCTGGAAATCCGCAATCTGCACGTGACCGTTGAGGGTCGGGAGATTCTCAAGGGTATCGACCTCGCCATCCATCCCGGCGAGACTCACGCCATTATGGGACCGAACGGTTCTGGCAAAAGCACGCTGGCCAATGTGATCGCGGGCCGCGAAGGCTATATCGTCACCCAGGGCGAAATCCTGTTCGAGGGCAAGAACCTGCTGGATATGGACCCGGAAACTCGTGCCTGTGAAGGGCTGTTTCTGGCGTTTCAATACCCGGTGGAAATCCCCGGTGTCGCCAATCTGTATTTCCTCAAGGCGGCGGTCAACGCGGTTCGTAAATATCGCGGCGAGTCCTCAGTAGACGCCATGGACTTCTGGGAACTGGTGAATGAGCGCATGGCGCTGGTCAAGATGGACGAGTCCATGCTCAAACGCTCGGTGAATGAAGGTTTCTCCGGTGGTGAGAAAAAGCGCAATGAAATTTTCCAAATGGCGGTGCTGCAACCACGCTTCGCGGTACTGGACGAGACGGACTCCGGGCTGGATATCGACGCCCTGAAAGTGGTGGCGGATGGCGTGAATGCGCTACGCAGTCCGGAGCGCGGCTTTCTGGTCATCACCCATTATCAGCGGTTGCTGGATTACATTGTGCCTGATCAGGTGCATGTGCTGTTCAATGGCAAAATCGCCCGCTCCGGTGGCAAGGAATTGGCGCTGGAACTGGAGGAACAGGGCTACGCGCTGTACAACGAAGAACCGGGCCGGGCGCGCCGGGCCGCAGCGTGAGGCGTAGATCATGACCGCCGTTGCGCCGCTTTTCTCTGATCCGTACCGCCAGCGGTTCGCCGAACTGATGGCCCGTCGTCGGGAACCGGACGCCATCGCCAAATTGCGCCGCGCGGCGTTCGACCGCTTCGAAAAACAGGGCTTGCCGACCCGCCAGCAGGAAGCTTGGCGGCTGACTGATTTGAGCGCCCTGCAAGCCATCGGCTGGCAACGTCCGGGCGATGTGCCAGTGGATACCGGGACTTTGCCGACGCTGGACAAGACGCCGACGCATCGGCTGGTGTTCGTCAATGGCCGTTTTGCCCCCGGTTTGTCGCGGTTGCGCGATTTACGCGGTAAGACATTGATCGCCAGCCTCGGTCAAGCATTGCTGACTCATCCCGAATTGATCGAGCCGCATCTGGATCGATTGCCGGGCCTGAAAAACCAGCCCTTTGCTGATCTGAATACGGCGTTCTGGGAAGATGGCGTGCTCATTTATCTACCGCATGGGACCGTGGTGGAAACGCCAATTCATCTGATTTTCCACACGACCGGCGACTCTGTAGCGGTGCATCCCCGCTTGTTGCTGGTGATGGAGGCCCAGACGCAGGCCACGGTGGTCGTTGAATATGGCGGGCAAGGCCGTTATCTGCATGGGCCGCTGGCGGAACTGGCCGTGGGTGAAGGCGCCGTGCTGGACTATCACCAATTGCAGGAGGAAGCGCCCGGCGCGTTCCATCTGGGCGGCATCCGACTGCGGCAGAAGCGCGCCAGTCAGGCCAACCTGCATTTGATTGCGCTCGGCGGTCAACTGGCCCGCGTTGATTTGGACGCCTTGCTGGACGGCGAGGGCGCCCGTTGCCAGATCAACGGTCTGACCTTGGCGCGGAATCAACAATTCAGCGACGTCCATGTCCGGGTGGAACACGCCCAGCCGCACGGAACCAGTGAGCAAGTGTTCAAAAGTGTACTGGACGATAAGGCGCGCACGGTATTCGATGGCATGATTCACGTTCGTCAACATGCGCAAAAGACGGATGCTCGCCAGACCAACCGCAATTTGCTGCTCTCCAGACAAGCTCAAGCCCAGGCGAATCCCCGGTTGGAGATTCTGGCCGATGATGTGAAGTGCGGTCATGGCTCCAGCACCGGTTTTCTCGACCCCGACGCTGAGTTCTACTTGCGCGCCCGAGGCATTCCCGTTGCTCAAGCCCGCGCCCTGCTGGTTCACGCCTTCGCCAATGACAGCCTGAATCGCATTCATTTGACGCCGTTGCGTGAACGATTGGCGCGCCTGCTGGCCGGACGTTTGGCGCTGGATTTTCTTGAGGAGGAAAAACCATGAGCGCGCTGCACTCTGTCACTGCCCCTTCTGCATCAGGGACCGGGGAACTGGACATCGCCCGCATCCGCGCTGATTTTCCCATCCTGCGCCAGCGGGTGCATGGCAAACCGCTGGTTTACCTGGACAATGCGGCTTCGGTGCAGAAGCCTAAAGCGGTGATCGACGCCATTAGCGAGTGCTACAGCGGCTATTACGCCAATATTCATCGTGGCGTTCACCTGCTGTCGGAGCGCTCCACCATCGCCTATGAAAAGGCCCGGGAGAAAGTGCGCGCCTTTCTGAATGCCGCCAGCACCCAGGAAATTATCTTCACCCGCAATACCACGGAAAGCATCAATCTGGTCGCCAGCAGTTTCGGCGGTCAGGCCGTCAAAGCCGGCGATGAAATTCTCATCACCGGCATGGAGCATCATTCCAATATCGTCCCGTGGCAGTTGCTGTGCGAACGCACCGGGGCCAAGTTGAAAGTCGCGCCGTTCACTGACGCCGGCGAGCTGATCCTGGAGGAGTATGAGCGGTTGCTGGACGGGCCGGTGAAACTGGTGGCGTTCGTCCATCTGTCCAACGCGCTCGGCACCCTCAATCCGGCGAAACAACTGATTGAAATGGCCCATGCACGGGGCATTCCGGTACTCGTAGATGGCGCGCAATCCATCCCGCATCTGGCGGTAGACGTGCGGGAACTGGACTGCGAGTTCTACGCCTTTTCCGCCCACAAGATTTACGGGCCGAGCGGCGTCGGGGTGCTGTACGGCAAGAAAGCGCTGCTGGAGGCGATGCCGCCGTATCAAGGCGGTGGGGACATGATTCGGCTCGTCACCTTCGAGAAAACCGACTACGCTGATCTGCCCAACAAATTTGAGGCCGGCACCCCGAATATTGCCGATGTCATCGGCCTGGGCGCCGCGCTGGACTGGCTGAACGCCATTGGGCTGGACGCCGTCGCCGCCCATGAACACACCCTGCTGGATTACGCCACGGCGCAATTGAAGGAGATTCCCGGCCTGAACATCATGGGCACGGCGCGGGACAAGGCGGCGCTCGTTGCCTTTACCATGCAGGGCGTTCATCCCCACGACATCGGCACCATTCTCGACCGAGAAGGTGTAGCGATTCGCGCCGGCCATCATTGCGCCCAGCCGGTGATGCAGCGTTACGGCGTTCCCGCCACGGCGCGGGCTTCCTTCGCGATTTACAATACCCGCGACGAGGTGGATTTCCTGGTCGCGGCCCTCTGGAAAGTCAAGGAGTTGTTTGGATCATGAGCGACCTGCGCGATCTATACCAGGAGGTGATCCTGGACCACAACAAGCGGCCCCGGAATTTCCGCATCCTGCCGCAACCGACCCACCATGCCGACGGCGTTAATCCGCTGTGCGGGGATCGAATCAGCGTGTATCTGGACATTGAGGATGAGGTGATCCGGGATATTTCCTTTCAGGGCGCCGGCTGTGCGATTTCCAGCGCCTCGGCGTCCTTGATGACTGAAGCGCTCAAGGGCAAGCCTATCGCTGAAGTGGAGCATTTGTTCGAGGCTTTCCATGATGTGGTGACCACTGATTGCGAATGCCCCAAGGGACTGGGCAAACTCAGCGTATTGGCTGGGGTGCGCGATTATCCGAGTCGGGTTAAATGCGCCACGTTAGCTTGGCACGCGGTGCGGGCTGCCTTGGAAGAACACAAGGAAGCGGTAGCGACGGAGTGATTTTTACTTCCATTATGGGTCCTGTAAATTTTCCTGTGATGGCGAGGGCTGGCAGCGCGAGGCTGGGGCGTCAGCCACGTCCAACTCCTTGATCCTTCTAAGTAGTTTTCGCTTCACCTACCCACTCCATCGTTCGGATCACAGGAGAATTTACAGGAGGAAATTATGCACCAGCGCCATTTTTGATTTACAATAAAAACTCTGATTTCCTGAATTTATGGAGATAGTAAAATGAGCGAATTGAAGAAAGAATATGTAGTTTGGGCGTATCGATTGCTCCTAGGTAGAGAACCAGAAAATATGGCTATAGTTAATACCTATAGCACAGTTTTTCGAGACACGCGTGAACTTATATGGGAGTTTATCCTATCGGAAGAGTTTCAAGCTAAAAATAAGGAACTCAAAATTTCAGTGATGACGCCTGATTGTATACCAATCCCACCCAGTCGATTAATTGACTTGGTAGCGGGGAATCTTAGTATTCTCTGGTTTTTAGAGGGTGGTATTCTAGCGAAGCAAGCCATTTTGAATTTACTCGAGAAAAATGGATTCGATTTTGATCAGTTCTCCAATGTATTGGATTTTGGTTGTGGGTGTGGTCGTGTCATACGCAATTGGCATTCCTTCTCACCTAATTTTTATGGAACGGACTATAACCTAGAGCTAATTGAATGGTGTAAAAATAACCTAACTTTCTGTAAATTCTCTATTAATAACCTTGAGCCACCTATCAACTATCCAGATAATAAATTCGATTTTATTTATGCATTATCAGTTTTTACTCACCTTCCAAAAACTTTACAGATACCATGGTTGGAAGAAATGAGACGCATACTTAAACCAAATGGAGTCATTTTTATTTCAGTCCATGGCAATCACTATAAAAATCTGCTAACCCTGCAGGAAAAACAGCTCTTTGAACAAGGAGAACTAATTGTCCATCAGGAAGAAATAGCTGGTAGCAATACCTGCAATGCTTTTCATCCCAACCAATATCTAATGAATAATTTTGCAAAGGTAATGAAAGTTATTGATATCGTTCCCGAAGGTGCGCTAGGAAATCCCTATCAGGACGCTATTCTTTTGCAGAAGATATAGAGTCTATTGAGTATTCGGGGGTAGCATATCAAACCTATTTTTAACCACCTGCTTAATCTTATTAGCCGTTGTTAAATCCAACTTGGAGATTTCCCGGATTTTTATTCCGCACCAGAATGGGGAAATCGTTCATTTCAGGAGACCCTATATGACCGTACAAACCACTGTCCCGAATCTTCTCGACGCCGATGACCTGGAAGCCCGGATCATCGAGGCGCTGAAAACTGTCTACGATCCGGAAATCCCGGTCGATATCTATGAACTGGGTCTGATCTATGGAATCAACGTCGATGCCATTGGCAATCATGCTGACATTCAAATGACCCTGACTGCGCCGGGTTGTCCGGTGGCGGGTTCGATGCCGGAATGGGTGGAAAACGCCGTCCGCCATCGCGCCGGCGTGGAATCGGTCAATGTGGAGCTGGTCTGGGAGCCGCCCTGGACGCCGGAATTGATGTCGATGCGCGCCAAGCTGGAATTGAACATGCTCTGATCGTGTCCAACCCCGGCGTTTCTGCTACCATGCGCGGCGTTTTCTGTGCAGTCACGAAGGATGTTCAAAATGCCACGCCCCTACAATTTTAGTGCAGGTCCCGCCATGCTCCCTGAGGCGGTTCTGGAACAGGCCAAGGCCGAAATGCTCGACTGGCGCGGTTCCGGCATGTCGGTGATGGAAATGAGCCATCGCGGCAAGGAGTTCGTCTCCATCGCCGAGCAGGCCGAGGCCGATCTGCGCGAACTGCTCAACGTTCCAGCGAATTATAAAGTATTGTTCCTGCAAGGCGGCGCCTCAAGCCAGTTCGCCATGGTGCCCATGAACCTGCTGCGCGGCAAGGCCAAAGCCGACTATCTCAACACCGGCATGTGGTCGAAAAAGGCCATTGCCGAAGCGAAGAAGTTTTGCCGGGTCAACGTCGTCGCCAGTTCCGAGCCGGTTAACTTCACTACGGTCCCGGCGCGGGATTCCTGGAAATGCGACCCGGACGCCGCCTATCTGCACTACACGCCGAATGAAACCATTGGCGGCGTTGAGTTGCATACGGTTCCTGAAGTCAGCGTCCCGCTGGCGGCGGATTTCTCCTCCACCCTGCTGTCGCGCCCCATCGAGATCAGCCAGTTCGGGGTGATCTACGCCGGCGCGCAGAAGAATATTGGTCCGGCCGGCCTGACCATCGTCATCGTCCGTGAAGACCTGCTGGGCCAGACGGTCGCCGGCACGCCGACCATGCTGGATTACGCGGTCATGGCCAAGGAGGGGTCGATGTACAACACCCCGCCGACCTATGCCTGGTATATCGCCGGACTGGTGTTTCAATGGATGAAAGCGCAGGGCGGGCTGGCCGCCATCGGCCAGCGCAATCAGGCCAAGGCGGAATTGCTTTACAAGGCCATCGACGAATCCGGTTTCTACAAGAACCCAGTCGATCCGGCCTACCGTTCGTGGATGAACGTGCCGTTCACCCTGCCGGATGAAGCGCTGGACAAGCCGTTCCTGGCCGAAGCCAAGGCGGCGGGACTGGTCACGCTGGCCGGTCATCGTTCAGTCGGTGGAATGCGCGCCAGCATCTATAACGCCATTCCCCTGGAAGGTGTCCAGGCGTTGGTCAATTTCATGGCCGATTTCCAGGAGCGGCGCGGTTAACCCCCCACCCCGGCCCTCCCCCGCAAGGGGGGAGGGAGTTCAATCACCCTCTCTCTCAAGGAGACAGGGCGTGTTTCTGACCCAACCCGATTTGAAGACGATGTACAAGATCCTGACTTTAAACAATATCAGCGTTTCCGGCCTGGAGCGCCTTCCTCGCGACCGCTACGAGATCGCCTCGGAAATCACTAACCCCGACGCGGTGTTGCTGCGTTCCTTCAAGATGCACGACTGGCCGGTTCCCGCCAGCCTGAAAGCCATTGGCCGCGCTGGCGCTGGCGTCAACAACATCCCTGTTCCACAAATGACCACCAAGGGTATCTGCGTGTTCAACGCGCCCGGCGCGAACGCCAATGCGGTCAAGGAACTGGTCATTGCCGGGATGCTGCTGGCCGCTCGCAATATCTGCACCGCCTGGGACTACGCCCGCAACCTGCAAGGCACCGACGCCGAGCTGTCCAAGCAGGTCGAATCCGGCAAGAAACAATTTGTCGGCTTTGAGCTGCCCAATCGCACGCTGGGCGTCATCGGTCTGGGCGCGATTGGCGTCAAGGTCGCCAACGCCGCCCGCGCCCTGGGCATGAGAGTGATCGGTTACGACCCGCACATCACGGTCAGCAACGCTTGGCAGTTATCCTCGCAAGTTGAACAGGTATTGAGCGTCAACGAAATGGCCGCACAGGCCGACTTTATTACCCTGCATGTTCCACTGAACAATGACACCCGCCAGTTGATCGGCGCTCAGTTCCTGAAGAATTGCCGCCCCGGCCTGACCGTACTCAACTTCTCCCGCGAAGGCGTAGTTGACGAGGAAGCCCTGTTTGAAGCGTTGCAAGCCGGCAAGCTGAAGTCCTATGTCTGCGACTTCCCCACCAGCCGGCTGAAGGATCATCCACGGGTCATCATGCTGCCGCATCTGGGCGCATCAACCGTGGAGGCCGAGGATAATTGCGCGATCATGGTCGCTGACCAGGTGCGCGACTATCTGGAAAATGGCGTGATCCACAACTCCGTCAATTTCCCGGAAATGACCATGCCGCGCAACGGTGGCCCGCGCCTGGCGATTGTGAATGCCAACGTCCCACACATGATCGAGCGCATTTCCAAAGCGATTTCCACCGCAGGCATCAACATCCTGGACATGCTCAACAAATCGCGGGGTGAAATCGCCTGTACGCTGGTGGATACCGACGGCGCGGTTTCGCCCGAGGTAGTCGCGCAGATCGCCGAGGTGCAGGGCGTGTTAAACGTGCGCGTACTGTAGGCCGAGACTCCCTAACCCCCCTTTTTTTAAAGGGGGAGACTCAAGCCGGGATGGCGGCTAATCATCCTCGTCCTCATCCAGGACAGCGATTTTCCGTTGCGGCACGGTTTTTGGGTCAACGGTGATCGGCCGATAAATCTCCACTCGATCCCCGGCTTCCAGCGGCACCGTGAGTTTGGCTATTTTGCCGAAAATCCCGATCCGGTTCTTCTTCAGGTTCAGATGAGGATACCGGGTCAGGATGCCTGATCGTTCAATAGCCTGTTGCGCCGTACTGCTCTCTGGAACTTCGACGAATTGCCAGAAGGGTTGCCCCGGTTCGGCATACGCAATGCTCACTTGCATGATGATCTCTCCTTAAATGCGTTATGACTGACGCCGCTCCAGCAACCGCCGGCCGGCCAGCAAAAAGCCTAAGACCAGAAACCCGCCGGGCGGCAATAACATAAGCAGAAACCCGTGGTAGTTCCGGATCAGGGTCGTTTCCAGAAACACGAAGCTCTGACCCAGCAGCAATGAAGCCTGAGCGAACAGCGTGGCGCTGCCCAACATCTCGCGGCAACCCCCCATCAGCATTAGCGTCAAGGTATAGCCCAGCCCCATCGCCAGCCCGTCTACGGCTGAAGCGAGCACCGGTTGCCGGGAGGCGAACGCCTCAGCGCGGCCCAGTACGCAGCAGTTGACCACGATGAGCGGAATAAACAGACCCAATACCTTGTACAGCTCATGCAGCCAGGCATTGATCGCCATGTCGGCTAAACTGACCAGCGCCGCGATCAGCAGCACATAGATTGGAATGCGCACTTCTTCGACAATCCAGTGCCGTAGGCTGGCGATGACAATGTTGGAAGCCACTAACACGCCAGTCGTAGCCAATCCCATGCCGAGGCCGTTGGTAGCCGTGGTAGTAACCGCCATCAGCGGACACAGCGCCAGCATCTGGGTGAACACGACATTGTTGCGCCATAGACCGTCAGCGACGATGTTGCGATAGTCATTCATTCAGGGATTTCCTCCGACCACAACATCATCCAGCAGCAGCGCCCGATGCGCCGCGAAGAACTCCAGCCCGCCCTTGACCGCCTTTACCAAGGCCCGTGGGGTGATCGTGGCCCCGGTGAATTGATCGAAGACGCCGCCATCCTTTTTCACCGCCCAACCCGAAGGCGGCGGATCATTCAGCGAGCGACCGTTGAAGCGTAAAATCCAGTCAGATCGGCTCAATTCAATCTTGTCGCCCAATCCCGGCGTCTCGGCATGGCTGATCACCCGCACCCCCAGCAGAGCGCCGTTGCGGTCAACGCCGATGACCATCACCATCGCGGAACTGCCATAACCCGGCGCGCTGACCTGGTAGCACACCGCCTGTACCTGCCCGTTGCGCCGTGCTCGATAGACCGTGACCGGCCGGTTGCCCTCGTTGACGGTCACCGCATCCCGCACCAGATCGTTGTCGTAATACGCAGTGGGCACGACCTGTTGTAGCGTGACCTGTAAATCTTCCAATTGGCGCTGGACAATATCGGCGCGGGTTAGATGGTCGGCAACGCCAATTGCAGCGCTGGTCAGCAGGGCCACGCCGCCCAGCAGTGCGGTGTGATAGCCCCAGGATTGCCGGAATTCAGGTTTCATGCGGCTTTCTCCGAACTGGTCGCGGTTGACCACGCCAGGTTCGGCCGTAGATGCGCGGGCGCAGATAATGGTCGATCAAGGGGGTTGCGGCGTTCATCAACACCACAGCAAAGGCGACGCCTTCGGGATAACCCCCCCAGGTGCGGATGATGTACACCAACGCCCCGCAGCCGATGCCGAACACCACCTGCCCCAGCGGCGCGATGGGTGAAGTCACCGGATCGGTCGCGATAAAAAACGCCCCCAACATCAAACTGCCCGACAAGAGATGCAGCACCGGATCAGCGAAGCGTTCGGGATTCATCCAGTGAAAACCGCTGGCCAGCATTAGCACCGTACTCAGCATCGCGACGGGAATCAGCCAGGTGATCGCCCGCCGCCATAACAGCCACAATCCCCCCAGCAACACCAGTATCTCGGCAGTTTCGCCCAGACTGCCGCCGGTCCAACCGACTGCGGCTAAAGCAGGCTGGTAATGTCCCGGCAGAATCTGGCTCAGGGCATGATTCATTCCTAGCTCGGTGCGAACATGGCCGAGAATAGTGGCCCCGGTGACGCCATCGGTCAGGGCGGAGTGGCCGAAGGTGATCAGCCACCCGTTCAGGAACGACGGCGCGGAACCCGACAGCCACGGACGCGGCTCCAACCAGGTGGTCATTTCCACCGGGAACGACACCAGCAGCATCACCCGCGCCAGCATGGCCGGATTGAAAATGTTTTGACCGGTCCCGCCGAAGACCTGCTTGCCGACGACAATGGCGAAACTGCCGCCAATCGCCCCGATCCACCACGGCACCCAGGGCGGCAGCGACAAGGCTAACAGCACTCCGGTCAGCACTGCTGAACCGTCCAGCAAGCCCAGGCGCATCGACCGCCCGGCCAGCCACAGGCAGCCCGCTTCACCCAGCAGACAGGCCAGCACCGTGACCATCAGCAGGTTCAGCGCCGGCCAGCCGAACAGCGCGATGCCGTACAGAGTGACCGGCAAGAGCGCCAGCAACACTGCGCCCATCAGCCGCGACACACTGTCCCCGTCGTGGGCATGGGGAGCGCCAGCAAGCGGGTTGACGTTCAATCGTCATCCTCCACTGCTACGATCGCCCGTTGTTTCTTCGCCGCCCGCCGCTGGGCCGCCGCCTCCGCTTTAGCCTGTTCCGCCCGGGCAAAGCGCGCCTGCCGTTGGTCCATCAATAAGCGGATCTGCTCCGCCTTGCGCTCCTCGCGCCGTTGCGCCGCCAGTTGGCCGTGGGCGAAGGCGAAGTATTGCGGCAATGGAACCCGTGACGGACACACGTAAGCGCAGGACCCGCAGGCCATGCAGTCGCTCAACCCCAGCGCCTGAAGGTGGGTCCACTCTTCACGGCGGGCAAGATTCGCCATTTCCACCGGTAACAGACCCATGGGGCAGGCTTCCACGCAACGGCCACAACGAATGCACGGCGACGGTGGATGCATTTCACCGACTTCGGCGGCAGTCAGGGCCAGAATGCCGTTCGTACCCTTGATCATGGGTACATGAATGCCGGGCAGCGGCTGTCCCATCATGGGACCGCCCATCAACAACCGGGCGCAGTCCGCGCTGACGCCGCCGCAATACGCCAACAAGTCCGCGACTAACGCGCCAATGGGTGCTTCCAGATTGCGCGGTTCGGCCACCGCCCCGCCGCTGACCGTGACAATCCGCGAGATCAAGGGCTGGCCCTGGCGCAGCGCCCGATGCGTGGCGTAAGCCGTACCGACGTTATGCACCAGCAAACCAGTATCAGTGCCGCGCCCGCCAGCGGGTGTTTCCAGGCCGGTCAGCCATTGAATCAACTGTTTGGCGGAACCGGCGGGATAGCGGCTTGGCAGACTCAGCACCGCGATACGCGCATCTGACGAGCAGGCGTCGCGCATCGCCTGAATGGCTTCGGGTTTATTGTCCTCAATCGCGATCAGGGCGTGCGACGCTTGCACCGCATACAGCATGATGGCAATGCCATCGACGATATCCGCCGCCCGCTCGCGCATCAGGCGATCATCGCAGCTCACATAAGGTTCACACTCCGCGCCATTGATGACCAGGGTATGCACCTGGGCCTGCCGCGCCTTATCGAGCTTGACCGCCGCCGGGAAGTTGGCCCCGCCCATACCGACGATGCCGGCGGCTCCCACCCGTGCCGCGACTTCCCCTGGTTCGAGGCGGAACGGATCGGGCGACAGATCGCGCTCGACCCAGCGATCCGCGCCATCGACTTCGAGCGTGATCGTTGGCAGCGGCAACCCGGAGGCATGGGGCGCGGTGAAATCACCCAAGGCGGTAATCGTTCCTGAAGTCGGGGCATGGAGCGGCGCAGACGTAGCGCCCTGCGCTTGAGCCAGCAATTCGCCCTTGCCCACGCGCTGACCGACAGTGACTACCGGCAACGCGGGTCCCCCGGCGTGTTGCTGCAACGGAAGGTATAGACGCGGCGGCAACGGCAGCGCTTCGATGGCCTGTTCAGCACTTAAATGTTTTTGGCCGGGCGGATGCACCCCACCCCGGAAATCGTGAAGGCGCATCGTTCAGGCTCCTTGTAGCGCCGGCTTCGGCCAGTGCCAAGTGGCGAGAGTCGCCGTTTGAGGACGCAATTGCAGGCACTCGGTGGGACAGACCTCAACGCACAATCCACAACCCATGCACGCCTCCTGGAAAACGGTATGAATCTGCCTGGACGCGCCGATAATGGCATCGGTCGGGCAGCGCTTAACGCAATGGGCGCAACCGATACAGAGGCTTTCATCAATTTCGGCCAACAACGGCGGGCCATCTGCCGCGCTTTCCAGCGTTCGCCCCAGTTTGTTCGCCAAAGCCCGCGCCAGCGCGGCTCCACCGGGGGGACACAATGCAGGCGAGGCGTGGCCAGCGATTAACGCATCCGCCGCGCCGCCGCAACCGGGATAGCCGCACTGCCCGCAATTGACGCCGGGCAACAGCGTCATGATCTCTTCGCGCTGGGCGTTGCCGGGTACGCGAAAGATGCGGGCGGCGCAGCTCAGCAACAGGCCGAGCAGCAGACCGAGACTGGTTAAAGTAGCCATAGCAGCGATCATTTTTCTGTCTCCTCTAACGCACCGGTAACCCGACGAATCCCATAAACGCCAACGCCAGCAGACCCGCGGTAATAAAGGCGATGGGTGCGCCGGCAAACGTGGCGGGTACACTGGCCAGCGCCAGCCGCTCCCGAATGCCGGCGAACAACGCCATCACCAGGGTGAAACCCAGCGCGGACCCGAAGCCATACAGCAGACTGCTCAAAAAATCGTGCTGCTGCTGGACGTTGAGCAGCGCCATGCCAAACACCGCGCAATTGGTGGTGATCAGCGGCAAATAGATGCCCAGCGCCTGATAAAGCGCCGGACTGGCCTTGCGGACAAACAATTCGGTGAACTGCACCAGAGCGGCGATCACCAGAATGAACGCCAGAATCCGCAGGAACTGAATATTTAGCGGCGCTAGCAGGTAATGCTCCAACAGCCAACTGACAGCGACCGCCAGAGTCAACACAAACGTGGTCGCCATTCCCATCCCCAAAGCGGCATCGATCTTGTTGGAAACGCCCATAAACGGGCACAGACCGAGAAAGCGCACCAACACCACGTTATTGACCAACGCCGCGCCCAGCAAAATGAACAGTTCATCGCGCATAATCGCCCTCCGCGTTCCAGTCCCTTTCGGCAACAATCGCGCCAAGGGTCTTGGTCATCACCATTTTCAGCGGGATCAAAGCCTTGTCGGTCCTGATCTCGCCCAGCGAAGTGCAGTCATGTTGTGCGGTTTGCGACAATTTCCCGGACATCCAGCACGGATTGTGATGAATGCTGCACGGTCAATCGCCGGCTGATCACTGCCCGCTGTCTACGGATTCAACTGGCCGCCAACTTGCATTCCCTCTTCCCAACATCGATTTCAGCCACCCCCTGACGCCGAGCAACCTCCATGGCCAAGAATGATCACAACTTATTCGGCGACTTCCCCACCGGATTCCGGCCACGGGAAAAAGGAACCTCCGCTGCCAAGGCCCTGCCGCCCTGGGTATTCGCCGGGGTAGTCGATCAATTAACGACTGCGGTTTGCATCACTGACGCTACGGCCCGCATCCTTTATGTCAACCGCGCTTTTACCGAGATGACCGATGAGGAATTTCTGCCTGCGCTGCGCAAAGCGTTAGGCGAAAACTTCTTTCAGGATGCCGAAAGGGCGCAGGGCTTTCGCGACCAGGAAATCAGTTTCGATCCGGGTAATAGCGGCGAGCCACGCTGGTTTTCCTGCTCCGGGGTCTGGTTTCGCGAACAGGACAACGCTATCGCTCACGGCTCCGATGCAGCGCAACCGACCTGCCTGCTGCTGATGGCGAACGACATCACCGCTCTCAAGCGTCAGCAGGAAGCGGTCGGCATGAATGCCATGCGCGCCTTGCTGGCTGAGCAAGAACGGGTGCGCAGTATGCGCGAGGCGTTGCAGGCAGCCATTTTCCAGATGCAGGGACCGCTGAACCTGATCGCCGCCGCCCACGATCTGTTGGCGCGGCGCGGTGCGCCGGGCGATCCAGCGCTGCGTCAGGCCCTGCATCAGGCGACGACTACCGGTCGGGAAGCGCTGGAGCGACTACAGACGCTGGTTCCTGAAGTCCCTCTGGAAGCGGCGGCACCCGTCAATATCAATCAATTGTTACGCGAAGTACTGGAACTGGACCGGCAACGGCTGTTGGCCGGTGGCATGACCGTAGATTGGCGACCGGCCCTGACGCTGCCCGCGATTACCGCACGAGTGAGCCGTTTGCGCGGTATGTTCAAACAGTTACTCGATAATGCTCTGGACGCCATGGAAGGGAACCGTCATGAACCCCGGGAATTGCGCATTGAAACCGGCTTCGAGGACCAGTCGGTGTTTGTAGTGATCGAAGACAGCGGTCCGGGAGTGCCGTCGCATCTGCACTGGCGCATTTTCGAACCGTTCTTCACCACCAAGCGGGCCGCCACCCATGTGGGGCTGGGGCTGGCCATGGTCCAGGAAGTCGTTAATGAACAGCGCGGCGTCATCCGCCTCGATCCCGACGCCACCGGTTGCCGCTGGCGGGTTTCGCTGCCGATCCGCCCTATCGAGGTGGATGTCGATGGTTTTTAACCGGAGTCATCATGAAGGACGCACTCATGGATCGGTCGGCCTTGCTGGACATTGAATTAGCGACGCTCTTTCAGGTTAGCCAAATCTTGAGCAGTCCCAGTCCGCTGGGGGAAACCCTCGATCAGGTCTTGCACGTTCTGCACGAACACGGCGAGCTGCATCGCGGCATGGTGTCGCTGGTCGATCCCGACAGCGGCGCGTTGCTGGTCAACGCCGTCCACGGGCGGTCAACCCTTTCAGACAGTGAACCGATCCGCTATCTGCCGGGTGAAGGGGTGCTGGGGATGGTGCTGGAACGCGGCGAGAAGGTGATCTTGCCACGCTTGGCCGATGAACCGCGCTTTCTCGACCGCCTGCGCCTTTATGATCGGGAGTTGCCGCTGATCAGCGTCCCGATTCGGGCCGGCCCCGGCCAGTATTCCGGGGTGTTGGCGGCGCAACCGCCGCACCATGACCAATGGCTGCCGGAACGCGCCCGTTTTCTGGAAATGGTGGCGAATCTGATCGCCCGCAGTGTGCGGGCCGCTCAGGAGGTGGAGCGCGAACGCCGGGTGTTGACTGCGGAACGCGACAGTTTGCGGCGAACGGTGCGCGGTCGGCATGGGTTTGACAGCATGGTGGGCCACAGCTTGGCCATGCAACGGGTGTTCGAGCAGGTCCGGCAGGTCGCGAAATGGAACACGACCGTGCTGGTACGCGGCGAATCCGGCACCGGCAAGGAACTGGTCGCCTGCGCCATTCACTACAATTCGCCGCGCGCCGGCGGCCCCCTGGTCAAACTGAACTGTGCGGCGCTGCCGGACAATTTGCTGGAATCGGAACTGTTCGGCCATGAGAAGGGTGCTTTCACCGGCGCGGTCAACCAGCGCAAGGGCCGCTTTGAACAGGCACACGGCGGTACGCTGTTCCTGGATGAGATTGGCGATATCTCTCCGACGTTCCAGGCCAAACTGTTGCGGGTGTTGCAGGAGGGCGAACTGGAGCGGGTCGGCAGTAGCCAGACCTTGCAGGTGGATGTGCGGATTATCGCCGCCACCAACCGTGACTTGGAAACGGCGGTGGATACCGGCGAGTTCCGTGAAGATCTCTACTATCGGCTCAACGTGATGCCGATTTTCATGCCGGTCTTGCGCGAACGCCAGGAGGATATTCCTGATCTGGCGCGGTTTCTGGTGGACAAGATCGCCAGGCAGCAGGGGCGCAGGTTGACCATCACCGACAGCGCTATCCGGGTACTGATGCGGCATCCCTGGCCGGGCAACGTCCGCGAGATGGAAAACTGCCTGGAACGCAGCGCCATCATGAGCGCCGACGGGGTCATCGCGCAGGATGTGATCGAGCTGAACAGCATGAGTCCGCGTGGGGCCAGCGCCTTGTCGCCGCTTGCTCCAGCCGCTGATCTGGACCTGGACGCTCCGGATATCGATGAACGGGAACGGGTCATCGCCGCGCTGGAACAGGCCGGCTGGGTGCAGGCCAAGGCTGCCCGGCTGCTCGGCATGACGCCGCGCCAGATTGCCTATCGGGTGCAGATTCTCAACATCAAGATGCGGCGGTTGTAGGCCAGTGAGTGCGGCGATACAAATCGGTGATCGTCGCCGCTACCGGGGCAATGCCGAACTGTTCGCGGAGCGCGGTGCGGCCCGCCTGACCGAGCGCAGTCCGTTTCGCCAAGTTCTGTTGCAGTTCCCTCAGCGCCGCCGCCAAGGCGTCAGGATCGCCGGGCGGAACGCACAGCCCATGACCTGCCTGTTTTACCACCCAACCGGGACCGGAACCGGGGATATCGCTGACCACGACCGGTTTGCTGAATCGCATCGCCTCCAGCAGCACCAGGCCGAATGCTTCAGTGCGCTCCAGCGAGGGCAGGCATAGCACATCGCAACTGGCCAGCAGGGCGTTAAGGTCGGCTTCGGGCTGGAAACCGGGCAGGCACACCTGGTCGCGGAGCTGGAGGGAGTGAATCAACGTTTCCAGCCGCTGGCGATGTTCGCCGGTGCCGACGATCAGGATACGGCTGTCGGGGAGATGGGCAGCAGCCTGGATGAGGATGTCGTGGCCTTTGTAGTAGGTCAGGCGACCGATAGCCAGGATGCGGAAGGATGCAATTTTTCCCCCCTCACCCCAACCCTCCCCCGCGAGGGGGGAGGGAGTCTTTGTTTCACCCCACCAGACTTCCGCCCGTTGCTGGGCGGCCGGGTCGGGTTCCGCGATGCGGGCCGGGTCAAGGCCAAGCGGGATGATGTGGCAGCGTTCGCGCCAGGGGGTGAGGGCGGCGCTGGCGTCCAGATAGGGCGGCGAGGTGGCGATGATCGCTCGACTGGCGGCGAGCAGGCGTTGTTCAAAGGGTCGGTATAACCGATAGGCCCACGCCAGCCGCCGGTCGATGGCGGATGCCACCACGTCGGCGTGCCAGTGAATCACCCAGGGCAACCGGCGGGCGGCGGGAACCATCAGCGCCCAGAATGCCGAGGTGTTGGGCAGATGCAGGTGCAGCAGATCGGGCTGGAATTCGCGAATGGCGCGATGCAGCCAGAACGGAAAGGCCGGGCTGATGGGCGCGTACAGCAGCCGCCCGTGGCAGGGCGCACGATAGATCGTCACTCCCTTTTCGTCCCTGGGTGAAGCGGGAGATTGGGCGGGCGAGTCATGGACTAACGCGGCGGCGGCAACGCCCTGTTGCTGAAGGGCGGGCAGCAGGTCGGCCAGGAAATTCTCGATGCCGCCGGCGAAGGGCGGGTAAAACTTGCCGATATGGAGGATACGCATGATATTGAGCGGTGTGCTTGATTTGTAGTCACAACGAAACTACGATGAAACCTCAGTCACTGAGGAGGAATCCGTCATGAGCGCTACAGATACCTATGTTCGCGCCCGCATCGATACCTACACGAAGGATCGCGCCGCTGACGCCCTGGCAGCCATGGGCTTATCCATTTCTGACGCGATTCGCTTGTTGATGATGCGCATTGCTGACGAGCGACGCCTGCCCTTCGAAGTCAAAGCGCCGAATCCAACGACCCGGGAGGCTATTCTGGAATTGGAGGCTGGGAAAGGAAAGCGGTTTGATAGCCTTGACGCGCTGAAGGTGGATTTGAATGCGGATGATTGAACGCGCATCGGCCTTTAAGCGCGATTACCGGCGAGTCAAGGCCACACCTGATCATAGCAAGGATATAGATACTTTGATGTTCAATGTATTAGCGACCCTGCTGGCCGATGAATCTTTGCCAGAGTATTACCGTGACCATGCACTCACGGGAAACCGGTCAAGATACCGTGAGTGCCATATCAAGCCCGATCTCCTCCTGATTTATTCCAAGCCAGACTCTGAAACTGTGCGCTTGGCCCGGCTTGGCTCGCATAGCGAACTGTTCGGTTGAGACAGCGGAGCTTGCGCTTCCAGAATCGCCAGTCGCTGCGCCAGCCGGCGGATCAGTCGTTCCTGTCGGGAACGCTCCAGGTCCATGGTCAGAATTTTCACCAGCAACATGCTAAAGCCCAGCACGATGGCCAGAATGGGCGGGTAGCTGACCCCGACATACATCGCCAGATAGTCAAAGAAGCGAGGAAAGAAACCCAGGATGCCAATCGTCACGGCAGCGCCGATCCACCAGATGGCGTAGGGGCCGTGCAGGTGATCGCGGCGGACCAGGAGCAGGATAACGACGGCAATGGTGATACCCATCGCCGTGGAGGTGATTTGGTAGGTGATCATGATGGGATAGAGTCAGTCATCGTCAGGCCGTAAGTTGTAGCCGACCCGGGCGATGCAGAGCAGGCTGGTGTTCAGCAGGTATTTTCCCACGACCAGCTAGGAATGGAAGAGTTTGAAGGGGCTAATCGTGCGCGGGTGCATCGAGACCGAGGTTTCGGTGATCTGTAATCCTTTGGCACAGGATCAGCAGGACGCCGAGCAGTCGGTGCTGCAATCATCAATGACGATGACCGGACAGTTCCACAAGGCCCGTACTTGGGCGACGATGGCACCGACCGTGGCGGCTTCGTTATGGGCGGGGATCAGGGCGATGGGGCGATCAGATGTGACCATAGTGGGGATTATGCAGCGAGAAGCTTAATTCTACTTTGTCAGAACACATGCCACTATTCGTTAAGTTGTTGTTTACGATAGGCAGAATCAATAGCGGCTTGGCGCTTACGATGACGAACTTCCATTTGACGCAAGACTTCCTCCAAGGTCGTATCGCGTCGCGGTAAGCATTGATTCAAGAGCGCCCGAATATCCCGGCCACTCAATAAGGGGTGGGTTGGACGATGCCGTAATCGCTCTTCAAGCTGGAACAGCATGGCCATCATGACCAACGCCATGTGATGATGCCAACCGCGCCAACTGCGGACTTGGTAATCCCCCAGGCCCACGTCTTGTTTGCCAGTTTGTAAGGCCCGCTCCACCCAGTAACGTTGCCCTTGCATAAAGGCCAGGCGGGAGACCGACGTCTCCGCCGGGGCGTTGCTCAGACTATATTTGAGTTCAGTGGGTGTGGCGACGTCGCGACGGACGATCAGGGGCCATCGGTGGGCTTGGGCTTCCTGGCCATCCCACAACCACACCCGCCGATGGAGGATATCGACCTGTAACGGCCCCTTGGTACCCTCTCGCAAGGTGACCCGTTGCCAAACACAGGCCGGTTGTTGTTGTGCCTAGTGATCCACCCGGAGCGCCGGGGTTTGGGGCTGCAACGCGATGGGTGGCCACCCGCGCGAGGTGGTCGGTGGCGGAACGACCGGCTCCGGATTCACCAGAGAGATGTGCTGATCTTTATGGACATCGCCGACAAAGATTTCGCCATCCGCGTCCAAGGCGCGCAGCAACCCGGGATCACTGCCATAAAAACCATCAAAGCCGACCCAGGCAAAACCGATCCGCTGTTGGCGAGCATGCCGGATCATGGCCAGCGCCAAATCGGCTTTGCGTTGAAAACCCCGGTGCGCTTTGGGAATCCCCGCCGCTTGGCAGCGACGGTCGTCGTCCGTCCAGTTCTTGGGCAAAAACAACCGTTCATCAATCAAGGTCGCGTCCGAACCCCGATTCAAGGCGGCAAACACCCCCATTTGGCCGTTATCCACTTTACCGATTTGGCCACACCACTGCCGAGCCACGCCGACCGAATGGTGGCCTTTCTTCGGAACGCCGCTCTCATCAATCGTTAACGAGGTGTCTTCATCATTCCCTAACCGCTGGCTGGCCTCTTGGGCAATTTGGTCGAGAACCGCCCGCTCAGACCACGCCGACTCACTCAGCATGTGCTGTAACACTTGATGATCGGCGTCCGGTACCGCCTCTTCCATCCGCTCCATGTTCTTGGTCTCGGCCTGGATCAACCCTTGCACATACTGCTGCGCGGCCGTCTCAACGGTCCGCGTTCGTTGGCGGAAATGACCCCCAAACCGACCACAAAAGGCCAGGAATCGCCGACCGATCCCGGCCAGCAAGCCGCCCGCCTCCGTTTCTGCGGTTGCGTCTTTTTTACTGCCTCTGGAGAAATCTCTTTCATCGAGTTACCTCATCCACCTTGCCTTGTAATCAAAATCGGATTATGTTTATTTATAAATATAAATCAAAAATATAAATCTGACAAAGTAGAATTAATTAAATGGTTCTTGGACTGTTCTTGTGGAGTCGAGTACAAGCATGTATCATTTAAGCTTTACTAAATTTTTTTGATAGGTTTATGCTGTTAAAAAAACAGCAATAAAATGAGGGAAACCCCGATGACAGAAA
>JAKLIY010000060.1 GCA_022709365.1 Pseudomonadota bacterium
TGCATCGACCCCCGTGAAAAAACGCAAAGGCAGAAAAGATCCGAACGTGCGAGTGACTGACGCCGGTCCGGTCACCGGCGACCAGTATTTGAAGCTCCAGCAGAAAGTGGGACTTGAGTTGGCCGATTACCACGCGCTGCTCGGCATCAGCATGAAAGAGCATTACCTGATCACCGTAAACCCCGCCGAACCGCTGGCCGATCCGGGCTTGTGCCTGCATGTGCGCTTGCTTGACGAGTATCCGGAATTGGTCGATCCCGAACCGGAGGTGATGGAACTGGTGCAGGCGGTCAAGCGGGTCCGGCGCGACCACCCCGAAACGCCGTGGCCCATGCCGGCGACCGCCGGCCTGGTGGCCCTGATGTTAGGCCGCAACAGTCAAACGGCCACCACCTGGAGCACCGGCCGCACGGTCCCCGCCCGGAAAATCATGGCGCTGGTCCATCATCTGCTGACGCTGCTGGCCGAACGCAACGATCCCGATCGCGTGCTCGTGCGCTATTGCGAACTCATCGATCGGGAAGGCCAAGCCCGGGGCATCGACGACATCTTTACGAGCCGACGCTGGCCCTGAGCGCGGGGCGCTGCGGGTGAAGACGGTCCCCCTGGCCGAATCTGCGGGCCGAAAAAAAGCGCGCAGCCCCAAGGGCGCGCGGGGCTGGATGCCGTTGATACCGGAGACTGCCGAACGGCTCGGTGTGACCACTCCTGGGGACCCGGCCCACAACATCGCCGGTGGTGCCCGCTACTTGCACTGGCTGCTGGATCGCTTTGACGGCCATGTGACGCTGGCGCTGGCCGACTATCATGCGGGCGAGGGCGCGGTGAAACGCTAGAGCGGCATCCCGCCCTATCAGGAGACGCACAATGACGTGAGGAGGGTACAAACCATCCATTAATGGGGGGAGCCGCGCGGTCGCCGACCCACTGGCGGGAGAAAAGCGATGATCCAACGACCGATCGACCTGCCCCTTCAAAAGATCAGGTTTCCGCCAAGACTCCATTCGATTGATCCGTTTATTGCGCGGGAGAGGTGCCCAATGACTTTAAATCCGCACGACAAACGCTATTCCATTCTGGTGGCGCACCACGAAGACACGCTGCGCGGCGTGCTCAGGAAGACGCTGAGAGCAGCCGGTTACCATCAAATCGCCGGCGCCAACAGCGGACGGAACACCCTCAACCGATTGTTGCGCGACCGCTACCACCTGTTGATGGTCCCGCTCGAATTGCCGGACCTGAACTGCTGGCAACTCCTACGGATGATTAGAAGCGGGGCGTTCTGTTCGCCGAGACTGCCGGTACTGATCGTTTGCGACGCCGCCCAGATTCTCCTGGCCGAATCCTTGGCGCACGAACACCACGCCCGTTTGTTGGCGCTGGACGAACTAGCGCGATTGCCGGACGCCGTGGCCGCCAGCGTCGGCGGACCCCAAAAACCGCTCGTGTTAATCATCGAAGACCACTGGGGCACGGCCCAGCTCATCGAATTGAATTTGAAGATCAATTTTGGAGTTGAAATCGCCTTGACCGGCCAAGAGGGACTGGCGGCGTGGCGAACCCAGCAACACGATCTCGTCCTGCTCGACTTGATGTTGCCGGACATGAACGGATCAGAAGTTCTACGACGAATCATCGCCGAAAAACCCGATCAGCTCGTCGCAATCGTGACGGCTCGTTCCGAACGGGAAACGCATCAGAACTTGATGCTGGCCGGCGCAGCGGCTTTTTTATCAAAACCCGTCGATCTCCACCAATTACCCACTTTTTGCGAACAGATTTTGCACTACGGCGCTTATTTGAGCCAGCGGGCGTTGCAGAACTGCCAGCAAGCGCGTGATCAAGCCATCCACCACCGCGTTCAAGCGGCTAATTTTTTTTTGGAGTCCGGTCAGACCGGCCTAGCGGCTCAACACCTCAAGCGGGCGATTGCCGTCCGACCGGGTGGATCGATTGGGGATGATGAGTGGGCCACACTGCTCACCGAATTTGATTAGCTCCATTGAAAGAAGGCGACGCCCCATGAACGCCACCCGACCTCTGCCCCTCGTCCTGCTGTTGGTCGCCCGTACCGGGTTAGCAGCGGAAGACATCGTTGAGATTTATGGCACCGAAGCCCAAGGCAGCGAGGAAATCATCAGCCTGGCGACGGGCTACCGCCAACCGCTCGCTCGCGCCCCGGCCATTGCGACCGTAATCACCGCGCAAGAGATTGAAAGGCTGGGCGCCTTGACCCTCGCGGAAGCGCTGGTCGGCGTCCCTGGCCTCCACGTGTCCACGGCGCGCGGGTTGAGCGACGTGTTCGTCATCCGGGGATCTTTCCGGGAATTCAACGCCCAAGTGCTGCTGCTGATCGACGGCTTCCCGATCAACGATGTCGTCTACGGCGGCCGGCCGCAGTCTTGGTCCATGCCGGTCCACAACATCGCCCGGATTGAAATCGTGCGGGGACCCGGCTCGGCGCTCTACGGCGCCGACGCGGTCGCCGGAGTGATCAACGTCATCACCAAAACCGCCGGGACGGTCGAGGGCGCCGAAGTAGGCGCCTACGCCGGCCGCTTCGACACCTACGGCAGCTGGCTGCTCGGCGGTGATCGTTGGGGGGACACCGACCGGACCCTGTACCTGGAAGCGGGCACCACCGAGGGGTACCGGAAAATCATTGAAGCGGACGATCAGACCCGCATCGACCGGCTGTTGGGCACCCACGCGTCCTGGGCGCCGGGGGTTCTCAACACGCAACGGGACGATCTCAATGCCCGCCTCGGCCTCAAGGGAACCCGGTGGCAATTCAACGCCGGCTATCAGGGATTCCTGAACGTGGGCACCGGCGTGGGAACCACATTAGCCCTCGATCCCGCCGGTGATTTCAGCGTCGAACTGATCAACGCCGACTTCACTTACCACCTCTTCAACAGCGATGCTTGGACGGTCGAAGCCCAGCTCAGCTATCTCGGCACCACCACCCGCGCCGACCTGACCCCCTACCCGCCCGGCGCCTTCGTCGGTCTCTTCCCCGCCGGGGTTCGGCAACAATTCCAGTTCCGCGTCGACCAGGAAAGCGCCGGTCTAACCGCACTGTACAGGGGAGTCCAACACCGCATCCGCATGGGTGCGGGGATCAACTCCGGGGCCGTGAGCGATGTGGAAGAACGGCGCAACTTCACGACTGGACCCGGCGGGATGCCTCTCCCCACCGGCCCGCTGATCGATGTCCGGGCGCTGGGCGAACCGCTGTTCATCGCCGAGGAAAACCGGACCGATCTCTATGGATTCGTGCAGGACGAGTGGCGGTTCACGCCGGACTGGACCCTGACGGCCGGCGTTCGCATCGATCGTTACTCGGACTTCGGCACCACCGTCAATCCCCGGCTGGCGCTGGTCGGGAACCTGTCGCCCAGCCTGACCGCGAAGCTGCTGTACGGGCGGGCCTTCCGCGCTCCCTCGTTCACCGAACTGTACAGCAATAACGCTGCGCTGGTCGGCGATCCTGATCTCCAGCCGGAAACGATCCACACGGTGGAGCTGGGGTTGACCCAGCAGTGGAACCCTCGGCTCTGGATCGGGATCAACCTCTTCGTGTATGAACTGGATCAGCACATTCGCGGCGCACGTAACTCGAACACGCCGGTAGAACCCAACCGAGTGGTCAACGCCGCCGGCATTCGAGGTCGTGGCTTGGAACTCGAAGCCCGCTACCAACTGACCCCAGCCTTGAATCTGGCCGCGAACTACGCCTACCAGACCGCCGAGGATCAGGCGTTCGACGCCAGTCCCGGACTGGCGCCCGAGCAGCAAATCTACGGCGAACTCCACTGGCGGATCACGCCCGATTGGTCGCTGAACACGCGCCTGAAATGGGTGGGCGACCGGCTGCGGCAACCCGGCGACGACCGGGAGGCCCTGGACGACTACACCCTGATCGGCGCCACCTTGCGCCGTGCCGCGCCGAGCGGCGATGGGGACCTGCAACTCTCGGTTCAGAACCTGCTGGACACGGACGCCCGAGAACCGGCATTCTATCCGGCGTCCCTGCCCGATGACATTCCGCTGCCCGGTCGCGGCTTCACGCTGCAGTGGCGCTGGAGGTTTCGATGAACGCCGTTCCCGGCCCGCGCGGCTGGCCCCTGCTCGGATCGCTGCCGGACCTGACGCGAGATTCGCCCGGGTTCTGGATGGACCTCGCCACCCGCTACGGGACCGTCGCCGTCTTCCGGTCGGGAGTGGAAACCTGCCATCTGGTGAGCGATCCCGCGCTCGTCGGCTCGCTCTTTCAGCACGACACCCAGTGCTGTTACAAGGGCCGGCACACCCAACGGCTGGCGTCCCTGCTGGGCGAGGGACTCGCCCTGCTCAACGGCCCACCCTGGCGGCAACGGCGGCAACTCCTCCAACCCGCGTTCGGCCGGCGCCCGGTTTCACGCTGGCTCGATATCGTGACTGCGGCCTGGGAATCCCAGGTCCCGGTCTGGGACGAGGCCGCCGCCCACGGCCAGCCCGTGGAGATGGTGACCGACCTGCTGCGCCTCACGCAGGAAATCATCGTCCATATCCTATTCGGGCGGTCGGTTCAACATCAGGTGACCGCCCCGATTCTCGGCGCGGTCGATACCCTCAACCGCCACTTACTGCGCCATCTCCTGCGCGAAATGGTGCTGGGCGGACGGCTCAATCGCTGGCCGCTGCCGAGCACCCGCCGTTTCCAAACGGCGCTCGCAACCCTCCATGCCACTCTCGACGGACTGATCGCGGGTCGGAACGAGGGCGACCAGGACGAAGAAGCGCTCGTCGCATTCCTGAGTAACGCTCGGGACGAACGGACCGACGCACGTCTCACCCCCGCGCAAATCCGCGACGAACTGATCCACTTTTTCCTCGCCGGCCAAGAGACCACGGCCGTGGCGCTCGCGTGGGTCATCCACTACCTCACGACGCAGCCGACATGGGCGGAGGAGGTCGCGAGCGAAGCCGATCAGATGTTGAGTGGCCGTTTCCCGACGATCGGCGACCTCTCCCGGCTGGCGCTCACCCACCGGGTCATCAACGAATCGTTACGGCTGACGCCACCGGCCTACGGGATCGGACGTCGGACCTCGATCGCGGTGGAATTGGGGGGCTGGCGCATCCCGGCGGAATCGGTGGTGATCGTCAGCCCGTATGTCATGCACCGTCACCCGGACTACTGGGATTCTCCGACGCGTTTCGATCCCCACCGCTTTTCCCCCAGCCACCCCCAGCCCCCTCGTCCTCGCTACACCTATTTCCCGTTTGGCGGCGGCCCGCGCCGTTGTCTCGGGAGACACCTGGCCATGATGGAAATGCTGGCGATCACGGCCCAACTCGCCCGGCGGTACCGGTTTCATCGCGTGCCCGGTCCGCGGGTGGTCCCGCGGGGTGGAATGACCTTGCGTCCGCATCCCGGGGTGCGGGTGCGCTTGAGCCTTCGTTGAGTCACAACCGGACCGGCAGCGGAATCGCCACCCAAAAGCGGGAACCCACGCCCGGCGTGCTGTCCACAGCAATGGTTCCCCCCAAGAGCTGACAAACGCTCTTGGTAATCGCCAGGCCCAACCCCGTTCCGCCATAACGCCGGGTATCGCTCATGTCCACTTGGCGGAACGGCTCGAAAATGAGTGGGAATTGGTCCTCGGGAATGCCGATACCCGAATCCGCCACCTCAATCGACAGCATGCCGTTCCCGGCGCGCACCTGGAGCCGCACCGTGCCGTCGTGGGTGAACTTGCAGGCATTGTCCAGCAGGTTGCGAACGATCTGGCGTAGCTTGTCGCTATCCATCTCCACGTGCCGCTCCCCCTCGCAGATCACATCCACGCGATTGCGATTGCGGGCGGCGTGCAGCTTGAGCGCCGCAACCACCTCGTCGACCAGGCGGGGAAGATCAACCTCTTCCAGCACGACATCGCGCTGGCCCGCTTCGAGCGCCGCCAGTTCGAGCACTTGATTGATGCGCAGCAGGAGTTCGTCGGACGCGCCGAGCACGATCCCGAAATAGTCCGCCAACGTCTCGAGGATGACCGGGTCAGCGTCGCCTTCCAAAAACTTTAATTGCTTTTCACCCTCTTGGGTGTAGCCGATGATGGTTTGGAGCGGTGTGCGCATCTCGTGGGACATGGCCGCCAAAAACGCCGATTTGTAGCGGTCGGCAGTCAACGCCAGGTCCCGCGCCGCACTGAGGTCCTGGGTTCGCATCACCACTTCGGATTCCAGCACAGCGCGGTGTTGTTCCAGCGCGGCGCGGTGCTGTTCCAATCGGTCCAGCAGGTCGTTGAAGACCCGGCCGATCTCGCGCGTCTCCGCCGGACCCGCGATGGCCGCGCGGACGCCGCAGGCGCCGGCTTGGATTCGCTGCATCACGCCGACGAGCTGATCAAGCGGCCCGGTCAAGCGACGCAGGAAACCCTGGAGCGCCGCGAAAATGCCCACCGCCAGCATCAGGGCAATACTCCCGTTCAACACAAACAACCACGTCCGCCATTGTGTGAGCGGCGCCTTGCGCCAAGCGACCACAACGTAGCCCAGCAATTGCGTCTCGTTGCGGGCCACCATCGGCGAAACCTCCTCGGCGCCGGTGCGCACGGGCGCGCTAAAATACCAACCATCATGATCTTCGTGGATCAGGGTGGCGCGCGATCGCCCTTCACGCGCGGGCGGCACCGGCGGCCAGGGGTCCGCGCCGGGCGAGGTCACCCACGGTTTCGCGTCCGGTTTGAGCAAGGCGGCCTGCCGCACGCCGGGAAAGGCCGCAATCTGGGCGGCCCGCTCCAGCGCCGAAGCTGAGGATTCTAAAAACACCAACCGGCTTTCGTTCGCCAACTGCCCGGTCACTTCGCCCAGGAGCGTCAACGCCAGGGATTCCAGACGCCACGCTAAAAATCCACTGGACGCCAGCGCGATCGCCAGCGCGAGGCCCCACAAACCCAGGCTGGAGAGCACGGTCAGCTGGCGCCGAAAGCTGCACGCGGCGAACCCCCGCCCAATCGACGTTCGGACTTTTACCATACGGGCAAGACCCAATCGAATTGCCGCTCCACGTCCCGATCCAGGGTTAAGTCGAGGTGCGCGGCGATCTTGAGATTGAGCGCGCGCTTGACCGCGCGCAACACCTCAATGCGGGCGGGGGCCTCCGGGGTCCGCAGCGCGCGCGCGGCCAGTTCCGCCAGCCGGCGCCCCAACGGGACATTGTCGGGATACAGGGCAAAGAGCACCCCGCGCTGGATATGGAGGAGGCTGTTGGAAAACACCAGCAACCGCCGCTGCCAGCTTTTCTCAATCACCAGCGGCAAAATCGTTTCAGAATCGATAATGCCGGCATCCGCCACCAGCCAGAGGGCATCCGTCGCCGGATCGGCAGTTTTGAGAATACGGAGAAACTGTTGGGCGGACTCGCGAAGATCGCCCGCTTCCAGCGGTTCCAGTTCCAGACCACGGGCGGTGGCCGCGATTCGTGCCAGATCGATCAGCCAACGGTCGTAAGCGGGATTAAAGACCACCCAAACACGGCGTTTGGCGGGTGCGAGCTGTTGGAGCGTGGCGAACAGCAAGACGGGATCAACGGCGAGGCCCACGCCCGCGACGTGCGGGTGAGTTTGTGGGGAAGCATCCAGCGCACCGACAACGTGCGGCGTTTTCCGTCCGATGTGTTCGTAGGTTTCGGTAGGAACCCGGCCCAGGGCGATGACGACCGCAGGGGCTTGCTGGTCCAGCCAGCGGCGCAGAGCGGCTACATCCGGCGGGTCAGACAGAGAACGCGTGCGGACCGTCTCCGCGCTCAAGCCCTGCTCGATCCCGGCCAGGAGGTCCGCGAAAATTTGCCGGTAGGGCGGGTCGGTCTCCGGGTAAAGCACCGCCACCCCGCGCGGCGGAGCGCCGAGGGCCACGCCGCCCACCGCGCACGCGAGCAGGAGAATCATCGCCAGACCCAGCGCCACCCCACAGCGCCAGCGGCAAAGGGCGGACATCGCGGTCGCCAGTCACTCCTCCCGAACCCGAAGGGTAGTTCTTCTTGTGGCCGCCGCGTCCCAACCCCCGGGTAGCGGCTCTTCCCTTCATTTTTATTCAGGAGGGAGGCATTCGCAAACCCCACGGCCCCTTGATTACAAGGCCGGGTCGTCCTGAATGCCTTTTTTCGCTTTCACTTCCCCGAGCAGCGGCGCCAGGTCGATCGCGTGAATGTGGGTCTTCAACCAGTATTGATTACGCTGGGTTTCGGGTCCGGCCAACCAGGTCACCAAACCGCGCAGCGTGCGGGCGCACAAATCCGCTTGCAGCGCGGTTTGCGCCGCCCGTTTTTCCAACGTCATCTGCTGGATCACGTTCAACACGGCATCCACCGGATCAGAGCGCCCCTCTTTCCGGTTGCCTTCCCCGTTTTGCAGCTTTTTGAAAAAGTCGAGGACCCGCTCCGGCGGATACAGCGCCAGGCCGATCAGGGCGGCCGCCACCACCCCGGAATAGAACGGCCGCGGTTCCGGGTCGATGCTGTCGAGCAGCTCCAGTTCGCGCTGGAACACCGCGACCGCCCGATACAGGTTCACCTCGGGCAAGGCGCGGCTCTGCTGCCCGCGGATGCCGCCGCGCAGGGCGATGTTCAGGGCGTCGTTCAAAAAGCCGTGGCGGAGGCGCTTGGACCGCGGCTGGAACCCGCATTCCCGGAAACCGCCGTAGACTTGATCGTAGCGCGTCTTGGCGGCCGTGGACGCATCGAAGACCTCGTACAGCGCGTCCAGCTCCGCGTGCGACGCAACCGGATAAATCGTGACGCGCAGCACGGTCGGGCGCGGCAGCTGGCCCTGCTCCCACAAATAGCTGCGGGTGTGGCCGTCTACCTTGTAGTACGCGCCGTCGAGACGCGCGGCGACGACCTGCGCCAGTTGGTTCGCCACCGCGCCGGTCGCCCCCCGGGCCTGCTTGAGATGCACGGCCCGGGCGTGGCGCGCGGTATTGCGCTGGTGCGGATGGTTGGGGAGCGCAATCCACGCCTCCACCGGCATTTCGGCGGTGACGACGCCGCCGGCGTCCGCCAGAATGCGGAAATCGGGTTCGAAAACGGCGTTCGGGACCGCCGCAGGCTCGGCAGTCCTCTCCAGCCCGGACGCTTTTCGCAAGGATTTTCTGGGCAAGGTCTCTCATCCTCATGACAAGATTTTCCCGATTATAGATTATTTTTTAAAAAAGCGTTCAGAAAACTTGAATTCATTTGTTTTCTGTTTTTACTATACAGCAGTACGCTCGTAAAAAAACCTGGGATAGCTCTATGCAGGATCGGAGCGTGCGTGGGGGTACCCTATCTCGGGCTATTTTTGACAAGATAACCCCTCTCCATAGTTCGGACCGTTGGGGGGGCATCGATCCAGGGCGGGGCCTCTGTACCCCCGATTAAATCCCACGGGGGCGTTTTCCTGAGTTTGATAAAATCAAAACAGTCCGAACCATTGACTATAGGTATGGAAGAAATCTTTATAAGAAAATATATTGATTATTAAAGATATTTTAACCGAGAATTCATGCAAAAACGCACACAACCCCAACAACCCGACCGGTGGAGAGGTGGGCGCTGCGCGGGTCCGGCATCCGCCGACCCACAGACGATCACCGGGATATTATCGACCGCCGCCCTGTTGGGGACCCGGCGGCCCCCACCGGTAAAAACGGTGAGGACCTGATCACCACCGCATCAGAGGTGCCATGATGTCTACTCATTGTCCACAGGGGACAACGTTCGCGCCGGATTTTGCGTTTCAAGTAGCGCTGGGCGTACTGGAGGCGTCGGATGCGCTCGCCGCCCGCCGGCGACCGATCACCCCGCAGGCCATCGCCCGCCAATTCCGCGCTCACCTCTTCCCCACGCGTCCCACTCTCGCGCAGATCAAACACGGCCTGGTCCAAGTTCAGTGCTGGCACGACCACGTACTCACCCGTGACCTCCTTCACCATCGGGGCCAGCTTGTAACCCTCGGCGCCCAGTTGCAAGCGCAACGGCGGCAGTTGGATGAGGATCAGTTTTATCTCGACAAAATGCTGCGGGAGACCGACGCCCTGCTCCACCACACCCTGACGGCGCCCGACGGGACGGACGCTTTTTCAACCACCGCAGCTTCCGAAATCCATGGGTGGATAGACACCGCCTGGGAAAACGCAGGACGGCGGGCTGGCACTGCGGGACTCCGGGCCTCGCCACCGCCCCGGGGGCGGATCCGGCGGCGGCGCGGGAGACGTGAGCGGATTGCGCCCCAGTGGCGTTCACCCGCTATAATGGAGACAATAACCCGATGCCCACTCCGGGCACACCGACTGATGAGGTCGAACGACATCCGAAGATAAAGATCGCCCACCCAAAAACCGCAAAACCCCCGCGTGAATCACGCGAGGGTTCGTTGGGAACATTTGAAAGTCGCCGCCCGTCGCTCCGCTAAGGACGACAATCAGAAACCGTTTACCTGGTTCTGATTATAGCGGACTGGCAGCGACTTTCAAGACCCCACAGAGGTGGTTATGCGCCTTTAAAAAGGGGATTGCATGAAAGTCCATACTGATAGACCGCCGAATCAGGGTGCAGCCGGCACCCCGGCGGCGGGTGCGCCAGGCCTGCCGGCGCCCCCTCATCGGCCAGCCGGCGCTCGTGCTTCTGGCCGCCACCGCGGTCATGATCCGAGCGCAGCGCCATTCGCTCTCGGCGCCGCAAGGCCGCGTGCGCTTCGGGGGCGGTCATGAGTGCGCTCGATGACGCGCTGACCGCCTTGGAGCGGGTCACCGGCTATCGCCCGGTCCAGTCCGGCGATGAATACAAAGCCCGCTGCCCCTGCCACGACGACCATAATCCGTCCCTGTCGGTCAAAATGAATGGCCGATTGTTGCTGCACTGCTTCGCCGGCTGTCCCTACGACCACATCATCGCCGCTCTCAACCTGACCCCGGAACCGTCCACCGGCCTGCGGCAGATCGTGGCGACGTATGCCTACCGGGATGCCGCCGGCGTCGAAGTCCGCCAGAAAATCCGGTATGCCCCCAAGGACTTCCGCATTCGCCATCGCGGACCCGTCGGCGAATGGATCTACAAAGCCGGCCCCGGTCCCGCCGTGCTCTATCGCCTCCCGGAACTCCGCTCCGCCATCGCCCAGGGCGCCACGGTCTTCGTGGTGGAGGGCGAAAAGGACTGCGACCGCCTCGCGGCGGGTGGCCTGACCGCCACCACCAATATTGAAGGCGCCGCGAAACCGGACCAAAAAGCCAAGTGGCGGCGGGAATACACCGCCCAACTGGCCGGCGCCGCCCGCGTGGTCTTGCTCCCCGATCATGACGAGCCGGGCCGGGCGCACATGCAAACCCTCGCCCACGCCCTCCGCAGCCAGGTCGGCGAAGTGCGGATGCTGGAACTGCCGGGGCTACCGGCCAAAGGCGACGTGTCCGACTGGCTGAATCAGGGCCACACCCTGGACGAACTCCAGGCGCTGGCCGCCACTGCGCCGCTGTTCACCGCTCCCCCCGCTCCGGTCCCCCGCCCCGATGCCACCCCGCCGCCCCCGCTTCCGGGCGAACTGCGGCGCGAAACCATCCGTGTGGAGGTCGGTTATTTACCCGAGGCGGCGGACCAGGCCGAAGCCGCGCTGATTCGCGCACCCGCCGGCATCTATCAGCGCGGTTCGTTGTGCCGGGTCTCGCGCCACCCCACCGCCACCGTGCGGGGCATCACCCGCCCCAGGGGCGTGGTGCTGATCACCGCGATTGATGAAGTGTATCTGCGCGATCTGCTGGACCGCTTGGTCGAGTGGGAACACTGGAACCAACGCAAAAAGGCCTACACGCGCTGCAATGTCCCCGACAGCATCGCCAAAACTCTGTTGGCCCGCTCCGGGCTGTGGCGCTTCCCCGTCCTCACCGGCGTCATCAGCGCCCCCACGCTTCGCCCGGATGGGTCCCTGCTCGCCACTCCCGGCCACGACCCAGCGACCGGTTTATTTTTCGATACCCAAGGGGAGACCTTTCCATCGATCCCCGACCGTCCGACCCGGGAACAAGGCCGCGCCGCCCTCGATCGGCTGATCGAGGAGGTCTTGGCCAATCCCTGCACCAACGCCGCCACCGTCGCCGGGTTCGCCTTCGCCAGCCCCACCGCCCGCGCTGCCGCGCTGTCCGCTATCCTGACCGCTTTGGTGCGCCCGGCCCTGCCTAAAGCCCCCCTGCATTTGTTCCGCGCCTGCCGCGCCGGCTCCGGCAAGTCGTTGCTGGCCGACACCGTCGCCCTGATCGCCACCGGCAAGCCGGCGACGGTGTTCGATTTAGCCGAAGACGATCCGGCCGAACAGGAAAAGCGCCTGCTCGCGGTGTTCCTCGCCGGTGACAGCGTCATCAATCTGGACAATCTCGAAGGCCCCCTGGGCGGCAAAAGCCTGGCCAAGATGCTGACCGCGGAAACCTTCACCGGCCGGGTCCTCGGTCAGTCCCGCACCGTCACGGTCCCCACCGCCGCCACCTGGCTGGCCACCGGCAACAACACGATTGTCAAGGAAGACATCACCCGGCGCGTGGTGTTGTGCGAGCTGGATCCGCAACTGGAGGCCCCGGAGAAGCGCGAATACGACCGCAATCTGGCGGACTGGATTCCCGCGCACCGGCCCGCCCTGGTCGCCGCCGCCTTGACCGCCCTGCGCGCCTACATCGTGGCCGGCCAGCCGAAACAGCCCCATCCGGTCATGGGGAGTTTTGAGGAGTGGAGTCGGCGGGTGCGCGACGCCTTGACCTGGCTGGGGGAGGCCGACCCGCTGGGCGATACCGACAAAATGGAGGACACCGACCCGATTCGGATGAAGCTACGCGCCCTGTTGCTGGCCTGGCACGGTGCCTTCACAAGTATTCCGTCCACCTGCGCCGAGGCCGTAGCCCGGGCGAACGAGACCCAGCGGGATGAAACCGGCACAGAAGCGCCCACCGATCCCGTGTTGCATGAAACTCTGACCGAGTTTTTCAGTGACCCCAAAAGTGGCAAGATCAGTTCGCGCTATATGGGTGAATTTATTGCGAAATATCAGCGTAGAATTGAGTGCGGTGCACGATTTGAGGTCAGTGGAGAACGCCATAAAGTCAAGCAATGGCGAGTTTTCATTACTGATAAGACCCGATTTGAAACTGAAAAAGGGGGGTTATGAGGGTTAGGGGGGTCTTTTGACATTACGCGCGAGAATTTCGCAGATTCTTTAAAAAGACGGTAATGATGGCAGTAATAGTGCTAAATCTATAGAAGCGAAAGGGAAGAACCCCCCTAACCCCCCTAACCCCCGTCCAGTTTGCCTAGTCTGCCAAATTATGATTTTTTATCGAGATATTTCAATGACATATAGATAACTGACTGCACAGCATCCATTGGGATTCCCAAGTTATGCTGTGCCCAAACCCAGCGTCGATAAGACTTGTTGCGCGAACTGTGGTGCGGGCAAACCGGAGGCGTAACCATGAACGTCTGGGGCGGACTAGCGAACATGCATGGAGCGGGCAACGGTTGAGAGCATTCCAACGTTGCTATTGCTGGCTGAGTGGGTGGCCATGAGGTCGGTCACACGGTACTGCACACAACCCAGCAACCTGCTGTGCGTAGTGCGCATCTGGCCTAACTGTGTAGTGCAAGGGGTACGCGGGGATGTGCGATTTCATGCCGGCTATAGTGGACCCCGAAAATAGGACAACGGTTTAAGCTAAGGAAAACCGATGAACATGGGGGTGCAGATGATGAGCGACACCAAGACGCGGAAGGTCCATAGTGCGAGCTTCAAGGCGAAAGTGGCCTTGGAAGCGGTCCGTGAGACGAAGACGTTGAATGAACTGGGCCAAGAGTATGGGGTGCATCCGATCCAGGTGAGCCACTGGAAGAAGGCGTTGCTAGAGAAGGCCAGCGAGGTGTTTGAGGGCAAGCGCGGCCCACGGGCGGTGAGCGAACACAGTGATCCTGATCGCCTCTACAGTAAAAAACCCCGCCGCAAGCGGCGGGGCTTTAAAAGACTAAAAACAAAGACCGATCTGGGTAGCAGGCATCGAACCTGCTACCCAGATTACTCATTCCTCCCCGCCGCAAGCGGCGGGGCATCCTGAGCGACTTTCGTGAAATTGGGCGGCTCAAGGTCGAGTTGGACTGGCTGAAAAAATCTATGGTCAGCCCGATCTTTGCAAGGTAGTTTCGCGCTGAAATAAGGGGGGCTTGCACAAATCTATCCGGAGTCGTGGTGGGGAACCCAGTCCCTGCTCCTTGATGAGAGCCGCGCCTAACCATCCTCAAAAAAGTCTCAGCGTGAGATCGCTGTTTTTTTCATCAGGTTCTTGGCTAGGCCGTTGAGCCGTTTATGTCATCGCGTGTTCTACCGTCGCAAAACCCGGTGGGAAAAAGCATCGAGTCGACCGTTCCGTCGGATCACCTCTTGATTAACCCTGGCAAAACCCCATGGAAATACCGCCGCAGTTCAACCCCAGGGTTAGGATTACGCCGGTATCGGCTGGCGCGCTTGATAGGGGGTCCCGTGGGCAACGATGGCCCAGGCGATTCTCGCCAACTTGTTGGCCAGCGCACAGGCGACCACATTTGAGTGTCGCCGCCTTAACAGCGCCTGGACCCACACACCCAAGGTATCCGTGCGCGATTTCACGCCTTGCATGACCACGCGCGCGCATTGCACCAATAATCGGCGCAGGTTCTTATCACCCCGTTTGCTGATGCCGAGCAGCGTCGGTTTGCCCCCGGTGCTGTACTGACGGGGGACCAAGCCAATCGACGCGGCAAATTGCCGGGCATTAGCAAACTGCCGGGCATCGCCCAGTTCAATGGCGAGCGCACTGGCGGTGATCGGACCGATGCCAGGAATTTCCAGTAATCGCCGGCTGCGGTCATCCTCCTGAAGCTGCGCCATCAGGTCTTGTTCAAGTTGGTGGATGTGCTGGTTCAGATACTGATAGTGCGCGCGCAGCCGTTCGATCAGGGTCACCAGGCGTGGTGGCAGAGGGGTCTCCGCGGCCAACCACGTGGGCAATTGCGTGATGACGGCCGCCCCTGTGGGTAGGCTGATACCAAATTCCAGCAAGAACCCATGAATTTGGTTCAGGGTCGCCGTCCGGTCGCGGACCAGGCCTTCACGCACCCGGTGTAACGCCGAAACCGTTTGCTGGCTTTCATTACGGGGACTCACAAACCGCATACTCGGTCGGCTTGCCGCTTCGCAGATCGCCTGCGCATCGGCAAAGTCGTTCTTGTTGCCTGGCACAAACGGTTTTACAAACTGGGGGAAATCAGCTTCGCGTCGTGGCCCAGGCCGTCCAGCTGACGCGCCATCCAGTGCGCGCCGGCACAGGCCTCCATGACGATGTCACAGGCCGGAACGTTTCCCAGCACCGTCAGTATCTGGCTGCGCAACACCTTTTTGCGAAACACCATCCGCCCCTTCTCATCTTGGGCATGCAGATGGAAGCTGTGTTTTCCAAGGTCAATTCCAATCAGGGCGACTGCGTTCATGAGGATGGCCTCCACAAAGTAAAATTCCCCTTCAGCATAGCGGTATTGAGGGGATCGGGCTGACCATCTCATTAAAGTCCGGTCTGAGCCTGTCGCGATGAGGCAAGCCTGGATTTCCGCTGAAGCCTCCCTATCGGTGATTTGGCAATGCGCCCTGGCGGGGGTCAGTCGCGCTACCTATTACGCCCATCAACACCCCACGCCGGTGGATGAGGAAGCCGCGATGATGCTCCGGTTGATTGATGAAGAATACACCCGCCATCCCTTTTTTGGCAGTCGGCGGATCGTGGGGTTTCTGCGGGATCGCGGTTGGGCGGTCAAGCGGAAACGGGTCCAACGCTTGATGCACCAACTGGGTGTGGCCGGCATGGCGCCGGGTCCCCACACGAGTCAGCCGCATCCGGCCCATCCGGTGTATCCCTATTTGCTGCGGGGACTGGCGATTGATCGACCTAATCAGGCATGGAGTACCGAAATAGTCTTTACGCAAATGACAAAAACGGATGTGTTCGCTGCTCGGGTGAGTAGGGATGACATAGCGAATTTCGACCTCGGCATCTGTCACGATAACTCGGTCGATCAAAAGCTCGACCAACTGA
>JAKLIY010000061.1 GCA_022709365.1 Pseudomonadota bacterium
CATTCAGCTTTCATGATAGTATCTTCATATTTTATAGTGACCTATCAATCCGAATCACAGCAATTCAGACAATTTATCTATAACTTAGTTCCTCGATCATGTAGGGATTACTATTAGGTAGACTATAGTTAATGCTTGCACATTAAATTATTCAGACGCCACAGCAACCTAATAGCATAGCCGAATTTTCCATAAAATGAATGCGCGGTGTGCCTCTGTCAATTTATCCGCGCAACACGTTGTTATCTGGAAAATCAGCTACTCATACACCGCCATCTTGGAGCGCCGAGGCGTCGCGTGAATCGGGGCCGGTTCCACCCGGACCTCCTCCCGCTTGGCGGCGACTTCGACGCACAGCCGGTCATAAAACTCCTCGACACACGGGGTCTCATCCCATAGAGCATACTGCCGCACCACAACCGCCACATCGTCCGGCGTCAGCCGTTCCAGCCGCTATACCTTGGCCTCGGCCAACTCACCCCCAGTCGCACAAACTCCTCGGCGAACAACGCCCAGCGCTGATTCGGTCTGAGGACATCGAAGCGAATCTTCCACGGGAAGCGCCCCAGGCTGGCGGCGCCGAGGGTGTCTATCAAATGGGTGGTGGCAATTGAAGATGCCGTTGAACGCCTCTATCTGGGCCAACAACTCGTTGGCCTGAGTGACTTCCCAGAACTGACAGGCGCTGCACCGGTCGTGCAGGAACGAATCGGCTTCATCCTGCACCAGCACCACCTCCCGCTGGCGGGCGTCGCTGAACATCTCGGCGATGCGTTGTTCCGTTTCTCCCACGTACTTGTCCAGCAGATCGGAAGCGAGTTTGACCAGCAAGGGCTTCTCCTGCGCATCGGCAATATGACGGGCCAGTTCTGATTTACCCGTGCCCGCCGGACCGTAGAAGCAGAACACCCCTCGCGGCCAGCGTTGCCAGCGTTGCAAGGCGGCGACCAACTTGGGAATCGGAGTATCGGTATTCAGGTAACGCAGGTCATAGCCGGTCAGCGTAACGAGGCGCGCTGGTCGCCACAGCAGCCACGGGATCCAGTGCCAGTTCCCCCAGCACAGCAGATGCAGCAGCAGGAACAGCGGCAGCGCGACGGCGAACCAGGCGGCATAGACCGGCTGGAACTCCTGGCGCACCATGGCCATGCCCAGGTCGGTCGCTTCCCAGGCATTGCGCGGGCGGGGTTCGGCGGTGATGGCGTCAAGGCGCACGGCGGCCGGCCAGCGTCAGGTAGAGAATGACCAGTAACCATCCGGCAACGCCAACTACATACTTGATTTCTGACGGAATTGCCCGGTTCGATGACCAGAACGCTTCGATGAACGCCGCCAGCAGCAGGAGCGCGGTCACGCCGAGAATCAGCCGCACCCCGCTTGTCGCCGCCTGCCGCAGCGATTCCACTCGACTCAACCGGCCCGGCGCGGCGACCGCCCAGCCCAGTTTCAGCCCGGCCACGCCCGCCAGCACAATGCCGGTCAATTCAAACGCCCCGTGACCGGCGACGAAGGTGTAGAACGTTTCGATGAAACCGCGAGCGGTCAAATAGCCTGACACCGCGCCGATAAACACACCATTCAACAGCAACATGAACGCCGCGCCAACGCCCAGCAACAAGCCGCTGGCGAAGGTGCGGAAACCAAGACCGATATTGTTGTGGATGTAGTAGCCAAACATCGCCACATTATCAGCCGCGCCCCGGTGGACGTCGGCTTGATCAGGCGCGTACATCGCTTCCAGATCCGCAACGGATGCCGGCGATAGCAGGCTGTAGATCAATTCCGGGGCTTGATAAACCGCCAGCCCCATGCCCAGCAGCGGCAGGTAAAGCAGCGCCGCGCACAACCAGAACAGCTTGGCATCAGCCCGCACCCGTTGCGGAAAGTCGGTAGTCAAAAAGTGCAATACGACCGGCCAGCGGCGTTGCGGGGCGCGGTAAATCTGCTGATAGGCGCGTAACGCCAGTTGGTTCAAACGCGCCAGCAACGCCGCGCTGTAGCGCCGAGAGCGGGCGAGGGCTAACTGCTGACAGAGTTGCCGGTAAGCGGACGGCAGTTCGGCGACCGGCAATGGCGTGGTCTGGGGAGTTTTTTTAGCGGCAACCGGGCGTTCCAGCCGGTCCAGGCGGGCGGCGAAAGCTTGCCAGCCCGCTGCGTAACGCTCTTCAAATGGACGTTGTTTCATCGGGAGTCTCCGGCCAGCCAGCGGGCATAAGCGCGCAATCGTTCCACACCGACGACGCCATGCAATCCCGTGTGGCTGGCGAGCAGATCTGCTAATTCCGCCTGCCGTTCAGGATTCAGGGTCGCGCTGCGTTCGGCGAAGTCGATCAGAAGTTGCTGTTCGGCAGGATACAGGGGGAAGGGCGGGGGTAACGCCGGGCCGGGTGGCAATTGCGGCGCAGTCGCCGACGGATCGCGGTAGATAACCACCGTGCCAGCGGCCAGGTCGCCGAGACGCTGGAAATCACGGTTGCCCAGCATGGCGACCAGGCCGAAGCCATAAAAGATGGGCAGGAAATCCACCGCCCGCAGCAAATTGCGGATCAGCGCCGCTGGCCAGTCGACCGGCGTGCCGTTGGCGTGAATGACCTTCAGGCCCAGCGCCTTTTTGCCGGGCGTTGCGCCGTCGGCGTAAACCTCGAACAGCGCCGGGTAGAGCCATTCGCCGAGGAAGAGCGCAATCAGCCACAGTCCGAAACCGCCGCCGCCCAGCGGCATCAGCGCCATCAACAAGCCCCACAGCGCCCCGTAGCGAATGAGTCCATCCGCGCTCCAGGCCAGCGCCCGCGCCACCGGCCCGGCAACTCGCAGGTTCAGTTCGATGCCTTCAGGCGTTTCGAGGCGGCGCAGCGTGTCCAGAGGAACCGGAATAGGGGAGAGCATGGGTGTTGGGAAGACCGGAAATGGTTTTAAATAAGCATGGCATGGATAAGGCAGTCGGGAAAGTCGCCGATACCGTATCCACACACACGGATAGCAACAGCAAGAGGTGTGGCCATCATGCCTGGCGAAATTCGCACTAACTTCCTTGTATAACCCTGGCTAAATCACGATGAACAATCCCAATCCCTACCAGTCGCCGCGCAGTGCCATTGCCCCGACCGCGCCGACGCAATTTGGTGAAATCAATCTTCTTTCTGCCCAGGGTCGGCTGGGCCGGGTGCGCTATATCGGGTATTCCGTCGGCATCGGTTTGCTGGTCAACGTGATCGCGGCTATCGTGGGCGGAGTAGCCGCTGTTTTGCAAGGCGGCGGCGAGGCGGTCGGCTGGTTGGCCGGCGGCGTCATCATCATGTTGACAGTAGCGGCCCTGGCGATCTCCATTCTGCTGGCGATCCAGCGCCTGCACGATTTCGACGCCAGCGGCTGGTGGTCAGTGCTGATCGTCATCCCGTTGGCCAATCTGGTGTTGTATTTGGTGTTGCTCATGATGCCCGGCGGCCAGGGGCGGAATCGTTTCGGCAATCCGCCGCCGCCCAATACCACCGGGGTTATTCTTTTAGCGTTGATTGTGCCGTTGATCGCCGTGATCGGTATCATCGCCGCGATTGCCATTCCGGCTTACCAGGATTATGCAGCGCGCCCCCGGGAAGTCGCGCCGAGCAGCACGCCAGCCCAGCAGTGAACGCCATTCCTCATAAAGAGATCATCGCATGAGCATCGCTATCGACCTTGGCCAGGCTATTCATGCCTTGTCGGACGCCCTCGATCTGGTCGGCGTGGATGAGGTCTGCCACGGTAAGCGCGTGGGTTACATGGCGTTGCAGTGTGGTCGTGGTCTGGGCCTGAGCAACCCGGAACTGGAAGATCTGTTTCATGCGGGGCTGCTGCACGACTGCGGCGTCTCATCCACCCACTTGCATCGCTGTCTGGTTAGCGAACTGGACTGGGAAGGCTCGGAGTTTCACTGCATCAAGGGCAGTGAGCTGCTGAACCAGTTTCCGCCCCTGGCCCATCTGGCCTCCATCGTTCGCTATCACCACACCCACTGGGAGGCCCTGCGCGCCGCGAAATTACCGGAAAAGACTGCCCAGTTGGCCAATCTGCTCTATCTGGTGGATCGGGTAGACGCCCTGACCGCCCCGCATTACGAGCGTGACCTGCTGCTGGCCCGGCACACCGTCTGCGACACCGTGTGGCGTTTGAGCGGTTCCTTCTTTGCGCCGGAACTGGTGGGGTTGTTTCTGGATCTCTCTGACAATGAAGCCTTTTGGTTGAGCCTGGAAACCCGGCATTTGATGCGCTTCATCTACGAACGGGAACGGGAAGCGCGGCTGGCCCCGGTCAGTTTCCCGGAACTCAGGCAACTGGCGCTGTTATTCGCCCGCATTGTGGACGCCAAGAGTCCCTTTACCATGGAGCATTCCCTGGGGACAGCGCGGCTGGCGCGATTCTTGGCTGAACAAGTTGAATTGCCAGTGGAAACCTGTGAAAAAATCGAGGTGGCGGCGCTGCTGCATGATTTGGGCAAGCTGCAGGTGCCGGATGAAATTCTCGAAAAGCCCGGCGCGCTGACCCGCGAGGAACGGTCGATGATCCAGCGCCACAGCTTTGAAACTTATCAGATTCTACGCGGCATTACCGGTCTGGAGGATATTACCCTGTGGGCAGCCTACCATCACGAAACCCCCGATGGACGCGGTTATCCTTTTCACCGGCGCGAGGCTGAATTGACTGTAGAAATGCGCATTATCGCCGTGTCCGACGTGTTCCAGGCGCTGGCGCAGCGACGGCCTTACCGGAAACCGCTGGAGCCGGATGAAATCCTTGAGTTGTTGCGGACGCTTGTTCAGCAGAACCATTTGGATGGCGATCTGGTGGAACTGGTCGGGCAGGATCTGCCAGCGAGTTGGCAGGCGGCCACAGGCCTGTCATCGCCGGAAGGAGCGCCTGATCAGTCGGCGTTTCCGGGGTGAACTCGCCGATGAGCATCGCCGTGGTTGCGGAAAAACCTTCGGTCGCTCGCGACATCGCCAAGGTGCTGGGCGCGGGCCAGCGCGGTGAAGGTTATTTGCATGGCAATGGCTATGTGGTGACCTGGGCGATTGGCCATCTGGTGCGGTTGGCGGAACCGCATGAAATTGAACCGGACTGGAAGCGTTGGCGGCGCGAGGCGCTGCCGATGCTGCCGCAACGTTGGCCGTTGCTGGTCAGCGACAGCACCCGTGACCAGTTTGAGATCGTCCGGCGCATTCTCAACGACGACGCGATTCAGCGCATTGTCTGCGCGACCGACGCCGGTCGTGAAGGCGAACTGATCTTCCGCTATGTCTATGAAGCCTCTGGCTGTTGCAAACCTTTTAGTCGCCTGTGGATTTCCTCGCTGACCCCGGACGCCATCCGCCAGGGGTTTCAACAGTTGCGCGACGGTCATGAATTTGACCCGTTGGCGGCAGCGGCCCGTGGCCGCAGTCAGGCCGACTGGCTGGTCGGCATGAATCTGTCGCGGGCCTACACCCTGGCTTGCGGCGTTTACGGCGAAGAAACCTTGTCGGTTGGGCGGGTGCAGACTCCCACCCTGGCGATGGTGGTGGAGCGCGATCTGGCGATTCGTGCTTTCGTGCCGGAAGATTATCAGGAGGTGGTCGCCACCTTTGCGCCAGTGACCTCACCTTCTCAGCTCCCCTCGCCCCTGGTTGGAGAGGGGTCGGGGGAGAGGGGTTCTGTGCTCCCCTCGCCCCTGGTGGGAGAGGGGTCGGAGGAGAGGGGGGAGAATTACCAGGGCGTCTGGTTCCGTGGCGAACGCCCCGAACCCAAGGCCAAGCGCCTGCCAGCGGATGGCAAGGAAGCCAAACAGATTGTTGCCCGCACCAAACGCGGCCAGGCGGTGATTGAATCCCGTACCGCCGAAACCCGCCGCGCTCCGCCGCCGCTGTTCTACGACCTCACGGAATTGCAGCGCCACGCCAACCGGCTGTACGGGTTGAGTGCGCAAACCACGCTGGACATCGCGCAAAAGCTGTACGAACAGCACAAGTTAATTAGCTATCCCCGCACTGACAGCCGCCATCTCTCCCAGTCCGTAGCGGGGACGCTGGGGGCGGTGGTCGCGGCGATTGAGGAACCCTATCGGGAGCGACTGGCTGCGGGAACCGGCCAGCGTCCGTTGAGCAGCCGCTTCATTGATGACAGCAAGGTGACGGATCATCACGCCATTATTCCCACGCCGGTCTCCGCTCGGGGCGCGCTAACCACCGATGAGCGCAAGATTTACGATCTGATCTGCCGCCGATTGCTCATGGCTTGGCACGATGACCATCTCTGGGCGGTGACCACGCTGATTACAGCGATTCACACCGCTCCCGCTGGAAAGGGAAAAGCCGCGAACGAAATGCCTATGATCGACCGCTACCACAGCAGCGGCACGGCGGTGGAACAGATCGGGTGGAAAGTTCTGGACATCGGCGCAGATTCTGCGAAAGAGAAAACCGCCAGCAAGCGCAAATCGAAAACGGCAGCGGAGAAAGCGACGACGGATGAGGCGGAGCAAAGCCTGCCGCCGGGGTTAACGGTCGGTCAGGCGCAACAGGTGCTGGAGGCCCGCGCGGTCGCCAAGCAGACCCGTCCGCCGCCGCGTTTGACCGAGGCGACGCTGTTGACCGCGATGGAAACAGCGGGGCGGACGCTGGAAGACAAGGAACTGTCGGCGGCGATGAAGGAACGTGGATTGGGGACGCCGGCCACTCGTGCGGACACCATTGAGACGCTGCTGAAACGCCATTATGTCACCCGCGACGGCAAGGCCCTGAACGCCACCGAACGCGGTATTCGCCTGATTCAACTGGTGCAGACGCCCATTAAAAGCCCGCAGATGACCGGTGAATGGGAGGCTAGTTTGAAACGCATTCAACGCGGCGAGGGGGATTTGGGCCGCTTCATGACGGATATTGCCGATTTCGTGCAGCAGGCGGTCGTGCAGGCGTTCACGCTGGCGCGGCCGGCTCCGCCTCCTGAGCCGCTGGCGTTAACGGTAGAATCCGCGCCGCGCCGGGAACCGGTATCGGTCGACCGCCTGGGGGAATTGCTGCGAACCGTCTTTCGCCTGCCGGCCTTCCGCCCCTATCAGGAACAGGTTTGCCGCACGGTGACCGAGGGCCATGATGTGTTGCTGGTCATGCCGACCGGAGCGGGCAAGTCGCTGTGCTTTCAACTGCCCGGCATTGCCCGCGCCGGAACGACGCTGGTGGTATCGCCGCTCATCGCGTTGATGGAGGATCAGGTCGCCAAGCTGTGTGAACTGGGGTTACGCGCCGAACGCATTCATTCGGGACGGGATCGGGCGACCTCGCGCCAGGTGTGCATCGACTATCTGAGCGGACAACTGGACTATCTGTTCATCGCCCCGGAACGGCTGCGAGTACCCGGTTTCCCGGAAATGCTGGCTAAACGCAAGCCGGTGTTGATCGCCGTAGACGAGGCGCATTGCATCTCGCAATGGGGTCATGATTTCCGTCCCGATTACCGGATGCTGGGCAGTTATTTGCCCCTGCTGCGGCCGGCCCCGGTGATTGCCTTGACCGCGACCGCGACGCTGCTGGTGCAGGATGACATCATCAGCCAACTGAGCCTCGACGAAGCGACGCGCTACATTCACGGGTTCCGCCGCCCCAATCTGGCGGTGGAGACGGTCGAGACCAAGCGCGGGCCGGAGCGGCATGAAGCGGTGCGGCGCATTCTGGCCGATCCGGGCCGACGTCCCGCCATTGTCTACGCGCCGACGCGCAAGGAGACCGATGCGCTGGCGCTGGAACTGGGCGCAGATTATCCGACCGCCGCCTATCACGCCGGCATGGACCCGCAGGAGCGCGACCGGGTGCAGGCGCGTTTCAACGCCAGCCAGTTGCAAGTGATCGTCGCCACCATTGCCTTCGGCATGGGCATCGACAAGCCGGATATCCGCACGGTGATTCATACCGCCCTGCCCGGCAGCGTCGAGGGCTATTACCAGGAAATTGGCCGGGCCGGGCGCGATGGTCAGCCGGCTCGCGCTATCCTGCTGTATTCCTACGCAGATTTACGCACTCACGAATATTTTCACCAGCGCAGTTACCCCCACTCGACGGTGTTAGCCCGGATTTTCGCCGCGCTGAACGCGGATACCCAGCCGAAAGTGCTGCTGCGCGACTGGCTGGGCATCGAACCGGACGAGTTTGACGCGGCGGTAGACAAGCTGCTGGTGCATGGCGGCGCCCGGCGGGACATCGAGGGCAACCTGAGTCGGGGCGAGACCGGCTGGCAGCCGCTCTATGAACGGCAGAGCGCGCATAAGCTGCTGGAACCTCAGCAGATGCTGGAATTTGCGGACAAGGCGACCGGTTGTCGGATGGTGCGGCTGGTCCGGCATTTCGGCGACCGGGACGACGATCAGCCCTGTGGAATTTGCGATGTCTGCGCTCCGCAGGCGACGACCGCCCGGCACACCCGGCGGTTGACCCGCATCGAAAGTCAGTGGGTTTTGCAAACGCTGGCGGTTTTGCAACAGCGCGAGGGACAAACGCCCCGCCAGCTCTGCGAGCGGTTGATGGAAGGGGTAGGGGATCGGCGGGCGTTCGAGCGGTTGCTGGAGGCGATGGCCGGGACCGGGTTGGTCGAGTTGCAAGAGGATGCGTTCACCAAGGAGGGCAAAGTGATTGCTTTTCGGCGGGTGTACCTGACGGAAACCGGGCGGAAAGCGGGCATCGGTGAGGTCGGGAGTGTGCGGTTGACCGAGAAGGCCGCTGCGGCAGCGCCGGCCCGGAAGCCCAGAGCGAGAAGATCGCGATGAATCATCTTCTAACCCCGCTTTCCGGCATCCGGGACAACCATACACGCGGCACGGCAGGCGGCTTCCTGAAAGAGCGGATCGGCGCGGGTAGCCTGCTGTCCGTGGTCTCCGCCTATTTCACCATTTATGCCTATGAGGCCCTCGCGACTGAGTTAAATCAAATCGACCGGTTGCGGTTTCTGTTCGGTGAACCCGGTTCCATTCAGACGGTTGATACGCAGAAAAAAAGCATCCCAGGGCGTTGCCCTGGGCTAAAATTAGCGCGCCCCTTTGGGGCTTAACCGCCTGAAATATCTTGTTTTAGCCCTGAAAGAGCGATTAAATGTTAGCCCAGGGCAACGCCCTGGGTGATCAAGGTGTATGTGGGGTCTGAACGGTTACTCGGACATTAGCACATCAAGGTGCAGCGCAAATGTACGAAGGTGAACGATTCAACAGCATCAGCCATCTCATCGGCGCGGTCGCCGCGCTGGCGGGTCTGGTCGTAGTGGTCGTGATTGCCGCACAGCAGGGTGATCCGTGGAAAATCGTCAGTTTCAGCATCTACGGAACCACGTTGTTTCTGCTTTACACCATTTCCACGCTTTATCACAGTCTGCGCGGACGGGCCAAACAGATTTTCCGCAAGCTCGACCATCTGTCGATTTATCTGCTGATCGCCGGCACCTATACCCCATTTACGCTGGTCACCTTGCGCGGCGTCTGGGGCTGGTGGTTGTTTGGCGTCATCTGGGGATTGGCGGTCGTGGGCATGGCGCTGGAAGCCTTGCCGCAAAAGGGCAATCGCATCCTGTCCGTGGCGGTGTATATCCTGATGGGCTGGCTGGTGCTGGTTGCGCTGAAGCCGCTTCTGGAAGCATTGCCTTTCGCAGGTTTTATCGGGCTGTTACTGGGCGGGCTGTTCTACACCGGCGGCATCGTGTTCTACCTGTTTGACGAGCAAGTCCGTCATTTCCACGGCATCTGGCATTTGTTCGTGCTGGCGGGCAGCGTCAGCCACTATCTGACGATTCTGCTGTATGTGGCTTGATGGCTGCCTCAGCTGCCTCCCGGTCGTGGGTATGATCCTTGGCCAGCAGCATATAGAGCGCCGGCACCACGAACAGCGTAAATATCGTCCCGATAGCGATGCCGCCGACCAACACCAGACCGATGGAATTACGAGCAGCGGCACCCGCCCCGGTGACCAGCGTCAATGGAAAATGACCGGCAATCGTCGCGGCAGTGGTCATCAGAATGGGCCGTAGTCGAATCAGCGCCGCATCGCGCACGGCCTCCAGCTTGCTGAACCCGCCAATCTGCCGGTGATTAGCGAATTCGACGATCAGAATACCGTTCTTGGCGATCAGCCCGATCAGCGTCACCAGCCCAACCTTGGCGTAGATGTTCAGCGTGGTGGTCCAGCCCTCGGTGAGCGGGAAAGGAATTTGCGGGTTGGGCATCTGCAAAAAGGTGAAGATCAGCGCCCCGAACAGCGCCAGCGGCACTGAACCCAGCAGGATAATCAACGGGTCGCGGAAGCTGTTGAACTGGGCGGCCAGCACCAGAAAGATCAGGATGATGGCGAAGCCCATGGTCTTGAAGAACTGCGCGCCGCCTTCCTGCCGCAATTGCCGCGATTCGCCGGTATAGTCGATCACATAACCCTTGGGCATAAGCTTGACGGCTTCATCTTCCAGAAAGCGCAGCGCCTCATCCAGCGGGCGAATGGCCACGCCGCTGATTTTCACGGCGTTCAACTGCTGGAAGCGATTCAGCGAGCGCGGCCCGGTGCTGTTGTTCAACGTAGCAACAGCGCTCAAGGGCAAGAGCTGACCGTCCGGCCCGGTCACATAAATATCCGTCAACTGGTCGGGATTCAGGCGGCTGGTCCGCTGCACCTGCGGGATGACCTTGTAACTGCGCCCGGCGATGTTGAAGCGGTTGACGAAGTTGCCGCCGACGGCCGCGCTCAAATCCGCGCCGATTTGTTGCAGACTCAGGCCGAGCGCCGCCGCCTTTTCGCGGTTGACGACGATCTCGGTCTGCGGCTGATCCATCTTCACATCCAGAATCGGCGGAAAGGCGAACATCCCGCTATTGGCGGCTTTTTCCTGTACCTGCTGGGCGATGTTGAGAATTTCCTGGGTGTCGGCGGTCGAGGCGATGATGAATTCCACCGGAAACTGACCGCCGCCCGGCAGCGCCGGCGGGGTAATCGGGAACATGCGAATACCGGGGATGGCCGCCAACTGGTTTTGCACTTCGGGCAGGATTTGAAACACGGTGCGTTCGCGCTCATTCCAGGGCTTCACCACCATGCCGCCGAAACCGGACGTGGCGAAGGTGATCAGGAAGGTGAATTCCGTTTCTGGCACGTTCAGAAACACCTGATTAGCGGCGGCGGTGAAGTGGCTGGTCTGGTCCAGTGTGGCGTTGGCCGAGGTTTCGACGATGCCAAAGATCACGCCCTGATCCTCGGCTGGCGCGAGTTCCTGCGCCGAAAACATCCACATCGGCACGGCCAGTATCGCCAGCGTCGTCCAGAGCAGGTAAACAGCGGGCCGGCCACTGAGCGAGCTGTCCAGCACTCGGCTATAGAACTGTTTGAGGCGCTCGAAACCGGCGTTGATATGGGCGGGCAGCCAGTGTTGTTCATCCTCTGCATTCAGCAGCTTGGATGACAGCATCGGCGACAGCGTCAACGCCACCACCCCGGAAATCGTGACCGCGCCGGCCAGGGTGAAAGCGAATTCACGGAACAGCGAACCGGTCAATCCGCCTTGCAAACCGATGGGGGTATAGACGGCGATCAGGGTTACGGTCATGGCGATGATCGGGCCGGTCAGTTCGCGGCCGCTGAGAATCGCCGCATCAAAAGGACTGCGCCCCTCGCGCAAATGCCGCTCAACGTTCTCCACCACCACAATGGCGTCATCCACGACCAGACCGACCGACAACACAATGGCCAGCAGGGTGAGCAGATTGACGGTGAAGCCAAAAACCTGCATCAGGAAAATCCCGCCGATCAGCGAGATGGGAATGGCGACCACCGGCACCAGCACCGAACGCAGCGACCCCAGGAACAGGAAAATAATCACCACCACGATCAACAGGGTTTCGCCCAGCGTGGTGATGACTTCTTTAATGGCGTTGTTGATGTAGTTAGTGGCGTCATAGGCGACAAACGCTTCCAGACCGGTGGGCAGTTCCTTTTGAATCAACTCCATTTCCACTCGAACCCGCTGGACCACATCAATGGCATTGGCGTTGGGCAGCGGGAAGATGCCCATGAACACCGCGGTTTGGCCGGAGAAGCGCACTTCCGCGCTGTAGTCCTCCGCGCCCAGCGAAATGTCGGCGATGTCGGCCAGCGTCACCAGCGCCCCGTCTTTCTCGCGAATCACCAGTGCCTTGAAATCGTCCACCGAGCGCAGATCGGTATTGGCGGTCAAGTTGACTTCGATCATCGCGCCCTTGGTGCGGCCCGGCGCGGCCAGATAATTATTGGCAGCCAGCGCCTGGCGCACCTGCACCGGACTGATATTCAATGCCGCCATCCGTTCCGGTTTCAGCCAGATGCGCATGGCAAAGGTGCGGGCGCCCAGAATCTCGGCGCGTTGCACTCCTTCCAGCGCGGATAAACGCGGCTGCACCGCCCGCGTCAGGTAATCAGTGATTTCGTTCTGCTCCAGCACATCGGAAGAAAAGCTCAAATAGGCCGAGGCGAATTCGCTATCGGCAGACTCGATATTGATGACGGGCACTTCGGCTTCTGGCGGCAAGTCGCCGCGCACCTGATCGACCTTGGAACTGATTTCCGCCAGCGCCTTGGTCGGGTCGTAATTCAGCTTCAGCCGGGCGCGAATGGTGGACAGGCCCTGCGCGCTTTGCGACTCGATATAGTCAATACCGTCCGCGGCGGTGATGACCCGTTCCAGCGGGGTGGTGATGAAGCCGCGCACCAGTTCGGCGCTGGCGCCGACGTAAGTTGTGGTGACGGTGACGCTGGCGTTATCGCTGCGCGGATATTGCCGGACGTTCAGGGTGAAAATCGCCTGGACGCCGGCGATGATGATGACCAGATTGACGACAATCGCCAGCACTGGCCGGGTAATGAACAGATCGGTGAACGATTTCATCGCGGCCCGGTTCCTTACGAATTGGCCGGTTTGGGCGCAAACTGGAAGTCGGGCGCCAGTTTGTTGTCCACCACCACGCTCATACCGTTACGTAGTTTGAAGACGCCCGTGGTGACGAGGGTCTGGCCGACTTCGAGGCCGGAGGTCACGACCACGAAATCGCCGCGCGTCCGGCCCAAATGGACAAAGCGCTGATTGAGAACTTTGCCGGTGACGCCGGTTTTCTCGTCCTTTTTCTCTTCCACGACGAATACCGAGTCGCCATAAGGCGCGTACAGCACGGCAGTCGCGGGAATCATCAGCACCGGCTTGGTTTCCGGCAATTCGGCGGCGACGGTGACGAACATGCCAGGCCGCAGCAGACCTTGCGGATTGGCCAGGGTGGCCCGTAGCCGGACATTGCGCGTCGCCAACTCGACTTCAGGGTTGATGGCGCTTAATTCGCCCGTGAAGGGTTGACCGGGAAAAGCGTCGGTTGCGACCTGTACGGTCATGCCGACCTTGAGTTGCGCCAGCCGTTGTTGGGGCAGGGCGAAATCCACATACACCGGATCAAGCGATTGCAGCGAGACGATGGGATCGCCGGTGTTGAGGAACTGGCCGAGATTGATTTGCCGGATGCCGGTGCGCCCGGCGAAGGGCGCGTAGAGGGTCTTTTTGGCGATGACAGCGCGGTAGTTGTCGATCTGCGCCTCGGCCTGCTTGGCTTGCGCGTTGGCGGCGTCGAGATCGGCCTGGGACATCATGTTTTTGGGGCGCAGTTCACGGGCGCGGGCCAGATTGGCGCGAGCCAGTTCAGCGCTGGCTTCGGCGGAGCGCAATTGCGCTTGCTCGACTTCAACATCGAATTCCACCAGCAACTGACCGGCGCGCACCGTCGCCCCGGATTCAAAGGCGATGCGGCGCACCGTACCGGCTTCCTCGGCGCTGAGCGTGACGCCCTGCACGGCGGCCACCGAACCGATGGCGTTCAGGGTGGGCTGCCAAATATCCTGCTTGACTTCAATGGTGGTCACAACTTCGGGCGGCGGCGCGAAGTCAGCGCCGGCGGCGAACATGGTTTTGAATTGCAGAAGCTTGACGCTGGCCAGCGCGCCGATCAGCAGCAGCAGGCCAGCGAGGGTAATGAGGATTTTTTTGGTCATGACGAATGACAGGGAGTCGTCCAGAGATGTCAATGTAACAGTCTAACGCGAATCAGGGTCAGGCAGGTATCAAGGGCGTTGAAACGGTTGCAGCAGCAGCCCGGACAGTTGGGTTGCCCGCCCGTCGCGGAAGTAGTCCAGACCGAGGGTCATGCCGGTATGACCCTCACGCGGCTGGTCGCGGTAAGTGCCGAACAGCCGATCCCACCAGGGCAGGTTGAAGCCGAAATTGCTGTCCGTTTCTTCCACGAGCACCGAGTGATGCACCCGGTGCATGTCGGGGGTGACCAGCAGCCAACGCAGTCGCCGATCCAGCCAGGGTGGCAGGCCGACGTTGCCGTGGTTGAACATCGCGGTCGCGTTTAGAATGACCTCGAACACCATCACGGCCACCGCTGGCGCGCCCAGAAAGATCACCACCGCCAGTTTGATCAGCATCGACAGCACAATTTCCAGCGGATGGAAACGCAGGGCGGTGGTGACATCGAAATCCAGATCGGTATGGTGCATCCGGTGCAGTCGCCACAGCACGGGAACCTTGTGAAAGACGACATGCTGGGTGTAGATGATCAGATCCAGCAACAGCAGGGAGGCGATGAACGCCAGCCAGAACGGCGCTTCCATCCCGTGAAACAGGCCCCAGCCACGCGCTTCCGCCAGTCCCGCCGCACCGACCGCCAGGATGGGAAACACCAGCCGCAATACAACGCTGTCCACGACGATGATGCCGAGATTAGCCGGCCAGCGGCGGGTGCGCGGCAAACTCAGGGTTCGGCGCGGTTGCCGCCATTCCCAGAGCATCATCGCCAGCAGGACGGTGAAAAAGCAGCTCATACCATTTATCATTTAATTTTATTATAATCAGAGCCTCTTTATTAACACTTTTTAGGAGTCTGGCTATGAGTCGATCAATCAGTATCGAAATCACAGAATCTGCTGAAGAACTCAAGGAATTAATG
>JAKLIY010000062.1 GCA_022709365.1 Pseudomonadota bacterium
CAAGATTCGTGCACGTATAATTGACTGGCGTGCTAATCAAATATTGAACGTATTGCTGTTTGGTTATCATGTCGAGATTATACCAAAACAATCAACAACCTGGAACTCCAAGCGAAAGTCCTGATATAATCTTTCCGGCTGATCAGCGGACATTCCGAACCACCCCGGCGCTTCGCTCCACCCCTCCTTGGACAAGGAGGGGAATCCAGAAGTCCGGCGATTATCGGGAGAGACAATATCATTTAAATACACTGATTCTCTTGGTGAATTTATGTAATTGAAAATAAATAAAATAGTGAGACAAGCTTCGATGGCAGAAAAACGAAATTGTAGAAATGATTTTCGGATTAAAGAAAACCAAGCACATCAATACGATTTGAAGACCAGAACCTTCATGTAATCTGAGGAGGAGAATGAGATCATAAGCGTTGGAAAGCAAATACAAACATCACGAGAACACGAGAATAAATCATGAACGCATCTTCCCCGCAGCCCGCCCTGCGCTTTTGCTATGCCGCAGAACTCCATGCCAAGACTCTCCACCTGCTGGAAACGCTGGAGCAGGCCAAAGACCCGACCCAACACCGCAGCGCCCTGGGCGATTTGGTGGTGGAATTAACGCACGCCGGCCTGGACGACTATTTCCTCAAACCACTTCAGCTCGCCAAGGTGGGTTTCGTGGTGCAACAGACGGCGAACCTGGGAATAGCTGGTGCGAATCGGATTATGGCCCCCATGATCCGCACGATCATCGGTCGCCTGGATCAGGCGCAGTTGCAGACCATTAGCGGTTATATCCGGCAACTGATGAGTGCAGGGCATTAGCGATCAGTGTCCGTCCAAGGGGTTGGCTCGCAGATCGAACAACTCGCGGTTGGCTTCCGGCTTGCCCAGTCGAGTGAGTACGGTCATTGCCAGGCTTTATGGTTACCGCCATTGCACCGTTCCATCCCACCCCAACTCCTTGATGAGCGCCGCGCCCAAGCTCATTTCCGTGCCATCCAACAGCCGTTCCATCCAGCCGGTGCGCTTGGTGTAATCCAGCATCGTTTTCTCGCCGATGACCTCCTCGGCGACATAGCGCGTACTGCCCAGGGCGTCCACCAGTCCGAGTTCTACGCCTTGCTCACCGGTCCACATCAACCCGCTGAATATATCGGGATTCTCTTTCAGCCGCTCCCCTCGGCCCTGCTTGACCGCAGTCATGAACTGCTGATGGATAGCGTCCAGCATTCCCTGTAAATGCTGCACTTCTGCTGGATTGACTGGCTTGAACGGATCGAGGAAATCCTTGTTGCTTCCTGCCGTATACGCTCGCCGTTCCACACCCAGCTTGGCAATCGCCTCGGTGAAGCCGAAACTGTCCATCCGCACCCCAATCGAACCGACGATGCTGGCTTTGTTGGCGTAAATATTCTGCGTTGCCGCCGCAATGTAATAACCGCCCGAGGCGCAGACATCGCTGGTCACCGCATGGATCGGGATTTTCGGATATTGCTGGCGCAGTTTCTGAATCTCGTCGTAAATCTCCCCGGACTGTACCGGACTGCCGCCGGGGCTGTTAATTTCCAACACCACGCCGACGGTATTGGTGTCTTTGAACGCCTTGCGCAGCGCTTCAATAACATTTTTGGCGCTGGCCTCGGTGCTGCTGGAAATCAACCCCTCCACACGCACCAGCGCCGTATGCCGCTTGGTGCTGGCCGTCGCCGTACTCAAATTGTCCGGCCAGGCTAGCGCCAGTAACACCGCCAGATAGGCGAAAAACAGGAATTTGAAAAAAATTCCCCAGCGTCGCGCGCGCCGTTGTTCGGTCACTGCGGCCAGCGCCAGCCGGGTCAGGGTATCCCGCGCCCAGCGATCATCACTGGACGGGGAAACATTCGGATTTGAGTCATTCACAGTAAAGTCTCCACCGTTCAGTTTTATGCGCGTCGGACTGTTGAGCTGAGTCGATCCAGCACGGCTTTCAATTCGGCATCCAACGGCGCACTGACCGCAATCTCCCGCCCGCCCAAGGGCAGATTCAGGCTATGGGCGTGCAGAAATAACCGATGCAGGCCATACTGCCCGGCCATCAGTCGATTAAACACCGCATCACCGTACTTGTCATCGCCGGCCAGAGGATGGCCGACATGGGCGGCGTGAACGCGAATCTGATGAGTACGGCCAGTTGCGATACTGGCTTCCAGCAGCGAGGCCGGTTTGTGCAAGCTGACCGGGCGGAACCGGGTTAACGCTGGCTTGCCATCCTCCAGCACTTCAACCATCCGTTCTCCGCCGCGCAGGACATTGCGGCGCAACGGCTGATTCACTTCGCGTGGGCCATGATTCCAGTGGCCGCGCACCAGCGCCAGATAGCGCTTTTCCACCTGTCCGGCCCGGAAGGCGTCCTGAATCTGCCGCAAGGCGACCGGAGTCCGCGCCAAGGCCAAACAGCCGCTGGTCTCCCGATCCAGTCGATGCGCCAGTTCCAGAAACGGCTCATTCGACCGCAAGGCGCGCAGGGCTTCGATCACTCCATACTCCAGACCGCTGCCCTTATGCACTGCCAGCCCGGCGGGCTTGTTCAATATCAGAATTTCCCGGTCCTCATACAGCACCGCTTCTTGTAGCCGCTCCGCCAGTCCCGGTGATGGCTGGAATGGCCGTTCTTCCCGTTCACCCAGCCGCACCGGCGGAATGCGCACCATATCGCCGACTTGCAGGCGCTGGCCTGGTTGAACCCGCCCACCATTCAACCGTACCTGACCGGTGCGCACAATACGATAAATCAAGCTCTTAGGCGCACCTTTCAGTTCACGCAGCAGAAAATTGTCAAGACGCTGGCCCGCGTATTCCGGGGTAACGTCCAGATGGCGCACTCCGGCTGGAACCGCAGGCATGATTTGAAGCGTATTCATGGGACTGTTATAGTCATCACTGTTGTCGCTGATTGGCCAAATGGGCCGGCGAAACTGGAACAATACACGATTATCGGTTTTCAGACCTGCGCGCCATTTTGCCCGGCGAGCGGGAGTTTTCAAAGGGTTTTCCCGCTGCTCGACCCCTTTCCGACCAGAGCAGCTCTTGACCGCGCTCCCAGCCGACGGGCGACGACCTTTGGCGTATTGGGGACGGCCCGACATTGCGGATCTCCATCCCTAAGGGGCCTCCCACCCCAGCGACGCTTTGGCGACAACCGCGTTACCCCCGGTGATGGTTGAGCGCAAGGAACAATTCATGAAACGCATGCTGATTAACGCGACTCAGCAGGAAGAGTTGCGTGTAGCGCTGGTTGACGGTCAGAAATTATTTGACCTCGACATCGAAACCCCCTCGCGGGAACAGAAGAAATCCAACATTTACAAGGCCCGCGTCACCCGCATCGAGCCGGGGCTGGAAGCGGCCTTCATCGACTACGGTGCGGACCGGCACGGCTTCCTGCCCTTCAAGGAAATCAATCGCAGCTACTTTGACCCCCATGCCACCGAGGGCGGGCGACCGAGTATTCGCGAGGCGATCCGGGAAGGTCAGGAAATCGTCATCCAGGTCGAGAAAGAGGAGCGCGGCAACAAAGGCGCGGCCTTGACTACCTTTATCAGTCTGGCGGGTCGCTATCTGGTGCTCATGCCCAACAACCCACGGGCGGGCGGAGTGTCGCGGCGCATCGAAGGCGAGGACCGCCAGGAAATCCGCGAGATCATGAGCAGCCTGAACATTCCCGACGGGATGGGGCTGATCGTCCGCACCGCCGGCGTGGGTCGCTCGCAGGAAGAGCTGCAATGGGATCTGGACTACCTGTTGAATCTGTGGCGGGCCATTGAAACCGCTTCCTCCCAGAAGAAAGCCCCGTTCCTCATCTACCAGGAAAGCAACATTATTATCCGTGCCCTGCGCGACTACCTGCGCGTGGACATCGGTGAAATCGTCATCGATCACCCGGCAGTCTACCGGCAGGCCCAGGAGTTCGTACAGCAGGTCATGCCGCATAACCTGGGCAAGCTGAAGCAGTATCAGGACAGCATCCCGCTATTCACCCGCTTTCAGATCGAATCGCAGATCGAAACCGCCTACCAGCGTGAAGTCAGCCTACCCTCCGGCGGCGCTATCGTCATCGACTACACCGAAGCGCTGGTGTCCATCGATATCAACTCGGCGCGCTCCACCAAGGGCAGCGACATCGAGGAAACCGCGCTGACCACTAATCTGGAAGCGGCGGATGAAATCGCCCGACAAATGCGCCTGCGCGACCTGGGCGGGCTGATCGTCATCGACTTTATCGATATGGGCATTGCCCGTAACCAACGCGAAGTCGAAAATCGGTTGCGCGAGGCATTGAAAGTGGACCGCGCCCGGGTGCAGGTCGGGCGCATCTCCCGGTTTGGCTTGCTGGAAATGTCCCGGCAACGGCTGCGTCCTTCGCTGGACGAGGCCAGCCACGTCATCTGCCCGCGGTGCAACGGTCAGGGCACAATCCGCAACATCGAATCGCTGGCGCTGAGCGTCCTGCGCCTGATTCAGGAAGAAGCGATGAAGGACAAGACCGGGCGGGTGGTCGCACAACTGCCGGTCAAAGTGGCTACTTTCCTGCTGAACGAAAAGCGTGACATGATTCGTGCGGTTGAACAGCGCCTGCGGGTCGGCGTCCTGCTGATCCCCAACGAATCGCTGGACACACCACACTTCAAACTCAGTCGGCTGCGCGTTGAAGATCTGTCGGAAACCCAACGGCTGTCGTATAACCTCGCTGAGGATTACGAGGAACAGTACGAGCCGCCGGTCAGCACGGCGATCCGCGATATGGGCGAGGAACCGGTGGTCAAGGGTGTCGCGCCGGCAACCCCGGCTCCGCCTCCTCCGCCAGCGCCCACGGTCAAGCCCGAGGCCAATCCCAGTTTCTTCAGTTGGCTTTGGGGCAACCTGTTCGGACAGCCCCCGCAGGCGCAGACCGCCAAGGGCGAACGCCCAGCCCGTCCCAACCCACGTCCGGCAAAACCTGAACGGCAACGCCACGAACGGCCCGGACGGCGACCCGATGCAGCGCCAGCGGCAGAAGCCGCTGCGATTAAACCCGCCGCATCGCCAGTCACGGCTGAGGCAGTTCCCGCATCGCCTCCACTATCGGCTGACGTCTCGCGACCCGAACTCCTACCCGAGATCGAGCCGACTGCTGTCCTCACTGAGGGTTCTTTGGAGGAAGCCATCGCTACGACGGACACTGAAGAGGATGCCTCCAGCAACCGCAACCGGCGTGGTCGACGCGGTGGGCGGCGGCGGCGGCGCGGCGAAACGCCCATCGATGCGACTGTAGCAGACGCTGAGGCCATCCAGGAACCCGAGGCAATCCATAGCGAAACGCGGGAAATATCTGCGCCGGTGGTCCCAACGCCGCCGACCACTGCGATGCCGCAGCGCCGTATTCGCAGTGGCCGACCGCGCCTGCCCCGGGAGATTCTGGCGGCAGCCGCGGCTCAATCCGCCCCCAAAGTGGCAGACGTCATCGCAGAATTGCCCAGTGAATTGCCAGTGCCGCCGCCCACCCGGCTGGAATACCCGATCGCTGAGGACCAAAGCGAGGTAAATCACGTCACCCCCGAAGCGCTGGCCGAACCGTTGAATCAGGTTGAGGCGTCCAGCGAACCGATAGAGTCCCCAACCGAGGCCAGTGCCTGGGACGAACCCGTGCTTCCTGAAGTGGAAACTACGACCGACGTGATTGACACCGCAGCGGTTGCGGCAGAACCTGCCGTGAGCGCAGCGCCGGTTGCGCCAGAAGCGGATGCCGTGGAGCCGGCGACTGAGGAACCCGTGATTGAGGCCCCGGCGGAGAATCTTGCGGCTGCCGAGGCTCCCGTCGTTGAAGAACCCGCGCATCAACCGCTGGAACCCGTTGAACCGGCTTTTGCATCGCCAGAGGCTGACGCCGAAAACAAATCTGTAATGTAGCCTGCGATCCTAAAAACCCGAGGCTGAATTTCCACAGCCTCGGGTTTGCTTTAACCGGCCCTCACAGCCGATGTTCCTCGCGGATATGCAACAACAAGCCCTGAGCGGCTTCCTCAATCAGATCCATCACCCGATCAAAACCGCTCGGCCCGCCGTAATACGGGTCCGGCACTTCCCGCTCGGGCAAGTGCGGCGCAAAATCCATGAAGAGCCGAACGCGATTGCGCAACGCCGAATCCTGGCACAACTCCAGCAGATGCTCAAAATTGTCCCGGTCCATGGCCAGCAGGTAATCAAAGTTGGCAAAATCGGCCTCGGTGACTCGCCGGGCGCGTAGCTGACGTAGATCCACTCCCCGGTGCAGGGCTGTCGCCTGACTGCGGGTATCGGGTGGAGCGCCAATGTGGTAGGAATGAGTGCCGGCGGAATCGACATGGATCTTCTCGGACAGACCGACCCCTTCCAGCATGTGCCGGAAGACCCCTTCTGCCACCGGAGACCGGCAAATATTGCCCATGCAGACGAACAGGACGCGGACTTGAGCCGCTGTTTGGGTCTTTTTCGGGGCTTTTTTCAGGAATCTGGCGAACACCGATGATCTCCGGTCAGGGTTAGGGAACGAAAAAGGGTGAAATCGTGTGGTCGGTTATTGTGTCGAAAGCATTGAACATCGCGCAACCCGTGGTTTTTGCGGAGAATCGCCATGACGGCTGAAGCTTCTTCCATCCTGGCGGAACCCGGTTATCAACGATTGCTGGAGATTTTGCGCAGCATGGATTCCATCGCCGTTGCTTGCTCCGGGGGACTGGACAGTAGCCTGCTACTGGCCGTTGCGCACCGGGTACTCGGTGAGCGGGTGCTGGCGTTAACCGTGATGACGCCCTACATGGCATCCTGGGAAATCGCTGAGGCGCAAGATTTGACCACGCGATTGGGCATCCGTCATCAGTTGCTCACCTTACCAATACCTGATGACATCGCCCATAATCCCCCGGATCGTTGCTATCGTTGCAAGCGGATGCTGTTCGCAGAGCTGAAAGCGGTCGCCGCCGCTGAAGGTCTGATCTGGTTGGCGGACGGCACCAATCAAGACGATCTCAGCGACTACCGGCTAGGAATGCGCGCCCTGCAGGAATTGGCGGTGCGCAGCCCGTTGCTGGAAGCCGGGTTAGGTAAGGCGGATCTTCGCCGCTATGCCCGCGCATTGAATCTGCCGGTGTGGAACAAGCCTGCTTCGGCCTGTTTATTGACCCGCCTGCCGCACGATACCGAAGTTCAACCCGAATTGCTGCGCCAGATCGAAGCGGCGGAACAGGCGTTGCTCAATCTAGGATTCGGTACGGTGCGGGTACGTTGCCATGGCGACCTGGCGCGCATTGAAGTGGATCGCGCTGAACAGGCCCGATTGCTTCAGGACGATATAGCGGCGCAGATTGTCGCGGCGCTGACCGGGTGCGGGTTCCACTACGTGACCCTGGATTTATCGGGCTATCGAATGGGCAGTTTTAACCGGGTCACGGAGTAGGCAACGGTGAATGAACTCACGTTACGCGCCCTGCTGGAGCAGGTTCAATCCGGTCATCTAGCCGTGGACGGGGCTATCGATCAATTACGCGATTTACCCTTCCGTGATTTAGGCGAGGCGGTGCTGGACACTCATCGGGAATTGCGGTGCGGTCATCCCGAAGTGATCTATTGCGCTGGCAAGACGGTAGCTCAGGTGCGAACCATCATCGCCGCGTTGTTGGAAAGTGAAAGCAATATTTTAGCGACTCGCGCTACGCCAGACATGGCGGAAGCCGTTACCGAATTGCATCCCGCCGCCCGCTATAACCCGTTGGGGCGTACTCTCGTGATCCAGCGCCATGATCGACCGCTGACGTCTACGGCCATCGCCATTGTCACCGCCGGCACGTCCGATCAGCCCGTAGCCGAGGAAGCCGCTGAAACGGCGTTACTGTTCGGCAATCGGGTGGAACGAATCAATGATGTCGGCGTCGCCGGACTACATCGATTATTGGCGCGCCTGGAGCTGATTCGCCAGGCACGGGTGATTATTGTTGTGGCCGGGATGGAAGGCGCGCTGGCTAGTGTGGTCGCTGGACTGGTGGCTCGCCCGGTGATCGCCGTCCCGACCAGCGTCGGTTATGGCGCGCATTTCGGCGGGTTGTCGGCGTTGCTGGGGATGCTGACCTCCTGCGCGGGAGGAGTGGGCGTCGTCAATATTGACAACGGTTTCGGCGCGGCTTGTTTGGCCAGCATGATTAATCAACTTTGAATTCCTGAACCACGGAGGATTCCGCCGATGACTGCGCCCAAGCCTTTGCTGCTGGTGGATGGATCGTCCTGGCTCCACCGGGCATTTAATGCTCTGCCGCCGTTGATGACCCAGGCCGGGGAACCCACCGGGGCGCTCTATGGCGTGGTCAACATGCTTCGCAAATTGCTGGCTGACTATCAGCCTGACCATCTGGCCGTTGTTTTCGACGCGCCCGGCAAGACCTTCCGCGATGAATGGTTTCCCGTCTATAAGGCGAATCGTCCACCCATCGACCCGGAACTGGTCCAGCAGATTGCGCCGCTCCATGCCTTTATCCGCGCCATGGGTTTGCCATTGCTGCAAATTTCCGGTGTCGAGGCCGATGATGTTATTGGGACATTGACCCAACAGGCGCGGGCGCGAGAATGGCCGGTGCTGATCGTCAGCAGCGACAAGGACTTGGCGCAACTGGTGGACGAGCAGGTTCGCCTGTTGGACACCATGAAAAATGTCATCACCGATGCGGCTGGGGTGGAAGAGAAATTTGGCGTTCCCCCCGCCCGGATCGTGGACTGGCTGGCGCTGGTCGGCGATACGTCCGATAACATCCCCGGCGTGTCGGGCGTCGGCAAAGTCACCGCCGCCAAATGGTTGCGTGAATACGGCTCGCTGGACGCGCTAATGGCCAACGCCACCCGCATCACCGGCAAAATCGGCGACAAACTCCGCGCCGGTTTGGAACAATTACCGCTCTCCCGGCGACTGGCGACGCTGGATTGTCAGGTTCCGCTGGAAATCACCCTCGACGATTTGCGCCCGGCATCACCGGATACCGTGGCATTACGGACGCTGTGCGAACACTACGAATTTCACTCCTGGCTACGCGATTCATCTTCTACGGAGGAAACGGCAGATGAGGCTCTGGAATCGTCCAGCGCAGTAGTGGAAGTCGCCATCGATACACCTACTTATTCACTGGTGCTGGATCAGGCCACGCTGGATGCCTGGCTGGAAAGGTTGCAGGCGGCGGATTTATTCGCGTTCGATACGGAAACAACCAGCCTGAATTATCTCGATGCCCGGATTGTTGGTGTGTCCTTTGCAATCATTCCCGGTGAGGCCGCTTATGTACCACTGGCCCACGACTATCCCGGCGCGCCGGAGCAACTAAACCGGGAATCTGTTTTAGAGCAACTGCGCCCTTTATTGCAAAGCCCGGATCATTTTAAAGTCGGTCAGCATCTTAAATACGACTGGCACGTTCTCGCCAATCACGGCATCACCCTGCGCGGTATTCAGCACGACACACTGCTGGAATCTTATGTGCTGGATTCCACATCTCAACATAATCTGGACAGCCTAGCAGAACGGCATTTGAATTGGCGCACGATCCGTTATGAGGACGTGGCAGGGAAAGGTGCCAAACAGTTACGATTTAATGAAGTTCCGCTGGAACAGGCTGGTCCTTACGCCGCTGAAGATGCGGATGTGACTCTGTGCCTCCATCACTGCCTGTGGCCAAAATTGGTAGTGGAGCCGGGCTTACAGCGCTTATATGAGGAGTTGGAAATCCCGCTGATTGGGGTGCTGGCTGACATGGAACGAGTCGGTGTGCGCGTGGATGCGGCGGCATTGCGCCAGCAAAGCGGCGAATTGGCCAAGCGGCTCTGGGAGTTGGAACAGCAGGCGTATGAAATGGCCGGCGAGCGTTTTAACCTCGGTTCCCCCAAGCAGTTGCAGACTATTCTGTTTGAGCGGTTGAAGCTGCCCGCCGGAAAAAAGACCCCGACCGGCCAGATTTCTACTGCGGAAGACGTATTACAGGAATTGGCGCTGGACTATCCGTTGCCGAAGGTGATTCTGGAGCATCGGACCCTGAGCAAGCTGAAATCAACGTATACCGACCGCTTGCCGGAGCAGATTCATCCCCGCACCGGCCGGGTGCATACCTCCTATCATCAGGCGGTAGCCAGCACCGGGCGGTTGTCCTCGTCCGATCCCAATTTGCAAAATATCCCGACCCGTACCCCGGAAGGGCGGCGTATTCGTCAGGCGTTTATCGCGGAACCGGGCTATTTCATCATGGCGGCGGACTATTCACAGATTGAATTAAGGATCATGGCGCATTTATCCAGCGATGAAGGTTTACTGCAAGCTTTTGCCGCTGGCGCGGATGTTCACCGGGCGACTGCTGCAGAAGTGTTTGGCGTCATCCCGGAAGCTGTTAGTGCGGAACAGCGACGCAGCGCCAAGGCAATTAACTTTGGGTTGATCTACGGCATGTCAGCGTTTGGGTTAGCCCGACAACTGGGTATTGAGCGTAGCGCGGCTCAGGAATATGTAGATCGTTATTTTGCCCGCTACCCCGGCGTTAAGGCGTATATGGATGAGACCCGTAGCCGAGCGGCGGAACAGGGTTATGTCGAGACGGTGTTTGGTCGGCGGTTATATCTTTCGGACATTTGTTCACGCAATTCCCAGCGGCGGCAAGCGACGGAACGGGCGGCGATTAACGCGCCGATGCAGGGTACTGCCGCTGATATTATTAAACGGGCGATGTTGGCGGTGGATCGCTGGCTGCGGGAGTCGACTTTCCCGGCGCGAATGATTATGCAGGTGCATGATGAATTGGTGTTTGAGGTCGCTGAGGAGGCGTTGGTAACTGCTGAGGAGCGGATTCGGGCATTGATGATCGCTGCGGCGGATTTACGGATACCGCTGGAGGTGGATGTCGGCACTGGCGCAAACTGGGATGAGGCGCATTGAACGGAGCAGCGTATGTACATTGATAAAGTGATTCTGAAAAACATTCGTGGTTTCGCAGACCTGCAATTCGACCTTGCGCGGCCCAACGGCGCTTATGCCGGTTGGACGGTATTCACAGGCAACAATGGCTCCGGCAAAAGCACTCTGCTTAAGGCCATTGCGGTCGGGCTGACGGGTAAGGACACTGCACGAGCGTTGCAGCCAAGCTTTCACCGTTGGATACGTGAAGGTATAGGGGACGACGACGAAGCGTCGATCCAGTTGGAGATTGTTCGTCAGGCACCCGATGATGCTCTGGTCGATTCGGGGACAAAACCTGGTGCGGCATTTCCGGCGAAGATCATCTTGAAGAATAGCGCTAAGGAAACAACCCTTCACTCAGCCATACCGGCCAAGAAGCCGAAGAACTACTCCACCCCGGATCGCACCCTCTGGTCTACTGACGCCAAGGGATGGTTTTCTTGCGGCTACGGCCCGTTTCGCCGGGTGTTTGGCGCGTCGCCGGAAGCCGCTCGCCAAATGATTGCACCCTCTACCGAGCGTTTCGTGACCATGTTTCAGGAAGCCGCATCGCTGGCCGAAGTAGATCAATGGCTGCGAAACCTGAAGCACAAAGAGTTGGAAAACAAAGCCGCTGAGCGTGAGCAGTTGGCGTTGCTCCTGGAGATTCTCCGCGACGAACTCATGCCTAACCAGATCACATTGGATCGCGTTGACTCCGACGGGCTATGGTTGAAAGATCGGAATGGTGTGCAGCTTTCTTGGGGGGAAATGAGCGATGGCTATCGTGCGGCGCTGGCCCTGCTGGCCGACATCCTGCGTCACCTGATGAATGCTTACGGTGTGGATGGCCTGACTGAACGTAACCCAGACGGCAAGCTTTTCGTCAAGCGCAGCGGCGTGGTGCTGATCGATGAAATCGATGCCCATTTGCACCCTGAATGGCAGCGGGAAATCGGCTTCTGGCTCAAGCGGCATTTTCCCAAACTCCAGTTTCTGGTCACTACTCATAGCCCCATTATCTGCCAGGCCGCCGATGAAAATGGGCTTTTTGTCCTGCCTGAACCCGGTAGCGATATTCCTCCCCAGCCATTGGCCGAGGAGGAATACCGGAAGGTTATCGCCTCACGTCCCGATACGATCTTGTTAACCCGCGCCTTCGGTCTGCAAAACACTCGCTCCCCTCAAGCAGTGGCAGGACGGGCCGAATATGCAAAGCTGCACGCCAAACAACGGGCCGGGGGAAACCTGACCGCTGACGAAGCCAGTAAAATTAAGCAGTTACAGCTTTTCGTTGTGGATGAAGAGGAATTGTAGCCAATGCGCCGCGTCATTCGGACGCACCTGGGTGTGGATGCCAGCCATAAGCTGAAGAAAAGGCAGGCTGCGGCCAATCGCAAGTACGCTAATGGTTCTTTGGACATTCAGTGGGAATGGAAAATTGCCCGAAAGACCTCGTTGCTACAGACGGTGCTGATTACGCTGAAAGGTATGATGGGAGAGCGAGAGCGTTGTATGTATTGCTTGGACTCACATGGTACAGATATTGAGCATTTTTGGCCTAAGACTCCATATCCCGAGCGGATGTTTGTATGGCTGAATTTATTACTGTGCTGTACCGAATGTGGACGTCTTAAAGGGGATCGATTTCCGTTGGCGGAAGATCAGCCGCTGCTGATTGATCCGACGGTCGAGAAGCCTTGGCTGCATCTGGATTTCGATCCTGTCACCGGTAACGTAGTAGCTCGGTTCGACGTGCAAATAAATGACTGGTCGCCAAAAGGGCTAAAGACTATTGAAGTGTTCCAACTGGATCGACGGGAAGCACTGGCCGCTGGTTATCGAAAAACCTTTTTGCGTCTCTCTGCGCTGACTGAGCAATTTCTTGCTACCAATCTGTCGACTGCTACCGATTTAATCACTGCATTGCAAGAGGTTGATGATCACGGTCTCTTGGACTGGTGCTTCTTCGGCAGTGGCAAAACGGTCAAGCCTTTCAGTAACCTGCGCATCCATCATCCCCAGACTTGGGCTGAGTGCGTTGCACGCCTTAAAGGAGACGCCTTGAAATGAAAGCGACCGAAGCCAAGCTCCTTGACTTCCTTAAGAAGTCGCCCCAGTTTGTTATTCCCATCTATCAGCGCACTTATTCATGGAACGAGAAAGAGTGCCGGCAGTTGTGGCATGACATTCTGCGCACTGGTGGCAACGATACCATTTCGTCACATTTCGTCGGCTCTATCGTTTACATCGAGAAAGGGCTTTCCAATCTGACCAGCCACGAGCCGATGTTGGTCATCGACGGCCAGCAACGCCTGACCACAGTAACGCTGCTGATCGCGGCACTGGCTAAGGCGCTGAGTGAGACAGAACCGGTCGATGGCTTTTCCCCACGCAAGTTGCGCAACTACTACCTGCTCAACCCTGAAGAAGACGGCGATCGGCGCTACAAACTACTGCTGTCGCAGACCGACAAGGCTTCGCTCGTCGCCATCGTCAGCGATAGCGATCAGCCGAAAGAACCTTCACTGCGAGTGACAGGGAACTTTGCGCTATTCGAAATGTGGATTGCCGGATGTAAGGGTGAGCTAGCGGCGGTGTGCAAAGGACTGGCTAAACTGGTAGTGGTAGACATCGCTCTTAACCGCGACCAGGACAACCCCCAGCTCATTTTCGAGAGCATGAATTCTACTGGCCGCGAATTGAGCCAGGCTGACCTGATCCGTAACTTCATTCTGATGGTATTGAAACCGCAACTACAAACACAGATTTACGAGCAGTTTTGGCGGCCTATGGAAGTGGACTTCGGACAGGAAGCCTACAGCGTGTATTTCGACAGCTTCATGCGCCACTATCTGACGGTGAAGACTGGCGAAATTCCCAATGTACGAGATGTCTACGAAGCATTCAAAGCGTATGCGCGTTCACCCGTAACGGCCCAAGCTGGAGTTCAGGCGCTGGTAAAGGATATTCGCAGCTTTGCCCGCTACTTTTGCGCCATGGGATTAGGCGCGGAGACCGACGCAGACCTGAAGCTTGCCTTCCATGATTTGCGCGAACTGAAGGTGGATGTAGCCTATCCCTTCTTGCTGGATTTGTATCATGACTACGCCACAGGCCTGCTTGCCAAACAGGATTTCCTGGCGGCGGTGAGGTTAATCGAAGCCTACGTTTTCCGCCGCGCCATCTGCGCCATTCCAACCAACTCACTGAACAAGACTTTCGCCACCTTCATCAAATCGCTGAAAAAAGATCGTTATCTCGAAAGCATCCAGGCGCACCTGCTGGGGTTACCTTCATACCGTCGCTTCCCAAGCGACGACGAATTCCAGCGCGACCTGCAAACCCGCGATCTGTATAACTTTCCTCGCCGCAGTTATTGGTTGCGGCGGTTGGAGAACCACGGTCACAAGGAGTGCGTAGCAGTAGACGAATACACCATTGAACACATCCTGCCGCAAAACGAAAATCTGTCGTCCGCGTGGAAGACAGCGCTGGGGCCTGACTGGCAGCGAATCCAGCAAACCTGGCTGCACACCCTCGGCAACTTGACGCTCACTGGCTATAACTCGGAATACAGCGACCGATCCTTCACCGAAAAACGCGACATGGAAGGCGGCTTTAAGGAAAGCCCACTCAGACTGAATGCAGAACTTGGACAAGTTGAGCAGTGGAATGAAACCGCTATCCAAAAGCGAGCCAAAAGACTGGCCGGCATCGCTATGGAAGTCTGGAAGACGCCAAGCTTGTCGGCAGAGACTCTGGTCAAATATGACCCCAAGGTCACCACTGCAGCAGGTTATGCCATTAATGACCACCCGAATCTACTTGTTGGTTCGATGCGTGAACTGTTTGAAGCATTCCGCAAGGAAGTCATGGCGCTTGATCCTTGTGTGACTGTAGTCTTGCTAATAGTGATCCCCATATTCCTGGTGAACCAACTTTGAATGGAGTTGTCTAACCGGAGTAAAGAGTCTATCCAGATAAGGCCTATTTTGGAGGAGTGCTGCCATGAACGCCGAGTGG
>JAKLIY010000063.1 GCA_022709365.1 Pseudomonadota bacterium
TTCGACCACCCAGCGCCGAGGTAGCACATGAAATCCTGGCTCCTCCGTGTCTGGTCTCTTAACGATTTCAATGACGCAGTTAAACTGCTGTTTTGCCCAATCAATCAACTCACCCCACCCCTATAGGATCAGCCTCGGAAACCGGCATTCCATCATAAGGCTCCGGTGGATCAGCTAGTGGTGGACGGGGCAGCAGGACAGCGTTCATGATCACCTCCAAAAATGGGTCACCCGATCCACATCAATGGTTTTTATACAGCAACCTTACCCAGATCATAGAAATTCCCCTCCTTGGACAAGGAGGGGTGGTGCGCAGCGCCGGGGTGGTTCGAGTCGCTGATTCCATGACTCATTGAGGATTGCTATAGATTAGACTGATGCAGTAACCCCCGCCAGCGCCATTGCCGGTTCCGCCAGCGACTGAAACCGCGCCAGCCGGATCGCATGGCGCTGGCGATGACCGAGCAACGGCATCAATCCTCTGGCTAGAACCGCCTGCACCACTTGCTCACTCAGCAGCACCTCAGTCGCCGACTGCATCACCCGCTCGCCGGCTTCTTCATACACATGCGCCGACAGATCCTCCAGTTCCAACACATCGCCGGGACTGAATCCCTCGCCATTCTCCACGAACGCTGCTGCGATCAACCGGGCGCAGACAAAGGCCGGATTGCCCCATAGATAAGCGTCCGGATCGCGACCCATCGGCATTTCCTCAAACTCGATCTGCTCAACCGGATCGGTCTTGCGACCATAAGGCAGCCGCAACAGCACCCGGGGCAACGCCAGTCCCAGCCAGGGCGCAATGGCGCACTGACGCAAAGCCTGCCAATGCTCGGCCTGTGCCGCCGACAGCGGTGCCCAGTTTCCCGGATCAGCCAACGCTGCTGCCGAAACGGTTCCCAACAGTCCCGGCGCCGCTTCCGCCAGGAACGGTCCGCCGGCATGAGCGGCCAGCGCACCCAAAGCGGCCAGCAGGGCGATATCCTCCGGCCCATTGCCGAACCGATAGTCCCCGATCAACAGCGACCAAGGCTGCCCATCCGGCATCTGCACTCCCTGGTCGATCAGCCGTGTATACAGGCTGGTCGCGGTCGGATCGCCGCCCGCGCTGCGCAGATCCGCCAGCAACTCCTGACGGGTGACATCGAACAGCGCAACTTGCACCGTGTCGCTGTCAAAAGCGGCGACCAGCCCCTGCACACTCCGGTAGGCCGCTTCCAGCGCCTGGAACGCCGGCTGGTGGAGAATCGCCCGCAACTGATCGCTGATCGCCGCGTCCACTGCCGCCACCCAGGCGGACTGATTCGGATCGGTGTGGACAATGTGGGGTTGCACCACCACCCGCAGGAAGGACTGGACTGCGGCAGCGCCCGGATCGACGGGACGCACGGCGGGCGAAGGAGTCGACGGCTGACCCAGCAAGCGCCCCAACAGATCGGCATCGTTTCCCGTCGGCACCGGACCAGCTTGAACCGGCGAAGGCGAAGGTAAAGGGGCCAATTCGGCTGCGGCTTGGGCAAAACTGGCCGGGTTGAGCAGACGGGTGCGGCTGCGGCGCAGGGCCTGGAACCCTTCCACCCGCCGATATAGCGCGTCAGGATGAAAGTCATCGAGCTGACTGAAGCTCAGAGTCAGGGCTGAACCAGATTCAGCGCCAGCCAGCCGCAGCTTCGGGGTCAGCCGGGCCATCACTGCATCCAGACTGTCCACATCCACCGTCAGTAACGGCCGACTGGCCAGATCGGCCAGCGGACCGGGCGTTTCCCGGTCGGCGCGACCGCTGAAATCGGCCATGATCAGGAAGCGCAACGGCGCAGTGGGATCGCGGCGCACCGGATTCGTCGCGGATTTAGGCAAATTCAACTGAAATTCCATTCGGCTTGGCATGGCGTTTGATCTCCAAACAGAAAGCACGACTGGAAGTCTAGTCTGATTTTGACCCGTTTGGCGATGGACTTTCCGATAGGAATTTTCTGCTAAACTCAATAACAATGTTGTTCCTGGGCAACGGTTAGGATGGGAGTCTGGATCATGGCCATCACGCAAAAACACCGGATCTTCGCGGTCAACACCCCACTGGGCGAAGATGTCCTGGTCTTCTATCGTATGATCGGAACCGAACAACTGGGGCGATTGTTTGAATACGAAGTAGAATTGCTCAGCGAAAAAACCTTTATTCAGTTAACGGATATCCTGGGCAAAAATATCACGATTCGCATGCAGCTACCGGAAGTGCGCGGGGCGGGAACGCGCTATTTTAATGGCTTCGTGACCCGCTTCAGCTATCTGGGGATGCGTGGCCTGCGCTACGGCGCTTATCGGGCGATTCTCAATCCCTGGCTGTGGTTTCTGACCCGCACCGCTGATTGCCGGATCTTCCAGAAGAAAACTGTTCCAGACATCATCGAAGAGGTATTTCGGCAACAAGGGTTTACCGATTTCAAGAGGTCGCTCACCGGCCAATATAGAACTTGGGAATACTGTGTGCAATATCGGGAAACGGATTTCAATTTTGTCAGTCGACTGATGGAGCGGGAAGGCATCTACTACTATTTTAAGCATGACAATGGCAAGCATACCTTGGTGCTGGCCGATGACCTCAGCGCCCATAGCACATTTCCAAACTATGACGAGATACCCTATTACCCACCCGACGCCATGCAATGGAAAGAGCGCGATCATCTTTATGAATGGGTGGTCGAGAAACAGGTGCAGCCTGGTAAATATGCGCTCAACGATTTCGATTTTATCGCACCAGCCAAAAATCTGCGCAAAGTACTCTCCAAGCCGAAAAACCACGCCATGGCCAACTTCGAGGTTTATGACTATCCAGGCCAGTACACCGAACCGGGCGATGGCGAAAACTACACCAAGATTCGTCTGCAGGAATTGCTGGCCCAGCATGAGATGATTCAGGCGGAAGGCGTTGCGCATGGCCTGGCGACCGGCTATCTATTCACTCTGACCAACAGTGGCAATCAGGATCAGGACCGCCAATACCTGGTGGTCTCCGCCACCTACGAATTGCAAGCGGATCCCTATGAATCCGTACCCGCGCCAGACTCGATCAAACCCTATCAACTGCGCATCACTGCCATCGACGCCCAGCAACCCTACCGGGCGCCGCGTGTTACGCCCAAGCCGGTGGTGCAGGGGCCACAGACCGCCATTGTCGTCGGCAAGGCTGGCGAAGAGATTGACACCGATCAATACGGGCGGGTCAAGTGCCACTTTCACTGGGATCGATACGACAACGCCGATGAGAACAGCTCTTGCTGGATTCGCGTCGCCCAGAGCTGGGCGGGCAAGAAGTGGGGCACTTTGTACCTGCCGCGCATTGGCCAGGAGGTGATCGTCGATTTTCTCGAAGGCGATCCCGATCAGCCGATCATCACCGGCCGGGTCTATAACGGCGCCAATATGCCGCCTTACACCCTGCCGGACAAGAAAACCATGTCCACCCTTAAGAGCCTGTCGAGCAAGGGTGGGGGCGGGTTTAACGAGCTTCGTTTTGAAGACGACAAGGGCAAGGAACAAATCTTTCTGCATGCCGAGCGCGACGAAGATGTGCGGATCAAGAATGACGCCCGTGAGTGGATCGGCAGCGAGCGGCATCTGATCGTCAAAAAGAAGCAGTTCGAGCAGGTCGAGGGTGAAAAACACCTGATCGTCAAATCCGGCGATGGCGGCAGTGGCGATCAATTAGAGAAGGTCGCCGGTGAAAAGCACCAGCAGGTCGGCGGCAATCATAATCAGAAAGTGGGTGGAACCCTGTCGCTAAAGGTTGGCATGAACCAACAGGAGAAAGTGGGGCAAAATCACGCCCTAGATGCGGGCATGGAAATTCATCTCAAGGCCGGCATGAAGGTAGTGATTGAAGCCGGGATACAGTTGACGATTAAGGCTGGTAGCAATTTCATCGACATCAATCCGGGAGGCATTTTCATCAGCGGTACGCCCTTCGTGATGATCAACAGCGGCGGTTCGGCAGGTTCGGGTTCGGGCAGTTCGCCAGACGCCCCGACCGACCCGACCGCACCGCAGGAAGCCGCGGATGATCAAGCCGGGGCAGTGACCAGCGCCCAATCTACGCCGGTTCAGGCACCTAGCCCGCAATCGCTGGATTCAGTCAGTGTTGGCGATTATCAGGCCCCGCAAGCTAAAGTTAAATCCAGCGCTGCGCAGTCGGGTACCCCGTTTACCCAGACCGAGGGAACCACTGATAGGACTCAAGAATTGCCGACTCAGGAACAGCAGCGCATTCAGGAGCAGCAGCGCATTCAGGAGCAGCAGCGCATTCAGGAGCAGCAGCGCATTCAGGAGCAGCAGCGCATTCAGGAGCAGCAGCGCGTTCAGGAACAGCAGCGTTCTCAAGAGCAAACACCTCACAAATAGTGAACGGTGAGCTTTTAGTTATTCGGAGTGTGCCATGTCTGATATGGTTTTATCGAAGTTATATAAGCATTTTTTCGCTATTCCCGAAACGACTGTTTACGCAGTGTTAGATGGCGCTTCGGTTCCCGGTTTACCACAAATGTTAATGCGGATGAACATTGAGTGGGTCTGTCTGACTCCCGGTGAATTGGAACCGGATATCGCGCAGGTTGCACCTTATCTAGCGGTTCTTCAGCGTGATGCACCCTTCGCTGAATGGGCACTACAGGAAGGCTGGGGACGGCACTGGGGCATTTTTGCGATCAGTCCGGTCAATTTGCGCACTCTGCGTGATCATTTGCGTTCCTTCCTAACCGTCTATGATCCCCAACTTCAGCCGCTCAACTTTCGTTATTACGATCCTCGGGTATTACGTATCTATTTACCGACCTGTAATTCGCTCGAATTACAGACTGTATTTGGTCCGGTTGTGCGCTATTTTTTGGAAGGAGATGAGCCAACAACTTTATTAAAGTTCTGGCGTGAAAGTGGGAGACAACTGGGCAACGAATCGGTCGCCCTAGCGTAGTCGTTGACTCCCTTTAAACGATTACAAGGAAGCACAATATGTTAATGATCCGTGAAGAACAGATGGCGGTTTTCGAACAAGCGGTTATCCGTAATTTCGAGCGGCGGGTTTATGAATATCTGGAGCCGTTTTTCCCCGATCACTATCAGGTTTTAGGGGCGCAGCCGATGCGCGAGATCATTCACTTGGGGTTGCAGTGGGCCGAGCAACACTCATTGATCTCCGAGCGCGATGTGTATCTCTATCTCAGTTTGAGATTCCTGCTAGGCCGTCATTTTGACGAAGATCCTCAATGGCCTTGGGTCGCGGAGTTGCTCAAGGATGAAGCGCCAGAAACCGCTCAGATGCGGATCACACCGATCTATGATCAGGCGATGAATTTGCTAGACCGGATGATCGGGCCGGATAACGAGTATCAGCGGCAGACCTTGAGCGTATTGCGGCAACCGCAGGTGTTCGACAGTCTGCCAGAAGCGCCCAGTGTCGGTCATCGCTTGCTGTTACTGCTACAAGCGTTGGCTCCGCAGAAATATCAAGCGCTTGGCGAGGAAGCACTACGCAACCTAGTGCGTCGCAGTTATACCGCCGCCAAGCAGTACGGTCTCGCCGCGGAACGCAGCGCCATGATCTATCTGGCGCTGGCCTATGTACTCGGCGCAGGATTTGATCACGATCCCCTATATCCGTGGGCAGCCGCGGTATTGATCGATCCAGCACTCACCGATCCCACACAAAAGGGCAACGCACTGTACGCCGCAGCGCAAATCCAGCTCGCAAAATGCCCACCCGGTTGTCCCCGGCGGGCGGATCTGAGTGCGGCTTTGCAAAAGCTGCCGACTAAACCTTACCGGCGGATTGTTGAACGGGCGGACTGAGTAATCGCTTGACCCATCATACCAGCACCTCCACACACGCTGGATGGCTGAGAAATCGGGCTGGGCTAGCGGTCAGCCCGTAAGCGCCAGACTGAAACACCACGATCAAATCGCCGACTTCGGCTTTCGCCAGTTCCATTCGGTCGGCGAGTAGATCCAGCGGGGTGCAAAGCGGCCCTACGACCGATACGACTTCCCGTTCGGTTCCCGCCACCCGGTTACCGACCACCACCGGATAGTTCTTGCGCACCACTTGACCAAAGTTGCCGGAAGCCGCCAGATGGTGATGCAGACCGCCGTTCGTGACCAGGAACGTATAGCCGCGCGAAACCTTGCGATCCACGACTTCGGCGACATAAATCCCGGCTTCGCCGACCAGATAGCGGCCCAGTTCCAAAACGACATGGGCTTCCGGCAACCGCTCACTGACGAGGGGCAACCAGCGGCGCAGATTGTCAGCGATCGGCTCCAGCTCCAGCGGCGTATCGCCGGGGAAGTAGGGAATGCCGAAGCCGCCGCCGATATTGAGTAATCGCACCGGGGCTGGCGCATCCGCCGCCAGCCGCAACGCCAGTTCAAACGTGCGGTCATGGGCGTCGATGAGGGCTTCATGGCGCAGATTCTGCGAACCGCAGAAGATGTGAAAACCCCGAAAATCCAGTTCCAGTTCGCTGATGCGCCGCAGCAAGGCCGGAACCTGCTCGGCGTCGACGCCAAACGGTTTGGGGCCGCCGCCCATTTTCATCCCGGACGCTTTCAGCTCGAAATCGGGATTGACCCGCACCGCCACTCGGGGTTGCCGACCTTGTTCGTGACCCAGCCGGGCGACGGTTTCCAGCTCGCCGGCGGATTCCAGATTGAGGGTGACGCCTGCGGCAATGGCGGTGGCCAGTTCCGGCGGACGCTTGCCAGGACCGGCGAAGCTGATCTCCGCCGGGTCCATACCGGCGTCCAGCGCGACCGTCAATTCCCCCAGCGAAGCGACATCCAGACCGTCAACCCGTCCGGCCAACTGTTGAACTACCGCCAGCATCGGATTGGCCTTGACTGCGTAGTGCAGCTCCATCGCCGGCGGCAAGATTCGGCGCAACAACGCGACCCGTTCATCCAGCAAGCGACGGTCATAGGCATAGAACGGAGTCTGGCCGACCCGCGCCGCCAGTTGCGTCAGGGGCAGACCGCCGATCTGCAAGCAGTCGTCGATGACCGGAAACTGGCTCATCGGCCAGTGGCGGGGACGGGCGGCGGTCATGCGACATTCTCCGGGAACCGGTCGCGCAATCCTTCAACCAGACTCTTCCGGTCGATCTTGCCATTGGGATTACGCGGCAGATCCGTCAGGTGGACGATGATTTGCAGCGGAACCATGAAGTTCGGCAAATGCTGCTTGCAATAGGTGATCAATGCGTTTTCGCTGAACGCCTCGCGCAACGGTTTGATGACGGCGACCACCGCCTGGCCCAGCGCGGGATGGGGAATGCCCAGCGCCGCCGCCTCCGCCGCCTGACCGCTGCTGTAAAGCACCTCCTCGATTTCCGTCGGGCTAACCCGATAGCCGGAGGTTTTGATCATGTCGTCCTTGCGGCCAATGAAATACAGGAAGCCCTCTTCATCGCTGCGCACCGTATCGCCCGACCAGACTGCCAGTTCCGGGATGGGCAGACCGGGATTCTGGCCGGGAGCCGGGCGGTAGCGTTCGGCAGTCTTGGCCGGATCGTTCCAGTAACCCAACCCGACCAGTGCGCCGCGATGCACCAGTTCCCCCGGCTCGCCCGGCGCGCAGGGCGTCCCGTCTTCGCGCACCACCAGAATTTCGGCGTTGGGAATGGCTTTGCCGATGGAGTCGGGCCGGCGATCCAGCTCGGCGGGCGGCAGGTAGGTGGAGCGGAATGCCTCGGTCAGCCCGTACATGAGAAACGGCGTCGTTTTCGGTAATGCGCGCCGCAACGCCGCCAGGGTTGCGCGGGGCATAGCTCCACCGGAATTGGTGATATAGCGCAGGCTGTCCGCCGCCGCTGTGGGCCATTCCAGCATCGCCAGTTGCACCCACATCGGCGGCACCGCCGCCAGGCCGGTAATGCCCTCGCGGGCGACCGTAGCGACGACATCGCGGGGCAGCAGATAATCCATCAGCACTGCTCGCGCCCCGGCGACGAAAGCAGTGGTCAACTGGCTGAGGCCGTAGTCGAAGCTGAACGGTAACACCGCCAGCAAGCGGTCCTCCGGCCGGTTATCCAGGTATTCGGCGACGCTATAAGCTCCGGCCAGCATATTCCGATGAGAGAGTACTACGCCCTTGGGTTTGCCCGTGCTGCCCGAGGTGTAGAGAATCGCCGCCATGTCGATGTCGATGACCCGTGCGGGGAGACGGCCATCGTCCGCCGCCAGCAGGCTCGACCAGCCAAGCACCTGCCAATGGCGCGGATGAACCACGGGCGGAGCGTCCTCATCGACCAGCACGAGGCTATGCAGATCGGGGCAATCGGCCAGCAAGGGTTCCAGCAACTCGGCCCGGTCGCGGGCAGTGATCAGGATGCGGACGTTGCAATCACGCAGGATGTAGGCGACCTGTTCCGGTTTCAGCAACGGGTTAATCGGTACGAAGACTCCGCCAGCGAGCGCTGCGCCAAACAGGGCAGCGACCGCTTCCGGCCGCTTGGGCAGGTACATGGCGACCCGTTCCGCCCGATTCAGACCCAGCGCCAGCAGCCCACGGGCCGTCTTTTGCACCAGGTCCGTCAGTTGAGCGTAATCCAGAGTCGTTTGCCGATGGACGATAGCGGCAGCGTCGGGACGGCGCTCCGCCTGTTCGAGAATGAGTTCATGCAGCAGTCGGGCCATGGGCGATTCCGGGATTAGAGGTCAACGGTGAGAGACATAGAGTGATAATAATCGTTTTCGGGCAAGCTGGCATACGATCATGAGGCGCAGGGGTCGAGAAATGAAGCTGACTTTATTGCTGTATACCACCAGCGGTTGCCATCTGTGCGAACAGGCTGAGGCGTTGTTGCAGAGCGTCGGCGCGCCGGTCGAAACCGTGGAGATCGCTGACGACGAGGCGCTGCTGGAGCGCTATGGCGTGCGCATTCCAGTACTGCGCCATCGGGAGACCGGCGGCGAACTGGACTGGCCTTTCGATGCGGCGGTCATTCAGTGTTGGTTAAGTAAGGCAAATTCGGCGGCAATTCGTTATCCTTAACAACCAGGAAAAGTTTTGGCAGGAATCCTCTTCACAACACTAATGTGTGCGACCAACGCCCCGTTGCGGTTGGCGCCATTGTTATTGACGCAAAACGATAATCACCCTGAGTAAAAAAATGATGAAGCCATACCAACACCACTGGGTTTTCATTCTGGGGTTCACCGGGACACTGGCGGCGATCGGTCAGGCCCATGCTTCGGGCTTGCAGCTCACCGAGCAGAGCGTCACCGGCCTGGGCCGGGCGTTTGCAGGGGGCAGTTTAGCAAACGATGATGCGTCCGCCGCCTATTACAATCCCGCCGACATGATGCTTGGCAAGGGTACGCAGGCGCAGGCGGGGTTTACGTTTATCGGGATCACCACGGATGCGAGTAACGCCGGCTCGACCACCCGGTTGCCGGCCAATCTGGGGGACGTGCTCACCAAGCCCGGCACCTTGCCCGTGTTTGTGACCATTCCGAGTTCGGGACTCGCTAATGACAACGGCGGTGAAGATAACGTCGTGCCCAACGGCTACTACATCACGGATATCAACGACCGGATGCGGTTCGGCGTGAGCCTTAACGCTCCGTTCGCGGTGAGCACCAGCTATGGCAGGAACTGGGTGGGCCGCTACCACGCCGTCGATTCGGAACTAACGACCATCGATGTCAATCCTTCAATCGCCTACCGGGTCAACGACAATCTGTCGCTGGGTTTTGGCGTCAGCGCCCAGTATGCCGACGTCACGCTCAGCCAAGCGCTGTTCAACCCGCTCAGCCCCTCGCAGGACGGCTTTGCCGAAGTCGAAGTCGATAGTTGGGCGCTTGGCTACAATTTGGGCGCGACCTACGAACTGGATCCCAACACCCGCTTCGGCGTCAGCTACCGCTCGCGCATCAAGCATTCGGCGGATGGCGACCGCACCATCAGCAACTACGTCCCGAGCGCTAACGGTGTGGTATCCGCTGAATCGAGTCCTACCTTGCCGGATTGGCTGGCGCTGGCGGCGTATCACCGGCTCAACGACCAGTGGGCAATCATGGGCAGCGTGCGCTGGACCAACTGGAGTTTGTTCAAGGAACTGAAAATCGAGTTCGGCGACGGCTCGCAGAGCCTGACCGAAGAGAATTGGGAAGACAGTTGGTCGTTCAACATCGGGGTCAGCTACGACTACAATCCGGAGTGGACCTTCCGCGCCGGTTACGTCTATGACCAGACCCCGGTGCCATCGGCGGAATTCCGCACCCCGCGCATTCCCGACAGCGACCGCAACGCCTTTGCCGTCGGCTTCAGCTACCACCCGAATCCGCAGTGGTCGGTCGACTTCGGCTATATGTACCTTCTGTTTGACGATTCCAGCACCGACAACACTGTCAATTTGCTGTCGACGGCTCCCGGGTTGATGACTGACACCCTGCGGCTGAATTATGAGAGCTATGGGAATCTGATCGGCCTGCAGGCCAGCTACAAGTTTTAAGCCTTAAAAAATCGGCGATTAGCCAAATCGAGAAAGCCGGGGCCTGGTCCCCGGCTTTATTTTTGGCGTCATCGTTCCCCGATCTCTCCCCTCGCGGGAAGAGAAATTGGGGTGAGGCGGCGTTTCGACAGCCTGAGAGGACATTCACGCATGAATAACGCAGTATCCATCCGCCGGGTGGCGGTTCTGGGCGCGGGAGTGATGGGAGCGCAAATCGCTGCTCATCTCGCCAATGCCGAAGTGCCGGTAGTGTTGTTTGACCTGCCGGCTAAGGATGGCGATCCCAACGGGATCGTGACCAAAGCCATCGCCAGCATGGCCAAGCTGAGTCCCGTGCCGTTCGCCGTCAAGGAACGGGCTGCCTTGATTCAACCGGCCAACTATGACCAGCATCTGGAAGAACTGCGCCACTGCGACCTGCTGATCGAGGCTATCGCTGAGCGCCCGGACTGGAAAGCCGCCCTCTATCAACGCATCACGCCGTATCTCAACGACCGGGCGATTCTGGCGACCAATACCTCCGGTCTGCGCCTGAGCCAGTTGGCCGAGTCGGTGCCGGAGAATCTGCGTTCGCGCTTTTGCGGCATTCATTTCTTCAACCCGCCGCGCTACATGGCGCTGGTCGAACTGATTCCCTGCCAGACCACCGATCCGGCCATTCTCGACCAACTGGAAACTTTCCTGGTCAGCACCTTGGGCAAGGGTGTGGTGCGCGCCAAGGACACTCCGAATTTCGTCGCCAACCGCATCGGCGTGTTTTCCATGGCGGCGACCATCCATCACACCCAGGCGTTCGGGCTGAGTCTGGACCTGGTGGACGCGCTGACCGGCCCGGCGATTGGCCGGCCCAAGAGCGCCACTTACCGCACCGCTGACGTGGTGGGCCTGGACACCATGGGCCATGTGTTCAAAGGTTCAGCGCTGACCTTGCAGGACGATCCCTGGCGGCAGTATTTCAACCCACCGGCCTGGTTGACCACACTGATTGACAAGGGCGCGCTGGGCCAGAAAACCAAAGTCGGCATCTACGCCAACAAGGGCAAACAGGTGCTGGATCCGGCGACCGGTGAGTATCGGGACGCGGGGGCCAAGCCGGATGATGCGGTGCAGGCCATTCTGAAGATCAAGCATCCCGCCGAGAAATTCGCGGCGCTGCGGGCCAGCAGCCATCCGCAGGCGCAATTCCTGTGGGCGATTCACCGCGACGCCTTCCATTACGCGGCGACGTTGCTGGCGGACATTGCTGATAACGCCCGTGATGTGGATTTCGCCATTCGCTGGGGTTTCGGCTGGAGCATGGGGCCGTTTGAAATCTGGCAGGCGGCGGGCTGGAAGCAGGTCGCCGAATGGATTGAAGAAGACATCGCCGCCGGGAAAGCGATGACGCGAACCCCGTTGCCGGCCTGGGTCAGGCAGGTGGACGGCGTGCATCGGCCCGAAGGTTCGTATTCCGCGGCGGAAGATGCCTACAAACCGCGTTCCACACTGCCGGTCTATCAGCGCCAGTTGTATCCCGAACCGGTGCTGGGCGAAGCACCGCCTCATTACGGCGAGACGGTGTTTGAAAATACCGGGGTGCGGCTGTGGACCACCGGCGATGACCTGGGCGTCCTCAGCTTCAAGAGCAAGATGCACGTTATCGGCGATGATGTGCTGGACGGCGTGCTGGAGGCGTTGAAGATCGCCGAACAGCGCTTTAGCGGACTGGTGCTGTGGCAGACCACCGCGCCGTTCAGCGCTGGGGCAAATTTGGCGCAGGCCGTGCCGGTGCTGATGGCCGGCGATTTAGTGACCTTCGAGAATACCGTCGCCAAGTTTCAGCAAACCACGGCGGCGCTGCGCTATTCAGCGATCCCCGTGGTTGCGGCGGCGCAAGGGCTGGCGCTGGGCGGCGGCTGCGAGTTCCTGATGCATTGCGACCGGGTGGTGGCGGCGCTGGAAAGCTATATCGGCCTGGTGGAAGTGGGCGTCGGCCTGATTCCCGCCGGCGGCGGCTGCAAGGAATTTGCCTTGCGCGCCATGAATGAGGCGAAAGGCGGCGACTTGCTGCCGTTTCTGCGGCCGTATTTCGAGGCGATGGCCATGGCCAAGGTCTCGCGCAGCGCGGAAGAAGCGAAGCAGCTCGGGCATCTCAAGGCGTCCGATGTCATCGTCTTCAACCCGAATGAGTTGCTCTACGTCGCCAAGGCGCAGGCGCGGGCGTTGGCGGAAACCGGCTATCGGCCACCACAACCGCGTCCCATTCGCGTCGCGGGCCGTACCGGTGTTGCTGCCTGTCAAATGGCGCTGGTCAACATGCGCGATGGCGGGTTTATCTCGCCCCATGACTACCGGCTGGGCCTAAGTATTGCCGAGGCGTTGTGCGGCGGTGATGTCGATCCCAACACGCTGGTCGATGAAGCGTGGCTGCTGGGACTGGAGCGCCGCAACTTCGTGGAACTGGCCAAGACCCCGCTCACCCAGGCCCGGATTGAGCAGATGCTCAAGACCGGCAAGCCGCTGCGTAACTGATTGCCAGGAGAACTCTGCAATGAGCAAACAAATCCAGGACGCTTACATCGTGGCCGCAGCGCGCACGCCGGTGGGCAAAGCGCGTGGCGTCTTTCGCAATACCCGCCCGGACGATCTGCTGGCGCATGTGCTGCGCGGGGTCGTGAATCAATGCCCGGGGCTGGATCCGAGACTGATCGGCGACGTGATCGTCGGCTGCGCCATGCCGGAAGGCGAACAAGGCATGAACGTGGCCCGCATCGGTCTGTTACTGGCCGGGCTGCCCGACAGTGTGCCGGGCATGACGATTAACCGCTTCTGCGCGTCCGGGGTGCAGGCGGTGGCGCAGGCCGCTGACCGCATTCGCTTGGGCGAGGCCGATGTGATGCTGGCCGCCGGCGCGGAAACCATGACCATGATTCCGATGGGTGGCAACAAGATCGCTCTCAATCCCGAAGTGTTCGCCAAGGACGAAAATGTCGGAATTGCTTACGGCATGGGCCTGACTGCGGAGAAAGTCGCGGAACAGTGGAAAATTTCCCGCGAGGATCAGGA
>JAKLIY010000064.1 GCA_022709365.1 Pseudomonadota bacterium
GGCATCGATCACCTCGCATTAGATTTTTACGCTTAAAATGATTTTTCAATTCATACCCTACTTTTACCCATATTTTACAAAAAAAGTTATTTAAATTCAATGTCTTAGTTTTTAGACAGCTTCTAAGCTGATCATGTACAAGAGTACATCTTGGTCTGGATAAGATTGCGAAACTGCTTGAAAAGCCACAGGTTCGGGGTTAAATACCAATAAAATATTTATAAATCAGTATGTTATGTATTTTATCAAACTCGGGGAAATCCCCAAGTTGGATTTAATAGGGGCTACGGAGGCCAAGCCCTTGATGTGTGGCCCCCAAAACTGTCCGAACCATTGTTCTAAGCGATAGCAATATATAAAAAAGCAGGATTTTTGCAAGCATTTGTCACTTCAAACAATCGCCAGTGAAGTTTAAGCTGTTTCGGTGGAGGCTCCGGTCTGGCTGGCCTCGCCTATGCCAAGCGGAAATTTGCCGGGGACAGCGACCGCGTCGCGTTCCTGTTTGAGCTTTACCAACAGATCGCCAGCCCGCTGGAAGCGAAGCAGGCGACGCGCCGGAAGCGGGCGAAACCCTGACCGGCGCATCGCCCGATCAGCGCGTTAATCCGCGTAGAACGTCCGCCGTTCCTTGACCATCTGCGTCAGAACCTCCGCCGGGGCGAACCGTTCGCCCAGTCGTTGCCGATACTGCTCCAGTTTCTCCACCAGCGCGGCGACGCCCAGGCTATCGGCATAGCGGAACGGGCCGCCGAGAAAGGGCGGGAAGCCAATGCCGAACACTGCGCCAATGTCGCCATCACGCGGGCTGCGAATCACCCCTTCCGCGCAACATCGCGCCGCTTCATTCAGCATCGCCAGTACGCAACGCTCGACGATTTCGCTGGCTTCGACGACCTTGGAGCCGTCAACGCCCAGCACCGCGTAGACGGTTTTATCGACGGATTTCTCGCCCGACTTGACGCCTTCGTAGCGATAAAAGCCCTTCTTGTTCTTTCGCCCGTAGCGGCCATCTGCCAAGAGTCTGTCGGCAACTCCAGCGGGTTTCATCCGTTCGCCGAACGCTGCGTACAGAATCGGCCCGACTTTGGAACCGACGTCAATGCCCACCTCGTCCAGCAGGGCGAACGGGCCGACCGGGAAGCCGAATTGCGTCAGCGCCTGGTCAATGGCGTCAATCGTCACGCCCTCACTGAGCAGATAGCCCGCTTCGTTCAGATAAGGCGCGAGCATGCGGTTGACGTAGAACCCTGCGCCGTCCTGAACGACGATCACCGTTTTGCCCTGCCGACGGCCAAAGTCAACGGCGGTCGCGATTACTTCCGGCGCAGTGTGCGGGGCGGCGATTACTTCCAGCAGCGGCATTTTCTCCACCGGGGAGAAATAGTGCATCCCGATGACGTTTTCCGGGTGTTGCGCCGCTTCGGCGATCTGGGCGACCGGGATTGACGACGTGTTGGTGGCGAAAATCGTGGTCGGCAGGCAGTTCGCTTCCACATCGGCAATCATCTGCTGTTTCAGTTTCAGGTCTTCAAACACCGCCTCGATGACCAGATCGACGTTATGGAAACCGGAGAAATCCAGGGTCGGGGTGATCCGCCGCCGCGCCTGTCCCGCTTCAAATGGCGTCAGAGAACGTCGCTGTAACCGTTTGTGAATCAGCCGGTCGATGTAGGCCAGGCCGCGATTCAGACCCGCCGGTTCCTTGTCCTTAAGCCGCACCGGGATTTGCGCCTTGTCGGTGGTGACATAGCTGATGCCCGCGCCCATCAGGCCCGCGCCGAGGACAGCCGTTTTATGCACCGGTCGCGGCTGGACGCTGGTGTCGGCGATCCCGCTATCCTTTTTCAGCGCGGTGGTGGCGAAGTACAGATTCATCAACTGCCGCGCCTGGGGCGTCACCGCCAGTTCACCGAACCCGACCGCCTCCGCTTCCAGACCTTTTTTGAAGCCCTGCGCCGTGCCAGTTTCCACACAGTCGATGATGCGCAGCGGTGCAGGATAATGACCTTTGGTTTTGCTCAAGGTCTGTTCGCGGGCTTTCTGGAACAGCACCCGCCGACCCAGCGGATTGTTCTCTAGCGCCAACCGGGTCAGCCCCTTGATCGAGAACAGACTGCCGGTTTTTCGGGTAGCGCCTCGATGCTGCTGGAGTTGCTGCACCAGAGCAACGGCGGTTTGCAGCAGGATTGGGGCGGGTACGACCTCATCTATTAGACCCATCCGCCGGGCTTTTTGCCCGTTCAGATGCTTGCCGGTCAACATCAGCCCGAGCGCGGCGGGAATGCCGATCAGTCGGGGCAAACGCTGCGTACCGCCACTGCCGGGCAGGACGCCGAGCATGACTTCTGGCAAGCCCAGCGTCGTTTTCGGGTGATCGGTGCAGACCCGCCCGTGGCAAGCCAGCGCCAGTTCCAACCCTCCGCCCAGACAGGCGCCGTCAATCGCCGCTACGATGGGGACTTTGAAATTCTCCAGCCGGTCGAAAAAGCGCTGGCCGGCTTTGGACAGCTCCGCAGCTTCGGCGGCGGTTTGACACGCTTTCAACATATTGATGTCGGCCCCGGCAATGAATGAGCCGGGCTTGCCACTGATGAACACCACGCCTTGGACGCCGGGGTCCTGCTCCAGCCGATCCAGCAGCGTATGGGCCTCGCCGACAAATTCAGCCTTCAGCGTATTCTGGCTTTCGCCGGGCGCGTCGATAGTCACGACAGCGATGCCATCGTCGCGCCGCGTCAGTTGGAAAACGGTCAGATTCAGTTCAGTCGTCATAGTGGCTTCCTCTCGGCGTTACGCAACTTCCAGCACCAAGGCTGAACCCAGTCCGCCAGCGGCGCAGGCGGTCGCTAATCCCAGTCCGCCGCCGCGCCGGCGCAGTTCGTACAAAGTTTGCATGATCATCCGGCCTCCGGTTGCGGCGAAGGGATGACCGAAGGCCAGCGATCCGCCCAGCACGTTGAGCTTGTCCATATCGACTTCGCCGATCGGCTCATCGCGACCGAGTTGTTCCTGAGCGAATTTCCGTGACGGCCAATTTTTCAGATTAGCCAGGGTTTGCGCGGCGAAGGCTTCATGAATGTCGATCAGCGCCAGATCGCGTAACGTAACGCCCGCCCGGTCAAGCGCCATCGGTGTGGCGTAGGACGGCCCCATCAACCCGTCATTGAAGGGGTCAATCGCGGCGAAGGCGTAGGAGCGGATGAAACCGAGTGGCTCAAAGCCCAGTTGCCGGGCGCGCTGCTCGTGCATCAGGATCATGGAGGAAGCGCCATCGGTCAGCGGCGTGGAATTGGCGGCGGTCACCGTGCCGTGCTTGCGGTCGAAAGCGGGCCGCAGTTTCGCCAACTGTTCCAGGCTGGAGTTGCCGCGAATGTTGTTGTCGCGCTCAAGAGTTTCCTTGAACGGCGGAATGAAGGCGCGCATCACCTCACCGTCCAGCTTGCCTTCATCCCAAGCCTGCTGGGCGAGTTGGTGCGAGCGCAGGGTGAAACGATCCTGTTCCTCACGATTGATGCTGTGATTCTTGGCCATCTGCTCGGCAATGTCGCCCATGCCGAGGTTCGTGGAATAGTCCTTGACCGCCGGCGAGACCGGAATCAGGTCCGCCGGGCGGATTTCCTTGAACAGCGCCAGCCTCTCGCTCAACGATTTCGCCTTGCTGGAGTGGATCAGCGCCCGTGACAGCTTTTTCGAGGTCTGAATCGGCAGCACTGAAGTGGAATCGCAGCCGCCGGCCAAGCCAATTTCAATGTCGCCCAGCAGGATGGCCTGAGCGATGTCCACAGCGGACTGGAAACTGGTCGCGCAGGCGCGGGTGACGGTATAGGCGTCGGTGCGCGGGTTCATGCCGGCCCCGAGTAGCACTTCACGGGCGGCGTTGGGCGCTTCCGGGATCAGCCCGACACAGCCGTAGACCATCCGTTCGATCAGCGCCGGATCGAGATCCAGCCGACTCAGCAATTCATTGGTGACCATCACGCCGAGGTCGATGGCGTTCAGGTCTTTGTAGGCGGTGAGTTGCCGGGCGAACGGCGTGCGCAGACCGGCAATGATGGCGACGCGCTCGCCGGGGGTGTGCATGGAATTTACGGTAGCCATGGAAGTCTCCTTCGGTTCCGAGACAGTGATTTACCATACAGTTCAGCAAAGATTTATCTGATTGGCTTGTATGATATGGCGACATTGCCACGAAAGATTGGCAGGCGGTTTGCGAAGATTTCTGAATTTGAAAGCACCGGGCTATTGCGATGGACTACAATGCCTCAATAGCAATAGATTGTATTGATTTCAGGAGTGAGGTTATTAAACATGAAGACTGAAAATATTATTTTTGTGATTCTATGGGTTGTCATGGCCGGAGTTCCCCAGGTGAGCCAGGCGGATGATCGGGCGGTCATGCAGGGGGTTATGGATGTCATGAGAACGATGCAGCAACAGTCTGGCGCTCGTGACAATCCGGGTAGCAAGGCGATGATGGACATCTTCGACGACGCGATGAGTGGACGCGACGATGGCCGTGACCGGCGCGACGGTCGGGGCGAACAGCGGCGGAGACCTCACGACTATGACGATGACCGTTCAAGCCGGCGAGGCGAGTCGCAGCGCCGGGGACGGGATTATGATGACGATGACCGTTCAAGCCGGCGGGGCGAGTCGCAGCGCCGGGGACGGGATTATGATGACGATGACCGTTCAAGCCGGCGGGGCGAGTCGCAGCGCCGGGGACGGGATTATGATGACGATGACCGTTCAAGCCGGCGGGGCGAGCAGCAGCGCCGGGGACGGGATGACGACAGCGCAGGTCTGAATCGGCAGGGCAGTGGTCGGAGCGAACCGCAGCGCAGATCGCGAGGTTATGACGACAATGATGGCCGCAGTGAGCGGCAACGAGGTGGCGCATCCGTCGGCGCTGATAGTGGCGGCCAATACCGTAGCCAGGATTAACGTCATACAACAAATCTGCCGCTTGGCAGATTTTTTCGGGGCTTTAATTAAACACTGTTCAAGTAAAAAATTCCCGACTATACTCAAACCATTCCCTATTCTCTCATGACGACTCGGAGGAGGCATCCCATGGCTAATCTGTTCAAACGCATCAGTGATGTATTGACCGCCAATCTCAATGATCTAGTGGATCGCGTTGAAGACCCGGAGCGGATGATCAAGCAACTCATCCGTGAAATGGAGGAGAACATCAACAGCGCCCGTGAAGGCGTGATCGATGCGCTAGCCAGCGAGAAGCAGTTGGCGAAGGAGTTGGATAACCAGCGCCGACAATCCGAGGAGTGGTACAACCGGGCACGGCGGGCGGTGGAAAACGGCAATGAAACCCTGGCGCGGGAGGCGTTGCTGCGCAAGAAGGAACACGATGATTTGGCCGGCAACCTGCAAGGGTCCTGGCAGTCCGCCAAGCGCACCAGTGAGCGGCTCAAGGCGCAGTTGCGGGCGCTGGAAGGCAAGCTGGAAGAGGCGCGACTCAAGAAAGGTAGTTTAGTAGCGCGGCAACGGGCGGCTCAGGCCCGTGAGCAAATGGATCGGGTGAGTGACCGGTTTCAGACCGGCCTCGATCTGAATCAATCCTTCGACCGGATGTCCGGCAAGGTGGATGAAATGGAAGCGCGGATGGAGGCACGGGCTGAACTGTATGGCGAGTTTAGTCAGGTAGAGCGGGAATTCCTGAAGATGGAAGTTGATACCGAGGTCGAAACGGAACTGTTGATTCTCCGCCAGGAAGTGCGCAAACAGGCGGGTAGTGAAAGTTAAAAAGTTAAAAGCACTCTTCCGCGACCTGGATGAGGGTGGATGATGGACTGGACGATACTGATTGTGTTAGCCGGGCTGTGGCTGGTATCGCCGATTGTGCTGCTGATCGCTTTGGTGGTCTCGCGCCATCAACTGGCTGAGGCACGGCGGCAGGCGGCAGCGTGGGAACGGTTGGCGCGCTCGCAGGATGCGCCGGTGAAAGCGCCGCTCTGGCAGACCCCCCTCCCCCCAACCCCCTCCCACAGAGGGGAGGGGGAGCCAGTGGTTGATGATTCCGCAACAACTCCCCCCCTCCTGATGCGGAAGGATTGGAATGAGGGGGCTGCCGCTGCAACAACTCCCTCCCTCCTGATGCGGAAGGATTGGAATGAGGGGGCTGCCGCTGCAACAACTCCCTCCCCCTTGGTGGGGGAGGGTTGGGGTGAGGGGGCTGTCGACGACTGGCGACCGGCTGAACCGGGTCCATTAGAACGGGTCTTGCGGGCGGTGTCCGGCTGGCCGAGATTGATCGCGCCGTTTCTGGCGCAGAACATCGGCTGGTTTGTCGGTGGTTTCTGCTTTGTCGCCGGGGCGCTGTTCCTGGTCGCCAATACCGCTGGTTTCCTCAATGCCCTGGTGGTGTGGGGCAGTCTGGTCGGCGCGACCGTATTCCTGATTTGGGCGGGTTATCAATTTCGTCGCCAGCGTCCGGAATTGGTCGCCGCTAGTGGCGTGTTGCTGACCTTGGGATTGATGCTGGGGCCGCTGGATTTGGCGGTTGCGGTTCGGTTGTTCGCAGCCAGCGGCGGTGAATTTCTGCTGCTCTCGATCAGCGCGCTACTAGCGGTTTTAACACTGGCGGCGTTCGCCTGGATAGCATGGCTTACCAGTGCGTTGATCGACCGGGCGTTGTCGGGGCGTTATGCCGCCCTGTTAACCGCACTGGTTGGACTGCAACTGGCCGCGCCGTTAGCAGAACTGTTCCCGGATTGGCGGACGCTGGCGGCATTGCATGTCATGTTACTGGGGTTGCTCGGCGTGGGTCTGCGCCGCTTCGCCGGGGAATGGTTGCGGCAAATCTTTGTGGATCGTCGCCGCACCAGCTATTTCGCTGCCGGGATGCTGGTCTATGCCGCGACCGTCTCTTTTGTGCATCTGACCTGGATTTGGCCGGAATCTTTGCCGACCGGTTATGCCGGACCGTTCCTGATGGCGTTGTGTTTACTGCTGTTCCCGTTGGATGCGGCGCTCCGGGAATGGGTTGATAAATACGCCTTCCTGTCCCGATTCAGCTTTGTCCTGTACGGATTATCCATTGTGGCGATTGGCGTCGCCGCGCCATCAACGCCCGCCGCCCTGTTGACGCTGGCGATGGGTGTAGGGCTGTACGGCTGGATGACCTGGCGGTATCTGACTTTGCCACCGCTGTATTTGCTCTTCGGCTGCGTAGCGGGATTGTACGGGTACGGAGTACTGCAACGGCTGTCGCCGACCTGGCATCTGTTGGCGAGTTTACCCGGACTCCTGGCGCTGCTGGCGCTAGGCCACTGGGCGAACGCCCGGTCGCCTGCCATCGCCCGGCAATGCCTGTTAGTGTTCGGATTGCTCCTTATTGGGTTAACCGGTTGGAGCCTGTTTTGGGCTGCGCCGGGAATGGTCGGTTTCGCCACAGCCACCACCGCGGCGATGCTGGGTTATGGCGCGACGCGCTGGATACTGGCGTTGCCGGATGAGGATGACCGCTGGATCGTCTGGAGTGAGGTTTGGGTGATGGCGCTGGCAGCAGTGGCGGTCGCTTATGCGCCAGTGTGGACGCCGTTCGCTTGGGCGATGCAAACCGCTTTCGGCTGGCTGGCGCTGGCGGCGCTGTGGAGTGGACTGGGTTTGCATTACCGGCGGCAGTCATCGAACCGGCAAGCCGGATGGGTGACCGGCGCCTTGTTAATGATCGTCGCGGCCCTGGCCTTGGCGGTGACGAGTCAGTGGCCGGTGCTGTTCGGAGCGTGGGAGCTGATTCTACTGTTGGCGCTGGCTGGAGCGTTGCTGCTGTGGTTGAGCCTGGGTTTGCGCCGACAGTCTTTGTTTTACGGCGTATTGGCGGTAGCCGCCGCGTTGGGGGTGTTGATCAAGCAGGGCTATTTCCCCGGCACCGGTACGGGAGTCGTGGAGTTCACGCTGGTTCTGGCGCTGTGGGCGTTCCTGTGGTGGTTGAACGGATGGATAGAAAGGCGTGAAGCGTTATTGGCTGACATCGGTGAAACAGCAGCGCCCTCCGCTTCCACCCTGGCCGACCTGATTCGCGCCCCGCTGGAACAGGCCATGGCGTTGTTATGGACAGTGGGTTTCGTTCACCTCAGTGCGCGGTTGCTGGACGGGAACCCGTCGCTCGCCTGGCCGTGGTCGGCGGGACTGGGAGCGATCAGTGGGTTGCTGGTCATTGGCTATTTTCATCAGTTCCGCTGGACAGCGTTGCCGATGCTGTTGGGATTGGCGGGATGGCTGGTTGAACTAGCGCATTGGGGCTGGCCGTTGCCGTGGTTAGGGACTGCCGCAGGGTTGTACGCATTGCTGGTCTGGGGCTTCGGCGTGACCGTGTTGCATCAGCCGATGACCGGACGGGCGGCGCAGGCTTTGCGGTTCACCGTACCGGGCGGGTCAGGCGGTCGCCAGCAAGTCGAGGACAGTCTGCATAGTTGCGCGCTGCTGATGGCTTTCGGCCCGTTAGCGGTCAGTCCAACGCTGGCGTTGCTGGGCGAATCTGCGCCGGGGCTGTGGCCGATGTTTTGCGCCAGTTTGTCGGTCTTTATGCTGGCGGGTTGGCGTTACCGGACGGAAATTCATGCCTGGCTGGCGCTGATCACGCTGACCTTGGGTATTGGGTTGACCGGGTTTGGGTTGAGATCCATCGAGCAGTTGATCTTCGGTCAGCCCTTGGCGAGCGCCGGATTAAGTCTGGGCATGGCGTTGGTCGCAGCGAGTCTGGAAGCGGAACGGGCGGCAGCGCTGGCCTGGTGGCGCAGACCTTTATGGATCATCAGCGGATTATTGTATGGATTGGCGTTGGTGGGCGCGTGGTTCACGGTGAATCAGTTGTCGCCCGCCGCCGCCTTGGCCGGACTGGCGCTGTATCTGTTCCTGTTGCTGCGCCGTATTGCCCGACCCGGCATTGTGGGGTTGGCATTAGCCGCGCTGATCGCGAGCAGTTTATCGACGTTGGTCGATCATCTGGGTCTGCCGCTGGTCTGGTTGCCGTTGACGCTGATGATCTGGCATGGGGCGTTGCTAACCGGCTGGCGCTACTACGGCCCGCATAGCCCGGACCTTTGGCAACCAGCGCTGGAATGGTGGTTGACGTTGCTGCCCGCCGCCAGTATTGGGTTGCTCTTCCTGATTCCCGATACGCATGGCGCGGTCTGGAGTGTGACCCTGCTGACCTTGGCTGTGACCACGTTCCTCTACGGCGAGTGGCGGGATGAAGCGTTCTGGCGGAAGGTTGGAGTATGGCTGGCGCTCATCGGCGTTTATGCGCTTTGGCAGTGGAACGCGCCGCTGACCTGGGAGGCTTTGATCGCGCTGTCGCCCTGGTACGCCCTGCAAAGCGGATTGTTATTGTTGACGCTGACGCTCATCGAACAACGGCTGACCCGCTGGCTGGATGCCCACGATCTCCAGGCGGAAGCGGAATGTTCAAGGCGCTGGCTGGCGATGGAACAGGCGATCAGCGAGACTGCGCCCTGGTTATTACTGGCGACGCTGGTGCTGTTGGGACTGCATATCGGCGTACTGCTGGCGGCGCTGGTCGGGTGGAGCGATGGGCCATTGTGGTATTTCGGCAAGACCGTTGATCCACTGGCGGCGGGCGCAACCCTGATGTTGCTGGCCGGCTGGACGACGTTGCAGGCCTGGCGGCGACCGGAGGAACCTCACCGGATTTACGCGCCCGTGTTGTTGTTGGGAGCGCTGGCGGGTTACGCCCGGTTGCTGATCTTGGGGTTAACGCCGTTCACACCCTGGGATACGACCGGTTTTCTGGCAGCGGCGGTCGTCATGTTTCTGCTGCATCAATTCACCGGCGCACGACCCTGGTATCGACTGGCGTTGTTGCTACCACTGCTGGCGCTGGCGACAGCGCCCTGGCAACTGGCCTCACCGTGGTTGGGCGGAACGCTGCTGACTGCCGGTGTGTTGTATCTGTCGCTGGCCGGGACGATGCGGAATCCGTTGCCGCTGTATCTGGGGGTCCTGGCGTTGAATGGCGCGGTGTATCTGTGGGCGCCGCTTTGGGCAGGACGCTATGGGCTGTGGCAGTTTTATCTGATTCCCGGAGCGGTGTCGGTGCTGGCGCTGCTGCATCTGCATCGGCGGGAACTGCGGCCCTCAGTGCTGAATGGGGCGCGGTTGGCGGCGTTGAGCGTGCTGTACGCCGGGGCCGGGCTGGATGTGTTTCTGAAGCCGGAATTATGGGTGTTCGTGCTGGCGCTGGGATTGGCGTTGGCGGGCGTGATTCTGGGGATTGCCTTGCGAATTCGCGCTTTTCTCTATGCCGGGGTGGCGTTCCTGATCTTGAATGTTGGCGGGCAACTGCTGCAATTTTATCCCGAACAGGGCATGGCTCGGGCGCTGATCCTGATTGGGCTGGGCGCGACCATTACCGGCGGTATGGTGCTGTTTAATCTGAAGCGTGAAGCGATTTTGCAGCGAATTCGGATTATGCGGGCGGATTTGGCGGAATGGGAGTAGTGCAGCGTTGGGTTGCCAGAAAAACGGCAACCCAACCTGCTGCATTATTTCTCCAGCACATACCGTCCAGGGGCCGGTTCCCTGGCCGGATAGTCCGCATGGCCCATGGGCGGTGGTGGTCCCAGCGGCCCGCAACGTTCCACCAGCCAGCGGGTCCAGTCCTCCCACCACGAACCCGGCGCCTTTTCGATACTGTCCTGCCAGATTTTCGGGTCGCGGCGGCCCGTAGCGTCGCCGACCCAGAAGCGCCGCTTGGGCGGCGTGACCGGGGGATTAATGATGCCGAGAATATGACCGGAGGTCGCCAGCACATAGCGCGCCGGGCCTCCCGTCAGTCCGCACAGCCGGAAGGTCTGCTTCCACGGCGCGATGTGATCCTGCTCCGCGCCCACGGCATAGAGCGGTTGCGTAATCGCGCCCAGATCAAGCCGCCGTCCGCCGATTTCCAGGCTATTAGGCTGCATCAGCTTGTTATTCAGATACAGTTCCCGCAGATAAAACTCATGCATGGCTGCTGGCATCCGCGTGGTATCGCAGTTCCAGAACAGCACATCGCTGGGCGCGAGTTCCTCGCCGTACAGATAGCTGTGGATGACGTAGTGCCAGATCAGGCTGTTGGGACGCAACATGCGGAACGCGCTGGACATGTCCGCGCCATCCAGATAGCCGGTTTTCGCCATGCGCTCGCGCAGGAAGTCAAAACTGGCCTCGTTGAGAAACACGCCGATTTCACCAGGGTCGCTGAAATCGACCAGCGTGGCGAAGGTGGTCCAGTGAGCTATGGGATTCGCCAGTCGGTCGGTGGGATCGGCGTTCAGCCAAGCCAGCAGCATGGCGACCGCCGTACCGCCCAGGCAGTAGCCGGTCGCGTGAAGCTGCGGAACGCCGCAGATCGTGCGGGCGGCTTCCAGCGCCGGACGCACCCCTTTGAGCAGATAATCGTCCAGCGTCGTCGCCCGCGCTTCAGAGCCGGGATTCTTCCAACTGGTGATGAAAACGGTGAAGCCTTGATTGACCAGATAGCGCACCAGGCTGTTGCGCGGACTCAAGTCCATGATATAGAACTTGTTAATCCATGGCGCGACCAGCACGATGGGGGTAGCGTGGACCTGCGGGGTGGTCGGCGCGTACTGGATCAGTTCGAGTAATTCGTTACGAAACACGACCTGTCCGGGCGTCGTTGCCAGATCGCGCCCAACCTGGAAAGCGTCCGGCTCCACCATGCGCACCTCCTGAGCGGCGGCGTCCTTCAGCCAGTTTTGCAACCCCCAGAGCATGCTGAAACCTTCGCTGGCGATGGCTCGGCGCAGCGCTTCGGGGTTAGTCCAGAAATAATTGGTCGGCGCGACGGCGTCCAGCCATTGCCGGGTCCAGAACGCCGCCCGCTGGCGCTGTTTGGGGTCAATACCCTCAGTGGAATAGATAGCGTCTTCCAGCCAATGGCTGTAGAGCAGATACATTTCCTTGAGGTAGTCAAACCAGGGTTGATCGGTCCAGATCGGATCCTGAAAGCGTTCATCATAGATGACCGCCGCCAACGCCGGTTCGCTGGGAATGCCCATGCTGGCGCGGGCAAAGCGGTCATGAACCCGGCTGGCATCGAGCATCAGTTGTTGTAGACGAGTGGCCAGCCGTTCGGGTTGCCACAGCCAGGCTTGTTGCACGGCTAAACTGGAGCCGGCAATGTCGAATGGATCAAAAGTGCCAAAAGGGGAGGGATAGAGAGTGGGGATGGGCGACGGAGCGTTCATTGTTGATTCTCCTTTGCCGCGTCGGCCGCAGGGTCGCAGGCGGCGGAAGTTTCCACGGGACACGGTGATTATAATCCTCCTGTTCGGATAGCAGTTCACTATATGCACGCTCATGAATTGCGAATGCATGACACCACCTGGAATAGTTTTCAACAAAGGTCACAGATGAAAAAACTTCTATTTTTACTGGTTTGGTGGCTTGGTGGCTGCTCGGTGGCGCCGCCGCCCGGCGTGACGCCTGTCACGGGTTTTGAGTTAAACCGCTATCTCGGCGGGTGGTATGAAATCGCCCGGCTGGATCATTCCTTTGAACGCGGTCTGAGCAATGTCAGCGCGACCTATGGCCTACGCGATGACGGCGGCGTTCGAGTGCTGAATCGTGGTTACGATGACCGCGCCGGCGTCTGGAAGGAGGCGGAGGGTCGCGCTTATTTCCTCGGTGAGTCGACGGTCGGTTCTCTCAAGGTGTCGTTTTTCGGCCCGTTCTATGGCGGCTATCACCTGATCGCCCTCGATCAGGATCAGTATGCCTGGGCGATGATCAGCGGTCCCAGCCGGGATTATCTGTGGATTCTGGCCCGGACCCGGCAGTTGCCGCCTGCCGTGCTGGAGCAGTTACTCCAGCAGGCCAAGGCGCTGGGCTTTGCTACGGAGGGGTTGATTTGGGTGAAGCAGAATCGGGAGGATGCTTGATACGGGGCTGAAAACCTCTTGATCGAATTTCTGCGCTGGATAGTCCACAATGTTCTTGCATTTTTTATTTAGCAATATAATATTGCGAAATCTGTAAAGCAATATCAGAAATTTGGAAGATGGCGTCCGTGCTCGAAAAACTCTCGCAAAAGTGGATTGGCTACCGCGTCAAGGCAGCTCGCGAAGCCAAGGGCTGGACACAGGAGCAGCTTACGCAAGGACTCGCTTTGAAGGATCGTCAATCGGTCTCCGACATCGAGAACGGCAAACGTGCGTTGAAGCCGGATGAACTGTTGACG
>JAKLIY010000065.1 GCA_022709365.1 Pseudomonadota bacterium
GATGAAGACAACCCTCTACCAAGTTAAAAACAACCTCTGGAGTGAGTATTTACGTCATGAGTTACGTAATCCGCGTATTCCAGTGTATCAACCCGCTTGATCGAGAAGATTGAGCGAAAGTCCTGAGGGTAAACCCTTGGCTGAGGCGCGGGGTGAAATCGCTTACGCCGCCAGCTTTCTGGAATGGTTCGCCGAGGAGGGTAAGCGGGTTTACGGCGATGTTATTCCGCCCCATCAGCCGGATAAGCGGGTGTTAGTGTTCAAAGAACCGGTGGGCGTATGTGCGGCGATTACACCCTGGAATTTCCCGGCGGCGATGATCACCCGCAAGGCCGGGGCGGCGCTGGCGGCGGGTTGTACGATGGTCGTCAAGCCAGCCCCGCAAACGCCCTTCTCGGCGCTGGCGCTGGCGGTGCTGGCGGAACGAGCGGGTTTGCCGACGGGCGTACTGAACATTGTGACCGGCCCGGCCCAGGCTATCGGCGATGAAATTCTCGACAATCCCTTGGTGCGCAAACTCAGTTTCACCGGCTCGACCCGCACCGGCAAATATTTGATGCAGCGCTGCGCCGGTACGCTCAAGCGATTGTCGCTGGAATTAGGTGGCAATGCCCCATTTATCGTATTTGACGATGCGGATCTCGAAGCGGCAGTGGCCGGGGCGCTGGTTTCCAAATATCGCAACAGCGGCCAGACCTGCGTGTGCGCGAACCGCTTTCTGGTGCAGGCGGGGATTTACTATGCCTTCGCCGCCCGCTTGACCGAGGCGGTGCGCGGGCAACTCAAGGTCGGCAATGGCCTGGAGCCGGGGGTGATGCAAGGCCCACTGATTGATGAGGTGGCGTTGGCGAAAGTTGAGCGGCATGTGGCGGATGCGGTGGCTCAGGGCGCGAAAGTGTTGACCGGCGGTCAGCGTCATGCCCTGGGCCGGACGTTTTACCAACCGACGGTGTTGGCCGACATGACCTCAGCAATGCTGGCAGCCCGTGAAGAAACCTTTGGACCGGTTGCGCCGTTGTTCCGGTTCCAGACTGATGAAGAAGCAGTGCAGTTGGCTAATGCGACAGAGTTCGGACTGGCGGCGTATTTCTACAGCCAGAATGTACGCCGGGTGTTCCGGGTCGCCGAGGCGCTGCAATACGGCATGGTCGGCGTCAATACCGGCTTGATTTCCACCGAGGTTGCGCCATTTGGTGGAATCAAGGAATCCGGCTTTGGACGGGAAGGCGCGAAGTATGGCGTTGAGGAGTATCTGGATATCAAATACTTGTGTATTGGACTTTGAATGACCTTCTCCCATGAATTCGCTTATATCGGCCTGCTGGTTCTCGGTATTTTGGCCACCTTCGCCACGGCAGGCGCATTGCTCTGGTTGAGCAGTTTTTCCCGATTCGCGCCCTGGTTCCGTTCGCTCAACAACTTTTCGCCGCAGGTGGTGGCGGTGGTCGGCATTCTGTTCGCGCTGTACACGACCTTTTTCGCCAGCGACATCTGGAGTGTGCGCGACCGGGCGCAGACCGCGATTGTGCAGGAAGCGCAGGCGTTGCGCGGCCTGTTCCGGTTGGCCGAACAGCAATCACCGGCAGTAGGCGCGCCTATACTGGCGGCGATTCGCGACTATGCGCGATTGACGGCTGAGGTGGAATGGCCGCTGTTGGCGCACGGGCAAAATAGTTCGCAGGTGCTGGACGGCTGGCGGCGGCTATTGGGTTCGGTGCTGGCGGTTAGTCACTTGCCCACCAGTGTGCATACGATGATGTTGCAGGAGGTCGAGCGGGTGCAGGCCGCCCGTCATCAGCGGTTGGCGCAGAGTCAGAAGCATGGCGATCCGCTGAAATGGTTAGCGGTAGCCTGTCTGGGGGCGCTGACCATGTTGACCATTGTGCTGGTGCATTTGGATAACTGGCGCACACAATGGATAGCACTACTGATTTATGCCTCGGCGATTTCCATCAGTTTCACAGCGGCTTATTTACAACGGAGTCCGTTTCAGGTCTTCGTACTCAGTCCACAGCCGGTTGCTGAGTTAATCACCCTGGAATCGTTGCTGGATCGGCGGTGAACTCCCCTCTCCCGCAGACCGGAGAGGGGATTGCGGTCAAGCCCTACATATTCCGCCGGTACTGCCCGCCGACTTCAAACAGGGCGTTGGTAATTTGCCCCAGCGAGCAGCAACGCACCGCATCCACCAGCACGGCAAACAGGTTTTCGTTGTTGATCGCCGCCTGCCGTAACCGGGCTAGCATGGCTCCGCCGTCTTGATCATTCCGCTCCTGAAATTCCCGCAACCGCCGTAGCTGACTCTGCTTCTCTTCCTCGGTGGAACGGGCCAGTTCGATCTTGACCTGATCGGGCTTGGCGTTGGGATTGCGGAAGGTGTTAACGCCGATAATCGGCAGTGAACCATCATGTTTGAGGGTTTCGTAATACAGCGACTCCTCCTGAATTTTGCCGCGCTGATAGCCGGTTTCCATCGCCCCTAAAACCCCGCCGCGTTCGCTGATCCGCTCGAATTCCTGCAATACCGCTTCTTCGACCAGATCAGTCAATTCATCAATAATGAATGCGCCCTGATTGGGGTTTTCGTTCTTCGCCAATCCCCATTCCTTATTGATAATCAACTGCACGGCCATTGCCCGCCGCACCGATTCCTCAGTCGGCGTCGTAATCGCTTCGTCGTAGGCGTTGGTGTGCAGGGAATTGCAGTTGTCGTAAATGGCGATCAGCGCCTGCAACGTGGTGCGGATGTCATTGAAATCCATTTCCTGGGCGTGCAATGACCGGCCCGATGTTTGAATGTGGTATTTCAGCTTCTGACTCCGCTCATTCGCGCCATATTTGTAGCGCATGGCGGTGGCCCAAATCCGCCGGGCGACTCGACCCATCACCGAATATTCCGGGTCCATGCCATTGCTGAAGAAGAACGACAGATTCGGCGCGAAATCGTCAATATGCATCCCCCGTGCTAAATACGCTTCCACATAGGTAAAGCCATTCGCCAAGGTAAACGCCAGTTGTGAGATCGGATTCGCACCGGCTTCAGCGATGTGATAGCCGGAGATGGACACGGAATAGAAATTCTTGACACCGTGATGGACAAAATACTCCTGAATATCGCCCATCATCTTCAGCGCAAATTCGGTGGAGAAAATGCAGGTATTCTGCCCTTGATCTTCCTTGAGAATGTCGGCCTGCACCGTACCGCGTACATTACCCAACACCCATTCCCGGATTTTCTCAATCTCATTATCGGTCGGCGGGCGGTGATTATCGCGCTCAAACTTCTCGATCTGTTGATCGAAAGCGGTATTGAAAAACATCGCCAGAATGATCGGTGCCGGCCCGTTAATGGTCATCGACACTGACGTCGTGGGACAGCACAGATCAAAGCCGGAATACAGCACCTTTAAATCATCGAGCGTAGCGATGGACACCCCGGAATTACCCACTTTCCCGTAAATGTCCGGGCGTTCGTCAGGATCGCAGCCATACAGCGTCACCGAGTCAAAGGCGGTGGATAAACGGGTGGCTTCGGCGTGTTCCGACAGCTTCTTAAAACGGCGGTTGGTGCGGAACGGGTCGCCTTCACCAGCGAACATGCGGGTCGGGTCTTCATTCTCGCGTTTGAAGGCAAACACGCCGGCGGTATAGGGGAAACTGCCCGGCAGATTTTCGCGCATCATCCAGCGCAATAATTCGCCATGTTCTTCAAAGCCGGGCAGCGCCACTTTGGGAATCCGCGAACCGGACAGCGAACGGGTAGTTAATTGTGTGCGGATTTCCTTATCGCGGATTTTCACCACATATTCATCGCCGCTGTAGCTTTCCCGCACCTGCGGCCACATATCCACCAGCTTGCGGGCGTGCGGATCGATCTCGCCTTCCACCCGCTCCAGCAGCGGCTCCAAATCGGTGGTGGATTTGCCTTCCGCCGTCAGCAAGCCCATGACCGCCCGCAATTGCTGGCGCTGGCGAACCCGCTTGACCTGCTCGTTGACCTGCTTGTGATAACCGCGCACGGCATCAGCGATTTCCGCCAGATAGCGGGCGCGGGCCGCCGGGACGATGATCGCCTTGCTGGTGGACGCCTTGCCGGATACTGCCGCCAGTCGTCCGGCCTCCAGCTTCAACCCTTTATCGCGCAGCAACCCCGCCACGCCGTGATAAAGCGCGGTGACGCCGTCGTCGTTAAAACGGGCCGCCATGGTGCCATAAACCGCCATCTCGTCTGGGGACTGGCCGAAGGCTTTGTGATTGCGCTGCACCTGCTTGCGCACGTCGCGCAGCGCGTCTTCAGCGCCCTTACGGTCGAACTTGTTGATCGCCACCGCGTCGGCGAAATCGAGCATGTCGATCTTTTCCAACTGCGAGGCCGCGCCGAATTCCGGGGTCATCACGTACAGCGAACGATCCACCAGCGGCACGATGGCCGCGTCGCCCTGGCCGATGCCGGAGGTTTCCACGATCAGCAGATCGAAACCGGCCAGCTTGCAGGCGGCCAGAATGTCGCCCAATGTTTCCGGCACTTCGCTGCCGGCGGCGCGGGTGGCCAGTGAGCGCATGTACAGATTGGCCCCGTTGATCGCGTTCATGCGGATGCGGTCACCGAGCAGCGCCCCGCCGGTCTTGCGCCGCGACGGATCAGCAGCGATGACCGCGATTTTCAGCCGGTCATCCTGATCCAGCCGGAAGCGCCGCACCAGCTCATCGGTCAGCGAGGATTTTCCGGAACCGCCGGTGCCGGTGATGCCGAGGACCGGAACCACGCTGGCCTTGGCCTCGTCGAGAATCTGCTGGCGCAGGGCCGGGGCGATGACCTGATTTTCCAGCGCGGTGATCATGCGCGACAGCGACCGCCAGTCGCCCGCCTTGACGCCATCGAGGGTTTGCGGCGCGTACTGGGCGGGGTCGGTATCGCAGACCGTGATCATGTGGTCGATCATGCCCTGCAAGCCCATGGCCTGACCGTCTTCCGGCGAGAAGATGCGGGTCACGCCGTATTCATGCAACTCACGGATTTCTTCAGAAACGATCACCCCGCCGCCGCCGCCGAACACCTTGATATTAGCCCCGCCGCGCTCACGCAGCAGGTCGATCATGTATTTGAAAAATTCAACGTGGCCGCCTTGATAGGAACTGATGGCGATGCCCTGGGCGTCTTCCTGCAAAGCGGCGGTCACGATATCCTCGACCGAACGGTTGTGGCCGAGGTGGATGACTTCCGCGCCGCTGGCCTGGAGGATGCGGCGCATAATGTTAATGGAGGCGTCGTGGCCGTCAAACAGACTGGCGGCGGTGACGAAACGGACTTTATGACGGGGTTGGACCTTGTCAACGCCAAGCGTGGGCTGACGGAGAGTGCTGGCGGCAGCGGACATAATAATCTCCTCGGTTGTTATGCCGCTATCATATCACCGGACAGGCAGTGTTCTGTATCTGGCGGTTGAACCTTGGATAATCCAGATTGCCGCCTTCGCTTGAGCATCCTGTTACTCTGGATGATCTTTCATGCAGCGTCTTGCGCCAGTTCACGCTAAACTAGCTGCTGATTTTTCCGACGGGACGAGAGAACTATGCGTGGCTTCGGACCGAGGGCGCTGACTCCGCGCGATGGCCGGGATTGGCTGATGCAAGCTTGGCAAGTGATGTGGCGGCGGCCAGGCTTGTTCGTGGCGGTGGCGCTGTTTGCGCCTTCGGGTAGTGCGCTATTGCTGGCCCTCCCCGTCTGGGAGTGGTGGTTGCCGCCGCTGGGTGGCTGGGTCACGCTGATCGCCACCGTGTTCTGCTACGGTTTGCCGCTCAGTCTGACGGTCACGCTGGCCTGCGGCATCGCCCGCGCCGCCAATCGCCAGCGGACTCCGGCATTCAAGCAATTATTCAACCGGACCGCCCTCAAGGCGCTGGCCCGAACCAGCTTGCTCCTGTTTGGGTTGCTGCTGCAGGGCTACCTGCTGATTTACTGGGTGCAGGATCAATTGTTGCCGGTCGATTTGGCCGCGATTGGTGACCGTGCAACACCCTCTATTCCTGCAACCTTCGGCGTTACCGATACTCTGCTGGGAACGCAACTGAGCGTATTGGGCAGTGTGCTGCTGGTTTTGCAGGCGCTGCTGGCCGTATTTATCATTCCCCTGCAACTGTTCCGCGAATTGCCGCTGGCGGCCTGCTGGCGGCGCAGCGTACTGGCATTGCAACTGAATCCCTGGCTGTTTCCCGTCATGGGTTTGAGCGGCCTGGCGCTGCTGGCGTTGCCTTTCCTCGATCTGTTCTCTATCCCCGCGCAGATCCTGGCCTTGCCGCTACCGGTCTATCTGGGCATCCTCCTGTATGTCGCCTGGAATGATGTCTTTCAGGGTGGCGAGGAGGAAGAGGAAATCCGGGACATCCAGGATCAATGGCGGGCCAGCGTCAGTGGCGGGCCAGCCTCCTGTCAATCCGGCGCAGGGCCAGGCTCAGGTCTTCCTCCAGCGGAATCGCGCCGACAGCATGAATGACGTCGGCTTGGTGGTTGACGACCTGACCGCCGATGAACACCGGAATCGTGACCGTTTGGCATAGAGGCCGGAGTTCTTCCGTAAAAGCCACCGTATTCGCTGATCCCGCCAGGACGATGGCCTGGACAGCAGCCCGGTCGACGACGGCGGGCAGTTCCGCTAACGGAGTATTCGAACCCAACAGCACGATGGAATAATTCCGATCAAGCGCCGCCAGAGCGAACAGCAATAGCCCGACCTCGTGTTGTTCGCCCGGCAGACAGGCGGCCAGCAGCTTCGGTCCCTGCGGGGCGCGGCTATTGTGATGAAAACGGGCGCCCAGCTTGTTGCGCAGGAACACGCTGAAAAAATGCTCTTCAGCGATGCTGCCCGTTCCCTCGACCCAGCGTTCGCCCAATTCCCGCAACAGTGGCACGATCAGCCGACTGGTCACAATATCGACCGGATACAGCGACAGGATTTCGGTGTAGAGGTCGTTTAACACTCCGTCATCGAAGGCGGCAATCGCTTGCAGCAACTGGTGCTGATAGTGAGGCCAGAGATCCAGTGCCTGCCCACGGTCACCTTCGTGTGCAAGCTCCTGAGAGGTTGTATCAGCCTCCAGCACCCGCCGCACCTGGCCAATGGACATGCCGTTGTCGAGAAGCACGACGACCTGTTGGATCAGCGCTACGTCGGCCATGGTGTAGAGGCGATGGCCTTTGGGGGTGCGCACCGGCTTAATCAAGTCATAACGACGCTCCCAGGCGCGCAAAGTGACCGAGTTGACGCCGGTGAGACTGGAAACCGTGCGGATAGGCACCAGACCTTGATCAGGCAGGCGGTGAGGGGAGTGAGCCTTCATGGAATGAGCGGTCTCCGAAAGTCTGTAGTGCGGTCGGGGTGAATTGTTATACATTAAGTGTACAGATTAGCCTTGAATCGGTAAATCTTATTCTCTATATTATATAAATACTATACAAAATACTCGATCAACACCACATTCGGTTTTTTCAGTTCCCGAATCCTGGTTGCCCTGTTCAGATGGCGTCGTCCCTCTCAGAAGGGAATTCTGAATCACGGATGGCCACAGATTAACGGATTGCACGGAAGGGTTCATCGGTGAAATCCGTGTCATCCGGTGAATCCGTGATTCAGACATTGAAACGGCATTCCCAGGCCGGAGCAGGGAACGAGATGCAAAGGGGTACTGAGTAGTCACGCCGGCTTGTTGATGCCGCTTCATACGGGTAACTTCATCTATATATTGATAATTATCAATATTTATCTTAAACAGACCAAACTGGCACCAACAGGAGTGATCAATGACTTCACCGCTTGCGACCGCGACCCCGACCCCCGCGAACGAACTCTGGCGTAACAATCTGCGTCATGAACTGGATAGCGAACTCACGGGTCCCCGGCCCGCGTGGTGGTGGACGGGCCGGACGCCGCCAGACTGCCCTGGCCGGCAATCGGACGGCACGCTGACCTCGCTGCCGTTGCCGAATCTGGCGACCTGCACGCGCCAGCAGGGATTGGATTACTTCGACAATAGTTGGACATTGACCGAGGTGCTGTTTTCGGGACTCAAGGGTGAGGAAGCGTTCTTTCGCCCGCCCTATCATCACTTGCGTCACCCGATGATTTTCTACTATGGCCATCCCCCGGCGCTGTACGTGAACAAGCTGCGGGTGGCCGGCCTGATCGAAAAGCCCCTGAATCCGTACTTCGAGCAGTTGTTCGAAACCGGCGTGGACGAGATGCGCTGGGACGATCTGTCCAAAAATGAAATGCTCTGGCCCAGCATCCAGGAGGTTCACGCCTATCGCCAGCAGGTCTATCGCACCGTGCGGGAGGTGATCGAAACCCATCCCGGCCTGGTGTCTGGTCATCCGCCCATCCAGCAGAATCATCCCCTGTGGGCGCTGTTCATGGGTTTCGAGCACGAACGGATTCACCTGGAAACCTCTTCGGTGCTGATCCGCGAACTGCCGCTGACTCTGGTTCAGCGTCCCGCCGAATGGTCGCGACTGCATCCGTCGGCGGGTCAGGCCGGTGAGCGCTTTCCGCCGCGTGTTGGCCATGACTATCCGGCCAATGACCTGATTGACGTACCGGGTCAAACCCTCGTTCTTGGCAAGCCCGCTGACTGGCCTTCCTACGGTTGGGATAACGAGTACGGCCGGCGCGAGACCACGATCCCCTCGTTCCAGGCCAGCCGTTATCTGGTCAGCAACGGCGAGTTCCACACCTTCGTCACGGCTGGCGGCTATCGCGAGCCGCGCTACTGGTCGGCAACCGGCTGGGAGTGGCGCTCGTTCCGCAACCTCAAGTGGCCGACGTTCTGGGTGTTGGACGGTCCCAGCGGCCTGCACCGTTACCGGTTGCGCACCCTGTTTGAGGTGATGGACATGCCTTGGGACTGGCCGGTCGAGGTGAATCACCACGAGGCCAAAGCCTACTGCGCCTGGCGTGCTGAGCAGGACGGGGCGCCCTACCGGCTGTCCAGCGAGGCCGAGCACCAGACGCTACGTCCCGCCCGGCAACCGCAGGCGGCCGCCCTCGGTGTTGAAGTCGATCCGGTGATGCGCTTCGACGGCACCTCCCTGGCGCGGGAATGCGGCTGGAATCTCAATCTGGCCTGGAGTTCTTCCTGGCCGGTCGATGCTGGACAACCGACTGATGCCGGTTTTCACGATGTATTCGGCAATGTCTGGCAATGGCAGGAAGATCATTTCAACCCGCTGCCCGGCGCCCGGGTCCACCCCTATTACGACGACTTCAGCACGCCCTGCTACGACGGCCAGCACCAGATGATGCTGGGCGCCTCCTGGGCGTCCACCGGCGACGAAGCGAGTCTCTGGTCGCGCTTCCACTTTCGCCCGCACTTTTTCCAGCACGCCGGCTTCCGACTGGTGCAGAGCGCCGGTGACGGCGGCGCGGTGCGGCTGGATCGGGCCGGCGCTTCGGGCCAAGTGTATGAAGACCCGCAAATTCTGAACGACTATTTGCTATTGCACTATGCTCCAGCCGCAGAGCAGATGCCTTATGCCTTCGGGCCACACGACGCCGTTGAATTCCCGGTCCGTTGCGCCCGCTGGCTGCTCGACGCCGCCCGCGATTATGGCGTGTCGACGGGCAAAGCGCTGGAGGTGGGTTGCGCGGTGGGCCGGGCGAGCTTCGAACTGGCGCGCGGCTATCGGGAGGTGCTGGGCGTCGATCTCAGCCGCGCCTTCATCGATGCGGCGGATGCGCTGCGCCGTGACGGCGAGTTGCGCTATTTCCGCAAGGACGAGGGCCAACTGGGGGGCACGCTGAACGCGATGGTCGATCCCGCCATCGACCGGAGCCGGGTGAGCTTCCGGCAGGCCGACGCTTGCTCGCTGCCTGCCGAACTGATGGATTTCGACGCCGTGTTGCTGGCCAACCTGCTTTGTCGCTTGCCGAGTCCCAAGGCGCTGCTGGGGCGGCTCGGCGGCCCACGCGGGCTGGTGAAACCGGGCGGCCTGCTGGCGATTTTCTCGCCGTACAGTTGGCTGGAGCCGTTCACGCCGCCGGAAGCGTGGCTGGGCGGTTACGAGCGGGATGGGAAGCCCGTTCGCAGCGCGGCGGCGTTGGCGGAGCTTCTGCGGATGGAGGATTTCGAGCTGTTGCGCGAAGCCGACGTGCCGCTGGTGATCCGCGAACATGCCCGGAAATATCAGTACATCGTGACCCACGCCACCTTGTGGCGGCGGGTTGGCAACGGGTGAGCGCGCCGCCGGGCGCTGCGGGTCGTCGTCACGGGCATCAACCCTCCGGCAGCCAGGATGCCCACAAAACCGGGAGGAATCAGTATCTTCACGTCGAATTCCGGTCGGCGGTCTTCGGCTTCGTGGACGACATGGAATTTTATTTCAGCCCACCGGGGACTATCCAGGTTCGTTCCGCCTCGCGAACCGGGTATTCCGATTTCGGCGTCAACCGCGAGCGGGTGGAAACCCTGCGCACCCGGTTTTCCTCGACGGCGAATTCTTCGGGGACGACCGGGAGGGTGCCCGGAAACCTGGGTTAAGGTGTGTGAGGGCTGGTCGGGCGACGAGCGGGCGCTGCGGCAATCCATCTTTCTCCTTGTACCGTCGCCTGTATCGCGACAGCCGTCTGTTGGGCGTTCATCCAGGAACACGGGCGTCCGCGTGCAGCGCGGGTTCCCCCGGCCTGATCTGAACCGTTTTGTCGGCTTTTTTTACACTTCCGGATCTCGGTGGGAACGGGGGTTGCGGTTCGGGACATTTTGGCGAATTTCTTTCTTATCAATTTGTTTTTAAATACTTTTATCTGGAAATCTTCCCTCTGCATCGTCGCCCGGCTGGTCTTCCGCCGTCCTGGATCGCCGGTTTGCGGTCGGCGCGAACCTCCGGACGCGGCAGAAAGCTGTCGGAAAATTTTACGGGAGTAAAATAGTCGGTCTTTCAGATTTGAACAGTGTTTTTTGTCTGTTATTGGAGATAAACGTCATTTAGAAAAGGCAAATCGGAAGAAAATGACGTGTGTTTTGTTCCCACCGGAATAACAAGGATATTGACCAAGACTCGGTATTTGTCTCTTTGGGCGGGCTTAGGTCTTTATTTTGTGAAAAAAGTGCTTGTCGGAAAATTTTACACTTTTCGATATTTGCTCGTCGCCAGCGGCTTATTATTTGTTAATTTATAATAACTTAAGCAATATGGCATTTTTTGCTTTTTTTCAAAATTATCAATAGTAAAATCATGGATAAGGCGATTCCCAAGATGAAAGCACGTCACCTTTTACTCTCTCTTTGGTTGCTCCTGTTAGCGAATCCTGCTACCGCCATTATTATTGATTACGACCTCAAGTCCTTAGGTGGAAATAGTAGTTACCAATATGACTATACGGTCACCAATGACGAATCGCTCGGCACGGGCGTGGCACTCGAGTGGTTCGCGATCCTGTTCGACCCGGCGCTTTACGACGAACCCTCTCTCTCCATCATCACCCCCGATCCGCCCGCTTCTGAGTGGGATGAGCTGATTCTCGGTAGCGGGCTGGGTGTCCCGGCGGCCTATGATGTTTTTGCGCTTGCGGGTGGAATCGCGGTGGGTGCCTCCGTATCCGGTTTTGCGGTGCAATTTGACTGGCTCGGCACAGGGATGCCCGGCGCGCAGCCGTTCGAGATCTACGACCCGGATACCTTTGATGTTACTCTTGCAACCGGTAGTACCCGTGCGGCCGGCACGACCGTTCCAGAGCCAGGTACGCTGGCCTTGCTATTCTGGGGCGCGGTTGTTGCGAGCACGACCTGGTTGAGAAGACGACCTCGCTGAATAGACGCTAAACACTGATTCGATTTTTTCTGTCCGCAATACCGTGTTGGGAACAATCCGAAAACCAAGGGAGCGAATCATGAAACGCACGTACCAATTCTCATGGATTTTGCTTTTATCATCGGCGTTTTTGCTGATGTTGACGAATTCCGCATCGGTACGGGCGGCTCCTGAATTGACCATCGGTAACTATGAGCTGGTCTCGACGAAGCGGATTACGCGCACGGTATTCGAGTACACCTACAAGGCGGATGTCACCAACACCGGGACGGACGCGCTGGAGGTTTCAGCGACCCTCAGCATCACCGCCCCCGGCGTGACCGTACTGGATGGGCAACTCAGCTTCGGGGATGTCGCGGCGGGCGCCAGGGTCACAAGCTCCGATACCTTTGCCATCCGTCAGGACCGGCAATATTCGTTTGCAGTGGATGCGTTGCGGTGGGAAATAAAGTCGGATGCTAATCCCACCGTCCAGTGGACGCCGTCGTCGCTCTACGCTTCGCTCGCTGCGGGAGAGAGTACGACAACCATAGCGAGCTTCGTGCCGACAGCGAATGCGACGAATGTGAGCGTCGGAGTTTTACCGGAGTTGGCGCCGTATGTGAGCGTGTCGCCGGCGAGTTTTCCGAGTTTGATGCAAGGCGCGAGTTATACGGTCACGGTAACCGTGAGCGCCCCCGCCGACATAGGTATGCAGGTAGGTATGCTGGACGGGACAATTTATCTGAAGCAAGGACAGAAAACGCTCGCGACGCAGTTGGTTGTTGAGCTACGCCTCGTCGACGAGCTAGGTGGTATTCTTGTCGAAGATCCTGATGGCGGCGCTTTATACCCAGTCAATCAATTTATTCTAGTTATGACCGACAATGGGACACTTGCTGACATGCAAGAACTCACGAACTCTGTCGGCGGTCGTGTAATAAAAAAAGTTCCCCCTATCAACGCATACCTTGTAGAAGTTCCTACAACGACGATCCCCGCACTTAAGACTGTGATGGCTACATTGGTATCTGATCCGCGCGTTGATTTTGCTACTACTGATATCGTGCCGCAAAATTACTCTGTGCCTTCGGATCTAAACAGGACTTTCGCTTGGAGTTCCAGGTTGTTGATTGTTTTGGTATAATCTCGACATGATAACCAAACAGCAATACGTTCAATATTTGATTAGCACGCCAGTCAATTATACGTGCACGAATCTTGC
>JAKLIY010000066.1 GCA_022709365.1 Pseudomonadota bacterium
TGGCATCGATCACCTCGCATTAGATTTTTACGCTTAAAATGATTTTTCAATTCATACCCTACTTTTACCCATATTTTACAAAAAAAGTTATTTAAATTCAATGTCTTAGTTTTTAGACAGCTTCTAAGGAGAGGAATTTCACGGGCGAGAACTTTTGGGCCAGAGGCTACTTTGTATCGACGGTGGGATTGGATGAAGCGACCGTCATTGAGTACATTCGGAACCAGGAGGCCGAAGAGGCGCGCCATGAACAGTTGAGGTTGCGTATGCCGCTTTGAGCGGCCCTGAGCCTCCACAACCCCTTTGAGGGGTTCACCTAATAAGCCCCCGGCTTTGCCGGGGGTCATTTAACTGATTGGCGACCCCAATCGTTTTCATGAAAAGGAGAATTCTCCTTATTCATGAAAGAGGGAAAGCACCGTAGGGCTGCCGAAACCGCGGGCGACGCCTTCAGACTTTCGCACGATCCACGCCTTCGGGTTTTTTGGCGTCCATGTACGCGCGCAGGATGGCGTTGATCCGGGTCTGGTAGCCGTTCTCTTGCCTGAGCCACGCCAACAGATCGGCATCCAGCCGCAGGGTGACGAGTTGCTTGGGTTTCGGAAAAACCACCTGGGCCTCTTTCCAGAAAGAGTCGTCGGTCGCACGGGCGTCGGGGTCGCTCTCGATGCCCGCGCGGAGGTCGGCGTCGCTCAGGCGACGCAGGGCCTCCCAGTCAGTGCCGGTCTTGCGCCGCTTCGAGGTTCTGCCAGTAGTGGCGTCTTTCATGGGGTTCGGACCTCCACGCGGAGATAAGGTGTCGCTCGTCGCCGTCCCGGTCGGTGTAGATCACCGTGATTTCCAAGCCACCGACGAGACCGATAGCGTAGACCCGGACTTCGCCGTAGTCGAAACGGTCGTCCACCCGTTCGACAGTCGGCCCTGCGAAAATCCTCTGGGCGTCCTCAAAGGCGATCTTGTGCCTTTTGACGTTGGCTCGGTTCTTCGCGGCATTCCAAGTGTAGCGCATCGAGTGTATTTACATAATGTAGTGACAAAATGCAAATTGTTGGGTTCGCCGGTTCCGGGGCACAGCGGGTTCGGTGTTCGCTGTTTCCGTCCCTCAGACTCGGCAGGGAAATTGTCCTTGGCCAAATCCTCGGAGGTTAGGCGTCAGGCGTCACCCGCTGCTCGTGAAATCCCGATTCCGGCGGGTGACGTGGCGCTCAACGCCCCACCCCGATATCCACTTTGACCATTCCATCCCCAATAAAAACGGCGGCCCGAAGGCCGCCGCTGGATCCATCAGCGCAATCCGCGATTAACCGTTCGCCCGCGTCTCCAGAATTTCAACCGCAGGTAGCACCTTGCCTTCCAGGAATTCCAGGAACGCGCCGCCGGCGGTGGAAATGTAGGACACCTTGTCGTAAATGTCGTACTTTTGAATGGCCGCGATGGTGTCGCCGCCGCCGGCCAGGGTGAAAGCCTTAGTGTTCGCAATCGCCATGGCGACGGTCTTGGTGCCTGCGCCGAACTGGTCGAATTCAAACACGCCGACCGGCCCGTTCCACACCACGGTGCCGGCCTTCATGATGATGTCGGCCAGTTCCTGGGCGCTCTTCGGGCCGATGTCGAAAATCATGTCGTCGTCGCTGACCGCGCCAGCGTCCTTCAACACCGCCGGCTCCGCCGCGTCAAACTTTTTGCCGCAAACCACATCGACCGCAATCGGAATGGTCGCGCCGCGCGCGGTCATCTTCGCCATCAGCGTCTGGGCGGTGGGCACCAGATCATCTTCGCACAACGACTTGCCGACATTCTTCCCCACGGCCTTGAGGAAGGTGTTGGCGATGCCGCCGCCGACCACCATCTGATCGACCTTTTCAGACAGGCTTTCCAGCACGGTCAGCTTGGTCGAGACCTTGGAGCCACCAACGATAGCGACCATCGGCCGGGCGGGATGGGCCAGCGCCTTGGTCAGCGCCTCAAGTTCCTCGGTCAACAAAATGCCGGCGCAGGCCACCGGGGCGAACTTGGCGACGCCGTGCGTGGACGCTTCGGCGCGGTGCGCAGTGCCGAAGGCATCCATGACGAAAATATCGCACAGGGCGGCGTATTTCTTCGCCGTCTCTTCAACATTCTTCTTTTCGCCCTTGTTGACGCGGCAGTTTTCCAGCAGCACCACCTCGCCATTGGCCACTTCAAAACCGCCGTTCACCCAATCGCGAATCACGCGCACCGGTTGGCCGAGCTTGGCGGCCATCACGTCGGCCACCGGCTGGAGCGAGTCTTCCTCGGAGAATTGGCCCTCGGTGGGACGCCCCAGATGAGACGTGACCATCACCTTGGCCCCAGCCTTCAGCGCGAATTCGACGGTCGGCATCGACGCGGTAATGCGGGCGTCGGAAGTCACTTTGCCATCCTTGACGGGAACATTGAGGTCGGCGCGGATAAACACCCGCTTGCCAGCCAGATCCAGATCGGTCATGCGCTTGAAATTCATAATTTTCATCTCTCCAAATAAAACCCCCGTCTATCTCGGCGCGAGACAGCGGGGGCAAATCATTTCAACTCAGCAAGGAACCGCCATCGTGTGGCGACTGCTTACTTGGCGATAACGCGAACCATTTCCAGAACCTTGCAGGAATAGCCCCACTCGTTGTCGTACCAGGCCACGACCTTGACGAAGGTGTCGTCCAGGGCGATGCCGGCGTCGGCGTCAAACGTAGAGGTGCAGGTTTCGCCCCGGAAGTCGGTGGCGACCACTTTGTCTTCGGTATAGCCCAGCACGCCCTTCATCGCGCCTTGCGAGGCGGCCTTCATGGCGGCACAGATTTCCTTGTAAGTCGCCGGCTTGTTCAGTTCAACGGTCAGATCAACGACCGATACGTCAGAGGTGGGGACGCGGAAGGCCATGCCAGTGAGCTTCTTGTTCAGCTCAGGAATGACCACACCCACGGCCTTGGCGGCGCCGGTGGAGGACGGAATGATATTTTCCAGGATACCGCGACCGCCGCGCCAATCCTTGTTGGACGGACCGTCAACGGTCTTCTGCGTCGCGGTGGCGGCGTGTACGGTGGTCATCAAACCCCGCTTGATGCCCCACGTATCGTTCAGCACCTTGGCGACCGGCGCCAGGCAGTTGGTGGTGCAGGAGGCATTGGAGATGATGGTCTGACCGGCGTAGGTCTTGTCGTTCACGCCATAGACAAACATCGGGGTGTCATCCTTGCTGGGCGCGCTCTGGATGACTTTCTTCGCGCCAGCAGCGATATGCTTCTGACAGGTTTCCTTGGTCAGGAACAAGCCGGTGGACTCGACGACGATATCGGCGCCGACTTCGTTCCACTTCAGTTCGGCAGGATCCTTGACGGCGGTCAGGCGGATTTTCTTGCCATTGACGACCAGCGTATTGCCGTCAACGGAAACTTCGCCCTGGAAGCGGCCATGCACAGAATCGTACATGAGCATGTAAGCCAGATAGTCCGGTTCGAGCAGGTCGTTGATGCCGACGATCTCGATGTCAGAAAAGTTCTTGATAGCAGCGCGAAACACCATGCGGCCAATGCGGCCAAACCCATTGATGCCAACCTTAATAGCCATGCGTTCCTCCGTTCAGAGTGGTTTTTCAAAAGACGGGCGAGCGTCATCACCCACCCAACATCATCAAGTGTAGCCCTTATTCCCCAAAAAGCAGCAGGGTTTAAAACAGCGCCTCCACGGCGGCAATCACTCGTTCAACAGTGAAGCCGAAGTGCTGGAAAATCACTTCCGGCGAGCCGGACTCGCCAAAACAGTCGATGCCGATGACGGTGCCGTGTGAACCGGCGTATTTGTACCAGGGCGCGGTCACGCCCGCTTCGACCACGACACGTCGGGTGACTTTCGCCGGCAGCACTGACTCACGCCAGGGGGCGTCCTGTGCATCGAATACGTTGACCGAAGGCATGGAAACCACACGAATCCGTCGGCCCTGACCGTTCAACGTCTTCGCCGCCTCAACCGCCAACTGCACTTCGGAACCGGTGGCAATCAGGATCGCTTCCGGTTCATCCCCGCAGTCGAGCAGCACATAGCCGCCTCGGGCGATGGCCCGCACCTGTTCGGGGGTGCGATCCTGATGCGGCAACTTCTGGCGGGTGAAAATCAGCGCGGTCGGGCCGTTGACCCGCTCCAGCGCCATCTTCCAAGCCACTGCCGTTTCCGTCGTATCGCAGGTCCGCCACACGGACAGGTCGGGAATAATCCGCAGGCCGGAGACATGTTCAATCGGCTGGTGGGTGGGTCCGTCGCCGCCGACGCCGATGGAGTCGTGGGTCAGAACAAACATGCAGCGAATTTTCATCAGCGCCGACATCCGAATGGCGCTGCGCCCGTAGTCGGCAAACATCAGGAAGGTGCCGCCGAACGGCACATAGCCGCCGTGCAGCGCCAGCCCGTTCATGATGGCGTTCATGGCAAATTCGCGGGCGCCGTAATAAATCAGATTGCCATCGGGATGCTCAAAATCGACCGGACGGCAACCCACCCAAGGGATGCCAGTCGATTCCGTCAAGTCCGCGGAACCACCGACCAGACTGGGGAAATGCGGCCCATAGGCTTCGAGCGCCCGCTGGGACGCCACCCGCGTAGCGATATCTTCATGCCGCTCCTGGGTGGCGTGAATGAAGCTCCAGGCCAGCTCATCCCAGTTGGGGGGAAAGCCGCAGGCCAGCCGTCGATCCAGTTCCGCCGCCGCTTCCGGGTATTCGGCCCGATAACGGGCGAACATTGCGTTCCATTCGCCTTCCCAGTCCGCGCCCTTGGTGCGGGCATCGAAGGCGCGATAGGTTTCGGGGGGAATGACAAACGGCGCATGACGCCAGCCGATATACTCGCGGGTCGCGGCGACCTCCGCTGCGCCCAGCGGCGCGCCATGTGACTTTTCGCTGCCACCCTTGCCCGGCGAACCCCAGGCGATGGTGGTTTTGCAACAGATCAACGTCGGTTTGTCGCGGGAGGCTCTGGCCCGGGCGATGGCCTGATGTACCGCCACGGTATCGTGGCCGTCCACGTTGGGAATGACCTGCCAGCCGAAACCTTCAAAGCGTTTAACTATGTCATCGCTGAACCAGCCACGCACCGGCCCGTCGATGGAAATGCCGTTGTCATCGTACAGGCAGATCAGCTTGCCCAATCCCCAGTTGCCGGCCAGCGAACAGGCTTCGTAGGAGACGCCTTCCATCAGGCAGCCGTCACCGAGAATCACATAGGTGTAGTGATCGACAATGGGAAAACCGGCGCGGTTGAAGCGGGTCGCGAGCGCCCGTTCCGCCAGCGCCATGCCGACGCCGTTGGCGATGCCCTGCCCGAGCGGTCCGGTGGTGGTTTCCACGCCATCGGTGCGCCCGTATTCGGGATGGCCGGGCGTCCGCGAACCCAGTTGCCGGAAGTTGCGCAGGTCTTCAATGGTCAGGTCATAGCCGCTCAGATGCAACAGGGAATACAGCAACATGGAACCGTGGCCATTCGATAAAATCAGCCGGTCACGATTCAGCCATTTGGGATTGGCGGGATTGTGGCGCAAAAAGTCGTTCCACAACACCTCACCAAAGTCGGCCATACCCATCGGGGCGCCGGGGTGGCCGGATTCGGCCCGCTGTACGGCGTCCATGCTCAGGGCGCGGATGGCGTTGGCCAGTTCCCGACGCACGGGGGGGGCGGTCACGGCGTCCACCGGGGAACGGGCAGCCAGTTCGCTAAGCGAGGACATCAACATCTACTCCTACAGGACTCATAAAAACCGGGGAAGACCGGGATAAACCGCGAGGTGACCTTGATTTGAAGGCCCTTCGCGATCCGGTTGCGCGCGTCACTCTTGCTGGGACGTTAGCCGGAGAAATCGCCAAGGATGGTCCGGTCGCGCCAAAGCCCCCCTTTGGGATTGGCCGAAAAATGGCGGCGATTATAGGAAATATCACGATAAACGCCAATTTTTTGTGCAATGTACTCGCCCCTTGCGGGACAGGAATCGAGGATCAGGGGCATCGAATGGTCAATCCCGCCGCAGGCTGTCGGAAATTGCCACCGGGGTCGGATAGGTCATCACCAGATAGTAGGTCGAGGCGATGAAGGTCAGGATCGTCGTCGCCTGCACCAGATAGGACGCCTCCCGGCTGATCAAGTCGTTTTGCTGCGCCAGCACGGCAATCAGCAGAGAGAACTCGCTGACCTGCCCCAGTCGTACCCCCACCTCCATAGCGATGCGCGGCCGCTCGCCAGCCCATTGCAGGAAGCCGCGAAATACCCAGGGTTTGACGCCCATCAGCAACGCACCCAGCAGCAGGGTGGGCAGGAACACTGCGCCCAGCATCCCTAAATCGAAGCCAGCGCCCAAAGAGAAAAAAAACAGCACCAGGAAGAAATCGCGCAGTGGCCTGAGACTATCGGCGATGTAGAGCGAGATTGGACTGGTGGCCAGCGCCACCCCGCCGATGAACGCGCCAATCGCGTAGGACAATCCCAACAGGGCGGCAACCTGCGAAATACCCAGACACCAGCCGATGGCGATCAGAAAAATGTACTCGCGGATTTTATCGAACTTGCGGATCAGCGGGATCAGGACATAGCGCGAGGTCAACCAGGCGAAGCCCAGCAACATCGGCAAGGTGACGATCAACAACCCCAGCCCTTGTAATGAAGAGCCGCGCCCGCCCAGACCTTCCACCAACAGCAAAATGGCAATCGCCAATAAATCCTGCAAAAGCAGGATACTAATGATAATTTCGCCGGTATGCTGATGATGCAAGGTGCGGGTTGGCAGCAGCTTGAGGCCGATAATGGTGCTGGAAAAAGTCATCGCCGCGCCGATCAGCAGGCATTCACCCCAAGTATAGCCGAACATCTGGGCGACCCCGATGCTTAACACCGCGAAAACCAGCGAGGTGCCGAGGGTGATCAGCGTGGCCTTGCGGAGCATTTGCAGCAACCGCTGCGGCGACAGGTCCAGCCCCAGCAGGAATAATAGGAACATAATGCCGATCTGCGCCATCTGCTCGATGGCTGCCGCATTGTCGATCAGTTTGAAACCATAGGGGCCGATGAAGATGCCGAGCACGATATAGGCGATGGGCAAGGCCTGGCGGGCGTACAACGCCAGTGTGGCGAACATCGCGGCGCCGGTGAAGATCAGAAATAGTGAAAAAACTAGCGTGTTTTGTGCGTCATGCATCGTGAACTCATTATTCTGGGGTATGGAACGGACGACCAGTGCGCAACCTCGCCCTCCTCGCCCTCCTCGCCCTCCTCGCCCGTTGGCGGGAAAGGGTGAAAAACTTGCAAATTATAACACCCCAGTCATCGAATACGCCTGTTGGTCATGCTGCATGATATTTCAGATGTATCATCGGCGGTCGGCTCGCCCCCTGAACCAGCATCGCGCTGCATTCCCATCCTTCCCGCCTAACCCGCCAACCATGTCATAATAACTGCTTTCGCCGACCTGGCGACTTTCCAGAATAAACTCCCTTGAGCAACTTGGACTCTCTCCTGTTCAATACCCCGCCGCGTTGGCAAGGTCAACGCCCGGCGCATGGTCTATCGGTCGAACTGGCCCGGTGGCTGTTTGACCCCGGTTCTCTGACCCGCCGGTTGCGCCAATGTTGCCCAAACCAGTTTCGGGTACGTGTACTTTGGCAGGGCTGGAGTCGACCGAGCCGCGACGAAGCACACGCTTTGCGTCTGCGGCTGGACGCCTGGGCTTGGACTCGCGAAGTACAGTTACTCTGCGGCGACCGGGCCTGGGTGTTCGCCCGGACGTTGATTCCCCCAGCTACCCTGTACGGTCGTGGCCGCCGGCTGACCCGGTTGGGCGGCCGCCCACTGGGTGAAGTGCTGTTTACCGATCCGGGTGTTCAGCGCGGCCCGGTGGAAGTCGCCCGGATTGTGGCCGGCCAGCGCCTGCATCAGCGCGCCCTCGCGGGTATCATCGAATCCCCGAAAGCGCTCTGGGGGCGACGTTCCCTCTTCCGTATGGATCACCAGCCGTTACTGGTCTGCGAGATTTTCCTGCCCGATTTACCCGCCTCTCCGCCTTTTGCTGACCGGATTTGCTTTCACCATGAACATCGACCGTTTTGATGACCGCCTGCGTGAATACGCCTTGTTGATGCGCCTGCACCGCCCCATCGGCATCTACCTGTTGCTGTGGCCGACCCTGTGGGCGCTGTGGCTGGCGGGTCAGGGACAACCGCCGCAGGGCGTGACGCTGATTTTCGTACTCGGCGTGGTCTTGATGCGCTCGGCCGGTTGCGTGATGAACGACATCGCCGACCGGGATTTCGACCCGAATGTCGCTCGCACCCGCGACCGGCCACTGGCGGCCCGGCGGGTGACGCTGTATGAGGCGCTCAGCGTAGCGACGCTGCTGGCGCTGCTGGCTTTCCTGTTAGTCCTGACCCAGAACGCGCTCACCATCCAGTTATCGTTCATTGGCCTGGCGCTGGCGGCCAGCTATCCGCTCATGAAACGGCTGCATTCGCTGCCGCAGGTGTATTTGGGCGCGGCCTTCGGCTGGGGGATTCCCATGGCCTACGCGGCGGTGAGTAACGAACTGCCACTCATGGCCTGGCTGCTCTTCCTCGCCAATATCCTGTGGTCGGTGATCTACGATACGCAGTATGCGATGGTGGATCGAGAAGACGATCTCAAGGTGGGCGTGAAATCCACCGCCATCCTGTTCGGCAAGCGAGACCGGCAAATTATCGGCTATCTGCAACTGGCGTTGCTGGCGCTGCTGGCGCTGATCGGTCTGCTGAGCGGTCGGGGTGCGATCTATTATCTGGGATTGTTCATTGCCGCCTGGCTGGCGCTGTATCAGCAATACCTGATCCGCAACCGTCAGCCGGAAGGTTGCTTCAAGGCTTTTCTGAACAATAACGCCTTTGGAATGGCGGTCTTCTGTGGACTGCTGGTAGATTTTCTGCCTGCCGGCTCCACTTAAAGCTTGCTGCCCGGCGCTGGCGATATGTCGCCTCTCAAATCACCCAGTCCGCTAATTCCGGTTCCTGCTGAAGCGTATCGGCGCTATTGCCGACGGTGTTGGGGACGGTGATCGGCGGGCCGGCGATATAGGACAAGGCGAATGCACCCGGCCCGACATTGATGCCCCCCGCGGTGCTCATGACCGACAGCAGCACCTCGATGCCACGTTCCTTGGCGTAACGGTCAAAATCGACAAATGCGCGCTTGCGGCGGATTACTTCAGGATCACCGGCATAACTCGTATTGACGATCTGGGTGGCGAGTCCCTGGTCGATAGCCTGCCGAGCGATGTTGAACAGCTTAATCAGCGTCCGGTCAAAACCCCGATCCTTGTCCATCACCTGACTTTCGCCCCGATGAAAGCCGATGATCGGTTTGATATCGAGCAGAGTACCGAAGTGATAGCCGATCAGGCCGATGGATTTCTCGCCCTTCTTGCTGGCCCGGTGACGGATGTAGAACAAATCTTCAGGCACCAGATAGCCATAAACCTGCTGGCTCAGTTGCTCGATCACCCCGCGCAGTACGCTAAATGATGGATTCTGCTCTTCCAGCAGGCGTATCGCTTCATGCACCAGCACCCCCTCGCCGGTGAACAACGTCTTGCTATCCACGACGGTCACATAAAAGGAACCGGTGATGCCCGTTTTCTGGCGGCGTTCCCGGTACTGCTTGAGAATGGCGTAGGACGCCTCGGTGGCGTTGGCGAAGATGGGGCTGCGAGTCTGAGCGATCGTCACGACCAGCACCCGGTCATATTTCAGCACCAGTTCGTCGAGAAACAGCTCCTTGATCTGTTCTACTGAAAACGGTGCTGTTTCCGCATCCAGAGTCTTTTCCGCCAGATACTTGCGATAAAAAGCCTGAGTGGTTTCCGGATCGCGCACATCCCTGAAGAGATCGTAGCCCAGATGCAGACTGATGGGCAGGATATGAATGTTGTATTTCTGAATGTAATCCTGCGGCAGGTCGCAGGCTGAATCGATGACGATGCCTGTTCGCACGATGGTTTCCTCCAGTATCGCTATCTTCAGGTTCACTGCTTAAAGAGTAGCAAAAAAGAAGCGAAATCCGATTAAAAAATCAGTCTGCAAACCATTTGGAACGCGATCGGGACAGGAACAATGCCCTCCGGATAAGGCGGGCGAGGGGAACGCAATCAATTAAAGCAGAATCAGCAGCCAGACGACTGCGGCGTTCAGCAATGCGACAAACACCGCTGCTGAGCCAATGTCCTTGGCCCGGCCCGACAGTTCGTGGCGCTCCTGGCCAATGCGGTCTACGACCGCCTCAATACCGGAATTGAGCAATTCAACAATGACTACCAGTAGCAGACTGCTGATCAGCAACGCCTGTTCTATAGCACTGTCGCCGAGCCACAACGCCACTGGAACGAGCGCCGCACAGAGCAGCGCTTCCTGGCGAAACGCCTCCTCGTTGCGCCAGGCGGCTTTTAAACCAGCCCAGGAATAGCCGGTGGCGTTGATCAGTCGTCGCCAGCCCTTGTGCTGCGCGTAGGCCATCGTCGGCTCAGGACGCCGGACGCCAGGCCAGATCCATATCGCGGGCCGCCCGAACTTCGTCCAGTCGCCGCACCGGACGATGATAGGGCGCACCCTTGACCTGTTCAGGACTGGATTCTGCTTCCTGTTGAATCTGCCGTAGAGCCGCGATGAAGGCGTCCAGTTCTTCCTGGCATTCGGTCTCGGTCGGCTCAATCAGCAGGCATTCCGGCACCAGCATTGGAAAGTAGGTGGTGGGCGCGTGGAACCCGAGATCGAGCAGGCGCTTGGCGAAATCCATCGCCGTAACGCCGAGAGTTTTAGCCTGGCGTTTGAGGGTGATGATGAACTCATGGCTGGCCCGCCGTTGCGGGAAGGGGGATTCAAATCCGGCCCGAGCGAGTTCTGCCATGAGATAGTTGGCGTTCAAGGTTGAGTATTCTGCGACCCGACCCATGCCGGCGCGGCCCAGCATTCGGGCGTAAACGTAAGCGCGCAGCATGACCCCGGCGTTGCCCATGAACGCCGACAGCCGACCAATGCTTTGCGGACGGTCAGTTTCGGTCAGCCAGCGGTAGCGGTCGCCGTCCTGGCCGACGATGGGCGTCGGTAGAAAAGGCGCTAATCGGGCATTGGCGGCAACCGGCCCGGAACCAGGACCGCCGCCGCCGTGCGGGGTGGCGAAGGTTTTATGCAAGTTCATGTGCATCACATCGAAGCCCATGTCACCGGGCCGGGCTTTGCCGAGAATGGCGTTGAGGTTGGCGCCATCGTAGTAGAGCAGACCGCCCGCTTCATGGACGATCGCGGCGATTTCGGCGATGTTCCGCTCGAATACGCCCAGCGTGGAGGGATTGGTCAGCATCAGCCCGGCGGTGTGCGGCCCGACCGCCTGGCGCAGGGCGGCGAGGTCGACGTCGCCCTGATCGTCGGTGGGAATTTCCCGCACGGTGAAACCGCACATGATCGCGGTGGCGGGATTGGTGCCGTGGGCGGCGTCGGGAATCAGGATTTCCCGGCGGGCGTGATCGCCGTGGGCGACGTGATAGGCGCGAATCATCGCCACTCCGGCAAATTCGCCCTGCGCCCCGGCCATCGGCGTCAGCGAGACGGCTTGCATCCCAGTGACTTCCCGCAGCATGTCCTGCAATTCGTACAGGCAGGCCAGGAAGCCTTGACTGATCTTTTCTGGAGCCAGCGGATGACGATTCAGAAAACCGGGCAACGAGGCCAGCCGATGGCAGGCCCGGGGGTTGTACTTCATCGTGCAGGAGCCGAGCGGGTAAAAATGCGTGTCGATGGAGAAGTTCTTCTGCGACAGCCGGGTGTAATGGCGAACCGTTTGCAATTCCGACACTTCCGGCAACGGCGCGGGTTTGGCGCGACGCAGGTTAGCGGGAAGGTCGGACAGGGCGTGGTCGGGTGCGGCGGCGGGAATAACGCCACGGCGACCGGGGCGGGATTGGTCAAAGATCAGCATGGTTTAAATCCTTTGCATTTGATTTGCCAGATAGTTTGCCGCCGGGGGACAATGATGCAGTTAATCACCAATAATGGTCAATGGCGCGTTCTTCGGTGCAGTACCCGGTTAAGCGAGCCTCTCTTCACTCTACCCACACTAAGGACTACTTCATCCATAGTGTCTTTTCCTGTGGCAGTTCGGGCAAATAGCAATAGTGTTCTCTATTGTGTCCATTCCACCTTGCGCCAACGGAACTATATGATGAGTTTCAAGAAAAGGCTCATTTGTTAATTTATTAATAAAAGGTGCCGGTTGTTTGCAATCTTGACATATACCATTTGCAATCCTTTTGGCGTAATCAACAATATAAGGATTTCTACTAAATCTTAAAGCAGTCACACTTATGTACTCAGAAACTATTTCTGTATTGACTATTCTTTCTTTTAACTCCAGTAGGGTTAATTTTTTAGCTTCTCTCTCTCGTAGTTCTCGATCAGAATAAAAATTATTTTCATCAATAATATAAGTGGGATTAGGGATATTTTCAAGAGTAAAATCTGACAAATATGATATAAAACCAACAGAATGAGCTTTTTTCATTAAGGGTAGTTGCATTGTATTTTGTATGGCATATGAAATGAAACATCTATTTGGCTCTTCTAAGTATGGCAAAACATCAACTATTTTTTCATGCGTTGCATAAACCGCTACTGAATTAGGAACTTTTACAAGGCAATCAGGTACAGACAATAAATCTTTAGTAGACAGGACTTTCGCTCAATCTTCTCGATCAAGCGGGTTGATACACTGGAATACGCGGATTACGTAACTCATGACGTAAATACTCACTCCAGAGGTTGTTTTTAACTTGGTAGAGGGTTGTCTTCATC